>DATAKE010000043.1:0-7119 GCA_036261745.1 Opitutaceae bacterium
CATCGGTGTGACCGTCGTATCGCTCCCGAAGAGCGTGCGCAGGGTTCCGGTCAGTTCCTCAAATTGCCCGCGAAGCTGCGCCAAGAGCCTTTCATAAAACGCCTGTTGTCCATTCCGGGTTTTGAATCCACCGGAAGATTCGGTAACTCGGGTCGAAACGAAAAGGACGAGCTGTTCCCGCCGCAGGTCGCGCCGGTGCATCCGATCCCAATACCGCTGAAATCGCTCGGTGCGCATCTGTTTGATGTGCGGATGGGCGACTTTTTCCGTTTCTCGAAAATACCGGGTGAGTTCCGCGCGATAGTCGCTGTTGCAGGTCCATTGGAACTGCGCGCGCATCCCTTCGCCTAGATTGCCAAGGAGGCTGCGGATTTTGTCCTGGTACGCGTTCAGATGCGCGATGCTCCCGCCGCGAAGATCGGGCGGTTGAAGAACAAAACCCTTTGCGGCCACGCCGCCCTTTTCCAGGGCACCGAAGAGGATCAACCCATCGGCAAAAAAACCATTGGGCGGACTGCTACGCACGGCGCTCCTTATTCGGCACCGCCAACTGGGCCCGTGGGGCGAAGGACCAGCCTCCGCGGTGCACGAGTTGATCCAAAAAATCCTCGGCGTAGCCCGCGGGTTTGTTGTGCCGCAAGAGAAGCACCCAGCCGAGCGGCAGAAGCGCGACCGGCAGCGCGAACACGAGTGCCGTGATCGCGCCCACGTGCAGCAGCAAGGTCAGCACAAGGTCGAGACCAAGCGCCGCGACGAAGGCGACCAGCACATACATGAAGTCATTGCCTTCGAGGCCGAACGCGCGGCCCTTGCTGTCGTTCGTGCTGTTGGTGTCGGTTGTCCGCAGCTCTTGCATCAAAAGGTCGGTGTCAGAGCCCCATCGGCGATGCCGAAGATGTAGAAGAAGGCGCTCATGATCGAAGCCGCGCCCGCGATGACGATTCCGGACACAATGCCCATTTTACCGTCGGCGTCGCCGCGCTTCATCTTTTCCGCACCGCTCCATACGTTGATGACGCCCCAGATGAAACCGATGAGGAACATCACCCCGAGGCCGTATTGAAAGGAGGTCTTGAGCGACGGCGGGATTTGCGCGATCGGCAGCAGAGGTTGAGCGGAGGCTCGGTTGCCGAGCAAGTGGAGGAGGGCAAAGATACCGGTGAGATTTTTGAAGAGGCGGGTCATAATGGTTGATAGTTCGTAAGCACGGATGCCGCGGCCGGCTTTGTTTTATGAAACCGGATTGGACGGTTCATCTTGTATCCGATTTTCAGAGCAGATTCTTGGACGGACCTGCGCAATTTCGGGAGATTATTGCGAAGAGCGCTTTTTTTTGAGGAGCGCCTTGGGCGTGAACCCGAAAAACTTTCGGAAATGGCGGTTCAAATGACTCTGGTCACAAAAACCACTCTCATAGGCTGCTTCCGCGACACGAAATTCTCCGGTACCCAGCATTTCCTTCGCCCGCAGCAGCCGGCATTTCAAAATGTACTGATGCGGCGGCAGTCCCATGCTTGCTTTGAACAGTCGGATAAAATGATACCGGCTGACGGACGCCTCCCGGGCCAGCGCCGCGATGGGAAGTCCTTCGCCTAAATGCCGCTGAATATAGGCCAGCACTAGATCCAACTGGGCTGGCGAAAGGCCACCGCAGGCGACTCCTGATCGGGCGTCAAAATGCGCCTGCACGAGATGGGTCGCAAGGACGGCTCCCATCGATTCGACATAGAGACGGTCCGGAGTTTTGGGCAAACGGCCGAGCTGCCGTAACGAGCCCACGAGTTGCCAGAGCATGGGGTCGTGGGCCGCAAGCGCCAAAAAATCATGCACCCAGACTTCTCGCGTGGTGTTCACCTCCGCGCGATCCGCACCGGGTTCAACGAAGATGAGGATCATATCTGCGCTTCGGCGCCAGTCGCAGGCATGAACGATATGAGGCGAGATCACGCAAATCCGAGGTCCCGTCAGTTCCTCCTGACGCCACGTACCGTCTTGTGCTTGCCACGCGAAACTGCATTTCGCTTCATCGCCGAGCAGCATCAATTCCATCTGGGAATGGGAATGCGCAGGCCACGAAGCCGGACCCTGATAGTCGAAATAAATGCTCACTTCGCGCCCGGAAAAAATTGGACGGCGATAGGGCACAGTGCATACGGGCAGCATGAGTCCCGCACCGTTACTCGTGTGCAGCGGGTTCGTCTCGTTGAAGATGGCAGGACTCATAAATAAAAATGCCCGCAACGCGGTGGAAACGCGGCGGGGCATTAACGAATAATAGCAAACGAACTGCCGGTCGTTCTAGGACGATATTGCTGCCATCGAGAACACTCTTGTTGCCACGACTGAAGACGATTTCGGCTCTTAGGCACACTTAGCCCAAACGTATCTGTAGGCCACACACATGAGTCATCACTAACTCTAACAGCGGTAATCCCTGATGAAGGGCGGCTCTGCGCCCGCATTCTAAAATTCGGGTTTTCACCTAGGCAGTGGCGCTGCCCTTCCTTAACCCAAAGCGCTATTTCGGCGACCGGCGACGTTGAACGCACACGTGTCCTTGGCTAAATCACTGTGTAAAGTCGGGTTTTCTATGATTGCGTGGTTTATCTATGTGGTGTCTTATCGCATCATGATATCTGACACATTGAAGGAACTGGAGACGGCAAAATCAAAAGTTGCGGAGTTGGAAGCTTCCGTAAAAGCGGAATTACACCGCGAACTCGCCGCGCTCCCTGCTCGCTATGGTTTCGGGAACGTAAACGCGTTTACCAAAGCCGTGAAAGCGGCGGCGTCCGGCAAGGCGGGCCGCGGTAGAAAGGCGGGAAAAAAACGCACGCGCGCGGTGATCACCGACGGAATCCGTGCCGAGGTGAAAAAACTCGCGGCTGCGGGCAAGAGCGGAACCGAGATCGCCAAGGCCGTTAAAATTTCCCTGCCCTCCGTCCAGAACATCAAGAAAGCGCTAGGACTCGTGAAATCGCGGAAATAACCGCGCCCGGAATCAACGGCGCGCGGAATCGTCGGGGAAGGTAAACGAGAGATTTTCCGAACAGGGTAGGGCCGTTAATCGGCCGGAACCGCTCCCGCCGCCGAGGAGATCGTCCGCCACAGCGCGCTGCATGAGACTTTCGACCGCGGCCCTCATCGGCCGCGCCCCCAAAGTCCTGTGGTAGCCTTGGCGAAGCATGTGCTCCACCACCGATTCCGGGACTTCGATCTCAAAGCCAAGCCGGCGCAGCCGCACACGCTCCCGGTCGATCATCTGTTCGCAAATCGCCCGTTGCGTTTCGAACGGCAGCCGCGTGAAGACCAGTTTTTCACTGACGCGTCCTACAAGTTCGGGCCGGAGCTGCTGGCTCACTCGCGCAAGAACCGTCCGCTCGATCGAGGCGAAGGGCGCCGATTGCATCCGCATCGCTTCCGCGGCTCCGATGTTGCTCGTGAAAACCAAATAGAACCTCCGCAAATCCTTAGTTTCGCCCGAGGCCAGGGTGATGCGCGCGTCCTCCAGCATCTGCAAAAAAAGATCGAGCACCAAGGGGTGCGCTTTTTCGATTTCGTCGAAGAGGAGGGTGGATTCGCCGACACCGAGCAGCGCTTTTCCCAAAAGGCCGATGTCGCCTGGACGCCCACCAAGCAATTTCTCAACGGAGCTTTGATTTTGGTATTCCGACATGTCGAAGCGCACCGGCTTCCTTTCGTCGAACAGATAGGCCGTAAAGACGTTCGTCAGCTCCGTCTTGCCGACGCCGGTGGGCCCCACAAACAGAAACGATCCCTTCGGGCGGCGCGGCGAAGCGAGTCCCAGTTCGCCGCGCACCAGCACCGCAGCAACCCGTTCGATAACCTGTTCCTGCCCTCGGATATTTTCGGTGAGATGACGGCGTAGCTGGCGCAAGCGCTCTTTCTTTTCCTCTGGTAGGGGCAGTGTGGGTGAGTTCATGGCGGAATGGTTCAATTTCTCTCCCGATACCAAGTGGGGATTTTCCCATCAGCTCCCAGCGGGGGAATGGTCAGTTTTCTGAACCCAAGGTCACAGTGCTGCACGACCGCTTCGAACTTGCGGAGTTTTCGCAGCGCGTGGGGTTCGATGACGTATTTATCTTCTTCGGTGAACGACGAGGTTCTTTTTCCTCCCGCATATCCCTCGGTTCTCCGTTTGGTTTTTCGTTTGCCCAAAGTGTCCGCCGCAATTTTGGCGGAGTCCTCGTCCGCCGCGCAGAACGTCACCCGGTTGGCCATGTTGGCGATAAAAACCTTGGCTTTTCGTTCGTCGCCCATCGGCGGAATTAGCGAGGCATAGGACTGCGTCGCCGCGACGACCGTTGCCCGCGCTTCACGAATCACATCGACGACATTGTAGTCGCTCATGCCGTCATTGCTCGCGGTGACGGTCTTTTGCGCTTCGTCGGCCCAGAAAATGAGGAGATTGTCGGCAGCGCGCGCGGCAGCGGGTTTATCGAAGCGGCGCAGCGCATGGGTGTAGTAGGTGAGTTTGAGCAGGGTGTTGAGGTAGCGGCGCTCGACTTGAAACCGCTGGGGAATCGACATGCAGATGATTTTGCCCTGATCGACTGCCCCAAAATCGAACGTGGATTTCTCCGGGCAGAAGACCTCGGCAATGTCCGGGTCCGTAAAATAATTAAGGTAGTTCGCGATGGTAGTTTTCACGCCCCCCAGTTGCTCCGCGGGCTGGGCCAGCCAATTGCCCAAATAGTGGTCGGCCAAAAGTTCGGCCTCGGGAGTCGCCTGTTTTTCGACCCTTGCCATCACGTCTAGTATCAGGGCATCCGAGGCAAAGAACTGATGGGCGGAGGCGAGCGTGACGCCGAATCCAGCGCAGTGCAGCGCCTTGAAGGCGAATTCGATCTGCACCTGCGCCTGCACCCGGAAAAAACTTTGGTCGGAACGCTGGCCGAGCGCCGCCGCCACATCGCAGATAATTTTTGCCTTCGCTGAATACGGCAGATGCGGGTTGTCCAAAAAATTGAATCGGTGAATCGGCTGCCAATTCGGACCGCAGTTTTCCGGTCGTACCTGAAGCAGGATGAGATCTGACGCGCGTCCCAACTTCCCCAGCATTGACGAGAGCGTTTCCCAATACAGCCCTTTGTCGTCGATGCAGACCCCGCCCCACGTGGGGCAATTTTTAGAAACCTGCCAGAGCATCGTGTTGATCGCGGCGGCGGTCTTGCCCGTCCCAACCTGCCCGGTGATTAGCCAGCCGCGGCAGAAACTAAAGACGTCCCACGAGAACCCGCCCAGCCGGAGGATGACAGGATAGCGAGGGTCTGGTTTTCGAGTGAACGCACAATAACCCTGCCAAAGAGAAAGGAGCCCCAAAGCCCACGCGGCGGCGTGGCCGGTGGCACCCTGCGTCAGGAGTGCCAGGGCCGCACCGGCACTGGCGGCGGCGAGAAATAAATTTGCGAACATGGATTGCAGCGAAAACGGCGAAGAAAACGTCGGCGCAGCCGAAGCTGAGGCACCGCCAGCATGCCGAAATCCCGCGGCGGGTTCTTGGACAATCGTGGCTTTTTTCGGAACGATTTCACCACGTGTTCCTCTTGGAATCCCGAAGAGGAACCAAACTGATGACACGAAGGCGGATTGGCCGACAGGCCGCTCGAAGTTTTCCCTCCAGCGTGCAGGACAAATCCGACATCACCGCTGACTGGAGTTGGTGTCGAGGTGGCCTTGCGCGGAGACACCCCACGGTGCATTGTCCAAATCATGTGCGGTCGCTACAAAATCAAAGACACCGACGTACTGACCCGTCACCTCCGTGATACCTTCAACATACCGGACTGGGTCCCCGACCATTTCATCCCGCGGTACAACATCGCGCCGACCCAAATGGTACTGACCATTGCCGCTGACGAAACTGGCAAGCCTCAGGCCAAAGAAATGAAGTGGGGCTTCCTGCTGAAACTGAGGGATTCCGAAAAACCGAACATGCAGCCCAATGCCCGCTCAGAGACGGCGTTCACGAAATTCTCCTTCCGATACTCAGTTCAGAAACGCCGCTGTTTGATTCCCGCCGATGGCTTCTACGAGTGGAAGAAGTTAGACGAGGCGGGGAAGCTGAAACAGCCGTACGAGATCCATCGCAAGGGAGAGCGCCCGTTTTTCTTCGCTGGTATCTTCGAAGAGGGGAATGGGGCAGAACCGCAGAAATGCCTGCTCTTCACGACGCGACCGAATGAGGTAGTCGCACCAATTCACGACAGGATGCCCGTGATCCTCGATGGTGACGCCGCGAAACGCTGGTTGAAGCCCGGCCCTCTCACAGCGGAGGAATTCGCCGCGTTCACCGGCCCATACGATTCCCATGACATGGAAGCGGTGCCGATCTCATCCCTCGTAAATTCCGTGAAGAACAACGGTCCGGAAATCCTGATGCCTGCCGTCGGGGGAGAAATCGAACTTGAACCCGCACCCTTGCCGAAAGCCGGCCAGCAGGAATTGTTTTAATCGATGCAGAAGAAAACCGCAGCCGTCCCCCCAATGTACCGGAAAGCAGCGTCCGCGCTTTGCGATCTCGTGTACCGACGGACGGCCGAATTGATGGAAAGTCGGCAAACCGGACGCGCCCCGTTTAAGAAAATGCATGACGACATCGTCGCTGAAGTCGTGCCGGGCATTTGGCCGAAGTTAACTTCGCTCCAAATGGCGAAGCTTTCCGCGTTCATGCCGCTCGTGAACTACATCAAGCAGGACAAGCCGCGTACGACACGCGAGATCATCGAAACGCTGATCTACGTGATCCCGCCTCAATCTGCTTCGCCAAATTCCTCCCGTAGAAAGGTAGCCGCCGCTTCAACCAAACGTTCCCGTTCCCGCGCTCGATCCGGGAAGTCGCGTTCCCGGTAGAGTGCTTTTTGCACCTCCGTTAGTTCGTTCAGCAGGCGTTCAGCGACTACCTGAAATTTGTCCATGCTTCTCGATGCAAACGGGAGTAATAACGGCCACAAATAGCTTTCGTGTCTTAACCCTTCCGCAGAGGTAGTTCCCGCCACGGAATCCGTGCGTGAGGCCCAGCCAATTCCTCAGCGTCTTTTTGTGTGACGAGACGCAGAAACAAGAACTCCGAAACCGTTGCGCATTCCACGTCAAAGC
>DATAKE010000004.1:0-3414 GCA_036261745.1 Opitutaceae bacterium
ACAGAAACGCGGCGAGCCGCGATCAAAACCAAGGCAGAGTTAGCCTCGGATGGACACGGATAAACACGGATGAAATCACCGGACCGATGCGGAGGGCAAGGAGGTGAACCACGGATGGACCCAGCGCGGCCGAGCCGCAACGCAGTTGAAGACCACGGCCACAGGGACCAAACGAAGGTGTGAAAAATACCACGATCAATCCCCACGGCCGCGGCGTGCAGGCATTCGTGGCGCGACACGAGGCGGATGTCACGGGCGTAATCAGCGGTTGGGACCGGCTGCGGCTGCAGGGCACGTTGCGCAGCCTTTATCAGCCGGAGTTGATGGGCATGTATCTGTCGCGCGCGGGCGTGTGGCTCAAAGGCTTCAAGCAGCACGTCACCGCGGTGAGCGAGCGTATCCGCGAGGCGGCCACTACGCTCGCCGCGGCCGCCGGCCGGCCGGTGCATTATCTGCGCGGGCCGTTGCGCAAGGAGGAGTTCGTGGCGGACATCCGGCGGCGTGACGGCATCGACGAGGGCTTGATCGCGGTGCTCAGTGCCGTCGAGCCGTGCCACCATACGTGGTTCGTGCGCGGCGAGCGCGCGAGCGGCAAGCTCGAGTTGCGACTGGAGCAGGGCAAGTGCATCCACCTCTACTTCTACTTCGTGCATCCGCAGCTCGGGCTCATGCACCTGCGCTTGCAGACCTGGTTTCCGTTTCTCATCCAGGTGTGCTGCAACGGACGCGAGTGGCTGGCGCGGCAGCTGACCGCCGCCGGCATCGCGTTCCGGCGCGAGGACAACGCTCTGCCGTGGATCGCGGACGTGCCGGCGGCGCAAGCGTTGCTCGATCGGCAGGTGCGGCAGCACTGGCCGAGCGTCCTCGCGCCCTTGGTCGCGCAGTATCATCCCACCTTCGCCGCGCTGCAGCAGCCGATGCGGCTGGAATATTACTGGACGGTCGCGGAGAGCGAGTATGCGACCGACGTGATGTTCCGCGACCGCGCCGCGTTGCAGAAGATTTATCCGGCGCTGGTCCACCACAGCATGACCAGTTTCGGTGCGGAGCAGGTGCTGCGTTTCCTTGGCCGCGAGAAAGTGGGCTCGGCCGTGGACGTGAAGACCACGCTGCGTCGCCGGGAGGAAGGCGTGTGCGTGAAGCACTGGCTGAACCGCAACTCGCAAAAACTCTACGACAAGGGCAGCATTGCCCGGTGCGAAGGCACGATGAACGAGCCGGCGGACTTCCGGGTGTGGCGGGCGGCGGAAGGCAAAGGCAAGGAGACGAAAGCGTGGCGCGAATTGCGGCGCAGCGTGGCGGACATGCCGCGGCGCGCGGAAGTGATGCGTGCAGCTGGCGACCGGCACCTCGGCGCACTGGCCGCGGTGCATGAGGCCGAGCCGCTCGGCCAAGCCGCGGCCAAGGTGTGTCAGCCGGTGGTGCGCAAAGGTCGGCGGCACCGCGCGCTCAATCCCCTGGACCCGGCCGATGCCGCGCTCTTCGCCGCGGTCAACCGCGGCGAGTTCGTCTTGGGCGGGCTGCGCAACCGGGACGTGCGCGAACTGCTGTATCCACACGGGCAGGCCTCGCTCAACGCCCGTCAGCTCGCCTGCCGGGTGAGCCGGCAACTGGCACGGTTGCGCGCCCACGGCCTGATCGCGCGGCTCGGCAAATCCCGCCGCTACAAGGTCACGCAAAAAGGCCGCGCGCTGCTCACCGCTTTTCTCGCCGCGGCCAGAGCCGACACCGCGCAGCTGACCAAACTCGCCGCCTAAACATGCACGCAGGAAAACATCATGTTCAGACATAGTATTACGGAGTGAGTAGCCGATGGCGATGTCGGTGAGGCGGGCGAGGCCGCGCCACATGACGATGTTGCCTGGGGCAGGGTCGTGGGCACGTGCCAGGTAGCCGCCGAGTCGGGCAATTTTGATGATATAATCGGAGAGCGCGGGCGGTTGAGCTAGAGGGCTACGATCGGGCACGAGCTGATCGAGCAATTTAAGTTCAAGTTGGGTGAGCGCCAACGTCGGCCTGGCGGTGGGCTGACTGCGATTGATCATCGTCAACCAGAAGATCCGCCACGCCACGACGCAGCAGGTCGCGATTAAATTGACCAGGCGCGGAGCGGTGCGCAGCCGTGATTCTTCGACCTTGCAGCCGGATTTCAGGATCTTGTGGAAGACCTCGATCTTCCAACGCAGCGCATACCACTGCAGCTTTTCGATCGCTTCTGCGCACGAGCGCACGGGCAGATCGGTGAGCAGCTTCCAACTGATTCGCTCCCGGCCTTTGGGCGTGCCGCGCTCCTCCGCGTAAATCATCGTCAATTCCAGAGGCCCGTAGTCCTTTTGCTTCGCGACGGGTGCCAGCACGAGCATCCGACGGTATCTCAGTTCGAGCACGGCCTCGGAAGCCTCGCCGTTTTGATCGCGCACGGTGATACGATGGAGGCCTTTGACCCGAACCTCCTTCATTCCGGCATCGGTTTTCGTGGCCCCATCCTCGACGAGGCGGGGATAGGCGCTGCGGATCACGAAGTGCGCCCCGACGTCATGCGCCGCGCAGAACAGTTCGTAAATGTCGGCCTCGCGGTCGCCGATATGCACGCACCGCTCCGCTGCGCCGAGCAGCGCCGTCGTCGCCACGAGATTCTCGACCCAACGCACACTCTCTTTCTCCCCAATCGGGATTCGGGTCGGGTTCACCCGGCGCTTCAGTTCGTTGGTCCCTTTGAACGCTTTTCTCGTCCAGAACTTCACCGCGGATAAACCGAGCGGCAGCCCCGCGGGCGTCACCACGAGGCTCGAGTGCATCGAGATGCCGCACAACGGATGCGGGCTGCGACCCGGGTTGCGCGATCGATGGAGCAGCCCGATGTTCTCCCGCGGATACGAAAACTCCGTCGTATCGTGCAGCACCAGCAGGGTGCCGCCCACCGTCGCCGTTCGTTCGCGCGTCGCGCGAAAATGCCCGGCCAGAATGTCCGCCTCACTGACGCGCTCGTTCGCGAAGAACCGATACGCGGCCTTCGTGTTCGCCCAATCCTGACACGCCAGCGGAATACTCTCGGCGGTCCCTTCGGCCAGTTGCTGCAACACCATGCTGAACCGCTTGCCTAGCCGCTCGTCCGCGAACTGGCAACCCGTCAACTCGCGTTCCCTCCACGACTCCTCCGATTGCTCGGCGTCGGCCCGACGTGATCCTACCGCGCTGTTGGTTTTCAAACCGCACCTCCTTGGCGCGATTATATCATAAAACCTCTCTCCGGATCGATCCGGCCTCCACGTCAGTTCACACCGACAGCTGAAAATGTGGGTAATTGAAAGCCGGACGACACCCGCGATCGCTGGATTTTCATGGACGTTATTTCGCCTCGGCATTCCGCCATGCCGTCCCTCCTCCAGTCGCTCGCGCCGGAATTGTGGCATC
>DATAKE010000073.1:0-29360 GCA_036261745.1 Opitutaceae bacterium
TGGAACTTCGTTATGTCTACTCGCCCTTCGTGGAGTTTGAGCCTCAGGCCGTCTCGGGTCGTTTCTTAAATATTTTGCCCCCCGGTTTTCGGAAAGGACGGTTGAATGCGCCGTGGCCGCCAAATCCGCGGGAATTTGTAATTTTTGTTTTCGGGGGTTCCACCACGCTCGGATTCGGTCTCTCCGACGAGCAAACTGTCGTGTGCGCACTGGAGGCCGCTTTTGCGAAGAAATTTCCAGGCCGAACCGTGCGGTGCTACAACTTTGGTCGGGGTTACTATTTTTCGGCGCAGGAGCGAGCCCTCTTCGAATCTTTGCTTCTCCGTGGAATTGTTCCCAACGCGGCGGTGTTCATCGATGGACTGAACGAATTCATCTATCATGATGGAGTCCCCCAACTCACTCCCGCGCTTTTTAGTTTCACCGCTCCGGATCGCCCGCCGCTGCAGCGCCGCGACCTCTCGGGTGAGTCCGAACGGGCGGCGGCCGTCGAGGAGATGATCGCCCGCTATCGCGCGAACGTTCAGCTCACCGAAGCGGTCGCGCGCGCGCACGGAGTTCAGGCAATCTTTATCGGCCAACCTGTACCCTTCCTGGATTTTCCGATGGGCCCGGCGACTTATCCTTTTCCTTCGACGTTCGTCGAACACCAGCTGGCGGGCTGGGGTTATGCCCGTTTCAAGCAGGCGGCTCGAGAAGGCCGCTTCGGCGATTCCTTCGTCTGGTGCGGAAACGCGTTCGCTCAGGCTGACCGCGTGATGTATGCCGATAGCATTCATTACAGCCCTTGGGGCGCCGAAGTGCTGGCTCGTTGTATCGCAGATCGGATTGCTGAAGCGGGCCTGTTGCGATGAATCGTTTGTCGCCATGAAGCAGGCAGAAGCTGCCGCCATCCCGGCAAAACACGAACTGCCGGCGGCGTCGCGGTCGAGCTGGCCGGCGGCGATCGGCCTGATTATCGCGGTGGGAATCGTCTATGCGAACACCCTGCGGACGCCTTTTTTGTTCGATGACGCCGACGCCATTTTAAACAACCCTACGATCCAGCGCCTGGCGTCGTGGGATGTATTAAAGCCGCCGTCCGACGGAAGCGCGACTACCGGCCGGCCGCTGGTGAATTTATCATTCGCGATCAACTATTCTCTCAGCGGAGAAAATGTTTGGAGTTACCACGCATTCAACGGGGTGATCCACGCCTTCGCAGGCCTGGCGCTCATGGCGCTGATCCGGAGAACATTGCTGACCGAGGTGCTGCGCGAACGCTTCGGGAGGAATGCCCAGGCGCTGGCCTTTTTTTGCGCGCTGCTTTGGCTGGTGCATCCACTCCAGACCGAATCGGTCACCTGCATTGCGCAGCGGACGGAGTCGTTGTGCGGGCTTTTTTACCTCCTGACGTTCTACGCTTTCGCGAGAGGGGCGAACGCTTCAGTAGCGGAAGCGCGGATGCGAACGCGATGGCTGGGGGCTTCGGTGTTTTTCTGCCTGCTCGGCATGGGCAGCAAGGAAGTGATGGTGACGGCACCGTTGCTGGTGCTGCTCTACGATCGGACTTTCTTCTCCGGTAGTTTTGGCACCGCGTTGCGGACGCGGACTGCATTCCATGGTGCGCTCGCCTTAACTTGGTTGCTGTTGCTTTCGCTCGTTTTAATTGGCGGCGGCCAACGCGGCGTAGCGGCGGGCCACGGTCTGGGAGTTTCAGGGTGGTCCTATCTGTTGAAGCAATGCGAGGCGATCGTCCTCTATCTGAAGCTCTCTTTTTGGCCGAGTCCGCTCGTGCTCGACTACGGTACGAAAGTGACGGGCTCCATCGGCGAAGTCTGGTGGCAGGGGTTGATTGTGCTTGGTCTGCTCGGCGTCACGGGCTGGGCGCTGCGTCGTCGTCCGGTGATCGGATTCGCGGGGGCGTGGTTTTTTTTGATTCTCGCCCCCAGTTCGAGTTTCGTGCCGCTGGTTACGCAGACGGTCGCCGAGCACCGGATGTATCTTCCGCTGGCCGCAATCGTGGTTTTGGTTGTGATGGCGGCCTATCGGCATTTTGGGACGAAGGCGTGGACGATTCTCGGGGCCGGCGCCGCGGGTTTCGCCATGCTTACGGTTGTCCGGAACCACGACTATCGCAGTGCGCTCGGCATCTGGAACGACACGGTGAATAAAAACCCCGGCAGCGCGCGGGCGCAGGCCAATCTTGGCGTGGAGTTGTTCCGCATTGGGCGAGGGGAGGACGCAATCGCTCGTTTCGAACAAGCCATCCGGCTTCGTCCCGATCATGTTTCGGCTCACTACAACCTGGGTGTGGCGTTGCTTGACCGGGCGCGTGCGACGGAAGCGATTTCGGAATTTGAGTCGGCCATTCGGCTGGCGCCCGACCACCCCGATGCGCGTCTCAATCTCGGAAACGCACTGGTCCTCGCCAAGCGCACCGCCGAGGCCGTGCCCCATTTCGAGGCGGCGCTTGCCCTTCGTCCCGCCGCGGACGCGCACTACAATCTCGCGGTCGCCCTCATCGAACTTGAACGCTATCGGGCTGCCGTGGAAAATTTGCACGCGGCGCTGAAGATGGATGCGAATCTTCCGAACGCACATTATCAGCTGGGGAGAGTGGCGGATCTCACTGGCGACCCAGTCTCGGCGAAAAAGCACTACGAAACTGCGCTGACCCTGGCGCGCGATCACGTGCCGTCCCACCGTCGACTCGGGATGATTTTTGCCCGCAACAATCAGCTCGATGCGGCGGCGGACCATTTCCGCGCTGTCATTCGTCTCGAGCCGCGCGACGCCGATGCCTACGCGAATCTGGGCAACGTGCTTCTTATTCAAGGTCACCCACGCGATGCCGTCCCGCTTTACGAACAGGCGCTGCGCCTGAGACCGGAGGATATGCGAACCCGCGAGAACCTGCAGGTGGCCCGAGAGAGTTCTCGCTGAGCATCGGGTGGGGCGGGGTCGGATTTCGCGGTTGCGGGCAGCTGGGATATTTCACCGCCGAGTCAAAAAGAGCCATGCTGTGGATCTGCGCACACGACGGGAGAACTTTTGAGCTTGGACGCACTCGAAAGCGGAAAAGGGGATTGCGGGCATGTATCCTCGAATGAGAAAACCCCTAACCCGAACAGGGGATAGGCAGCCATGCGCCCGCTCTGGTATGGTCCCGGCTCCTTGTGCCCGCCGTCTCGAAGCCATGGCAAAGATCGTCATGCCCGCGACAAAAATTACCATTCATGAAGAATAACGTTGCGGCTATGATCAGGTGTTTCGTCGAGTGATTCTCGACGGCTTCACCCGCTGTTACCACCCCATCGTCCCGTTTGACCGCGGCGACGACTTTTCTGACACCAACTCGTTTATCTATGAACTCCCCCCGTTCGTCCCCTACGCGGCTGCGCTCGCTTGTTTTCGCGCACGCCTGTGCCCTCCTCGCAATTCCAGTGGTTCTGGCGCAACAGGCGCCCGCGGGAAATCCAACCAAGCTCCAGCAGGACGCCAAGGCTCTGGCCAAGTATGACCAGAACAAGAATGGCAAACTGGACCAGAGCGAGCTCGACGCGATGGCCGCGGACGAAGCCAAGACCGGCAGTTCTTCCGCGAGCGGCGAAGCCATCATGCTTTCGCCGTTCGAAGTTTCCGCCGAAAACAACGGCTACATGGCCACCAATTCGGCTTCGGGCACGCGCCTGAACAGCAAACTGGAGGATCTCGCATCGCCGATCTCCGTCGTCACCAAGCAGCAGTTGCAGGACATGGCGGCGGTCGACTTGAACGACATTTTCCGTTCTGAAACGAACGTCGAAGGCTTTTACCAGTACACGGAATTCACGGTCGACAATAACCGCCTGATCGACACCGCCTCCAACAATCCCGAGGCGAACAACCGCATTCGCGGCATGGGTCAGGCCAACATCACCTCCGGCGGTATGTCGATCAGCGGCGGCACCCCGATCGACGTCTACAATGTCGACGCCGTGGAAATCAGCCGCGGCGCCAACTCGAACATCTTCGGCATCGGTTCGACTTCGGGCACGGTGAATCTCAGCCCTTCCACCGGCAACATGACCCGGGACTCCTCCAAGTTCTCCTTCATGACCGATGATCGCGGTCGTATGCGCGAGACGTTCGATTTCAATCGCGTCCTTATCCGCAACAAACTCGCCGTTCGCGCGCTCGGCGTTTACGACGACGTCGGCTTCGTCCGGGAACCCTCTTCTCAAATCACCAAACGGTTCACCATCGCGGCCCGCGCCCAGCCGTTCAAGAAGACCTCGCTGAAGGTTTCTTATGAAACCTACCGCAATTCCCAGTCGCTTCCCAATGCGATGACCCCCCGTCAGGTGATCACCGCCTGGCAGGACGCCGGTGCGTACACCTGGGATGCCGGCACCGCCACGCTCTACAACAAAGCGGGAGCGGCGGTTGGCGTGTTTCCGGGCGCGGCCGGGACGGCTGGATCGGGCGGTGCGCTCGATCTCCAGACCAACTACCGTTTCTCCGGTGGCGCGCAGCGGAGCAGCGATCAACAACGCCCGACAATCGGCTACATCGATGGGCAGATCGCTTACTTCACCGGCGGCTCGGCGTGGGCATGGGCCAGTCGAAATGGGACAACGCTCGCGAATACTTACAACCAAAACGGCAACCAACGCCTTGTCGAATTCGCGGCTCCTGGTGCCCAGGTCTTCGTCCCGGATGTCAATCCCGCGACCGGTCAGCCGTTCGGCTGGACCAACTCGGTTTTCAGCGAGCAATTGTCCGGCGTGAACGGAGCCGCCGGCCAGGCCCTCTACGATTGGACCAAGTACAACATCAACGCTTCAAACTACTCGGAGCGGAAGACCAACGTCACCCGCGCGGAGTTGGAACAATATATCTTCAACACCGACCGCCAGCAGTTCGCCGTCCAGCTCGCCGGTCTCCGCGAGGACATCGAGGCGAAGTCCTGGAACTTCATCGGCAACGGCGGCGACGGCGTCGATGGCATCCTCTACGTCGATGTGAATCGCACGCTCCCGAACGGCACGGTCAACCCGGGCTATCTCCGTCCTTACATCCGCACCCGCCAGCCGCAGGTGTACTACCGCCCCGAGGAAAACTACACGCTGAAGGCGCAGGCGGCTTACCTCATCGATTTCACCCGTGATCGCGGCATCTCGAAGTGGCTCGGCCGTCACAATTTCATCGGCTATGGCGAGTACCGGGAACGCAAAAACATCCCCAATGCGCTGCGCTATCGCTCACAGCTCGCCGACACCTCGACGCTGGTGCGAGGCATCGGAAATTCCGATTCACTCAATACGATCTACTATCTCGGAGACGGGTCCGGCCTTAATGTCGACTCGCCCACCACCCGCCCGCCGACCCAGGGAATCGTGCCCTACACGTACTGGTCCACGGAGTTTGGCGGCACGGGCAACGTGCAATTGGACACGCCGCAATGGCGCACGCAGAACATGCAGCTGGCGGAAGTCCTGTTTTCAGCCCAGGGGTCATTGAAGACCGAGACGCGCAGCCAGGGCGCCGTCTGGCAGGGTTTCTTCCTGAATGGCCGGGTCGTCCCCACCATCGGTTATCGCGAAGACAAGGTCCGTTTTGCCGGAGCAAAGGCGTACGACTCGGTCACGCTCTTCCCGCAATACCGCTATAACATCGGTGCGTCGTCCTTCCTCGAGCCGACGATGGCGATGTTCGACTTCCTCGACACGTATAACGTCATCAACTCTCGCACCGGCGCGACCGATAACCGCGGCATCACCCGCACGGCCGGTGTCGTCGTGAAACCGTTCCGCTGGCTCCACCTCACCTACAACCAGTCGGACAGCCTCGATCCCGCCAACCAAGCCGTCGATACCTACGGCACGCTCCTGGATAATCCCCGCGGCGAGAGCAAAGACTACGGGGTGCGCATCTCGATGCTGAACGACCGCCTTTGGGTGTCGTTGAACAAATACGAAAGCACGACCGAGAACGCCCGCAACGGCGCGACGAGCCGCGTTTCCAGCCGCGCGCTGCCCTTCGATTTCGACACGGGCCAGCTCGACGTCGACAATTCCTTTGGCGCGAGCAGCCCCAACGAGCTCGATCTCTTCGACTGGTATTTCTATCGCACCTATGGCGATTCCAGCACGCCGACCGGCGGAGTGCCGCGCGCTCCGAACTTCAACGGTACCGGCGACGCTGGCTACCTGGCCGCCAAGGGTTTGATCGGTTCGACCGACGCGGAAACCCGCCAGCGGGTGACCGATCACATCTACGGCCTGATGGGCTTCACCAAGGATGAAGCGCGCCAGATCCTGGTAACTCCTCCCGGTTCCTCCCGCACCGCGACCAACGACATCACGTCGAAAGGTTACGAGGCGGAAATCAACTACCGCACGACCAACTGGAATTTCAAGCTGACCGGCGCCCGCAAGGAAACGATCGACTCGAACATCGCGGCCTCCCTCACGCGGTACGTCAACGAGCGGCAGCCGATCCTGGAAAAGGCCAGCCACACCAACACGGCCACCGGAGTGACCGAGTCCTACTGGAACACCAACACCGGCGGCACCTCGCTCACGCGCGGCAATCGCTGGGCCGCCGAGGTTCTCAACGTGTTCAATCCCCTGGTGCAGAACGCGGGCAAACCCCGTCCGCAACTCCGGAAGTATTCGGCCGCGCTGACGACCAGTTACAACCTGCGCGGTCTCTTCTCCGACAATTCGATCTTGAAGAACATGCGCGTCGGCGGCGGCGGCAGCTGGGCTTCGAAGGCCGCGATCGGCACGAAGTACGCCACGCCCGAACTCGATCCGGTCACCGGCACCTACCTCGTGCGCAAGATCGATTCTTCGGCTCTCTATTACGACAAGGCTCGTTTCACGCTGAACGCTTTCGCGTCCTATGATTTCCGGATGTACTCCGGCAAGATCAAGTCCTCAGTGCAGCTCAACGTGCAAAACCTCCTCGAGGATGGCCGTCTCCAAGCCGTGTCGGTCCGCACCGATGGCGCGCCTTGGGCGTTTCGCATCATCGATCCGCGCCTGTTCCAGCTGACCTGGAACGTGGAGCTCTGAGCTCGTCCGTTTCTCCCACGAAAGGCCCCGCCTCCCGGCGGGGCCTTTTTTTTGCATTTTTCGCCGACCGAGGGCCGGACCGTCCGCGCGCTTTCTGGACTGACATTTTTTTTCGCGCCCCCCAGAACAGCCGCTTCCATGTCCCCGAAACTCCTCCGCCGCGCGGTCGACGCGCTCTCCGCTTTTGAAATTGAGACGCCCTCCTGGGGCTTCGCCGACACCGGCACCCGCTTCGGGAAATTTTTCCAGGAGGCTGCCGCCATCGATCTCGGCGACAAGCTCGCGGATGCCGGCCATGTGAACGCTCTCACCGGCTGCTGCCCCACGGTCGCCGTTCACGTGCTCTGGGATTTCAAGGCCGGCGAGGACCCGAAGGCGGTCGCCCGCCTCGCGCGCAAGCACGGCGTGAAGATTGGCTCCATCAACCCCAACCTTTTCCAGGACCAGTGCTACAAGTGGGGTTCCTTCGGTCACAATGACCCCGCCGTCCGCGCCCGCGCCGTGCAGCACTGCGTCGACTCCATCGCGATCGGCAAGGAAGTCGGCAGCGAGTACGTCTCCCTGTGGTTTGCCGACGGCACGAATTACCCGGGACAGGGCGACCTCCGCGCCCGCAAGCACTACTTCGAGGAATCGCTCAAGGCGCTGCACAAGAAACTGGGACCGAAGCAGACGCTCCTCGTGGAATACAAACCCTTCGAGCCCGCGTTCTACGCGACCGACATCGCCGACTGGGGCATGGCTTACGTCCACGCGAAGAAAGCCGGCTCCCGCGCCAAGGTGCTCGTCGACACCGGCCATCACTACGCCGCGCAGAACATCGAGCAGATCGTGGCCTTCCTCCTCGATGAGGACATGCTCGGCGGTTTCCATTTCAACGACCGCCGCTACGCCGACGACGATCTCACGCTTGGCTCGATCGATCCGTATCAGGTCTTCCGGATTTTCCACGAGATTCACTTTTTCGCCTCCGACCGCGGCCGCGCGCCGAAGATCGCGTACATGATCGACCAGTCGCACAACGAAAAGCCGAAGATCGAGGCAACGATCCAGACGGTCGTCATGGCCCAGGAACTCTATGCGAAAGCCGCGCTCGTGGATCACGACGCGCTGCGCCGCGCCCAGGCGAAGAACAACGTCGTCGACGCGGAGTTGATCTTGAAGCGCGCCTTCTTCACCGATGTCGCACCGGCGCTCGCGTCGTGGCGCCGCGCCAACCAGCTCGCCGCCGATCCGCTCGCCGAACACCGCCGCAGCGGTTACGAGCGCAACGCCGCGGCCGACCGCAAGCGCCGCCGCAAGGAACTCGGGCTCACGCAGGGCGGCAGCTACGCCTGACCGCTAGGTCGGGCTGACGGAGAATTTCATCTTTCGCACGATCCGCGAAAGCAGCCACGGCGCGAACCGCTTCAGGTAGATGCCGGCGAGTTCCTTCGGGGCTCCGATATAAATCTCCTCCCGTTCGCGGACGATTCCGCGAACCATGGCGGCCGCGCATTTTTCCGCCGTGATCCCGCGCGCCGTTTTCGCGTCGAGCTGCCCGTGCTTCTCTCCGGCGGCGCCGAGGGCGTTTCGCGATACGGCGGTCTGGACGTAGCCGGGACAAACCAGGGTCACCTTGATTCCCTCGCGCCAGACTTCCGCGCGCAGCGAATCGAACCAGCCGTGCAACGCGTGTTTCGCCGCCGCGTAGGTGGATCGTCCGGGTGTGCCGAGATAACCCATCACACTGCTCACGACCGCGATTTGGCCGGCGCGTTGCTGACGCATGACCGGCAGAACCGCCTTGGTGAGCGCCACCGGACCAAAATAATTCACCTCCATTAGAGCGCGCTCCACCTCGAGGGTCGCGTTGGTGGCGAGCGCGCGCTGGCTGACACCGCCGTTGTTCACAAGCACGTCGATGCGTTTGCAGCGGGCCAGCACCCCGGCGACGGCGGCGGGAAACGTTTCGCAGCGGGCTAGGTCCAGAGGGAGCACGACGTGTTCGTCCGCGCGTGAACACGCACGGCGCACGCGCTCGAGTTCGTCGACACGACGGCTGGAGAGCACGAGTCGCGCGCCTTCGCGCGCGAACGCATGGGCGAGCGCCTCGCCGATGCCTGATGAGGCACCTGTGATCCAGACCACTTTGTCGGCAAGCTTCATGAGGGGAGGGCCCTGCCGCCGGCAAAGCTTGGCGGCCAGTCCGCCGGCAAACCGCGTGGAGGTCAATGCGAGCGCACTTTGGATCCTTGATCGTTCACGCGTCCGGCGGCGGATCCAACGCGTCCCGCAGCGCGGTGCGATCCGCGCGGGAGGGAGCGTGATGTTTGAGCCGTTGGAAAACGGTCAGCCCGCGCGCATCAGGGCGCAACGAACTGCCATTGCTGGTTGGTGCTGCTGCCGCTGCTCCAAAGTTGCATGATGGCGCCATTCGCCGTGCCGCCGCCGGTATCGAGACACTTGCCGCTGGGAACGTTGGTGAGTTTGTAGTTCGAGCCCGAGACCAGCGTGATCGTCCACTGCTGATTGGTGCTGCTGCCGCCCGCCCACTGGCCCACGGTTGAGCCATCCGTCGTGTGGCCCAGGCTGTCGAGATACTTGCCGCCGGTGACGCAGCTCAGCTTGTAGATCGAGCCGCTGACGCGTGTGACCACCCACTTTTGGTTGTTGCTCGTCCCATCGGTCCACTGGCCAACGGTGGCGCCGTCGGTGGTGGCGCCGAGGTTATCGAGCATTTTTCCGCTGGCGACATTGCGGAGGCTGTACGTGCCGTTCGCGATCGGGCCGCTTCCGCCGCCGCCCGCAAAGGTCGCCGTGATCGTCCGCGCCGCCGTGCCCATCACGAAGTTGAGGTTGCGTTTCGTCCCGCTGATGCTGCCGCTCCAGCTGGAAAACGTGTAACCGGAGTTCGGCCACGCGTAGGCGGTCACGGTGACGCCGGCGGGGAAATTTTCCGTCCGCGTGATCAAGCCCGCCGCCGGGTTGTTCGAAGTGAATGTGACCTTGTAGGTCGGCTTCAGAAAAGGGATCAATTTGCTGACGTTGGCGTCGCCGCTCAGGCTCCGGATGCCGGCCACGACGAGTTTTGCCAGTTCGATCGCGCCCATTTCCTGGAAGTGAACGTCGTCCGAAGCCCCGCTCGGATAATTTGGCCACTCACCCGCGAGGTAGTGATTGTAGATGAAATTCGTGGAGTAGGTTTGCCCGACGGACTGGAGCAGCGCGATGGCGCGTTGGTCGAGATCGATCAAGGGCACGCCGAGTTCGCCGGCGAGCTGGCGGCTCGCGACGGGATAGTCGTGGTACGCCGGATAGATCGTGGGTGGAGTCGTGGCGTTCCAGGCGTTGCGTGGCTGCGTCGCGACGATGATCGGGAACGCGCCCTTCGCCTTCGTCTCGTTCACGAACAACGTGAGGTAGTCTTGAAACGTCGTGAACGGTTCGGTGTGTCGCGCGGTGTCCGCCGCGGAATCGTTGATGCCAAAACCGATCGTGACGTAATCGCCGGCCTTGATGAGCGCCTTCACCGCGGTCCACTGGCTGTCGTAGTAGCTCTTGGAGCTCGTGCCGCCCACGCCCTTGTTGACGACGGTGACTTTGGTGGAATCAAAAAAATGCGGCAGAACCTGGCCCCAACCTGCGCGCGGATAGTATCCCGTGGTGTAGGTTTGGACGGTGGAATCGCCGATGGTATAGATCGTCGGTATGGCCTTCGCCACTTGGACAAAGAGCAGCAGGCCGAGCAGGCAGAGCAGCGAGGAAACGAGTTTGAACGCGGAACGCAGAGACGACGGTATCATGGGGGGAACGGGGACAGGGGTTGAGCTAACCGGGGGTTGCGGCAGGCACGGGGTGTACGCAGCCGTTTAAGCGCGTGCCTGGAAAACTTCCGGCACGACGTAGGGGTAGGTCGCGAGGGTTAGACCAACAAAATTCCGATTTGTCACTCCTCCTCTCGACTAAACCGTTCAGCCGGTTTCGCGCGGCGGAGCCGGCCCTGCGAATTTCCCCGTCAGTACGCGTGGCTGCCGCCGTTGATATCGATCGTCTCCGCCGTGATGAAGCCGTCGAATTCGCTCGCGAGAAACACCACCGCCCGCGCCACGTCGTCCGGAGTGCCAGCGCGGCCGAGGGGAATGCCGCCAATGGTCGCGCGTGCGGATTCGGGCGTGGTGTGCGTTGCGTGGAAACGCGTGCCGAGAATCAGCCCGGGCGCCACCGCGTTCACGCGGATGCCGTGCGGTCCCAATTCGCTGGCGAGCGAACGCGTGAAGGTCAGAACGGCGCCCTTCGCCGTGGAGTAGGCCAGCGAGCCTGCGTGGCCTCCCTTTCGTCCCGCGATCGACGAGAGGTTCACGATGCTCGCCCCGCCGCCGGTTTTTGCAGCGGCGATGAGATGCGGGGCGGCCGCGCGGCTCACGCGCCGCACGCTGCCGATGTTGAGCGACATCGTCTCGGCCCAGAAATCGTCATCGGAGTCAGCGAGGCTTTTGCGCGCGATGAGGGAGCCGGCGTTGTTCACCAGCACATCGAGGCCGCCGAGGAATTTCACCGCGGTCGCGACGAGTTCGTCACTCGCTTCGCTGGTGGTGAGATCCGCCGCCGCGCTGCCGCAACGCCGCCCGAGCGGGGCGGCTTCCTTCACGAGCGAACGCGCGGCGTCGGCGCTCGTGTGGTAGTGAACGAAAACATCGCAGCCCGCCGCGAGCAGCTGCCGGCTGATCGCGAGTCCGATGCCCTGCGCGCCGGCGGTGACGAGTGCGCGCTTGCCGAGAAGTTTGCTCATGGCGCCGAGCATGCGGCGGAAGCGGATCAAAAATCAACCCGCGGCTGGCCTGAATACCCGCCTGTCATTCTGAGCGCAGCGAAGAATCCAGCAGCATATTCGAGGGCACTTTGAAGTGCGGGTACTCAAGTGGATTCTTCGCTCCGCTCAGAATGACAGAAAATAAAAAATCCAGATCACTTCGCCGGTGTCAGGACGGTCGAACGCCGGTTGTTGGCCGGGACCCGGTCGGTGATTCCGCTGGGATTGACGAGCTGCGTCGCGTAGGTGGCGCTGCCGGTCGCTTTGATCGCGACCTGGTTGACCGGCACTTTGATCACCGCACTCGCGCCCGCGGCCAGCAAGGGCACCGAGTAGGTGGTGCTGACGCCGTTGGTCGCGACGTTGAGCTGCAGGCCGCCCACGCCCTGGCCGCTGCGATTCTGCACCACGAAATCCATTTCCTGTTTCGCGCTGTCGTAATAGTGGCTCGCGACCGCGGTATCGATGTAGGCGGGATTGTTGCGGTTCATCGCCCAGCCGAGATTCAGGATGCCGTTGCCGTAGTTTGAATCCGCGCCGGGCGCGCCGCTGTCGTTCGCGGTCTGCTGCAGGGCCTGCCACGCCTGCTGCGCGGTGTAGCCGGGATTCTCGGACATCACCGCGGCAATCGCGCCCGCGACAATCGGAGCGCTCGCCGAGGTGCCGTTGACCGTGACGCGCTGTCCGTCGAGCCACGCGGTTTGCACGCCGTATCCGGGCGCGGTCATCTGGAGTTGCGGACCGGAATTCGAAAACAGCACCTGTTGCCCCAAGGCATCGACCGCTCCGACGGAAACGACCCGCGAATCCGCCGCGGGCCAGGTGAGCTGTGCGGCCTGATCGTTTCCGGCCGCGGCCACGATGAGCGCGCCGTTTTTCTCCGCGTAACCGATCGCCGCGTCGAGGGCGCCGGTGGTTCCATAACCGCCGAGACTGATATTGATGACCTTCGCTCCCGTATCGACGGCGGCGAGGATGGCCTGCGCCACCGTGAACACGTCGCTTACGCCGGTGGCATCGGTCACGCGGATGCTGAGGAGATTTGCGCCCGGTGCGACGCCCGGCGCATCGGCGGACATCCCGGCGGCAAGCGCGCCAACGGAGGTTCCGTGACCGCTGTCGCCCAGCGTCCCGAGGCCGATGTCGATCGTCCGCAACCGGCCCTCGCCAAACGTGCGATCCGCGGCGATCCCGCTGTCGAGAATCGCGATCGTGGTGCCGCGGCCCCACTGGCTGCGGTCGCCGGTGACACCGAGGAATTCGAGCATGCGGTTTCCGAACGGCACCTGGTCGATGGCGTCGCGTTCTTCTTTCGTCGGCGTGGTGGGGATGTTCAGCGTGAAATTGGGCGCGACGTCCGCGTAGTCCGCCGCGTGGTCCAGCATGTCGCGTTGCAGGCCGGTGATCGCATCGTAGCCCACGCGGACCGTGCGGAAATGATCGAGGCGGCCGAGCGGGTTGAGCCCCGATTCCCTGGCGCGGGCGAGAAAGCGCTGGTAGGCGTCCTCGTCTTTAAACGTGAGCAACGCTTCCCGGGCCCGTGCGTCGCGGCGGTTGAGCAGACGGGCCAGATAGGCGAGGAGGTCCTTCGCGACGAGCGTGCGGGTTCCGGATTCAGCACGCGCGGGAGTGAGGGCGGCCGCCGCGGCGGGCGGTGATTCGGGCCCGGCGGCCGGAGCGGTAATCGTTCGTTTGGCCAGGCCGGTTTCGCGCGAGCTCGTGGCGAGCCAGACGAACAGCAGCACCAGGCATGTCCCCGCCAGAAAAGTGATCAGATGCCGCGCTCGTTTGTTCATGCCGGGGGTGCGATCAAATCACAGGGAAACTCAAAGCGAAGCACCATTCTGTGTAAGGACGTCGCCTCGCGGCGAATGTTTCACCGGGTTCACCAACTCTTGCAACGAAGGCTGGCGGCCTCCGGGTCAGCGCGCCAAGCTCCGCGGCCAATGTTCCCCTCATTGCGCTGCATGGCGTTCACCCTGGCGGTTTCCGTGGCCGTGCTTCGTGCGGGCGAGGCAACTCCGCCTGCCGCGGAGACGATGGCACCGGTGGTCTGGCGGCTCGACAACCTGAAGCAGATCGGCGGGCAAACACCGCTGATCGAGGGCGCGCCCAGGATCGACCGCGACCGCGCGGGCGGTCCGGCGGTGGTCTTCGATGGCAAAAAAGACGGATTGGTTTTTGCAGTGAACCCGCTCGCCGGGTGGTCGCGTTTCACGATCGAGATTTTATTTTCGCCCTCGGGAGATGGACCGGCCGAGCAGCGGTTTCTTCATGCGCAGGATGAAAGCGGACGCCGGGCTCTCCTGGAAACCCGCCTGAACCGGTCCGGCGGCTGGTGGCTCGATACCTTTCTGCGGTCCGGCACCCTCGCCGGGTTCACGGCGATCGATCCGGAAAAAGTGCATGTGACCGACCGCTGGTATTGGGCGGCGCTGCGCTTCGACGGAAAAGTCATGACGAGTTTCGTGAACGGCGAAAAACAAGTCGACGGCGCGGTGCAGTTCGACGCGATGGGACGCGGCGAGATTTCGCTCGGGGTGCGACTCAACCGCGTCTCGTGGTTCAAGGGCGCGATTCGCGAGGTGCGCTTTCACCCGACGTCGCTCGCGCCCGCTGCCCTCCAGCGCGTGCGCGAATAGATCGTCTTTCCCAAATTATTTTAGCCACAGAGGACACAGGGAAGAATCAAAGGGTATGGCTCTGTGCACTCTGTGTCGGAGCTCTGTGTCCTCTGTGGCCGGGATCGAGTCTGAAGAGGTTTTGTTCAGAGCCGCACCGCGTTGTTCAGCAGCGTGATTTCCTCGAGCGCGTGCTCCGGGTCGATTTCAACGACCCCGCCTGAGATTTCCGCGTTGGCCGGCAAAGTGAGTTTCACCGTGCTGGTTTTCGGCAGGAGATCGGTCGGCGCGTCAAGGGCGGGGCTCGGTGCGGTTGCCACGACGCGTCCGGCAGCGTCGCGGAAAACCACGCGGTTCACTGGCGCTGCCACCGAACCGAGGCTGTGCACAGTCACACGAATCTCGCGGCCTTGCACGACGACGTCCTGCGCTTCGATGCCGAGGTCCGGGCGCTGCCAGTAGGGCGTGCCGGCGGATTTGAGTTTCAACGTGACGACGCTCGTCGCGCGCGGCGGCAGGGTGAAGGAAAGCGAGCGGGAGCGTTCGAACAATGTGCTGCGGGTCGCGACGCCGGCGTCAGCGGCATCGTCGTCGTTGGTGTCGATGCCCTGGGTGACCTCCCAGATTCCGGGATCGATATCCCAGCCGGTCATTGTCGCCTGGACGGGTTTGGTTTCGAGATTGTACGCGATCACCTTGAACGCCTTCGCGGTCGCATCGGGAATCAGGATGGCGACGCTTTGGTCGCTGGCCGGCGGGGCGAATTTCCAGCTCACGACATGGCCGTGGTAGAGCGAATTCCGCACGAGCGCGATTCCGCCGAGCCGGGCACGTTGCAGTTCGGAGTGCGGGAGGCCGACGCGGTCGATCCACAGGCTGCCCTCCGTGTTGATGAACTCGAGCAGGGCGCATTGCTCGATCTGGTCCGCATAAAGTTTTTCGAGGACTTTTTTGTCGCCGCTGAGCTGCCAGCTGAAGTGGGCCATCTGCGAAGTGCGGAACGCCGCCTCGGTCGAGCGACCGCGGCCGTCGGGCCGGCGCGTTTCGTTCTGGCCGGCGATTTCGCCGGCGGTCATGCGCCGGTTCCATTCCTCGCGGAGGGAGAGCAGGTCGAGCGCGTTGCCATTCACCGCGGCGAGGGTGGTGAGGCCGCCTCCGATGATCGGAGCCAGATATTTTTTATCGCCCGTCGACCGCCACGCGCTCCAGAGCAAGGGCCATGGGAGCGAATTGCGCGTGGCCTCGTCCTCCGCGTCGGTGGCGAAATGGATCGCCGAGGGAACGCCATTGCGCTGGCCGCCCGGGCGGTAGTGCGCGAGCAGACCGTCGGCGAGTTCGTTGACGATTTTTTTGGCGGCGGGATTTCCGTTGTAGTCGATCAGCAGGTAATCCGGGTGGAGGACGAGATACGAATAGGGTTTCGACCAGCCCCACGGTCCGTCCTCGGCAATGCGCGTGCCGCTGTAGTACGACGAGCGAATGTGCCGGTGGCCGGCGGCATTGATGCCCGTGATGCCCGCGACGCCCCGGGCTGTTTCCATCGCGCGCTCGAGCTGGCGGGGGCTGCCGAAGTCGAGCAGGAGATTTTGCGCGAGACAGTTGATGCCCTCTTCGTAGCTGTGCAGTTCGTCAGCTTGGATGGTGGGAAGACCGTTGGTGAACATGCCGTTCTTGTACGCGGCATCCAGCAACGCCTGGAGCGAGGCTTTGATTTTTTCCGGCTCGCCGCCCATGAGCGCGACCGCGGGCCACGTGTTGGTCAGGTCGACATCGTCGGAGATGCCGCCGCCAAAATCCCCATACGGTGCCTGGCGGTGATCGATGTACCACAGCACAAATTGTTTTACGCGGCCGAGCAGCTCGGTCTGGCGAAACGCCCAGAGCGGCACGCCGGCGGGCGCCTCGGGTTGCACGAATGGCGGACGCGCCGCTCCCATGCCGACGGCGGCGTACTGGCGGCCGAGCTCGTGCTCGGGGTTGACGCGCAGAAGATCGGTGAGGTCGGCCTCGAAGCGGTTCCAGAGATTGTATTTCGCACTGCGGGGATGCTCCTCGACGAGCATGGCGTAGCTGTCGCGTGCCTGCGTGAAGCGGTCGAGCTCGTGTTCCCCGCGCGCGGCCTCGCGGGGTTTGAAGATGAGGCGGACTTCCGCTCCCCCGAGCCACAGGCCTTCTCCGGCCGCCGTCACCGTGAGGTAAAGCGGTTTGCCCTTGGGCAGGAGGCGGTCGCGCAAATCGAGCCAGACCGTTTTCTTTTCATGGGGGCCAAAGCTGAAACTGAAATCGCACAGGTTGCGCAGCGGCCAGAGCGGATCTTTAACCTGAATGTTGACGGGCAGGAGCGTGCCGTGCGTCGGCTTCCTGGTGAAAGGCGGCAGATCGATCGCGATGCCGTCGAGGCCATCGGTGAGATCATCCCAGGTGTTGGGAATGACGATGTGCGTCAGCGGCAGCGATTCCGGTTCGATGCTTTGCACCATCCGTTCCACCGACTCTGGATTGCCGGCCAGCATCGCGCGTTCGCCTGGCGGGTGTCGGCCGGCGATGAACTTTTCCACGGTCTCAACGGCGGACCGGGAGGCTTGGTTGAGTGGTGCTCGATTGATCGCGGTGAGCTTGAAAACGCGGCGCGCGCTCCCGGCCGGCTCGGCCCCCGCGGTGACATGATAGGCTCCCAGTTCCCCGATCGGCTGCTCCTGCTCGACGTTGGTGAAACGAATTTTTCTTCCGGCAACCGGGGTCTCGAAGGCGTGTACGGTTTTTTCGTGTCCCTTCGCGCGCTCGAAGAGGGCCGACTCGGCGACGGCGGCATCGGCGGTTTCGTTCTCGGTTTGGGCGGGAAGCAGCTCCATTTTTCCCCAGGCCGCACCGGAAATTTCGATGTGGTTCACGGGCTCGTTGGGCAGGGCAAACGTGACCGCCTTGCCCGAGTCGACATAGCAGTCCCAATCCGGGAGCTGGAAATAATCGTTGCGGCCCGCGATGCGCGAACGGTTGTACACGCCCGGCCAGGTGGTTTCGCGAATGCCGTCGGTCGCTTTCCACCACCAGCGCTTCAGATCGTAGACGTCGTGAATTTCCACTTTTCGCACAGCGATCGCGCGGGCGGCGTAGTGGGGCGGAGGAGCATCGGGACGTTCCCAACCATAGCGCGCCAGCCATTCGGCGCGCGCGCCCTCGTCAGCGAGCGAACGTGAAGGCACGGGATCGAGGGCGGCCGGCGCTTCGCCTTTGGCGAGGATCGCCACGGAGTCTTCGCCGACCATGCGGTCGTAGATGCGGATCTCGTCGATGTCGCCGCCGCGGACGAAATTGTAGTCACTCTGGACCTGGTACGGGCTGATGACGCGCGAGTGCGGACCGAACTGGTCGAGCGCGGCGTCGTAGCGCGCGGTGGTTTTGTTTTCAGCGGCGAGACGGCCGTTCACGTAGAAACGGATTCCGCGCGTCTCGTCCCACGCGAGCGCAAGGTGAACCCATTCGTCGGCCGCGGGGAACTTCGGGAGGGAAACCGACACGCGGGTGCGCGCGAGACTCGCATCGGTCACGAACGCGTCGAAGCCATGGCCATTGTAGTCGATGCGGAGCCAGACCATGTCCCAGCTCGAGTGGTCGGCATAACCGACCCGAAAAATCGGAAACTCAGTCGGGCCGACCGGTTCGCGCGAGCGCCAGAAAAACGCCAGCGTGCCGCGTTGCGCATAGATGTTTCCCGGAGCCCACCACGAAAGGCGCTGGAGATTCGCGCACTGAAGTGCGGGTCCCCTGGCTCCGTTGGGAATCGTGGTGACGTCCGCGGAGAAGTTTGGCTCGGCAGTACCGGCGGCCGCCAGATCGGCCGTCGTGCCGCGATCCGCGGAGAGATAAAAAAGCAGTCCTGGATTTGCGGTCTCCGAGGGTGCCTGTGCCTGGAGACGGATGCCGGCCAGGGCGGCGAGCAATCCGCCGAAAAGGCGTGCGACCTGGGACAACGAAACGCGGGAAAGGGCGGGCATGGGGTGGGAGGCGGGACGCTTGGGACGCGTGTCCGTGAGTGCGAGACGGATCGAGCGCAGGGCGGTTCCGCGAAATGTTGTTCAGCGCCGGACGCGCTGCCTCCGCACAAAGTAACCTAATAGGTTACTTTGCCTTCGCGGGGGAATTGGCGAGAGGAGGGCCGCCCCTCCGTTGCGGGCGCGGCCGGCCGGGATCGGGCCAACTCCGTTGCCACCGGCGTCCGCGATTCAGAACGGCTTGGCGCGCTGGCAGAGCTGCAGTGCGACGCCCCACGGATCCCGCATCATGATGAGCAGCGATCCATCCGGGAGCGGTTCTTCGAGGGCCAGCTTGGCGCCCGCTTTTTCCAGCCGGAATCGTTCCGCCTTTGCGTCCGAAGCCACGACGGCGAAATGGAACAGCAGCTGGTGCATCGAGGGAAAATCGAGGACGGCCTGGGTGGTGTTGGAGTAGAGCTCCACCACGATGCGTCCCGTTTCGTCGGCGAGGAAATGCGTGTACGGCGCATCTTCGCGCTGGCGGGCGATTTTAAAGCCGAGGTGATCCACGTACCAGCGAGCATGGGCGCGGGCATCGGGGACGTTCAGGGCGAAGTGTTCGAATTTCATGAGGGAAAATTGGCGCTGTCGCTGGCGCTACAACTGGAAGCCGCCGGGTTTGGCCGCGAGCTTGGAAGCTTTCCGTACGAGTTGAAGCGCGGTCTCCAGGTTCAAGTCCTCGAGTTTCTTGAAACGAATGCAGCTTTTGCCTACGGAAACTTTACCAAGCTGGTCGCGATTTTTCTCGGCGAGGTAGCCGTCCTTGTCGCCGGCGCAGACGTAGAGGCTGATGTAATTTTTCTGGCTCGCCAGTGCGACGACTGCGCCATCGCCCTCGCGGCCACTGGCATATTTGTAGTGGTAGGGACCGTAGCCGAGCATCCCATAAACGATGAACGGCTTCAGTTCAGGCGCGGCGCTAACGATCGCATCGTGGATGGTCTGCAGCGCCACGCGTCGTTCCGCGGGCAGACTTGCGAGATATTGCGCCGGGGTCTTGATGCTGGCGGCCGCTTTCATTCGGGACGCCCAACGTGGGCGTCGCCCCGCAGTTTTCAATCCGCCATTTTTAGCGGGGATTGTTATTTGGCTCCGACGGTCACAGCGCCGGCTCGCAGCGTCGACGGATCCGGGCGGGACGGCAGGCCGTCCCTCAGCTTGGCGATATAGTCTGCGACCACGGTGGTCGGCACCACGATCCGCCAGCCTCCGGTATCGCGGGTGAAATTGAAATTCGCCTCCTTCGTGGAGCCGTTGGTGCGGTTGAGGCGAAGTCGCAGCGTTTCGTCGGTCGTCCCTGCCGCGGTGGAGGTGATGATGTCCGCGGAAGCGAGATTCGTCGGAAGCCGGGCGGCGAGCAGGGTGGCAAAAACATTTTCCGCGCTGCCGTGGAGTGCGCGGCTTTCGGGCGGGAGGCGCGCGAACAACGCCTCCACCAGGGCGCGGCCCGCGGCATCGAACGTGATCAGTCCGGCAAGCGCATCGGTGTCGCCCTGTTGCAACGCCCACACTCCGGTTTGAAATGCGGCGAGCGCCGTTTCCCGCCCGGCGTTGGTCCAAGGCTCCGCCGCCGCTGCCGCTGCCGGCCCGAACGCCGGGGAAACCGTTTCAGCGGATGCGCGACGCTCCTCGATTTGGCGGCGCAGGATGGCGGCTTCGCTGCGCAACCGCGCAACTTCCGCCGCCGCCTCTTCCAACGCGGTCGATTCCTCCGGCGGGGTTGCCCGGGCCATCAGGCGATCGTGCTCGGACTGCAGCCTTTCGATTTCCGTCCCCTCGGTCCGGAGGCGTCCGGCTTCGGTGCGCAACGCCTCGTTTGCCTGCCATTGCCGGAACGCGAGGCCGCTGAGGGCGGCCACGGAGCCCGCGAAAATGATGAACTTCCAGAGACGTGGGTGCATGGGGTCAGAACCAGTTGGGATCCTCTTCCTCGAGCTGGAACACGATCGGCACTTCCATCCGCGTGTTGATCACGCGTCCTCCCTTTTGGCCGGGATCGAATTTCCATTGCCGCGCCGCGGCGAGCGCCGCCTCCTCGAATTCACGGTGCGTCGAGCGGGCGATCCTGGCGTCCTGGATTTCTCCCTTCGAGTTGATCACGAGACTGACCACGGCTTCGCCGGAGATGCCGGCCGCGCGCATTTCAAACGGGTATTTTGGGCCGACGATCTGGGTCGGCGTCGGCGGACGGTCGCCGGAAAGCGCAGTCTTGCCGGGTGCAGCGGGCGCGGCGCCAGCCTTTTGGGCTGCAGCCGGACGCGGGGCGCGAGCGGCGGTCAGCGAACGCTCCTGCAATTCGGCGATTTCGCTCCGCAGGGCCGGGAGCTGCCGGGCGGCGGCCTGCATGGCTTCCGCGGCGGCGTTTGCGCGCGAGAGCTGCGCGTTGGTTTCACGCAGCTGGGAGATTGCGGCGTTCTGGGCGTTGAGGGCGGCGACTTCCTCGCGGAGTTGAGCTTGGGCTTTCTGCTGGGTGACAACGGCGCCCCCTCCCGCGATGAGGAGCGCTCCTGCCACGGCGATCTGGGTTTTCGTGATGGCCATAAGTTGAAAAAAGGAAACGACCGCGCCCGCGCCCGCCGCGCTCACGAGCGCGCCACTGGTCACGGTGGTCGCGAGTGTTGCCGGCGCTGCCACGACGGCCTGGCTCACGAGCACCGTCGCGAGCGCGGCGGTCGTGGAATTGATGCCGCGCCGCGCGAGCTGGGCGCGGAGTTTGTCGAGCGCGCGTTCGACGCGCATCCGCGCCGCGTTTTCGGCGAGGCCGAACCGCGTGCCGATTGCCGCGAAGGCCTGGCCCTCGAAAAAGCGCAGCAGGATCGCGTCGCGATCTTTCGGGGTGAGCTGGCGGATGGCGTCGTCGAGCACCGGGCGCATCTGCGCCCATTCCGCGTCGTGGCTGTTTTCGTGGGAGAGATCGTGCATGGTGTGGGCCTCCTGTTCGCGGGCGCGCCGGCGTTGTTCGGTTCGGACGGCCTTCGCGGCCGCATAGTGCGTGCTGGTGTGGAGCCAGCCCGCGAGCACAGGACAGCTCGCGACGGCCGCGGCTTTGCGGGCCAGATCGGCAAACACGGCTTGCGTGACGTCCTCCGCGAGATGGGTGTCGCCCGCCACCTGGCGCAACGCGGCCGAGTAAACGAGATCGAGATGCCGGCGCACGAGTTCGGCGAACGGCTCGTTCGACCGGGTTTCGGCGTAGGACCAAAGGAGGGCGGCATCGTCCTGCATGACATTTCCCTAGCACCCGCCGCAGGGCGAAGCGCACAAAAAATCTTCGTGCGATTTTGAAAACGGCGGGTGCCAGTCCAGTGACCGTTTTCCGAAAACTTGTTTCTGTGCTGGCGGTGGCGGGCCTAAGCGCCGGCTTTCACACGGGTTGCCGCCATCAACCCATCGCGCCTCCAGCGAGGGGCACGGCGAGATTTCAGATTCTGGAGCCGCGCGTGCCGGCTCAGACCGGCGCGTTGGCGACGCAGGATGTCGTCCAGCCGCGGGAAATCATCACCGATGCCGAGCCGATTCTCCCGCTCGTGATGCCGGTTTACCCGGCATCGGCGTTGCGGGTGCGGCACACCGGCGCCGTGGTGGCGGTTCACGTCGTGGTCGGTTCCACTGGCAGCGTGCGCGAGGTGTCCCCGAGCATGATCGGCTTTTCCAGCGCGGGGCCGTTCGAAAAAGAATTCCGGGCGGCGGTGGAGGCTGCGGTGTGGCGGTGGCGGTTTCAGCCCGCGGAAGCACAACAGACCGAACCCGTCGCGCTACCAGATGGACGCATCTTGCGGAAAGTTATCCGGCGGGAACCGGTGGAGGCCACGTTCGACGTGGCGTTCACGTTCACCTCGAGCGGTGACGTGTTGCCCGCCCGCGCTCGCTGACGATTCTCCGGCGAAGCTGCCTACGGTCCCAGCGGCCCGTATTCCATGCCGACACTCGTGCTGCGGCCGCGATAGGAGTAGTCGTCTTGTGAACCGATATAGGGCGTCATGCCTTCGCCGCGATATTCGGCATATCCCACGCGAAGCCGGAAACGTCCCGAAGGATCCGAAGCCGTCACAGTCATCTCGCCGCCCTTGACGCTGCCACCTTTGCTCCAGCCGTAGGACATCGAGACCGAGCCGTGAATTTCCAAGCCCTTCACGGTCGTGACTGGCTTCACGGCGGGGGAGTTGGTGGTGCGGTGTTCGGAATTCAGCTGATAGGAAGGCGGTGGAAAAACCCGGAGCCCGATCAGTCCATCGAGTCGCGCGAGTTGCTCCGGAGTGAGGCGGGCGAGCCCGGCGATCGATCGCTCATGCTCCGTGCGGCGTTGCGAAAAAGTGCCGAAACTCGTGGTGCTGTTACGCCGCTTGACCGTCGCGATGTCCTGCCGCACCAGGGCATCGATCACCGCGATGTTGTCCTCCGTGAGCTGGGTCAGCCCGGTTTCGGCGCGCTGGGTCTCGGAGAGGTTGGAACTGAAGCGGGAATCGTCGTCTGCAGCGAAGGCCGGGATCGCCAGCACAAACAGCAAAAGCCGGGCGGCGGCAAAACAACCATGAAAACGCGGGGGCATGCGAATGGGGGACTGCTTCGGAGAGAAGCAAGTTCCGCCCAATTCGCACGCCCATTCTTGAGCTGTAGCGGCTCTATGACCGCCGAACGTCGTCGCTCAGCTTTCGATTGTCCCCGGGACGGCGGTCATAGACCGCCGCTACAGGTGAATACAGCAACCTGGCAAACGACACCCAGCTCCTAGAATCGATACGAGGCCATTCCGCCAACGCCAATGTCGGGACTGGCGTCGCTGAAGCCCTTGAGCACGTAACCCATCAGGTTCCAACGTGCAGTCGGGTTGTGGGTCACAAACACGGTGGTTTCGAACGCATGCTCGCCACCCGGCACGATTTTGCTGCGCCAGTCGAACGAGACGCCGAGCCCCGTCGGATCGGCCAGGCGAAAGATGCTGCCGGCCGTCGCGTAGAATCCGTCCTCGAGTTGATAGAGCGGACTGCTGCCCAGGAACCGGTAGCCCACGGAGCCGAACGGCGTCACGTTACCGTAGCGCCGATAGAAATCGGTTTGGGCGTAGAAATCGGTTTCGCCGGTGCCGAGTCCCTTTGCCTCATCGGACGTGGGGAATTTCACGCGTCCGGTGAGATCGACGTTCAGCCCGTCCGTCGACGGCATGAGGTGATAGCTCGCTGACGTGGTGACGTCGCCCAAGCCGCGCTGATACGAGCGCGACGGGCGCGCCGGAGCGGCGAAGACCGGGCCCGAGCCGGCGATCACGACGGCGGGCCCCTTCACCGTGACGTACGGAACGACCGCGCGAAGCAGCCATTGCGGCGATTCGTAGACCAGATGCAGCGAACTCGAGTAGACCTCGGTATCGCCGGCGAAGCCGTAGTCGCCCTTGCTGTAGTCCATGCCGACCCCGATTTTCACCGATGAAGGCGGTGTGGTTTCGACCGTGGTTTGCGCAGCAAGCGGCGGGGTGAGGCTGACTCCCAATGCGATCATCGCGATCGCCAGGGAAGCGTGTGAGTGGTGCATGGCAGTGGGATTTTTTGGGTTGAGGACAATGCGGTGCCGAAGGCGGGCGCTCGGCTTCGGGAGCACCCGCTCAATTCGCACCAGACGGCATCGAACGACGCCGCGATTTATACCGGCCGTTTAAGGCGTGGGCGCAGTCGCAGCGCCGGTAACAGTCGCAGCGGCGTGAGCGCGGGCGACGGCAGCGGCATAGGCCTCGTAGTCGGACGCGAGGCGCGCCTGGACTTCCGACCAGTTCTCGTTGGTGGCTTTGCGTGCATCGTTCAGGCTGCGCTTCAGCGCTTTTTCGGTGTCGCGGACGTTGTCGGCGGCGGCTTTGAATTGCGTGCGCGCATCGCCGCGAAGTTCGCGGGCCTGCTTGTTGATGTCGGAGAGAACGCGATCACCCGTTTCGAGCTTCGCATTCACCTTGGCGTGGAGCATGTCACGCGACGTTTCAGATGTGCTGCGGATTTCCCGGGCGATGTCGCCGGGGTTGAGCACGGTGATGACGCCCGACGCATCGGCGCCGGTCGCGAGGGCGTTGAGCTGGCCGTTCGCGGTGGCGTTGGCCGCGGCGTTGCGGTTCATGTTTTCGTTGGCCTTCACGTCGCCTTGCGTAACGGCGGAGCCGGCGAGACTGGAGTCGACGACGCCGGCCGTTTCGGAATTGGAGCGGATGCGGGCGTCGGAGCTCACCGCGGAAGTCGGATTCGCAACTTCACGCGCTCGGTCGTTGGCGACCGGGACGTTCGTGGGAGGCGTGTTGAGGGAGCCGTTCGTTTGGACGCCGGAGTTGATGGAGCTTTGGGCGCCAAGATTCGGTGTCGCCACGGGTGGCGTGGTCGCAGGCGCGTTGATCTGGCGGTTGGCGTTCGAGGCCGCGGCGGTTTGGGCGGCGGTGGCGTTGGCGGCGCTCTGGGCGGCGTTGGCCGAAAGCGTGGTGGCAGGCGGGGTCGCCGGGATGGAGGGCGCGTTGATATTCGCGGCGCCGCTGGCCGCGGAGTTTACGGCGCCGGTCGCGGTGCCTTGCGCGGAAGCGGCGACCGAGGCGGCGAGAAAGGAAGCGAGGGTGAGAAGAGTAATGGTTGGGTTTTTATTTGTTTTCATAGAGACCTCGACGTTTGAGGTGACGCAATAGACCCGGCTCATCCACCGGGTTCGGTTCCCGGCCGGCGCTCATCTGTAAATCACTTATCCCCCAGCGTCTGGCCGCCAAGATTTACGGCGCGTTTTTCCCGCGTAAGTTTCTGCTCCGCAAATTGCACGAGCGAAAAACCCGTTTCGCGCACTTTGCAAGTGTGCGCCTGACAGCCCTACGGCGTCCCGAGACTCCGGCGGCGCAACTGTCCGCACGCCGCGTCGATTTCCGGTCCGCGCGAACGCCGGAAATGCGCGACGATTCCCTCGGCCCGCAGAGTCGCGACAAATGTTTCCGCGGTGGCGTTATCCGTCGGTTCGTAGGCGATGCCGCGCAAGCTCAGCCCCGTGGGATTGTAGCGGAGCAGGTTCACATGCATCCGCCGCTTGCCCACGACGGCGGCGAGCGCGTGCGCGTGGCCGGTGGAATCGTTGATCCCTTTCAAGAGACAATACTGGATCGTGACCGGCCGGCCGCGGCTGGCTTGGAAACGATCGGCGGCCGCCAGAATATCCTCGATCGCGAAGCGCCGTCCCATCGGCAGCAGTTGGGCGCGCGTCGCGTCGTCGGGGGCGTGCAGGGAAACCGCGAGATTGATGTTCAATCCCGTGGCGGTGAGTGCATCGATTCCCGGAACGATGCCGACGGTCGAGACCGTCACCTGCCGCCAGCCGAGGGCGCCCAGCTTGTTGTCGGCGATGCGATGGACCGCAGCGAGAACATGATCGAGATTGAGCAGCGGTTCGCCCATTCCCATGAACACGATGGTTTGCAGCCGGCGACCCGCGGCGCGCGCTTCGCGTTGCAGCGCCAGAAATTGCTCCACGATTTCGCCCGAGGTGAGATTGCGTTCGAAACCGGTTTTGGTCGTCGCGCAAAAATCGCAGCCCATCGCGCAGCCGACCTGGGAGGAAATGCATCCGGCGGCGCGATCGTCGCGATAGTCCGGCATCAGTACTGATTCCACGGTGCGGCCATCGGTGAGGCGCAGGAGGAGTTTCGCCGTCCCATCTTCGGCCACCTGGCGGAGCGCCAGGGTCGCGCCGGAGGCGGGAAGTTCGGCCTTCAATCGCGACCAGAGGCCCGCGGGCAAAACCAAATCTTCGCCGGTGATCGATCCGGCATTGGCGTAAAACGTTCGCAGCAGCCTCGCTGCGTGAGCGCGCTTGAATCCCCAGCCTTCGAGTTGGTCCTCGAGGGCGGCGAGATCGATGTGGTTGAGCGCGACGGTCACGCGGAAATTCCCGCAGGGAAACCCCGCGAAGCCAAGCGCGGGCGTGAACGGTTCCCATCGAAACGAAAATTTAAACTGCGCCGGCTGCTTGCCGGACCGCGTTCCCTTCACATCCGTTTCGCATGGCAGTGAAGGCGCAGTTCCCGGGAGAGGCTACCGCCGAGGGGGGATTTGCCCGTCAGGGAGATGCGTTTCACGAGAAGGTCGCGGCCAATGGCTCGACGCCCTTCATGCCGCAGCCGGGGCGCTATCATTTGTATGTCTCGCTCGCGTGTCCGTGGGCGCATCGCACGGTGATTGTGCGGCGGTTGAAGGGACTCGAGAAAACGGTGGGCATCACCGTCGTGGATCCGGTCCGCGATGAACGCGGCTGGGCGTTCCGCGACGGACCCGGCTTCAGTCACGACCCGATCAACGGCTTTCGTTTTCTGAGCGAAGCTTATTTGCGGACCGATCCCGACTATCGCGGCCGCTTCACGGTGCCCGTGCTGTGGGACCGCTGCACCAAGCACATCATCAACAATTCCGAGGACGAAATCTGCCGGATGTTCGATGGCGAATTTGCGCCGGCGGGTCGCTCCGACGTGGAATTATTTCCGCCGGGCATCGAGGAGGAACATGCGAAGGTGGCCGCGTTCATCTACGAAAATATCGCCAACGGGGTTTACCGCGCCGGATTTGCCACGACGCAGCCGGCCTACGAGCGTGCGTGCCGCCGGCTGTTCGCGGCGCTGGATGCCATCGAGGAAGGACTGGGGGAAAAGCGGTTTCTTTTCGGGCCGCGGCCGGTGGAGGCCGACTGGCGGCTGTTCTGCACGCTCGTGCGGTTCGACGTGGTTTACCACGGGCATTTCAAATGCAACGTGCGCCGCATCGTCGACTATCCGAACTTGCAGGGCTACCTCTGCGACCTTTATCAGCAACCCGGGATCGCGGACACGGTGAATTTCGACCACATCAAACGGCACTACTACATGACGCACGACGACATCAATCCGACGCGCATCGTGCCGATTGGACCCGCGCTCGATCTGGCAGCCCCGCATAACCGGGCGAAGCTGGGTTAAGCCGATGCCGGAATCACCGCCCGCAGTCTCCTGCACGATCGCGGTTACCGGAGGCACGGGCTATCTCGGACGCGCGCTCATTCCGTCGCTGCTGGCACGGGGACATCGTGTGCGTGTCCTCGTCCGGCCCGGCTCCGAGCGGAGGTTGCCTGCGGGTGTTACTGCCGTCGCCGGGAATCCGCTCGCGCTGGCGGATGTGGCCGCAGTCCTCGCCGGGGCGGACACTCTCGTGCATCTGGTCGGCGTGCCGAAACCCAGTCCGGCCAAAGCGCGCCAGTTTCGTGAGATCGATCTGGTTTCCATTCAAATCGCCGTGGCGGCCGCGGCGCGAAGTGTGCCGCGGCCTCACGTGGTTTACTTGAGCGTCGCGCAGCCGGCGCCGGTGATGAAAGCGTATCTCGCGGTGCGGAGGGAAGGGGAGGAACTGGTCCGCGCGCAGGGTCTAACGGCGACATTTCTGCGACCGTGGTACGTTCTCGGCCCCGGACACCGCTGGCCGATGGTGCTGGCGCCGGTTTATGCGCTTCTCCGACTTTTGCCGGCAACCCGGGCGTCGGCGGAACGCCTCGGCTTCGTCACGCTGCCGGAAATGGTCGCGGCCTTGGTCCGGGCGGTCGAACAGCCGCCGGAGCAGGTGAGGATCGTCGAAGTGCCGGAGATTCGCCGCGGGTGATTCGGAATACCATCCGGAGCAGGGCGGGCGGAACGAAATTCGCAAAGCGAAGTGGCACTCTGGGGGACGGCGCGTATGGTCGCGCGATGTTGAAACGCGTTCCGGTCAGCGGGTTGACCTTCTTGGCGACGATCGCGCTCCTGGTCCCACGGGTTTCAATCGCCGCGGAGATTCCGGCGGGCGAAGTGCGAACGCCTGCCGGAGCGGCTCTTCGTTGGGAAATGGATTTCGAGTCGGGCATTCTTTGGCGGGCGGGTCACACCGGCACCGACCTCAACTATCTTCTGCTGCCGCAGATCCTCACGTTGAAATCGCCCGCCGTGATGCGCCGCCCGCTCAAGGGGGGCGAGCTCGTGATGCGCTCGCGGTTCAGCTTGCTGCACGAGCCGATCGTCAAGGGACCGGAGAGCCATTTCACCGCGGTGACTGCCTCCGGGATTCTGGAGTGGCGGAGTCCCGCGCAAACGTTCGCGATTTTTTTCTCCAGTGGCGGAGGCGTCGGGTTTCTCGACAGCAAGGGCTATGAAACGAAGGGCGCACAAGGGCAGGACTTTAACCTCACCTGGTTCCTGTATCCCGGGATTCGCTTTCAGGGATCGGAGAGGATGAACGCCGCGTTGGGGATCTATTATCAGCACGTCTCCAACGGCGGCATGGATAAAGTAAATCCCGGAATCGATGCGGTCGGGCCGCTCCTCAGTCTCGGCTGGCGCTTTTGAGTTCGCCGGGCGGCGGGTTTCACATCGCGGCGGCCGAGCCCGGTCGCGCTTCACCCCCGCGTGGCTTCAGCGGGCAGATGGAGTTCCTCGAGCACGCGGCGCAATTCGGCGGGGAAAATCGGTTTGTACAGGATTCGGTCCACGTTCATTTCCCGGTAGGAATTGTTGACGTCGCGGCTCAGCTCCGAGCTGAAGATCACGATCTTCCCGGGATACGCCATCGCGCGCAGCTGCCGGACGAGATCGACGCCATTCATCCGCGGCATGTGGTGGTCCGTGATCACGACGTCGAAGCGACCGGGCGTCGCGTTGATTTTTTCCAACGCCTCCACGCCATCCTCCGCCACGTCGACGCTGTGCCCGTCGCGCCCAAGCGAAACCCGGGCGACGTCGCGCAGCTCCGGCATGTCCTCGGCGTAGAGGATGCTCAGCGGCTTCTTGCGCGAGGAACGCCCCGCTTCCTCTTCGTGAGGAAACTCCGACATCATGGAAAAGCCGGGCATAGTTACCTCACACTGACTCCGGTTT
>DATAKE010000048.1:0-71611 GCA_036261745.1 Opitutaceae bacterium
AACACCGGCCGGGGCCCACGTCACGAGGTCGGTCGAGATCTGCACCTCGCCTGCGACCCCGATCGCCGACTTCGAACGCGTGTAGCGGAAGACAAACTCGCTGCCCTCGATCTGGCCCTTGGGCAGGCCGTTCGACTCGGACAGCGTCGGGTTCAGGCCGAGGTAGTATTCGAGCAGGTTCGCGATGCCATCGGCCTCGCCGTCGGCGGTGAAGCCGGACTGCGCGGGGGCGAGCCCGTGCAGTGCGACCCAGGCCGCGTAGTCGCGCGTGATCGACACGACGAGCGAAGTGCCGCTCGCGGAGAAACTCGCGCTGTAGCCGACCGGCAGGCCCGCGGCCGAGAAGTCCGCGGATGCGAACGTCGTCGAGGCGAAGGTCGCCACCGTGTACGTGTTGCCGAGGGCGAAGCCCGAGCCGGCGGTCAACGTGACGGGGAAGCTGCCCGGGGTCCCCTTGGTCAGCGCGCCGCTCAGAACCAGCTTGTCGGAGATGCCGGTTGCCCCGAGATCGAAGGCGAGTGTGCCGCCGTTGTTCCAAGTGAGCGCTCCGGCGTTCAAGGTGCCGATCGTGCCGGCCGTCGCGGCCGAGACCGCGCCACCGGAGTTGAGGGTGATCGGGCCGCTGATCGTGCCCGTGCCGGCGAGCGTGCCGCCGTTGACGATGGCGGCGCCGCCGAACGTGTTGACCGCGTTGAGCGCCAGGGTGCCCGCACCCGTCTTCGTGAAGCCGCCGGCGCCGGAGAGGATTCCGTTCAGCGTGATGTTGAACGGCGCGTCCACCGCGTTGGCGGCTTTTAGGGTGATATTGCCCGGCAGGTTCATCGGCAGCGTGGTCGGAGAAGACCAGTTGGCTTTAGCGCCAAGTATGCCGCTCTGCAGATTGATCGTGGAGGTGAAGGCGGCGGTTCCGTTGCGGACCATGCCGCCGCTGCCGAGGTAAAGCGTGCCGCCGTTCACGGTAAGATTCCCCGCGCCCGCGTTGACCGCGGCGTTGAAACCGATCGTGAATTTTTCGACCGTGCTCACGCCGCCGAGGAAGGAGACGTTGGCAACATTACTCGGAGCGCGAACGAGGACGATGCCGTCGGCCGTGTTCGTGGAAACAAAGGTGCCTCCCGTGACGCGCAGCTGGCCGCCGCGCGTGGAACCCCCACTGAGGTTCGCGACCGTGATCGCGCCGCCAACCGAGGCCGAACCGCCCTCGACCGACATCGAGCCCCAGGAGTTATTCGTGCCGATGCCGACTGTGCCGCTGACGTTGGCAGTGCCGCCCGTGACCACGAAGCCGAAGCCAAATGACGGCGTGGCGTCGCTGCTGCGGGGAATATTGATACTCGTCGCGGTAAACGAACCGCCGTTAACGCGGATGAGGCCGTTCGTGGTGTTATTCGTGGCGACCGCGGCGAAAGTGCCGGTGCCGCTATTCACGATGAGCGAACCGCCGTTGCCGTTGACCGTGGTGTTACCCGTGGCGGTGAAAGAACCGCCCGCGACATCAAGCGTACCACCGCCGGCGGAAACGCTGACGGTGTTGGCCGTCAGGGTCGCACCCGGAATCAGGCGGAGCGTACCGGCGTTGACGTTGACCGTGCCGCCGAGGGTCGAGGGCTGGCTCAGCACCAGGATGCCGGCGCCCGCTTTGGCGAGTCCGTCCGTACCCGCGAGGGTCGCGGCGATCGTCGCCGTAGCGCCGGTGCCGAGCGCGTTGACCGTGATGGCGGGAACGCCGCTCACTGTGTCAAGCGTGAGGAGGTTGGCGGAATTGCCGCCATCGGAAATCGTCCAGCTCGCGACCGTGGCGGTGTTGGTGTCGCCAAACGTGGCGCCGGAGATTGTGCGCGGGGTGTCGAGCACGACCGTGTTGTTCGCGGTCAGCTCGAAATTACCGAAGATCGGCACGTCGCCGACATTGTCCGCGATGACGCCGCCGTCCCAGTTGGCCGGGTTGCTCCAGAGCCCGCCGGTGACGGGATTGATCCACGCGAGGGTCGCGCGGAAATAAGTCTGGCCGCCCGTGAATCCGCCGGAAATCGGCGCGCCGCCGGGACCGGTGATGCCGGTGCCAGTGGCCTTGAGATCGAGGCGGATGTTGCCAGTGCCGGTGATCGAGCCGACGACAACATTGTAAGAAAGCGCGCTGAGCGGGGTGACGGCCCCGATGGTCCCGACCACGGAGCCGGTGTTCGTGAGGACGAAGTCAGCGGAGTCGACGCCCGTGACCGGTGCGTTGAAGGTCACGCGGAAAGTCACGCTGCTGGCGCCCGTCGAAGCCGAGGGCGGGTCGAAGCGATTGATTGAGATCACCGCGGGGCCGGCGGCCGGCAGACCGGCGAGCGAGGTCACCATGTCGGGAGCCGGCGGTGTCGCCATGCCGTCACCGAGGAAAAAGCTGGGGTGCGGCGGCTGGTTGTAGGCCACATTCTGCCAGGCGATCGCGAGCCGGTACTGGCGGTCGTGCATCAACGTGGGCAAACGCGTCGTCGTGGGAATCGTGGTCGTATAGATCCGGAGGGCGTCGTTGCCGTTCTCGCGGAAGATCACTTCCTCGCGCCAGTCGCCGAAGATGTCAGCGGAAAGAGCGGGGTTGGATTTGGTGCCGTTGTTGGAGGAAACACCGCTCGGCGAAAGGATCGAGCTGCCGGTGCTGGTGAGCCAGTTCCACTTCGTGACGGTCGTGCCATCGAGGATTTCCCGCAGCAGATCGCCGTCCCACCAGAGCATGAAGTTCATCTGTCCCGGACGGCTGGCGGTGATCACCGTGCCATCGACGGCGTTCAAGCCGCCGCGCGCGCCCCACATTTCGTTGCCGGGGAAACGCGGGTCGATGTCGCCCGTGACGCCACGGCCGACGTCCGCGCCTGCTCCGCTCACACCGAAAATAAGCTGGCCGGTGCGTGCATCGCGAAACTCGGAACCGTTCGGGCCATAGCTGCCCGGGTCTTCGTGAACCATCCAGACTTCCAAGCCAGGCCGGGCGGGATCGAAGTCGCCCATGTGCAACGCATCGCCGTGACCGAGGAGCGTCGTGTAGAGGCCGGTGCCGTCGTCATCGATGGCGGCGGCGCCGTAAGTGATTTCGTCGCGGCCATCGCCGTCGACATCGCCGACCGTCAGCGAGTGCGCGCCCTGGCCGCGCCAGCCGGCCAGCGGATTGGAAGTGCCGGTGTTGCCCGTGTCGAAGACCCAGCGCTGGGTGAGCTGTCCATCGCGGAAGTCCCAGGCCGCCAGCACCGCGCGTGTGTAGTAACCGCGGCAGAGCACGATGCTCGGGCGCTGGCCGTCGAGGTAGGCGACGCAGGCGAGGAAGCGATCGACGCGGTTGCCGTAGTCGTCGCCCCAGGCGGTGACATCGTTGCTCGCCGGGTTGGCGTTGCGCGGCACGACGTAATTGGTGGTGACGATTTCAGCGCCGGTCAGGCCGTTGAAGATCGTGAAGAATTCCGGGCCGGTGCGGATGTAGCCGGCGGTGTTCCGGTAATCGGCGTTGTGATCGATGGGCGCGGTGGGCACGCCGAGGAATTTTCCGGCGCCACCGATGAACGTCCCCGCGCTGTCCGAGGTGTTCGGAGCGGTTTTGCAGACGAGCTCGGCCTTGCCGTCGCCGTCGAAGTCGTAGACGAGAAACTGGGTATAGTGTGCGCCGGCGCGGATGTTGCGCCCGAGGTCGACCCGCCAGAGCCGCGTGCCGTTGATCTTGTAGGCGTCGATCAAAACGTTGCCGGTGTAGCCGTCGTTGGAGTTGTCCTGCGCATTCGACGGATCCCATTTGACGATGATCTCGTATTCGCCGTCGCCATCGAGGTCGGCCACCGTGCAGTCGTTCGGGCTGTACGTGAAGCTGCTGCCATCGGGCACCGTTCCGCCCGCGGGACGCTGCAGGGGCACGCGCAGGTATTGCTGAATCGCCGCGCCGATCGGGAGCGTGTACGAGCCGCTCGCCGCCTGTTCGACGCCGCCGAGAATCGGGCGGACAAAATAGGCATTCGCCTTGGCGAGATCCGCGCCGGTGTCGGTGAAGATCGTGGCGCCGGTGATCGGCGAAACGTTCAACAACACGGCCGGGGCGCCGTCCGCGGAGCGATAGAGGTTGAAGCTCACGCTGCCCGAGTCGGTGCCCAGCATGCGCCAGCTCACGTAGACATCCGTGGCGTTGGTGCGCACCGCGACCACACCGCGGTCGAGGTACTCCAACATGTGGGTCGCATGCAGGGGCACTGCGGAAACAGCCAGCAACGTGGCGAATGAGAAAACAAGGGTCCTGAACAGGGATTTCATGAGAGAAGGGTCGGGAGGGTAAACCGGAGAAAATCTCGCCGGGAGCGTGGAAACCAAGGGGGTGTCTCCGCTCCAGACAGACGTGTCATGATCCACCAACGTCGCGAAAAAAAAGCAATTCGCGGATCGTAACGTCGCTCGCTGCTGCCCTCCCACACTCGTAGGAGGTCGAAATGTTTTATTGGTTAATGGATTTCCCGAGGGTCCGTTTGGGCCTGGTCAGCCGCGGGCGTTCTGCCGGGATTTTTGCGGTGTCGCGGACAATCGTGTGGGCGTCGCCTCGCGGGAAACCAGCGCGACGACCGTGTCGGCGAGCGTCACTTCGAGCCGCGCAAAAAGTTTCGGCGAGGATGCGGGCAATCTCACCACGAACGTTTCCAGCGTTGCGGTTTCCGACTCGAGCAGCGGCGCAACGGGCGTCGGCGTCCAATTCACCAGATCGCTCGAGACCAGAACCCGATAGGTCACACCGGTGATCGACTTGGCGCGGTTGAAACGAAAGACGAAGTCGCCGCCGTCGAGCTGTCCGACCGGCAATCCCTGGGGATTCGAAACGGTCGGATCGAGGCCGAGGAAATATTCCATGAGGTTGACGATCGCATCGATGTCGGGATCGGCCGTCGGGCTGTCGTTCGCCGGCGTCAATCCCTTGGCGGAAGCCCAGGCCGCGTAAGGTTGCGCTGGCGGACCGGAGGCGAGGTTGAGACCGATGACAACCGGATCGTGATCGGAATAACGATAGCCGGTGCCGGCGTTAACCGCCTGCTGCGCCGCGTTTTTGTTCTCGGTATTGTAATCGTAGTAAACCGGCTCGTCCGCGTTCGCGTGCCAGGATTCGGCTCCGGTGACCTGTGCGGTGAGGCTCGCGGTTCCGAGCGCGTGATCGAGATGCCCGAACTCGCCGCCGAACGCGTAGGAATAGCCGCCCACGCCTTCGAACGCCTCGGTGAGATTGGTGAAACCCGCGCTCTTGATCGCGGTGATCGGGTCTTCTTTCGCGTAGGCATTCAGATCGCCAACGATCAGCACATCCGGGTCGGCATCGCCGGTCGGATTGGTCGCGAGCCAGAGAGTCAACGCGTTGGCCTGGGCCGTGCGCGTGGGATTCCAGGCGGATTGTCCGTCGCCGGTGTCGACGTCCGGTCCGCTGGAAGGCGGGCCGCTCTTGGATTTGAAATGGTTGATGGTGACCGTGAGTTTCTCGCCGTTGGAAATCTGGCGGAAGGTCTGCGCGATGGGCGGGCGGTTGAAGACGCTGTTCATGTTCACCGCGGGCGCACCGACGAGGGCGACTGTGTTGGTTTTATAAATGAATCCGCAGGTGATGAGGTCCGTGCCGACGGTGGGCAGGCCGAGATTCACGAAGGCGTAGGTCGTTCCGGCGGGCGCGGTGGCATTGAGGCCGTTGACCAAATCCTGGATGGCACTGAGCGGTCCGAAGCCGTCGTTCTCGATTTCGGTGAGGCCCATGATGTCCGGGGCGATCGCCGAAATTCCGGCGACGATCTTGGCGCGCTGCCGCTGGTATTCGACAAAGGTGTCGGCACCGCGCGACGTCGGAAAACCTCCGCCCGAGCCATTGCCGTTGAAGAAGTTCAACACGTTGCCGATGGCGACGTGCAGCGTGCCGCCGGGATTGGAGGGGAGCACCCGCGGGTTCGCCTCGGCGAAGGCGGGCGCCGCCGTCGGCTCGATCACGTAGGAGCCGAATTTGTTGCCGAGAATTCCCGTCACACCGGTCGCGGTGCTGCCCGCGCGGCGCGTGGCCGTGGCCGGATCGGCGCTCGAGAGAAACGGAGTCGGGTCCGGATAGGCCGTGCTCACGCCGTCATCGAGCAGGATCTGGTTGAGGCGGTTGGCGGCGGACTGCGCGACCGCCGGGGCGCCGGGGGCGACGATGTTGGTCGGGCTGGCGAGGCGGCCGTTGCTCAGGACCAGTTCGCCGAAATGACCGTAGTCGAAATTGTCCGTGACCGTCAGCGTCTGCGGGAGCGTGACGCGCATGCCTTCGTACCGCTCTGCAAAACCCGTGCTGGGGAACGGCAGGTTTACCGTCGTGACGGAGGGAAGCGGATTGCCGGTGCTGTTCTTCGTGAACGAGTTCACCGGGGTGATTTCAGTTTCGCTGTTCGGCGCGGCACCAAACTCGGTGACCGTGCCCGTGATCGTGACGTGGTCGCCGAGCGTCACGGAATTCGCGTTGTCGAAGATATAAATTCCCTCGGAGGTCGCGGCATCGGCGTCCTGCTGCGCGACGGGGGTTTGAATGTAGTACCCGCCGATTTTGCCGGCGCCCTGGAAACTAGCGGTGACAATGCCTTCGATCGTCACGATCTGCGTCACATAAGGGCTCGCCGTTCCGCTGCCCTGCACCTGGCTGATCGAAAGCGGGAGGCTGGAGACCGTCGTGTAGCTCGTCGTAAAATCCGCCGCCGGGTGAAGCGCGCCCGTCGCCTGATCGGTCACTTGAGCCGAGAAAATCGTCAGCGTTACGAGCTCACCGCCGACAAAGGGCACGTCTGGCGTGAGCGTGAAGGCGGAGGGGCCGCCGGAGACCGTCGCGGTATGCGCCCCGCTCGTCGCGCCGGTCAATGTAAACCACGCCCCGGAAACGACGACCGGCTGGTTGAACGTCACGGTGACCGGCTCGGAAACGCTCACGTTAACCGCGCCGGAAACGGGCGCCACGGTGTTGACGGCCGGTGGCGTCGGACCCGTGCCGACCGGCGTGGTGAAGGTGACATCGTCGACGGCCAGGCCGTCGTCGGAGCTCGTGACATTGAAATCGGTCCAGCGAATCGCCAGCGATTGCCCGGGTCCCCAGGACAAGCCGGAGACCGTGACGGGGCTCACGACGGTGCGGTTGACGGCGAGGTTGCCATCGAGGAGGCCGGCACCGGCGTTAAAGATTGGCCCGGCGAAATTCAGGGCGGTTGCCGCGGTGAAAGTGCCGGCACTGATCGAGGTGGCGCCGACGCTGTACTCGAAATTAATCCGGTCCTGCGCGGTGCTGCCGCCCTTGCGCCATTGTTCGCCGGTGAAGCCGAGCGTGAACTGCGAGATCGTGACGCCGGTGTTGTTCACAAAGACGGCGCCGATCACGGCCACGTTGGTGCCGCTTTGCAGCGTGCCGAAGGCCCGCTCGGCGTTGCTCGCGGCGCCGAAGGAGTAGACGCCGCCGGTGGTGCTGGAGCCGGTGCCAAAGAAAAACAGCGCGACCGTGCCGCTCCCGCCGACCCGGGCCAGGCTCCAGCCGGGGGCGCCCGCCGCATTGATCGGGGCCGCATCGAGCGAGTAAGGCCCGCTCGCCGGAAAGGTGAACGTGCCGCTCGAGGGGAGCGTGTCGAAATTCTGCGTGTAGCTGCCGCCGGTGTAGGAAATCGTCGATTGCGCCGCAGCGCCACCGGCAAGTCCGAGAAACAAACCGACGCCAAGGAGGCGGGAGCAAAAGCGGGCAATTTTGAGAAAGGTCATAATGACGGGAAACGAGGGTGCAACCGGGCAAAACGAAAAGTAAACCACGGCAGTTTACGTTCGCGTGAAGAAGAAGCAGAGCAGCTTTCCTGCCGTGGCAACTCTACACGAACTGAAGGTGACCCCGCGTGACCCCGCGTAGCAGCCGAGGTGACGAGGCTGATCGGGTCAGCGAGGCAGCACGCAACCAGCCACCCCAGCCTCGTCACCTCGGCTGCTACGCCCTGCTGCGGGGCTGCGACGACCCATTGACCAGCCGGGAAAACGAATCGCATCCGGCCCTCAAATCGCGATTGCGCGAGCCCCGCCCTCTCCTACCGTGCGCGCATATGTCTTCGCACCGCGACCTGCTCGCTCCGCCCGACACTTTTGCCCGCCGCCACACCGGCGATGATGCAACCGACCGCGCCGCGATGCTCGCGACCCTCGGCCACGCGTCCCTCGATGCGCTCGTCGAAGCCGCCGTGCCGCCCCACATCCGCCGCGAGGAAATGACCCTTCCCGCCGCCGCCAGCGAAAGCACCGCCCTTGCCGAACTGCGCGGCATGGCCACCCAGAACCAGATTTTCCGCAGCCTGATCGGAATGGGTTATTCCGATACCCTCACCCCCGGCGTCATTCAGCGCACCATTTTCGAAAATCCGGGCTGGTACACCGCCTACACGCCCTACCAGGCGGAAATTTCCCAGGGCCGACTCGAGGCGCTGCTGAATTTCCAGACGCTCGTCACCGATCTGACGGCGCTCGAAATCGCCAACGCCTCGATGCTCGACGAAGGCACCGCCGCCGCCGAGGCCATGATGATGTGCCACCGGCTCAAGGAAGGTGATCCCACGGGCGCGGGACATCGCGTGTTTTTCGTCTCCGAAAAATGCCACCCGCAGACGATCGACATCGTGAAAACCCGCGCGACGCCCCTCGGCATCGAGGTCGTCGTGGGCGATCACCTCACCTATCAGCCCGCCGCGAACTGCTTCGGCGTCCTCGTGCAATACCCGGACACGACCGGCAGCGTGCATGACTTCGAAAAGTTTTTCGCCGCCGCCCATGCGACTGGCGCATTCACCATCGTCGCGACCGATCTGCTCGCCCTGACGCTGCTGCGCGCGCCGGGTGAATTCGGGGCGGATGTCGCCGTCGGATCGGCACAACGCTTCGGCGTGCCGATGGGCTTCGGCGGACCGCACGCCGGTTTCCTCGCGACGAAGGATGCCTTCAAACGCCAGATGCCCGGCCGCCTCGTTGGCGTCTCGAAGGACGCGCAAGGCGATCCCGCGATGCGTCTCGCCCTCGGCACACGCGAGCAACACATCCGCCGCGACAAAGCCACGTCCAACATCTGCACCGCCCAGGTGCTGCTCGCCGTGATCGCGTCGATGTACGCCGTCTACCACGGGCCGGAAGGACTGAAGCGCATCGCGCGCCGCGTGAAACTGCTCACCGGTCTCGTCGCGAAAGGCCTCACCGCCCTCGGCGCGAAAGTGAACGTCGAGCCCGTGTTCGACACGCTCACCATCGGCAACGTCGGCGCCGAGCGCGTCCACGCCGCCGCCGCCGCGAAAAAATTCAACCTGCGCCGCATCGACACCTACACCGTCGGCCTTTCGCTCGACGAAACGACGACCGTCGAGGATGTGCAGATGATCCTCGCCTTCTTCGGCGAATCGAAGCTCGCCGACGCCGACAGCATCGCCGCCGATTTCGCCACGCCCCACGCGCGGACCTCGGCGTTCCTGGCCGCGGCGACGTTCAACCGCTATCACACCGAGCACGAGATGCTCCGCTACATCAAGCGGCTCGAGGCGAAGGATCTCTCGCTGTGCCATTCGATGATCTCGCTCGGTTCGTGCACGATGAAGCTGAACGCGACGAGCGAGATGTTTCCCGTCACGTGGCCGGAGTTCGGCCGGCTGCATCCGTTCGCGCCGAGCGAGCAAACGCGCGGCTACACCAAACTTTTCCGCGACCTCGAAGCCTGGCTCGCGGAGATCACCGGCTTCGCCGCGGTGTCGCTGCAACCGAACGCCGGCTCCCAGGGCGAATACGCCGGCCTGCTCGTGATCCGCGCGCATCACCAGGCGCGCGGCGAAGGCCATCGCAACGTTTGCCTCATTCCCACCAGCGCGCACGGCACGAATCCGGCGACCGCTGCGATGTGCGGTTTCAAGGTGGTGCCCGTCGCCTGCGACGCGAACGGCAACATCGATGTCGCCGACCTCACCGCGAAAGCCGCCGCGAACGCGAAGGATCTCGCCGCGCTGATGGTCACCTACCCGAGCACCCACGGTGTGTTCGAAAGCTCGATCAAGGACATCTGCGCCACGATTCATTCGCACGGCGGACAAGTCTACATGGACGGCGCGAACATGAACGCGCAGGTCGGACTCACGTCGCCCGGGCACATCGGCGCGGACGTCTGCCACCTGAATCTGCACAAGACGTTCTGCATCCCGCACGGCGGCGGCGGCCCCGGCATGGGCCCGATCGGCGTGGCCAAGCACCTCGCGCCCTATCTCCCGGGTCACATCGCGCTGGCGCGCGCCCAGGCTGGAGGTGGGAGGATGGAGGGTGGAGGGACTGCTTTCCCCACCTCCACCCTCCCCCCTCCCACCTCCCACCTCGGGGCCGTTTCGGCGGCCCCATATGGTTCCGCCTCCATCCTCGTGATTTCCTGGATGTATATCCGGATGATGGGCGCCGAAGGGCTCACCGAGGCCACCAAGGTCGCGATCCTCAACGCCAACTACGTCGCCAGGCGCCTGGAGAAATTCTTCCCGGTCCTCTACCGCGGCAACGCGGGACTTATCGCGCACGAGTGCATCGTCGACCTGCGCGGATGGAAAAAGCACGGCGTCGAAGTCGAGGACGCCGCGAAGCGTCTCATGGACTACGGCTATCACGCGCCGACGATGTCCTTCCCGGTGCCCGGCACGTTCATGATCGAACCGACGGAAAGCGAAGCGAAGAGCGAGCTCGACCGCTTCTGCGACGCGTTGATTTCGATCCACGGAGAAATGCAGGCCGTCGCAAACGGCGAAGCGGATAAAACCAACAACCCGCTTAAACATTCGCCGCACACCGCGAAGGTCGTCTGTTCCGACGAATGGGACCGCCCCTACTCGCGCGAGCTGGCCGCCTTCCCCTCGCCCTCGACGCGCCTGAGCAAGTTCTGGCCCGCCGTCGGCCGCGTCGACAACGTCTACGGCGACCGGAACCTGGTGTGTTCGTGCGTCGGGATGGAAGCGTACGCGGAGGCGAAACCCTGACGCCCCCGCACGCTCACGGCTCCATCACGATCACGCGGAACGAACCACGCACCGCCGGCAGTCCGTGCTGCTTTCGCTGATGGCACGCCGACGATTCATCTGCTGCTGACGTTGAGGACCAGTCCACCGCTATCGGAGCCAAATGATCAAAAGCAGGACACGCAGAGGCTTTCACAACCTCGGGGATAAGGAGGACGGTTGCGGAGAAGGTAGGTGGACTCGGTCGGATCTATGCCCGACTTCAGTAGCCCGCCGCATCCGCGAGGAGAAACTCCCGGCCCGGCACCGCTCGTTGCTGCTTCTCATCATAGCGAACCGTTAGCCACTGCGGACCTTGCTTCGTCAGAATGAGCACGCGGCCGTAAGTCGGATGCTCCGCATGGGTTTTGGGCAACTCGTCGGCCATCTCAAACATCAGTTTCGGGTCGGCCAGCAGCGCACCGAGTTCCTTCTTTCGACCATTTACTCCGATGATGAAGTCCGGATAAAAGGCGCGCCCATCTTCGAGCACCACGCGAACACTCCAGTCTTTTTTCGGCGGATTGCGATGCCACCACTGCACTACCCCGAGCGAATCCGCATCAAGCGCCTCGGCAAAGCCCCGCTCCCATGACGAATCCATGTCCATCGGCATGCGGCCATAGACATTCAGTCGTGAAACTCCCAGCGGTGCGTCGCTCTCCAACGCCGTCGGGATTTCGTCCGCTTCCTCGATTCCGAGGTGTTGCGCTTGCGCCGCTTTTTTTGCTTCGCGCAACAACTCCGGTCGGCCGAGCAAAATCACGTTCAACATGTGCAACACCTTGTCCGCATCGGCCGCTACCTCGACGTGACCCCATTCCTTAAGCGTCGCCGCGACTTTCCTCAGCAGGGCGAAACGCAGCTCCCGCGCGTCAAAGATTCCGCCTTCCTGCAACACCTTGTTTGCCGCCAACGCCGCCTGTCGTGGGTCGATGTCCGCCTTGACGTGCAGGTCTAGCGTAAATTGCTGCGTGAAAATTTCCAGGTTGCGTGCGGTCACATCGACATTCGCCGCCATGGCGCGCAACAGATCGCCCGACGACACGATGAATCGTTGCGCGCAATCCTCCTCTGTTGCCTCGTTGTCACCACTCACCACCTGCGTCTTAAACCGCCGCGGCGCCGTCTCGCGCAGCTCGTAGCGATACTTGGTCACGAGAGCCGGCGCACCTCCTTCCACCCCGGCGCCATTTTGCGGCTCAGTCGAAAATCCACCGGAGATCAGGTCTACCATTGACCCGCTCCAGTTCCCATCCGCACCGCTCACTCTGATCGAGCCGCCGGGCTGATTCCCGCCCGCCGTCGCACCGTCGCCCGAGCTTGGCTGCATTTCCAGTGTCAAAAGAAACGACTGCCCATCCTGCCCGAGCACTTGCACCTGCGGTTTGCCTGCGACCACCACCACGGCCGTTGTTCGGCTCACTTTCGCATACTCGGTTTGTAGCGCGTTGATGCGCTGGCCCGCCTTGTCGAGGCCCGCCTGCGATTCCGCATCCGCGAGGAAAACGTAACCATAGCGCAGAATCTCCGGCAGCGACTTCGCTCGCGCCCGCCCCTGCAGTCGACGATGCACGCGCAAAATGCGGCCCACGAGTTGCACTCCGAAATCCTCATCCCGCGCCGCGCGCATCGAGACGAGCACGCCCGCGCGCGGCGCATCGAAACCCAGCGCCACCGCCATTTTGAAAACCAACACCTCTCGCGCCTCATCGTTTGCCAGTGCCAGCAGCCCGGCGTCGGGCTCGTCGGAAGTGTGCACCGCGATTTGCTCCTCAGAAAACCCCAGCACCGCCAGCCGCTCGCGCGCCCGCTCGACGCCCACCGTGGAGTCCACCTGCACCAGCATCAACGGCACAAGCGGCACGCCCAGCCGTTTCAGCTCCGCCTTTACCGCACGGTGCATCGCCGCGCCCTCGCGCAACGCCGTGCCCTCGAAATCCACCAGCGCCCGCTGCTCCTCGGGCGCGATGAAGGCTACGCACTTGATGCCTTCTTTGATGAGTCCTTCCTCGACGGGTTCGTGCCGACTGATCGTAACGCGGTTCAATCGCATCCCCGCTTCTTTCTCGAAACGCGTCACTACCGCGTCGTCCGGTGTCGCTGTCACCAGCACTGTATAGTCCGGACGCAGCGTCTGGCGGAAAAACTCCAACGCCTGCGTCCCTGCACCTTTGCCGAAAAATCCATGATGCGCCTCGTCCACCACCACACCCACGCGCAACCCCGCCGCGCGCAGGCCATCGATGAGTTCCTCCACCGTCAGGTTTTGTTCGCCCGCTTTGTGGACATTGCGTCGGTCTTTCACCCGCGTTGCCACCGTCTGCCACGTCGTCACCCACACGTCGCCCGGACGGCTGTCGCCCGCGTTGCGATCCTCACTCAGCTCACGCAAGCGCAGGCCGGGGAGCTCGGCGCGCAGCGCGGCGGCGGTCTGACCGACCACGCCCTTGAACGGCGCGAACCAAAACCACACCACGCTCTCCACCGCCGAAAAACCCTCCGCGAGGTGTCCCGCAACGAGCGTCTTCCCCGCTCCCGTCGGCGCTTCGAGCAACAAAGCGCCATGGTGCGCAACAGCCGCCGCGTGCCCCGCCGCATCCTCGCCTGCTGTATCGAGTTGCCGTTTGCACTCGGTGAAAATCGCCGTGCCACTCGCGATGGCTGCCAACTGAAAACCTTTCGGCGTCGTCCGGCTCATCGCTTGCCTCCCTGTCCGAGACCGAAGCGCCGCGCGAGCGTCTCGGGAATTTGCAGATGCGTGACATGCCCCGCGCGGAGGTGCTGTTCGACCGCGCTGGGCTGCCACGAATAAAGCGCCACGGCCGCGCTGCGCTTCAATTGCCGCCGCAAGCTCGGCAGGTCCTCGCGACGAAACCGCGGGAGAAACATTACCGCTTCATCTTCATCGCCAGCCCAAGCAAACGAACCTTTCACATAAGATGTGAGCGCAAACCCGTGCATGAGCTGAAGCGCCGTCCACACCTGCGCGTGGTCGATCTCCAGCAATCGCGCCGCCGGAATACGTCGCGTGCGCAGGTAGGCGAAATCTCCGCCGAGCCCCGGCACTGGTTCGCCGCCCGCCGGCGTGTAGCCTTCGATCACGCGCCGCACGCGCGTCGCGCACACATCACGGCAAAGATTTTTGTCCGGTGCATCCCCTGTCGCCTCCGTGCTGGAAACAAGAATCACGCGCCGCCGCCCTCCATCCTCAGCGTTGAGCTTGTGAACCGCGTGCGCCGTCGTCCCGGAACCAGCGAAGAAATCGAGCACGAGATCGTTGGGACCACAGGTGAGATTCAGGATGCGCTCAATCAGTTCTATCGGTTTCGGTGTGCTGAATAGATCCGCCGTGTGAAAAATATCACGGAGCAAGGCCTTCGCCTGCCGCATCGTCGGCAAATCCGACCAAATGGTTGGGTAAGGTCGCGCAGGATCGTCGGGCGCGAATTCACGCGTGTAAGGTTCCCACCCTACCTTTCCCTGTTTTGATCGACGCTTCCAAATCAACGAACCAGCCGCTTCGTGCTTCGCAATACCCGGACGTCCCATCGCCCAGCGCGCCTCTTCACCGTTGTCGTGTATTGGAAACACCTCCTGACCGTCTGGGTCGGTGAGAGGAAAAAACATTGTCGGCCGATCCTTCCGCAGACTGTTTTTCCCGTTTTTCTTTAGAAGCCGGTCCCGGCAGCGGCGGCCTAATTCATCTGTGCTCCCGTAAGCCTCCACAATGTGAGGCGCCGACATCTGGGCGAACTTCACCGAAGACGCACTCAGCGCAAAACACACAATGAACTCATGGTCAGGTGTGATCGCCACCTTGTTGTCGTTCGGGCTATCGACTTTTTTCCAAACAAACGTCGCCACGAAATTTCCTTCCCCGAAGACCCGGTTCATCAGCAGCCGCAACGTTGCCATTTCGTTGTCGTCGATTGAGACGACGATCACGCCATCCTGTTTAAGCAGATCCCTCGCGATCATCAGCCGCTGAAACATGAACTCGCACCATTTCGAGTGGCGCCACGAATCCTCTTTGTCCACGAAGCGGTCATTGTAAACGAAGTCGCGGTTGCCGGTGTTGTAGGGCGGATCGATGTAGATGCACTTCACCTGCCCGGAAAAACACATGCGGAGGTGCCGTAGCGCATCGAAGTTATCGCCTTCGATGATCAGATTACGCCACGGAGCCGAACCGCATGACAACTCCGGCGCGACATCGAGGGCCACGAAGTCGGCATTACGGACGCGCTCCCGCTCGATGTCGTCGGCTTCCCAAACCAGCCCAAATTTTGTCTCCGCGTAGCGCCGGTCACGCGCCTCCAGTAGCCGAAGCAGTTCTTCTCGGTTAAGATGATCGTATCGAGAACCCACAATGATTCGCCACGCGCGAACTAAGTTTTCCGAAGACCGTGGCCTCCGAGAGCGGACGCTGCGCGGGAAAGCATTGGGAGGGTGCGCATGACCTTTCCACTTCGCACTACCGTTGGTGGGGTGTAAAGCTCACACTACCGGCAGAGGGGTGTTTGGGTGGACGCGGGACGGCTATGGTCCGCCGTGCCAAACGACATTGCGAAACGCCTGCTGGCGCGGGTGAGGGAGCTCCGCGAAGCGCGCGGGCTCAGTCAGGAGGCATTCGCTGAGCTGGCCGGGCTCAAATACAAACACTACCAGGCGATCGAGGCCGGCCGGAAAATCAACATCCAGCTCTTAACCCTGCAGAAGCTCGCCAAGGCTTCCGGACTGGAACTGTGGGAGTTGTTGAACTTTGACGTTTCGCCCTCGGTCCTCGCCGAGGATGCACCTCATCCGGAACGCGTCCGTTCCTCCCGCCGCCGGCGGAAGGGTTAGCACCAGTTAGGCAGGAAAACACAGGGGCGCCTGGTACAAGCGACCACTGTGCTCTTTCTGCGGCTTGGTGTCCGTTGACAGCTACAGGCCCGATCACATCTTGCCTCCGTCATGGCCAAGCCCCGCAAAGTCGAAGAGCGCGCCACGCCGTACGTTGCCAGCCCGGTTAAAAAGTCGGGGCGTCGCGCTGCGTCTGTTTCAAAAGACAGCACGCCATCGACCGTCCGCCATCCGGATAACGCCACCTTCCAAAAAGCGGCGGCGAAGGTTTTCAAGACTCACTCTGAGCTCTTCCGAAAACTTGCCCAGTGAGCGAGCCGACTTTCCTTTCACGTGACCAAGTGCTCGAACTCCATCGCCTGTCACTCGAGCTGCACGGCGGATTGGACGGTTTGAGAGAGCCTGGGCTTTTGGATTCTGCCCTGATGCAGCCGGAAGCGGCCCATTTTTAGGGGAAGGGCGATTTGCTTTCGATCGCTGCAGCCCACGCTTTTCACCTCGCGCAGAATCAGCCGTTCCTCGATGGCAATAAACGTACGGCCATGGGCGCCGCTCTCACCTTCCTTGAGGTTAACGGAGTGGACGTTGAAAAATTCGACGACACTCAACTCCACGAAGCCATGATCGCGATCGCCGAGAAACGTTTGGACAAACGCGGTCTCGCCGAGGTATTTCGCTCAAATCTCGAGCGCTGACGCGTCAACTCGGGACTCAACCGTACCCCTGTCGCGGCGTAAAGCCGCTCCTACAGCTGCTCGACGCCGCTACACCAACCATGCCTTCAGCGTCGTGATCCGCGGGAATTGTGCCGGGAGTTTTTCCCAGCTGTCGCCGTCGTTTTTCGAGTAGAAGAGTTCGCCGCCGGTCGTGCCGAAATACAGGCCGGACGGCGTGAGCGGGTCGGAGGTCATCGCGTCGCGCAGGACGCCGACGAAGTGTTCTTTCTGCGGCAGTCCTTTCGTCATCGCGCGCCACGAGCGGCCGCGGTCGCGCGAGCGCCAGACCTTGAGCGCGCCACCGGGCACGACACGGTTGTCGTCCGCCAGCAACGGCACCACGAACAAATCCCGCGCCGTCACCGCCATCGGGAAACCGAAATCATGCGGCAGGTCCCCCGAGATGCGCGTCCAGGAATCACCTGCATTCTCCGATTTGAAAACTCCCCCGTGAAACTGGAGGTAGAGCACCCCGGACTTGGCGGGATCGCCCACCATCTTGTGCACGCAACGCCCCATCTCCGGATCTTGAATGAAATCGGGCGCGACGTTGTGCAGGCCTTCGTTGCACAGCTTCCAACTTTCGCCCGCATCGTCGCTGCGAAACACGCCGACCGAGGAAATGCCGACCCAGAGCCGCCGGGGATTCTCCACGTCGACCACGATCGAATGCAGGCAGAGTCCGCCGAATCCCGGCGTCCAGCGCGGCCGCGTCGGATGACTCGTCAAGCCGGTCAGCTCGCTCCAGGTGTCGCCGTCGTCGCGGCTCACGAACAGCGCGGCATCGTCCACCCCCGCGTACCAGGTGCCCGGCTGCGAGGGATGTCCCGGCACGATTTGCCAGAGGTGTTTCAGCTCCGCTTTTGTCTTCTTCGCGAATTTCGGATCGCGCGTCACGCCGGCCCAGGTCGCGCCGAAATCCTTCGAGACCCGCAAGGTGGGCCCCTCCGAATAATGCATCGTGCCGGCCAGGATGCGCCCGTTCCGGCTGTCGCCACAAAGACTGAAAATTTCCCATCCGCCGAGATGCGGGCCCGTCAGCTTCCAGGCGGAGCGGCTCTCGTCGCTGTGATAAAGGAAAACTCCCTTCACCGTGCCGATCAGCAGCACGAGTTTCCGGGACGACACTTTTCCGGGGGGCATGACTGTATATGGAGCGACGGGCGCCCGCTGAGCGAGCGGTTTTCTTTTCCGGCTTTTCCCCGTGGGAGTCCTCTGAACTGTAGGAGCGGCTTTACGCCGCGATCTCATCGGTCCGCCAACCAGTCGCGGCGTAAAGCCGCTCCTACAATAAAACATGCCATGAAAAAAGTAAGCATCGCCGACCTGCCTTGGGAGGAATCGAAATCGCCGAGCGGGAAATTCCACTCGTTCTTTCAAAACGTCTCGCTCGCCCTCGGCGGCAAGCGCGACCTCGGCACCTGGGGCGGCGGCCATCCGTTCGACTTGCAGGTCCGCCGCGTTCCGCCGGGCGCCGCGGTCTGCCCGCAACACGCGCATGGCGTGCAATGGGAGCTGTTCGTCGTGCTGAGCGGCAACGCGACGGTGCGCGTCGATTCCGAAACGCACACGGTGCAGGCCGGCGACGCCTTCGTGCAGCCGCCCGGCGTCGCGCATCAAATCATCAACGCCGGGAAAACCGATTTCATCTTCTACGTCATCGCCGACAACCCGCCGACCGACACCACCTATTACCCGAACTCGAAAAAATGGATGGTGAAGCCGCAGCGGAAAATTTTCCGGATGACCGAGGTGGACTACTTCGACGGCGAGGACTGACCTTTCTTCGGTGCAAATAATTTCTCCCGGGCCACCAGCCACAGGACAAACGTGAGCAGCGCAAACGGCAGCAGCGTCAGCGCGTCGGAGTACGGTCCCTCGTAGAAGGGGTTGTGCAGCTTCGACAGCTCGGTGAGCGCAGTGTCGATCCAGTTGATGCTCGGAACACCGGCGAGGAAGGCGATGACGATGCCCGCGATCGCTCCGCCCGCGATATAACCGGAGGCGAGCAGCACGCCCGGGCTCTTGTCCGTTTCCTGCGCAAACTCATCCGCGTTCATCTTTTCGTAGTTCGGTTTCCGGCGCATCCGGCGGTCGGCCAGCCAGCGGACGAAGCCGCCGATAAAGATCGGTGACGACGACGACAACGGGAGGTACACCCCGACCGCGAAGGCCAGGGCCGGCACGAAGGAAAGCTCAAGCGTCACCGCGATCATCACGCCCAGCAGCACGAGCGCCCACGGCAGTTTGTGGTCGAGGATGCCGCGAATGATGTAGGACATCAGCATCGCTTTCGGCGCATCGTATTTCTGCACGGTCGAACCGTCGGGTCGCTTGGTGTGGGTGCCATTGATGCCGGGATCCACCAGCCAGACGGCGTCGCCGTTTTCGTTCACGAGGTATTTTCCGGGAGGCGCGCCCTCGGTGTCAGTCTTGTGCCACGCCAGATAAGTTTTTCCGTCACCACTCTGCTGCGGTCCCTGCAGCGTCTCCTGCCGGGTGAGTTTGCCCGCGTCGGTGCGCAATCCCGCGGGCGCCACCTGCGCGATCGGCACATAGACCGTTCCCGAATTATTGAGCCGGAGCAGAATCGGGCCGAGGCAAACTGCGGACAACACCGCGCCCGCGATGATCGCCCACTGCTGGAACTTAGGCGTCGAGCCGAGCAGGAAGCCGGTTTTCAAATCCTGCGAGGTCGTGCCGCCGTTGGACGCGGCGATGCACACGATCGCTCCGATCGAAAGCGCGGTGACGTAATGCGCCCCGCCCGTGCGGCCAACCAGGAGAAAGATGAGGCAGGTGAAGAGGAGCGTCGCGACCGTCATGCCCGAAATGGGATTGGATGAGGAGCCGATCTCACCCGTGAGCCGCGACGACACCGTCACGAACAGAAAACCGAAGATCACCACCAACACGGCCCCGAGAAAATTCATTTCCAGTTTCGGCGCCCAGGTGATCGCCGTCGCGAGCGCCACGATTCCGACCCCGACAAACTTGAAGGAAAGATCCCGCTCGGTGCGCGGTACGCCGCCGCCCGCGGCGACATCTCCCCGCGCAAGACCGAAGTCCCGCAATCCTTCGCGCAGGCCGTGCCAGATCGTCGGCATCGACTGGATCAAACTCATGATGCCACCCGCGGCGACCGCACCCGCTCCGATGTAGAGGATGTAGGCGCCGCGAATCTGGTTCGGTCCCATTTCACTGATCGGGATCGAGCCGGGTGCCAGCGGACCCGGCAGCTGCTCGCCGAAAAATTTGATCATCGGAATCAGCAGCAGATAACTGAGGACGCCACCCGCGCACATGACCGAGGCGATCTTCGGCCCGATGATGTAGCCCACGCCCAGCAACGCCGGTGAAACCTCCACGCTGACGGAACCCGACTTGAGCGGAGGGCCGAACACTTTTTCGGAAACATCCTTCCAGCCCTTCAAGGCCAGGTTGCAGGTCGTGTAGAACAGGCCGATGAAAAATCCGCTGAAGATTACCTTCGCGCCGGGAGCCGCGCCCGCACCGGCCGCTTCCGCCGCGCGGATTTCCGCCTGGGCGGAAGGCGATGCGGCCGCCCGGTCCGCGGCATTCGCGCCCGCCTTCAGCACCGCCGCGCAAGCCGTGCCCTCGGGGTATTTGAGCACATCGTGTTCCTTCACGATCAAGGCCCGCCGCAGCGGGATCATCATGAGGATGCCCAGCAATCCACCGAGCAGCGCCACCAGCATCACCCGCGTCAGCTCCAGATCGAACCCGAGGATGAGAATCGCCGGCATCGTGACGCCGACGCCAAACGCGATCGACTCGCCCGCCGAGCCCGCGGTTTGCGTGATGTTGTTTTCGAGGATCGTCGCGTCGCGCACCCCCACTTTCGAAAGACCGCGAAACATCGCCAGGGAAATGACGGCGACGGGAATCGAGGCGCTGACCGTAATCCCGACTTTCAGGACCAGATAAAGCGACGACGCGCCGAAGATCATCCCGAGGATGGCGCCCGTGATCACCGCCCGGGCCGTGAACTCGCGCATGGCCGCCGAGGAGGGAATGAACGGCTCGAATTTCGGGTTGGCCATAAAAAGAAGGCGGGGGAATGAAACAGCGAAGCCGGCTTCATGCCGGTTTTGCTCCGTTGTGGGGCGGTGCCCCGCGCGCGGCAAACAAAGTTTCTGGGGACGGCATTACCGGGCCCCCTTTCACAGGAGAAGTCCTGCGCTGCGCGACGACGAAGCAATCCAGCTGGACGCGACGACTGCGTTGCGTCGGCGGCGGCGGCGCGCTCCGCGCGCCGCGCGAGAACGAGGGAAAGCGCTACCGTCCGACCACCCGCTTGCTTGACCCTACCAAGTGCCCCTTTAAGAAATTTCCCCTTCATGAAGTACTCAACCCACGTTGAAAACCCTGACGTCGTCATCGTCGGCAGTGGAGTGATGTCCGCCAACCTGGGTGCCCTGCTGAAGCGCCTCGAGCCTTCGCTCTCGATCCAAGTCTACGAAGTCACCGAGGACCTCGCGCAGGAAGCCTCCCACGGCTGGAACAACGCCGGCACCGGCCACGCCGGCATTTGCGAACTCAGTTACACCCCGCATCAAAATGCCGACGGCACGGTCGATGTTTCCAACGCGATCAAGATCTTCGAGCAGTTCGAGCGCACCCGCCAGTTCTGGGCCTACGCCGTCGCCAGCGGCATGATCGACCGTCCCAGGGATTTCATCCGCCCCGTCCCGCACCTGAGCTTCGTGCACGGGGAAAAATGGGTGAACTATCTCCGCTCCCGCCACGCCGGAATGGCGGCCCATCATTTTTTCCGCGAGATGGAGTTCACGACCGATCGCGCGAAAATCGCCTCGTGGGCGCCGCTGCTGACCGAGGGGCGCGGCGACGTGCCGATCGCCGCCACGAAAATGGATTCGGGCACCGACGTGAATTTCGGGGAGATTTCCAGCAAGCTCCTCGACTGGCTCGCGAAACAACCCGGCTGCGGCATCGCCTCCAACCATCGTGTCGTGGACCTCGACAAGGTTGATGGCGGGTGGGACGTCAAAGTCCGCGATCTCTCCACCGGTGAGACGCGCCGCAACCGCGCGAAGTTTGTTTTTGTCGGCGCCGGCGGCGGCAGCCTGCACCTGCTGCAAAAAGCCGGGATTCCGGAGAGCAAGGGCCTCGGCGGCTTCCCGATCGGCGGCCAGTGGATCGTGTGCGACAACCCGGAGATCGTCGCGAAACACCACGCCAAGGTCTACGGCCAGCCGCTTGACGCCGCTCCCACGATGGCGGTGCCGCATCTGGACACGCGCACGCTCGATGGAAAAAAGACGCTGCTCTTCGGCCCGTTCGCGGCGTGGACGACCAAATTCCTGCACCGCAAGGGCAGCGTCTGGGATCTCCCCGGCTCGATCAAACCGCACAACCTTTCGACGCTCCTCAAGATCGGCGCGACCAATCTCCCGCTGGTGCGGTATCTCGTGCAGCAGGGCACGCAGAGCATGAACGACCGCATGGAAGTCCTGCATGTGTTTTATCCCGCCGCCAAAAAAGAAGACTGGAAACTCATCGACGCCGGCATCCGCGTGCAGGCGATCAAGAAAACCGACGGCCAGGCCGGCATCGTTCACTACGGCACCGAGGTGATCACCAACCAGGATCGAAGCATTTCCGCGTTGCTCGGCGCTTCGCCCGGCGCGTCCGTCTCGGTGCACATCGTGCTCGAAATCCTGCAGCTGTGTTTCCCGCAGCTTCTCCAAACCGCCGCCGGCAAAGCGCGCATGAAGGAGATGATCCCGACGTACGACACGGACATTAAGCTTCCGCAGAACGCCGACCTCTTCCGCGAGCTCAGCCGCAAAGCCACCGCAGATCTCCAACTCGGCTGAGCTGATCTGAAGAAGTAGCGAGTAGTGGGTAGCGAGCAGCGAGCATTCGATCCGCTCTGATTTTTCTACTCACTAGTCGCTACCCGCTACTTTCTCCCCCCATGCCTTCCGCCAAAACCATCTATTCCGCCGCGGTCGATCTCGGTGCCACCAGCGGTCGCGTCATTCTCGGCGCCTGGTCGAACAACCGGCTCACGCTTTCCGAGGTTCACCGTTTCCCGAACACCTTTCGCTCGCTCGGGCCGCGCGACTACTGGGACATCGGCGCGCTCTGGCACGAGGCGCAGACGGGACTGCGCAAGGCGGCCGCGGCGCTGCCGCGGGGCGCGAAGCTGGCATCGGTGGGCGTCGACACCTGGGGCGTCGACTACGCCCTCGTCGACGACAACGGCCGGCTGGTGTTCCCCGTGCACGCGTATCGCGACTCGCGCACGCAGCCGGGATTGAAACGCCTCGCCAACACCCGAGCGGCGCTCGCGCGAGTCTACGCCGCGACGGGCATTCCGAATGTTTTCTACAACACCTCGCTCCAGCTCGAGGAAACGGTCGCGAGTTGCCCCTCGATCGCCGACCTCGCCACGCGGTGCCTCTTTTTGCCGGACTACATTAATTTTCTGCTCTCCGGCCGCATGGCCAACGAGCTGACGATTTCGAGCACCTCGCAACTGCTCGACGTCCATTCGACCGGGTGGTCGCGCGCGGCGCTGCAGCATTTTCGGATTCCTCCGCAGTGGTTCAGCGAGCCGATCCTGGCCGGCACCAAACTCGGAACGGTGCAGAATATTCCGGAGCTGAAGACCACCCGCGTGATCGCGGTTCCGGGCCACGACACCGCCTGCGCCTACGACGCGATGCCCGCGTCGCCCGACGGCACCGATCTCTACATCAGCTCGGGCACCTGGTCGCTCGTCGGCTTTGAAAGTGACGCGCCCGTGCTCGGTGCCGATGCGCTTGCCGCGCGGGTGGCCAACGAACGCATCGGCGACGGCCGCTACCGGCCCCTCACGAACGTCATCGGCCTGTGGCTGCTTGAAGGAACGATGAAGGATTTCGCGACGCGCCCGCAGAACGACCGCGAGTGGGCCGCACTCATCTCCGCCGCGGAAAAACTTCCCGTGCCCGCGGCGCTGCTCGATGTGACCGATCCGGCCTTCACCAATCCACCTTCGATGAAGGCCGCGCTGGATGCCCAGCTGAAGCGCCGGAAAATTCCCGCGCCGAAAAACCTGGCCGGCTACACCCGGCTCATCTGCGACTCGCTGGGCCGCGGACACGCCGACGCGATGCGCGCGTTCGAACGCATGGCGGGAAAAACCTTCAAGCGGATCCTCATGGTGGGAGGCGGTTCGAAAAACCGCCTGCTCTGCCAGGCGACGGCCAACGCGGCCGGTTTGCCGCTGGTGTCGTTCGACCTTGAGGGTTCGGCGGTGGGAAATATCGCGAGCCAGCTCATCGCGATCGGAGCGGTGAAAAATCTCGCGACCTTCCGCCGTCTCCTCGGCGCGACGTTGAAGAAGAAAATTTATTCGCCGGCCTGAGCGCGAAGCGAGTCCGGCAGTTGAAAGGTGCAGGTGGGGCGCTGAAAGATCGATCCAGCGGACAGAACCCGATCACTGCCGGTCCGAGCTTGATCGCAATCACGCGCCGCTGGGTGATGCGCAGCGCGTTAGGCCCGGTCTTTCAACTTTCGACCTTCAACTCCACATCTCTCTCAAGGTACGTCGTAAACTTCCACCAACGTCACTCCCCCCGCCCCGTCGGCGCTGCGCACCTGTGCCGTGTAGACACCGGGCGCGAGCAAAAGGAAAAGGGCGGAGTCCTTGCTGGTTTGGCTGCTGTACGGGAAAAGCCCGCCACGCACAAAACCCGCGCTGATCTGGGTGACGTTTCCCGTGCCCCAATCGTCGTTGTCCGCGATGGCGGTCGGCCCTTGGTAAACGACGAGCTTGGGATTGGGCAACGCATCGGGAACGCCGTGCGGCACGAGGCTCGGGCCAACCGCCCGTATCATCACGTTGCGCGGCGACCGCCCCGACACGACAAAGCCGGCGATCAGGACGTCCCCGCCCACAATGCGACCCCGCGTCGAAATCGCCGTCAGCGCCTTGTCGCCGGTGGAATCGCCTGAGAGGGGAGCTGACGCGACGGAAGTCGTTTTGCCCGACGTCTGCGCGGTGAAATCGTAAGTCAGCTTGGTGCCCTCGCCCACCCGCTTGCCGGAAAAATTGGCGGCGATCGTGGTGCCACCGGTGTCCGTCACTTCCAGCACCCCATACTGGCGGTTTCCCGGAAACGGTCCGCCGGTGTAGGGGCCGCCTTTGGACGATCCATCGGAGGTCAGCGCCGCCGCATGAAGCACCACCAGGGGCGCGCCGCCGCCGTCCGCATAGTCGGAGTGTGCGCCGTTGTCGTAGGCGAGCGCATGCATGTCGCCGGAGATCAGCGTCACATTCTTGATGCGGTTTGCCTTGATGAAGTTCGCGATCTCGCGGCGTTCGGTGGAATAGACGCTCCAATCGTCATCGCCGCTGCCGGCGGTGCCGATCCACGGCGCAGTGCAGACCCAGATAATCAGGGGGAAATCCGCGTCGCGCGCTGCGATGAGTTCCTGCTTGAACCAGGTTTTCTGCGCTTCGCCGAGGTGGCTCTTCGCGGCATTGTCCGGAATCAGGCGGGAATCCGCCGCGCTGCGCATGTCGGTCATGATGACGCGCACCCGGCCGATGGTGAAGGCCTGTGCCATCGTGCCCCCGGCGGATCCCAGCGGGTAATGGGGAACGCGTTCGCGATAGGCCCGGCGCGCCGCATCGCGGCCGATCGAGCCGCCGTCGGAATCGTTGCCGGAGAAATCGTGGTCGTCCCACATGTAGGCGACCGGGATGTTGCGGTAGAGCGACGCCTGCACGGGATGCTGCAACACGCCGTCGTAGTTGCGGCGGTAGTCTTCGACGTTGGTCGAGTTCGTATCGTTATAGTGCAGATCGCCGGTGTTGATGAAGAGCAGCGGCCGCTCCGCCTCAATGGCGCTGAACGCGGACTGGTCCTCCTTGCGGTAGTCGGCACAGGAGGAGAACGCGATTTTGAACGACGCGGCGCCGAGGGGAAAAGTGCGGAAGCGTCCGCGCGAGATCACTTCCCCGCTAACACTCCCGTTGATCTCGAAGCCGTAGAAATATTCCGTGTTGGGCAGAAGGCCCTGCACCTCCAGCTTCACCGCGTTTCCCGTTTCAGCGGAACTCGCGACCGGCAGGGAAAATTGTGACTCGCTCAAATCCGCTGTACGGCTGACGAGGAGACGCACTTTCATTCCCGGGTTCACCACGCGCAAGGCGGCGGTCGCGCTGGTCGCCGTGACGTTGCCGCACCATGGACTGCTCACGAAGGGCGTTTGCGCGCGCAAGGCCGCGGCGAGAGCAAGAACGGCGACGAATGTGCCGAAATGCCGGGGTAGGCAGGGGAACATAACCAAATTTTTACCTCTGGGATCTCGAGTCACAAGCAAACTGTGACGCAATACGTAGTTCCAACGCCGTGAAACACCTGATGCGGGCATCGGGCCTAGCGGCTGTCGGGACTAATATGATGCCGCCGCCCACTTCGTTTCTCGCTTATCTCCGCAGCGTAACTGCGCGGCCGGACACACGTCTTGGGAACATGCGGCATCGTGTGGCCAGTTTGCCCGGTTTGTTGACGCTGCCGCGTCTGGTTAAACAGGCCTTGCTGGCGCTGGCTTTTGTCCAGGCGGCCACCTCGGTTTCGTTCGCCGAGCCGGTCATCACGGAACTGATGTCGTCGAACAAGACGGTTCTCAAGGACGAGAACGGCGACTACTCCGACTGGATCGAGATCTACAACCCGGATGCGACGGCGGTTAACCTCGACGGCTGGTACCTGACCGACAACGCGGCGAAAAAAGACAAATGGCGGGTACCGGCGGTCACCCTGCAGCCCGGCGCTTATCTGGTCGTGTTCGCGTCCGACAAAAACCGCCAGGACCCGGCGGCCACGCTGCACACGAATTTCAGCCTCTCCTCCAGCGGGGAATACCTGGGCCTGATCAAGCCCGACGCCTCAACCGTGGCGAGCGAGTACGCCCCGAAATTCCCGGCGCTGCCCAACGACATTTCCTACGGAACAAGCCAGCTGCCCGGGGCCAGCCCCACCATCGGATTCTTCGATCTTCCCACGCCCAACGCCCAAAACGGCAACACCGCTCTTCTCACCCTGCCGGAGCGGGTGACGTTCTCACGCGCCCCGGGGCCGTTTACCGGAAGCATCACCGTCGAACTCCGCGGCGCTCCGACCGGGGCGAAAATTCGCTACGTGGTCGCCGGTCCTTCGGCCAAAGGGACAGCGGTCTCCGATCCGACCGCCACCTCCACCCAATACACCGGCCCCATCACCCTCGACTCATCCTCGATTCTCCGCGCGGCGGTTTTCTCCAGCGACGACTTGCAGCATGGCCTGGCTTCGTCGGCACACTATGAACAGGTCGTCGATGCGGGCGCGCAGCGAATCGACACGTTTGTCAGCCAGCTTCCGATCCTTGTCATCGACGGTCATGGCGACGGTCCCGTGGAGAAAGATGAGATCGATCATGCGGTGTGGCTGCACGTTTATGCGCCAGCGCCGGGGAACGCGGCCGTCACTCCGCTTTCCACTCCCACCCTCTCGAGCCCCGTCACAGCGACGGTGCGGGGTTCGAGCTCCGCCGAGTTTCCCAAGAAAAGTTACAACTTCACCCTGAAAGACCAGGCCGGGGCGGACAGCGCCCAGCCGTTGCTCGATCTGGGTTCTTCCGCCGATTGGGCGCTGGTTTCGCCCTGGCACTACGATCCGGCGCTTATCCGCAACGCCTACGTTTACGCCCTCAGCAACCGCCTTGGACGCTGGGCTCCGCGCACCCGCTTCGCCGAACTCTTCGTCAGTCCCCAAGGTGGATCGCTCGATCTGAGCCACTACATCGGCCTCACCGTCATCACCGACCGGATCAAGATTGCACCTGACCGCCTCGCCATCACGGCGCTGGCCACCACCGACGTGACCGCGCCCGCGATCACCGGCGGCTACATTCTCAAGATCGATGCCCCGGATGCGGAGCACTACAGCTGGGTGACCGATCGCGGAATCCCCTCGAACCCCGGCGGCGCGATCAGCATCGACACGCCCAAGGCCAGCAAGCTTTCCGACGCCCAGCGCGATTACATCCGCGACTATGTGCAGCAGATGGAAAACGCGCTCCATGCCGACCGCGACAGCGGTTGGGCGACGCGCAACCACCTCAAGTATCTGGATCGGGCATCGTGGATCGATCACCACCTGCTGGAAGTTTTCGTCAAGAACGTCGATGCCTTCCAGCGCAGCGAATATCTCTACAAGGACCGCGGCGGCAAACTCGTCTCCGGTCCCGCGTGGGACTTCGACCGCTCCATGGGTTCCGTCGACGGCCGCGATCAGCCCTGGAGCACGTGGTCGCCCTCCAACGGCGTCGATGTCTGGGATTTTGGCTGGTGGGGCATTCTCGCCCGCGATCCCGAATTCATGCAGGCGTGGATCGATCGCTGGCAGAATTTGCGCCGCGGAGCGCTTGCCACCGAAAACCTCGGGGAACTCGCCGAGAATCTTGCCGCGCAAATCGGCCCCGACGCCGCCGCGCGCGATGCCGCACGCTGGCCGGACAACGAAGGCCGTTTTCCCGGCGGCTTCGGCGGCGAGATCGCCTACCTGAAGGAATGGATCACCAATCGCGCGGCGTGGATCGACCAGCAGTTCGTCAACCTTCCGACCATCGTGTCGGACGGCAGCATCATCACGATCACACCCGCCGCGGGTGCCCAGCTTGCCTATACGCTCAATGGCGCCGATCCCCGCACGCTGAACGGCGGCCTCTCCGCCAGCGCGCAGGTCACGACCGAGCCGCTGACCCTCGGCGCGAACGCCAACTTCAATGTCCGCAGCTTCAATCCGGCGGCGACCGCTTTTCCCGGGACGCCGTGGAGTGCGTCGGTCACCAATCCCGATGCTCCCCGCATCAACGGCGATGCCGGCGATTTCGATCCGTCGGGCGAGGCCCGCCTCGCGGCGCTTTCCAGTCGCGGGCACATCGGCCTCGGCGAAAACATTCTCATCGCCGGCGTGGCGGTGAGCGGAACGGCGCCCAAACGCTTTCTGGTCCGCGCCGTCGGCCCGACCATCGGGGAACTCGGCGTGCCGGACACCCTGCCCGACCCGACGCTGCGTATTTTCACCGGCGACGGCACCCAAATCGCCGCAAACACCGGCTGGGAAACCGGACCCGATCCCGTCCAGCTCATTCAACTCAGCAACGCGATCGGCGTTTCCCCTTTCGCCCTCGGCAGTCGCGACTCCGCGCTGATCGTCGACCTCCCCCCCGGCGGGTATTCCGTGCAGGTCTCCAGCGAGACCGGACAAACCGGCGTCGGGCTCGCCGAAATTTACGAGGTCAACGAGACGGGCAAGGCGATCGCTCTTTCCACCCGCGGCCAGGTGCGCACGGGCGGGGGAATTCTGATCGGCGGCCTCGTCGTGCGGGGCGCCAACGCCAAACGCCTGTTGATCCGCGGCACCGGTCCGTCACTCGCCAACCAGGGTGTGGCGGGGGCACTCTCCGATCCCACGCTTACTTTGTATCAGGGACCCAATGCCCTCGCCGTTAACGACGACTGGAGCACCAGCGACAGCGTTTCCGAAATCAACGCCGCGACGGTTGTCACCGGAGTACCCGCGTTCACCGATCCGAAAGACTCGGCGATGGTCGTGACCTTGGAACCCGGAGTCTACACCGTGCAGCTGGCCGGAAAGAACAACGCGGAAGGCGTGGGCCTTCTCGAGATCTACGAACTGCCGGCGAGCGCGCCTTGAGCGAGACGGACGCCAGCCATTGCCGCGCCAGCGCGGGCCAAACAAAACCGCCACGAGCGTCAGGACACCCGGCGACGCGAGCGTGCCGGGAAAGGTGATCCGCAAACGGCGGTTCTCTTCGAAGGCGTTGAGAAAATCCCAGAGCCGGTCGCGCGGATTGGCGACCGATGCCAGCTGCGCAAAGCGACGGTGCAGGCGTTTCGAAAATGAACCGCAGCCGGGCCCGGCCTGCGAGGATCACTGCATTTTTGGGGGTTCCATCGGGGCCACCTCGGCAGGCGACCGCGAAATGCGGCCATGGCGGTTGCAGCACCAAGGCCGTGGGCCGCCCCAGAAAGAGCGCGAGCGCCGGGCCGTCATGCCGCGCCTGGGAACCAGGGCGTCCCGGAAAGGGAACGCCCCGGTTTCAGGCCAGTATTATGGAAACGCGATCGCGCGCACGACGACCACCGCCACGTCAATTCTGACTCCTCCCGCCGGATCGGTGACGACCACGGTGTAGACGCCCGCGTCCTCGGCGAGGACAACCTTGATTTGATGCGTGGCCGCCGTCGCACCGGGAATGGCGAGTCCGTCTTTGTGCCACTGGTACGTCGAACCTTCGGTCGCCGCGGCCGCGGAAAGTGCCGCCGGGGCTCCCTCATCGAGCGTTTGCACCTGGGGCTGGATGATCAGGCCCGAAGCGGCGGTGGGCGCGGCCGGCAGATGACCGTAGAACTCGAGTTCCGCGACATTGCCGTACTCTCCCCCACCCGTCGTGAAAAACACATAGCGATAGCCGACAGCCGGCGTCGCGAGCGTCACATCCTGCCAGGTTCCCTCCGCGGGGCTGGACGTGATCGTGTAGATCGTCACCGCATCGCTGAGGTCGGCCAGGTTCGCTCCGCGGATTCGTCCACCGTTCATCCGGTAGGCCAAACCCATGCGCGGGAAATAGCGGAGGCGCGTCACCGTCTGCGCCGCGCCGAAATCAAGTCCGACATAAATGAAGGCGGCGTCGGAATCGAAGGCGGTGCTCGTGTTGCCATCGAACGCCTTGAACTTGTCGCCAATCGCCAGACCGCGCCACGGCGCTGAACCGATGGGCGTGCCGGTCAGGAGACCCGCACCGGTGAGCCGCTGCACGGTGAGCGTCGCGGTCGCGCTCGTCGTGCTGCTGCCACCCGCCGTCACCACGACCGAGTACGGACCCGCATCGGCAACGAGGACAGTGTTGATCCGGTAACTCGCGCCCGTCGCACCTGCGATCGCGACGGAATTCTTGAACCACTGATAAGTGGGAGCGATCGCATCGGTGGCGACCACGAACGTAACCGGGTCACCTTCATTGATCGTCTGGCTGAGCGGCTGGCCCGTGATGTTCGGCGGTGGCGTCGTCGGAGCGGACGCACCGTGGAACTCCAGCTCCGCCACATTGCCGTACTCGCCGCCACCCGTGGTGAAGAACACATAGCGATAACCGACCGCCGGTACCGGGAGCGTGACATCCTGCCAGGTTCCTTCCAGCGGACTGGACGGGACGGTGTAGATGGTCACCGCGTCGCTGAGGTCCGCCTGGTTCGCGGCGCGGAATCGTCCGCCGTTCATCCGGTAGGCCACGCCGATGCGCGGGAAATAGCGAATCCGCGTCACCGTCTGGGCCGCGCCAAAATCCAGCCCCACATAAATGAAGGCGGCGTCGGAATCGAAGGCCGTGCTCGTGTTCCCATCGAACGCCTTGAACTTGTCGCCGATCGCCAACCCGCGCCACGGCGCCGAACCGATCGGTGTGCCGGTCAACATTCCGGAAGTCGTGGGAGGCGGTTGCACGGTGAGCATGGCAACGGCGCTCGGCGTGCTTCCACCCGCGCCCGTGACCGTCACCGTGTAATTTCCGGCATCGCTCAAGCTCGTCGCGCCAATCGAGAAGGTCGCGCCCGTCGCGCCACTGATGGCAGCGCCATTCTTGAACCATTGAAAGCTCGCCGGACTCGCATCGGTGGCGACCGTGAACGTCACGGGTCCCCCTGCGGTCACCGTCTGGCTCAAAGGCTGGCTCGTGATCGTTGGCGGTGGCGTGGTCGGAGGAGCGGACGGGCCGTAGAATTCCAGCTCCGCCACGTTGCCGTACTCGCCGCCACCCGTCGTGAAAAACACATAGCGATAGCCCACGGCCGGCGTGGGAAGGGTTACATCCTGCCAGGCTCCCTCCGGCGGGCTGGACGGGACGGTGTAGAGGGTCACTGCGTCGCTGAGGTCCGCCTGGTTCGCGGCGCGGAAGCGTCCGCCGTTCATCCGGTAGGCCACGCCGATGCGCGGGTAGTATCGGATCCGCGTCACCGTCTGCGCTGCGCCGAAATCCAATCCGACGTAGATGAAGTTAGCATCGGAATCGAACGCGGTCGTGATGTTGCCATCGAATGCCTTGAACTTGTCGCCAATTGACAGCCCGCGCCACGGCGTCGATCCGATCGGCGTGCCGGTCAACATTCCCGCACCGCCGCCACCACTGAGATTCACGGTCAAACCGGCGGGACCGCTCGTGACACTCCCGGCCGAATTGCTCGCCGTCACCGTGTAGGAGCCGGCATCGAGCAGACTCACGATCGAGATCGTGAAGCTGGTGCCCGTGGCGCCGCCGATCGGAGAACCATTCTTGGACCATTGATAGGTGGGAGTCGGATTTCCCGTTGCAGCCGCACTAAAGGTGACGCCGGCGCCGACAAGGACGGCCTGGCTGATGGGCGTCGTGGTAAACACCGGCGCGGTGATCGGCGCGCTGACAGTCACCAGAAAATTGGTCGAAGCGGTCAGGGCGCCGTCGCTCACCGTCACCGTGATTGTCGCCGTGCCCGTTTGCCCCGCGGCCGGCAGCAACGTGACGGTGCGCGAGGCACCGCTGCCGCCAAAGCTGATGGCCGCGTTCGGAATCAGCGTGGGGTTCGAAGAGCTGCCGCTCAGCGTGAGTGCGCTTACGCTCGTGTCCACGTCCGCCACGGTGAATCCGATTGCCGGCGTCGCGATGCCGGCCGTCGCACTTTGATTCGAGATTCCGCTGATCGTCGGCGGCTGTGCGCCGCCCGAAATCGTTCCGCTCAGGGCATAGGCTCCGATCGAGGCATAGTTCGAGTAGCCATCGCCGGAAACGCTCCCGCGCCCCGTGCCGCGCACGCTCACATAATAAGTGCCGGCGACGACGCTCACGCTGAGCGAGGCATCCAGCGCGGTGTCGGGATTGCCGCTCGCGAGGACATTGCCGACGGAATCTTCCACCTGGACGAGCAAATCGAGATTGGGCGAAACCGCGGCCGGGCTGGCATTCAACGTCAGCGTCGATCCCGCTCCGAGCGTCACGCGGTAGTAGTCGGCGTCGGAGCCCTGCGACACGATTCCCGTCTGGTTGATCGTGGTTCCCGACACTCCCAGAGTTGCCGCGGCGCCGCGGGAATTTCCCGCTTCGTCCGCCACGTAGCCGAAACCGTTGGTTCCAGCCGTGATGATTGCGAGATCGTCCTCGGTGTTCGAGGCGGTGGGGTACTCGCCCTTGCTCCACTGGGTGAGCGCACGGTAGTAACTGACGCCCATGATCGGCGCCCAGCCCACCGCGCCGACGCCGAGGCCCGCATAATATTCTTCGCCGGTCCGGCCGTCGTGCCGCAGGCCGAGCGTGTGACCGACTTCGTGGGCGACCGCTTCACTGATCGGTTTCGCGCCGCTCACGAAAACCCAGCAGGGGATCGTCGCCGAAAAACTGCTGCCCGCGCGGTTGAAGCTGTTGAGATAAGCCACCCCGCCGCTGCCAGGCGCAGCCGTGCTCGTCGGCGTCACAATGCAACGCGTCCGGCGGTTCACCGGCGCATTGTTGTAACGGTTCACGTCGGTCGTGACGTCGATGTTGAACGGCCAGAAATCCTCCATCACCGCGGCCCAGATCTGCGTGACCTCCGCCGCCGTGACGGTTGGGGGCGCCGCGACAATCGTCGCTCCACCTGCCCAGCGGGAATCCGTCACTGTCTCGCCATCCAAGTCGATATAGATGACCGCCGTCGCGCCCGGTCGGCTGCTGAGCAGCGGAATGGCTGCCGCGGCGATCGGCCCGCCCGTGTCGCCGGCCGCGGCCTGGTCGGCGCCTGCCGGCAAAGGCATCGGCGTGCACAACACTTCGCCAATCGGCTTTTCCTCCATCAGGGCCCGTCCGGTTGCGCCCTGGGTGATGAGCACCGCGAGCTTTTCGCGCGGGAGCAGCACCATGCCGTCAAATTGATCTCCGTTGCTGTTCAAAGTGAACGTGCCTTCGCGGGCGCCGGTCAACTCGCCGCCGACGCGAATCCAGTTGCCTGCCTCGGCCTGAACCAGATTCACACGTCCCGTGACCTCTTCGCCGCCGAGCAAAGGCAGCGCGACGGTTTCACCCGCCTGCAAATTCGCGAGCACCGTCGCCGACGGCACATCCATCCGCGCGAAACGGCCGCGGATCTCCCGTCCGCTCACGCGGGCCGCAACGTAGGCCGCCGAGTCCGCCTGGAGTTTCGTTCCCTGCGTGTCCGCGACCTTCGCCCACAAAAGTGCGCCGCCGGCCAGCGGCATCGCCTCACCGCGCACTCCCGCCCGGTCCGACGATGAAAGCGGAGCAGTAGCGGAAATCACCGCGGCGTCCGCGGATGATTGGGCGAGAGAGGGAGCGGCCGGGCGTTGCGTCGGAACGTCTTGTCGCGCCGTGGATTTTTCAGACGCACTCCAATAGAGAGTGACGCCAGCCACGGCGGCGAGAACGCCGACAACAACACGACGGACGGAAAATAACTGATTCATAGGAGCGTTTCGGAGGTTAGGGACAGAAACCTCAACGGGTCAGGTAACCCGGGGAGGCGCGCTCGCGTTTCCGCAGTGCTCCTCGTCGGACGGGGCAATCGAACGGATTGCCCCCGGACAGAAAAAAGCTGGAAAAAAAAACAACGAGCAGAAAAAAGAACGGGGATTGAGACTTTCGCCGCAACCCGTGAGCCGCGGTGCGACACATCACAAGGCCGATAGTTCAATCAGCCTCACCCTCGCCCCCTTTTCACTTTTCGCTTACAGCGCCGCGGTTTTTTCGCGAGCCGCTTGCATCGGCGAACCGGCGCGTAGCAGCCGAGGTAACGAGGCTGATTGATTCGCGCAGGGAGAAATGGACGACACCCAGCCTCGTTAGCTCGGCTGCTACCTCGACCGTGTTCAGCCGCGTTGCCCGGCGACCACTCGCTTCAGCGTCGCGTAAAGTTCGGCGAGCCGCGGCATCGCGATGCCGGCGGCTTGCGCGCGACGCAAGGGTTCGCCCCAGATCGCTTCGATCTCCACTTCCCTCCCCGCGAGAAAATCCACGAGGCTCGAGGGTTGGTACGCGCCCATCGGCGGAGTGACGTCGATCTGCCCTTGAATAAACGCCTCGGGGATTTCGTAGCCGAACGAGCGCGCGGCCGACGCGATTTCGTCCATCAACGCCCGCACTTCCACCGCGAGGACGGGATTCGCGAGAATCTTGTCGGTCGTGATTCCACCGCCGGCAATCGAGAGTCCGTTGAACGGCACGTTCCACACCAGTTTCCGCCAGCGCGCCTCCATCAAGTTGTTCACCGCCGTGCAATTCACCCCGGCGCCCACCAGCAGCGAGGCGATGGCGCGCGTGCGTTCCTGCGCCGGCCGGCCGAATTCGCCGAGCGTCAGCGAGCCCGGCGTGTGAAACCCCGTGAGTTCGCCCGGTGCACTGCGTGTCACCGCGATGAAGCAAAGCCCGCCCAACACGCGCTCCGCTCCGACGAGCGATGCCACCCGCTCCTCGTTGCCCAGCCCGTTCTGCAACGTGACCACCACGGTATCGCGCTTCAGCAACGGCGGCAGCAAGCGCGCAAGCTCGGCATTCGCCGTGGTCTTGAGCGTGATCAACACGAGGTCGACCGGCCCGATTTCGCCTGTGGTGGCGAAAGCCGCGACGGGTGCCAGGTGACGCGTCCCGTCTTTTTCCCGCAGCGTCAGTCCGCGTTCCCGCACCGCCGCGAGATCGCTGCGCAGGAGAAAACGCACATCGCTCCCCGCCAATGCGAGCCGCGCGCCGTAATAGCTGCCCAGCGCACCGGCGCCGACGATGGCGATGGAAGAAAACGAATTAGGAACCACGGAGGCACAGAGGACACGGAGTTCATCCGGAGACAAATCCTGTTTGTTCCCCGTGTCCTCCGTGTCTCTGTGGTTCAATTATCTTCAGCGCAGGAAGGCCTCGTACAGGCCGCCGTCGACGGTGATCACCTGTCCCGTGGTCTTGCTAAGGCGCTGGCTCACGAGGAGGAAATACGCCTCGGCCTGGTCGGCCGGAGTGATTGGCGACTTCGTCAGCGTGCGATCGGCGTAGAACTGCGCGAGTTTCGAGACGAGCGTCTCGGTTTCCTCCTTGTCGGAATACGGGATGTTGTATTTCGCGAGCGAACCGATGACGCGGTCGCGCGGGAACATTGCCGAGCCTTTCACGACGGTCGCGGGCGCGACGCCGTTCACGCGCACGAGCGGCGCGAGTTCGATCGCGAGTTCGCGCACGAGGTGGTTGGCGGCGGCCTTCGAGCAGTCGTAGGCCACGGAACCTTTTTTCGCGACGACGGCATTGGCCGAGGTCGTGAGCACGAGGTTGCCGCGCAAGCCCTGCTTCTTCCACGTCTTCGCCGCTTCGTCGCCGACGAGATACGCACCCGTGACATTGATCGCGAAGGTGACGGACCACTTGTCGTCGGGGATGTGGCCGGTCGTGTTGCTGGGAACGAAAATACCCGCGGTCACGCAGATCGAATCGAAACCGCCGTAGGCAATCGCGACGTCGTCGAGCATCCGGCGGATGCTGTTACGGTCGGTGATATTGCAGGCGAGGCCGATGGCCGTGCCGCAATTCGACAGGCCCGTGCCCGCCACGCCGATGCCCGCGCCGTATTTCGCCGCGATTTCATTGGCAGTCTCCTGCGCCGCGGCTTCGTTGAGGTCGACGCTCACGATGTGCGCGCCTTCCTTGACGAGACGGTGCGCGGTTTCCTTGCCGATGCCCGAGCCGGCGCCGATCACCACCACGACTTGACGCGCGAGCTCCTTCTCGGCGGGCATGCGCTTGAGCTTCGCTTCCTCGAGGAGCCAGTACTCGATGTCGAAGGCTTCCTGCTGCGGCAGCGCGATGTATTTGTCGATCGCCTCGGCGCCGCGCATGACCTCGACGGCGCAGTTGTAGAATTCAGCGGTGACGCGGCTCTCCGACTTGTCCTTGCCCCACGCGATCATGCCGAGGCCGGGGATGAGCACCACGGTCGGGTTCGGATCGCGCATCGCGGGCGAGTTGGCGTGTTTGCACTTGTTGTAATACGCCGCGTAGTCCTTCCGGTAGCGCTCGATGCCAGTCGCCAGTTTCTCGCGCAGCGTGGCGAGGTCTTCCTGCTGCGGATTCCAGTTCACGTAGAGCGGCTTGATCTTCGTGCGCAGGAAATGGTCGGGACACGAGGTGCCGAGTTCGGCGAGACGGGGCGCGTCCTTCGAATTCACGAAGCGCAGGATCTTGTCGTCGTCCTGCACGGTGCCGATGAAGCGCTTCTCGCTCGAGACGAGTCCACGCAACGCCGGGAGAATTGCGGCGAAGTTGTCGCGGCGCTTTTCCGGCGGGAGCGAGAGATACTTCGCGCCGCCGAACGCCGTGCGGTCGCCGCCCTTTTCGGCGTATTTGCCCTCGATGTAGGTGGCCGCTTTCTCAATGAAGTTCAGCGTCTCGGTGTAGCACTGCTTGTCGTCGTCAGCCCAGGAGATGAAGCCGTGCTGGCCCATCATGATGGCGCGGATCTTCGGCTGCTTTTTCGCGATGGCCTGCATCGCGAGGCCGAGTTCGAAGCCGGGGCGCATCCACGGCACGTAAGCCATCTCTCCGTCGAAAATTTCCTTCGTGAGCTTCTGGCAGTTTTGCGAAGCGGCGATCGCGATGATCGCGTTTGGATGCATGTGATCCACGTGCCTGCCGGGGAGGAACGAATGCAGCGGCGTGTCGATCGAGGAGGCGCGCGGGTTCAGGTTGAACGTCGCGTGCGTGTACATGCCGACCATGTCGTCCTCCGCGGGGGATTTCAGGCCCTTGTCCTTGCGCGCCGCATAAAGCGACTGAAGCCCGGTGAGCTTGTTCTGGTAGAGCGAGGAAAAGTTCTCCCGCTTGCTGGTGCGGAGATCGCCGCCGGAGCCTTTCACCCAGAGGACCTCGGTGGACTGGCCCGTGAGCGGGTCCTTTTCCTTGATCTTGGAGGACGTGTTGCCACCGCCCGTGTTGGTGATGCGTTGGTCGCTGCCCAGAATATTGGAGCGATAAACCAGACGGCCAACCGGATCGAGTGATGCGGCTTTGGCGTCGTCCCAGAGATAGTTGACGAAGTTATAGGTAGGCATGAGTGCGTGTGGGAGGAGCAGAGTTAAGTAACGCCGGGGCGCGGGTCAAAGGCCGACGCGAGAAGATTGCCGGCCGATCGGTCGACGCGGCGCCGCCATCGCGCGACGCGCGACAAGGCTCATCCCGGCTAAAATGGGCCGGAGACTACGCGGACTTCACTTTCGCGAACGTCTCCTGGAGGGCTCGCGCAGAGGCAGCGAGCGCCTGTTGCTCTTTCGGCCAAAGTTCGACTTCGACGTGCGCCAACGCGCCCGCGCGGCCGACCACCGTCGGCACGCTGATTGCGACGCCCCGCAAACCGTAGGCGCCTTGCTGCACGGTCGAAACGGGAAGCACCTGGCGCTTGTCGTGCGCGATCGCATGGACGACTTCGGCAATCGTGAGTCCCACCGCCCAGCCCGCACCGCCCTTGCGGCGAATGACTTCCGCGCCGCTGCCTTTCGTGCGTTCGAAAATCTGGGACTGAAACGTCGGCGTGCAGCCGGCGACTTTCGTGAGCGGCAACCCGGCGTAGGTCGCGGATGACCAGACCGGAAACATCGAGTCGCCGTGCTCGCCGAGGATCAGCGCCTTCACCTGCGTGGCGGCGAGTTTCAGCTCCTGCGCGATCAGCGAACGGAAACGGGCGGTGTCGAGCATCGTGCCGAGACCGAGCACCTGTTGCCACGGGAGATTGAGTTTCGCGGCGGCGAGCTGCGTGAGGATGTCGACGGGATTCGACACGACGAACACAAGCGCGTCCTTGCGCAGGCCCGCGGCCTTCATGCTGTCGAGGATGCCGGAGAAGAGCGCGACATTGCGGTTGATCAGGTCGAGACGCGATTCATCGGGCTTCCGGCGGAGACCGGCGGTAATGACGAAAATGTCGCTGTCCTTCGCACGGTTGTAGTCGCCGGCGTAGATGCGCTGGTCGGCGATCGACGAACTGCCGTGCAGGAGATCGAGCGCCTCGCCCTCGGCCATGTCGGCGTTGGCATCGAGAATTTGGATTTCGGAAACGATGCCGGCGCATTGCAGCGCAAACGCGGCGTTCGAACCGACGCGGCCGCCGCCGCCGATGATGGAAACTTTCATGGGAGTGGAGAGTTGAGTTTTGGAACGGTAGGAGCGGCTTTACGCCGCGACGGGTCACCGGATCCGCCGAGGTCGCGGCGTGAAGCCGCTCCTACAACGGCGGTCAGCCTTTCATCTGTTTCAGGATCTGCTCGGTGATTTTCGCGACGATGGTTTCGACCTGTGGGTCGGCTTGATTGGAAGGTTCGTCCTTCGCGGGAACGGAGCACACGACTCCAGGACGGAAATCCGCGCTGTCGCAGAGCTCGCATTCCTTGAGGCCGGAACGCGGGTCGGTCATGCCGAGTTTCTGGCGGAGATCGATGAGCTCCTTCGCCTGGCCGCCGGTGAAACGATGCAGTCCGCCGCCGAGGCCGGCCGCGATCCACACGGTGCGGCAGTAGGAATCGATGTTCTCCATCTTCCAGTAGGCGTCCTCGACGTCCTTGCCCCAGCAGATCACGCCGTGGTTCTGCATGAGCACGGCCTGGTGCGTCTTGCCGACCTCGCCGACTTCGTCGGCGTTCGCGGGCGTGCCGGGCGTCTGGTATTTCGCGACGCCGATTTTGCCGAGAAAAACTTCCGCCTCGGGAATAAGGCACGAGGGAATGTTCACATTCGCGATGGCGAACGCGGTCGCGTGCGGCGGATGCGCGTGCACGCAGGACTTCGCGGCCGGCTGGCGCTTCATGATGCCGAAATGCGTTTTCGCCTCGCTCGTCCGAACGCGGGTGCCGGCGAGCTGGTTGCCGTCGAGGTCAACGAGGCACATGTCCTCGGGCTTCATGAAGCCCTTGCAGATCAGCGTGGGCGTGCAGAGTGCGAGGTTGTCGCCGACGCGGATGGTGATGTTGCCGCCGTTGCCGTCGGTGTAGTCGCGCTGCCAGAGCCGGCGGCCCATGTCGCAGATCCGCTCCTTGAGCACGTGAAGCGCGGGCGAGTTGAAAAACTTTTCGATCTCGGCCGGCGTCTTCGCGTCGGTGCCGGGGGTCCACTTGAATTCGTAGTCGGGGATCGACGGCCCCGCGGATTTCTTCGCGACACCGGTCGATGCGCCGCTGCTGCTGCCACCGCCATTGCGACCGGCCGCCGGCTTCGAGCCGAGGAGCGAGAGCTTGCTGCCAAGCACATCGCGGGCGGACGGCGTCAGGATGGCGCCGGCGGGCGGCTGTTCGCCTTTGCGGAGAAGTTCTTCGGCGTCGCGAGCGGTAATGACTTTGGCCATGTGGGTGAAAGGGTTGAAGGAGTCGGAAAATTACGCCGGGGGCGTGTAGAAAACTTTGTCGATGAGCGCGGCGTTGAAGGCATCGACGGGTGTCGGGTTTTCGAAAGGCGCGGTCGCCTCGGCGCCTTCGGTGAAACCGATCACGTGGCCGACGCCAGCGCCGAGATTATCGTAAACCACGAGACTGTTGCCCTTCGCGAGCGGCGTGACTCCAGCTCCGGCGAACTGCTCTTTGCCGAACGGCTGCACGAGAAGAAACCGGCCGCCTTTGTAGGCGGGATCCTGCTTCGAAAGGGTAACGCGTCCGATGACGTGACCGAGGCGCATGTCAGGCGGTCTCCTTTTCTTTTTCGTCCACGATCGCGACGACGATGTTGCGCAGCGGCGATTTCGGATCCTTTACGTGCGCGCGGGTGTGCGAGCCGTCGGTGGAAATCAACACGCGCTCGTGTTGCCCTGCGCCCTGCGGATCGATCGCGAGAATGGGCAAGCCCTCGTCGCGGCCGTCTTCATCGAGCGGCTGGCAAATGATCGAGCGGTGTCCGGCCATGCTGGGATGGCAGACAGTCGAGACGATCACTCCATCGACGCGGGCGAGAATCATGGGTGTTAGTAGATGCGGAGGTTGTCGACCATCACGCAGCGCCGCGTGCGGGTGAAGGTTTCGGGCGTGGTGATCCCCTCGCCTGTGGTCGTCGCGATGGAGTAGCTGAGGTAGCCTTCGCCGCCGAGGCCGAGGCCGGCGACGCTCGGGCCGTTTTTCACGAAGAGTGTCGTATCGAGCGCGCGGGCCATCTGCGTCATGCGCTCGACGTTGAGCGAGTGGATGATCGCGGAGTGCTTGTAGCCGTGTTCGCTTTTGGCGGCGGCAACGACGGCGTCCTCGAAACTCTTCACCCGCACGACGGGCAGCATCGGCATCATCTGCTCTTCCATCACGAAGAGATGCTCGGCATCGGTCTCGGCGAAAAGCAGCGGGCAATCGGCAGACACGATCGCGCCCGCGTGTTGTGCGAGCACGGCGGCATCGGCGCCGACGAGCTTGCGATTCAGCACCGGGTGCGAGCAGCCGCCGGCGTCCTTCGCATTCGTGAATGCGGCGGCGGCGAGCTTGGCGAGTTGCGATGACGTGAGCTTCGCGGCGCCGGCGGCGGCGAGCTCGGTCATGAAACGATCGGCGACGGCTTCGAGCACGAAGACCTGTTTTTCGCCGATGCAGAGGAGATTGTTGTCGAAGGCCGCGCCCGCGATCACATCGGCGGCGGCTTTCGCCATGCTGCCGGTGCCGTCGACGATGACGGGGGGATTGCCCGGGCCGGCGCAGATCGCGCGCTTGCCGGATTTCATCGCGGCGCCGACAACCGCCGGACCGCCCGTCACGCAGAGGAGCCGGACGAATTCGTTTTTCGTCAGCGCATCGAACGACTCGAGCGAGGGCTTTTCGATCGTGCAGACGAGATTCTCGATCCCGAGCGCGGCATGGATCGCCTCGTTGTAAGCGCGAACCGCGAGCGCCGCGGAACGGGCGCCGCCCGGATGCGGGTTGAAAACGACCGCGTTGCCGGCGGCGACAATGTTAATGACGTTGCCGCTGAGCGTCGGCACCGAGTGCGTGACGGGAAGAATCGCACCGACGACGCCGAAAGGGGTGTGTTCCTCCATCGTGATGCCATGGTCGCCGCTGAAGCCGCGCGGCTGCAGCCACTCGACGCCGGGAACCAGCTTCACGATTTTCAGCTTCTCGATCTTGTGCTCGAGGCGGCCGATCTTCGTCTCTTCGAATTCGAAGCGGCCCCACGCCTCGGCGTTTCGGGCGCAGAGTTCCTTCACGATCTCGACGACCTTCGAGCGGCCGGCGATGCCTTTGTTACAAAGCTGCTCGAATGATTTCTGTGCGGCGGCGCAGGCTTCCTTCACGTCGTCGAACACCCCGAAACGCGGACCGCCGCTGCGGATCGCAGGGCCGGACGAGGGCGCGCTGCGCGGTGCGGGACTCGAAGCGGAAGACGACGAGGGCGTGCGGCCGAGGCCGCGCAACACGTCCTCGACCACGGTGCGGATGGCTTGTTCGTCGAGTTGAAAGGAAGTGCTCATGGTGAAGAGGTCATCCCCAAGTTTGTCATTCTGAGCGCAGCGCAGAATCCAGGGCGCAATGTGGCAGCCGAGGTGACGAGGCGGCGGGCGATTCGATCAGCCTCGTCACCTCGGCTGCTACAGGTTGCGCGCCACGCGTGGATTCTTCGCTGCGCTCAGAATGACATGAAGGGGACATTGAGTTTGGTGTTTCACCGCGACGCGGCTTGCGAAACGCGTTTATTTTTTCGGCGGATAGATTTTCTCGTTCAACACGTCGACGGTATCGACGATGCCGACCACAACGGCGTCGACCGGCAGCGACTTCATGCCGCTGGCCTGGCGGGCGGAACTGCCCTGGCAGAAGAGCACCACCTCGTCCTGCCCGGCGCCGACGACGTCGACGGCGACAATCGTGTTCGAACCCGGGCGGAACTGGGCCGGGTTCGATTCGTCGATGAGGAGCGGGCGGAGAAGGATGAGCTTACGACCCTTCATCGCCTCGTCTTTTTTCGTCGAGACGACGGAGCCGATAACGCGCGCGAGGAACATGGTGGGAAATTAGAGTTGGGAACTGCGCTTGATCACGGGCGATGAAGCCTCGGAGTCGGTCCACTGCTCCCGGATCGGCTTCACCCACGGGCGGTGGCGAATCCGGGAATGCGGAGACGGTTATTTCTTCGCGACGGGCTTGGGGAGAATGATGGCAACGTCGTCATGCGGGCGCGGGATGACCTGCACGCTGACAACTTCGCCAACCGCGCGGGCGGCCTGGGCTCCGGCATCGGTGGCGGCCTTGACGGCGGCGACGTCGCCCATGACGACGGCGGTGACGAGGGCATTGCCGACCTGTTTCATGGGGCCGACCAGCGTGACGTTGGCGGACTTGAGCATGGCATCAGTGCCAGTGACGAGCGCGGTGAGACCGCGGGTTTCGAGGAGGCCGAGGGCTTTTGACATAGTGGTATGGATTTTTCCGAGGTTGAGGTTGAAAAGTGGCGGTTAGTTGCGGGCGGAGATGCAGCGGAGCGTTTCGCGGGCGACGACGAGCTCCTCGTTCGCGGGGATGACAAAAATTTTCGCGCGCGACGTGGCGGTGGAGATTTCTCCCTCGGTGCCCTTCAGCGCGGCATTTTTCGCCGGATCGATCACGAGGCCGAGTTCGCCGAGATTCGCGGTGATGGCGGCGCGGAGGCCGGGATTGTTTTCGCCGATGCCCGCGGTGAACACGAGGGCGTCGCAGCCACCGAGTTCGAGCAGGAAAGCGCCGATCCAGTGACGCGCCGACTGCACGAGCACGTCGAGGGCAAGTTGGGCGCGGGGATTTCCCTGTCCGGCGGCGCCGATGATATCGCGAAGATCGTTGCTCACGCCGGAAAGACCGAGGAGGCCGGACTCCTTGGTGAGCTGGCGCTCGGCGTCGGCGAGGGAAAGACCGAGCGTCTTCATCGCAAACGGCAGCGCGGCGGAATCGAGATCGCCCACGCGGTTGTTCTGCGGAAGACCGGATTGCGGGCTGAGGCCCATGCTCGTGCCGATGGCGACGCCATCGCGAATGCCCGTGACCGAACTGCTGCCGCCGAGGTGACAGGAAATCACGCGCAGCGGTTTCGCACCCGCGGCGAGCGGAGTCGGTCCTGCCTGGTAGAGACTGCGAACGCGCTCGGCGACGTCGGTGCGGCCGAGCAGTTCGGCGCTGCGTTCCGCGACGAACTTGTGGCTCGCGCCGTGAAAACCGTAGCGGCGAATCCCCGCATCGTGCCAGGCCTGCGGGACCGCGTAACGCGCCGCGGCCTCGGGGACCCACTGGTAGAACGCCGTCTCGAAAAGCGCGACGAGCGGTACCCCGGGAAGTTTTTCGCGAAAGCGCTGAATGCCGAGCGCGTAGGGCGGATTGTGCGCGGGCGCGATTTCCTTGAAGCCATCGAGGGCGGAAACGACGCGTCCATCGGTGTCGGCGCGCAGGCAACCGGTGAGATTCCTGCCGAGCACGGTTTTGAAACCGACCCCGTGAAGATCTTCAGCGCTGCGCACATGGCCGCCGGCGCGAAGTTCGCCGAGACAATCGTCGATCGCCTTGCCGTAATCGGACACGCGCTCATAGCCGCCCTTCGCGAGCAGCGCCGCTTCATTCGACCGCGACGCCGCGCCCGCCGTTTCGCCGAAGCGAAAGAGGCGGAACTTGAACGAGGTCGAGCCGAGGTTGGCGACGAGGATGTTCATCTGGCATCGCTTGTCATTCCGAGCGCAGCGAAGAACCCGGTTGGATTTCCGATGCGGGAGGGGAGCGAAAGTCCTGCTGGATTCTTCGCTCCGCTCAGAATGACAAAAGGGTCAGGGGGTCGCGGCCGTCGGTTGCACGAGCCACTTGCCGAGGCCGGCGAGATCCTCGTGCGGACGCGGGATGACCTGGATGGCGACGACTTCGCCGACTTTCGCGGCGGCTTCGGCGGCGGCGTCGATCGCGGCTTTCACGGCGGCGACATCGCCCCGAAAAAACGCGCAGACATAACCGCTGCCGACGGCTTCGTAGCCCGTCATGGTGACGTTGGCGGCTTTAAGGGCGGAATCCGCGGCTTCGAGGAGCGCGCAAAAACCTTTGGTTTCAATGAGTCCGACTGCTTCCTGGGCCATGGTGATAAAAGTGTTGAGGGTTGTGGCTGAGGTGTGGGTTAGAGGCCGATCGCTTTGACGAGCTCGGCGTGCGGACGCGCGATGATGTGCGAGCAGACGAGCTCGCCCACGCGCTTCGCGGCTTCGGCGCCGGCGTCGACGGCGGCGCGGACGCTGCCGACGTCGCCTTTGACAATCACGGTGACCATGCCACCGCCGATTTGGACTTGGCGAACGAGGGAGACGTTTGCCGCTTTGACCATGGCGTCGCTGGCTTCGACGCTGCCAACATAGCCTTTGGTTTCTACCATGCCGATGGATTCATTCATACGAGTTTGGAGTTAAGGATCGGGTTGAGAGTTGAAGTTGGGTGGTGAGGAAAAAGAAAACGCGTTCGAACGGAGACGGAGGCTTACTTGAGCAACTCGACGGTCGTGTCGGGCTGGAGCGCGCAGGCGTTGCCCTCGTCGGTGTCGATGTGGACCTCGAGTTTGAAATCCTTGTGGATGCGGACGAGCAGCCGCTCGAACGTCATCGCGCACGTTCCACCGATGCGCAGGCGCATGTAGTCCCCATTTTTCACCCCATAGAAGGCGGCATCGTCCGGATGCATGTGGACGTGCGGCGCGGCGCGAATGACGCCCTCCTCCATTTTGAAAAATCCGGCCGGGCCCATCAGCATGCACCCCGGCGTTTCCTTGATCGTGCCGGAAAGCCGGATCGGAATATCGAAACCGAGCGCGATCGAATCCGTCAGCGCCAGCTCGATCTGGTTGAAGTCACGACATGGGCCGAGAATGCGGAGGTTCGAAATCACCCGGCTGCGCGGACCGATCAGCGTGACCATCTCCTTCGCGGCAAACTGGTCCTTTTGATAGAGCCACTTCATCGGCGTCAGCTTCGCGCCCTGCCCGAACAACGCCTCCACCGCTTCCTGGGTCAGATGACAGTGCCGCGCACTGACGTTTACCAAGAGAGGATTGGGCGCCTGCGCGGAACGCGGCGGATTTTTACCGAGACGCTGATAAATGGCCCTCCGAACGAGATGCTCGATCTCGACGCGGTGCGGCAGGGGTGGGGGCAACGACATGGCAGATTTGCAATAAATCGGCTCGATTTCGTCCATCAACCTTCCAAAGTGTCAACGAAAAGATTCAGTTTCTGTCACGATCTTCCAAAATCTTCCAAAACTGATGCAAGCCGAGGAGCGCCAAGCGAAGATCGAAGCCTATCTCCAAAAGGCGGAATTCGCTTCCCTGGATGAACTTTCGGAGCACGTAGGGGTGTCGGTTTCAACGATTCGCCGGGATTTGGCGGCCCTCGAGGAGACGAAGTCAATCCGGCGCACCCATGGAGGAGCCCGAATCCTTCAACCGAAGTCGGATGAGTTCGTTTTCAACGTCCGCGACACCCACCAGGTTTCAGAGAAGGAATCGATCGGCGAAGCCTGCGCGGCGCTGATCCAGCCGGGGCAAAACGTGATCATCGACAGCGGCACGACATGTTTCCATGTCGCGAAACGCCTCGGCGACAAAGTCGCGCAGATCATCACGAACTCCCTTCCCGTCGCGAATCTCTTCTCCGCCTCGAATCGCCACGAGGTGCATCTTTCCGGCGGGGTTATCTACCCGCGCCTTGGCGTGCTCGTCGGGCCGCACGCCGTGGAAACCTTCTCACGGATGCACGCCGACGTCGCGATCTTGAGCGGCAGCGGCATCACCGAGGAAGGCATCTACAACTCGCACACGCTGATCGTCGACATCCAGAAAGCGATGGCGGCGGGCGCGGCGAAGGTGATCTTCTGCCTGGACCACACGAAGTTTGGCCGGCGCTCCACGTTTTTTCTGTCGGACTTCTCACACGTGAACGTGGTCGTGACCGACACCGGCGCGCCACCGGATCTCGTCACGGCGCTGCGGGCGAAAGGGATCGAAGTGATCGTTGCCGGCTCGCCAAGTGCGGCCGGCGGATAACGCAAGCTAGCCCCGCCGGGGTTCGGCTGGCGGGGATTTGATTCTGATTTCTCCCCCGATCGGCGGCTCCACGGTCTCCCGGCGCAGCTCGGGCAATTTTTCATTCGCCGGGAAATCGCTGAAATATTTGCCGAGCAACGGACGCGTCACCTGCGCCCCGTCGACGAACTGCCAGGTGCCGGGCGACACCTCCACCCCGAGTTGAAATCCGTGCGACCGCATCAGCCCACCGGGCGATTGCATTTCGGTGATCGTCGGCACGAGCACGTATCTCCGCTTCGCACCCTGCACAAAGCGCAGCGGCGGCACGAATTCCTGCCGGACAAGGGTCAGCTGTTGCGCCGCCAGCTGCTCTTTCAGGGTGGCAATCGACGCGACGAGCTTCGGCTTTCCGCCGAGGTCCTGCGCGAGCGGGTCATACATGACGTCGATTCCCGCGGCAAAATCTCCGCGCAGCGCAGCGTCGGCCACGGGTTTCAAAACGGCCAGGACCGCATCGTCACCTTCCGCAGCCAGAAGGGAGGAGGCAAAACACGCGGCGAAAACAAGGCTGACGCGTCGGAGATTTTTCATGGGGAGGAGGGGCGCCTTTCCTAGACCCCTGCTCGCGGCCTTTGTGCTCCGGGGTTACAGCACCACGTTGTCGATCACCCGCACCTCATCCACCCAGGCGGCGATTGCCAGCATCGTCTTTCCCGGGATGACCTCGCGCGCGGGCTCCATGGTGGCCGCGTCGACGATCGCCACGTAGACGATGCGGACGCGCCGGTGATTCCCGAGAATGTGAGTGGCTTCCGCGACAATGCGATCGGTGCTGCGCACGCCGCTGTCGCTCATCTCTTTTCCTTTTTTCAGCGCTTTGCTCAGCGCGAGCGACTCCTGCCAGAGCGTTGCCGTGAACTCCCGGTTCCGCACGCCCACCGCCAGTCCGTCCTCCTCGCGCACCGTCGGCACCACCACGATCTCGACCGGAAAACTGAGATCCGCCGCCATCTTGCGCACGACCGCGGCGCGCTGCGCCGTCTTTTGTCCGAAAAACGCGAAGTCGGGCTGCACGAGGATGAACAGCTTGGCCATCACGGTGGCGACGCCGCGGAAATGCCCCGGCCGCGACGGCCCGCAAAGCCCCTTCGCAATCGCATCCTCCGTCACGAGGGTCGAAAAGCCGGGCGGATAAAACTCCTCGGTCTTCGGCGCAAAAACGACCTGCACCCCGCACGTCTCACACAGCTCGAGATCTTTTTCGAAGCTGCGCGGGTAGTTCGAAACCAGCTCGTTGGACCCAAATTGGAGCGCGTTGACGAAAATCGACACGACCACGACATCGGCATTCGCGACCGCCGCGCGGATCAACGCCTCCTGCCCCGCGTGCAGCGCTCCCTGGGTCGGGACCAGTGCGATTCGTTTGCCCGCCGCCTTTAATTCCACCGCCAGCGATCGCATCTCGGACAACGACTCGATTTTTTTCATGGGGAAAGAGGGCCTCATGCCGGGGTTCGGCGCAACGTCGGGCTTGAACTAGCTTCGCGCAGCAGGTTTGTTCAACGCCTTTCGCCCATCGCCGCCCATGATCCGCATCAACGAGAACTACACGAAACTCAAGGCCTCCTATCTTTTCAGCGACATCGCCAAGCGGGTCACCGCCTACGTCGCCGCGAATCCGCAGAAGCCGGTCATCCGCCTCGGCATCGGCGATGTCACCGAGCCGCTCCCGCCCGTGTGCGTCGAGGCGATGCACGCCGCGACCGACGAGATGGCGAAGCGCGCGACGTTCAAAGGCTACGGCCCCGAGCAGGGCTACGCATTTCTCCGCGAAGCCGTCGCGCAACACGACTACGCCGCCCGCGGCTGCAAGATCGAAGCCGATGAAGTTTTCATCTCCGACGGCTCGAAATGCGATTGCGGCAACATCCAGGAAATTTTCGCGCAGGACGTGAAGCTCGCGATTCCGGATCCGGTTTATCCCGTCTACGTCGACACCAACGTCATGGCCGGCCGCACCGGCACCAACGTGGACGGCCGCTACAGCGGCGTACTCTACCTCGATAGCACCCCGGCGAATTCATATGTCCCATCCGTTCCTTCCGTCCCATCGGATCTGATCTATCTCTGCTTTCCCAACAATCCGACCGGCGCCGTCGCCACGAAAGCGCAGCTCGCCGCCTGGGTCGCCTACGCGAAGGCGAACAAGGCCGTCATCCTCTTCGACTCCGCCTACGAGGCCTACATCCGCGACCCGGCGATCCCCCACTCGATCTATGAAATCGAAGGCGCGCGCGACGTCGCGATCGAGTTCCGCAGCTTTTCCAAGACCGCTGGCTTCACCGGCACGCGCTGCGCATATACGGTCATCCCGAAAACGCTCATGGCCTACGATGCCGCCGGCAACGCGCACTCGCTGCACGCCCTCTGGAATCGCCGGCACACGACGAAATTCAACGGCGTCGCCTACCCGATTCAGAAAGCCGCGGCCGCGATCTTCACCGACGCCGGCAAGCAGCAGACCCGCGCGCTCACCGATTTCTACCTCGCCAACGCCGCGCTGATCCGGGCCGCCGTGAAACAATGGGGCTTCAGCTGCATCGGCGGCGACAACGCGCCCTATCTCTGGATCAACACCGGACGCGACTCCTGGGAATTCTTCGACCTGCTGCTGAACAAGGCCCAGGTCGTCTGCACGCCCGGCGCCGGCTTCGGCAAATGCGGCGAGGGCCACGTGCGCATCAGCGCGTTCAACTCCCGCGAAAACGTCGAAACCGCCCTCGCCCGCATCGGCGCGGCGCTGAAGTAAGCAGTGAAGTAGCGCCGGAGCTCCCTCCACCCACCGTTTGTCATTCTGAGCGGAGCGAAGAATCCAGCAGGATCTTCGAATCTCTTCACCGGCACGAAAGTCCAGGTGGATTCTTCGCTCCGCTTTGAATAACAGGCCAAGGACCAAGCCATCTCCTAAGGCGAGGACCACTTCACGCTCGTCGAGGTGCGCGTCCGGTAGGAATTTTCGTACTGGCGTTTCGCTTCGTCGGCTCGCTGGCGCGCTTTCTCCTCCACCTCGGAATCGGACAGCTTCGGATTCTCGCTCTTCACCGCCGTCAGGGCATCCGTCAGCGCGCTCGCGTACTCGTCGTCGGACATCGGCAAATAACCTTTTTCCTCGGTCGTGGTTTCCGTTTTTTTCCAAGCGCTCTTCCCCTCCCGCTCCTTCGTCCGCGCGGTCGATTTGTCGACTTCCTCCCAATTCACGTTCTGCGGCGCGGGAGCGGGCGTCGGAATCGCGAAAGGTTTCCCTTCCTGCGAAACGCAGCCTGCCACCAGGAGCAGACCCGTAAAGGCGATCGCGGCGAGTTTCACGGGAACCGCCATGGACCGATCATTTCTTCTCCGGCAGCGACGAAACCACTTCCTGGCTCAGCGCCGCCACGGCATCGCTCAACAGCGACGCGAGGCGCGCAAAATCTTTTCCATCCCAGGCCGCCTCGGGTGCGACGAAGGTTTTTCGCGTCACCACTTTCGCGTCGGCGCCGGCCGTGGAAATTTCGATGATCGCCGCAAAGCGCGCCACCAGGCGTCCGCCTTCGCGCGCGCCTTCGCAATGCAGCACCTGCACACCGACGTCAAAATCGCGCGCCGGCTCAAAGGGGAACGGCGGCACGAACACCCGCATCACCGTGGGCGCCGCCACCAACCGCTGCCGCAGCGCGTTGCCAATTTCCTTCTCCAGCGGCTCGGCCCAGCGCTGGTCGTTCGCGAAGGCCACTTCGTTGTCACCCGCGCGCACCACCAGCGAACCGCGGCGCAGATACGGCGCGAGCTCCACCGGACGCAGCCCGAGTTGCAGGGCGCCTTCCGTCGACTGGTTCGGGGTCGGTGCGATCGTCGGGCCCGAGAGCACATAATAACGCGTCACATCCGGCTGCACCGGCGGAATCACGTTGCACCCCGCCAGTGCCAGGAGCGCGAAAAGGGAAAGACCGGAACCGGCGCGGAAAATCCGGCGGGAGAGCATCGGGTGGCCTGGGTTGATCATGTCGTCGTGGTTTGCGTTCCGGGTCGCGCCGCTCATTTCGGCAGGGGCCTGCCGCTGATCAGCGCCTGGGGATTGCGCTCGAGAAAATCCGCCAGCCGCTGCACCGCCGCCGCCGCCTCGGCGAGCTGGCCGAGGGCTCGCGTGGCTTCCTCGCCGAGTCCGCTTTGGGAGGCGATAAACTTGCGCGCACCGGTCGCGGCTGCGTTGAACGATTCCAGCGTTTCCTTCGCCTGCTTCAGGGTGACCGTGAGCTGCTCGCCGTTGGTTCCGACCTGCGTGTCGAGCTTCGCCAGCGTCGCCCGCACCTCCGTGATCGCACCGTTCAGGTTCACGATCGTCTCCTTGATCTCCGGCGTCTTCACGAGCGCGTCGACCGACGCGCCGGTTTTTTTCCACTGGTCGAGCAGTCCCTTGAGATCGATGCCGACCACTTCCTTGCGGGTGTCGGCGAGGAGTTTTTTCAACTCGACGCTCAATCCCTCGAAATCGACCTTCCGGACCCGCGCCAGAATTTCGCTGATGCTGGCCGTGAGCTCGGCGATCGAGGACGGCTTCGCGGGCACGACCACGTATTGTGAATCCGAAGCGGGCCCGGTCGGCGGGTATTCCACCGGATCCACGAAATCGAGTTCGACGAAGAGGAGGCCGGTCGCCAGGCCCTGCACGCCGAGCTGGGCGCGCAAGCCGCGGTCCACGAGTTTTTGCAGCTCCACCCGGCTCGCCACATTGAAGACGCCGCCCTTGGTGTCCGTGACGGATTCGCGGTTGAGTTCGCAGATCACCGCGACCACCGACTCGTTCTTCGCCTGGTCGTAGCGGATGTTGATGCCCACGACGCGGCCCACGCGCACGCCCCGCAGCTTGACCGGCGAGCCGTTGTCGAGCCCGTGCACCGACTCGTCGAAATAAACCGCGAACCGCTGGGGCTTCGCAAAAAAATTGATGCCGCCAAACGTGAGCAGCGCGACCGTCAGCAGCGCGAACGCGCCGATCACAAAAGCACCGACGGTGACTGGGCTGACTTTGGATTTCACGCGGGGAATTCGGCCGGGTTTACATCCGACACACCCTTTGGGCTGTCATTCTGAGCGAAGCGAAGAATCCACGTGCTCACCGGCATGCCCCATGTGGATTCTTCGCTTCCCTCAGAATGACAAACAATTTCTGAGTTCATGGTGTGGTCGGTCGTGACACATCGGTGCGGCGGAGAAATTCCGACACGCGGGGGTCGCGACTGTTCAGCGCGAGTTCGTGCGGCGGGCCCTCGGCGATGATTCCCTTCGCCTCGCGGTCGAGCATGATCACGCGGTCGGCGATGCCGAAGATCGAAGCGAGTTCGTGCGACACCACCACGATCGTCGTGCCGAAGGTCTCGCGCACGTGGAGGATCAACTCGTCGAGCTTGCGCGAGGTCACCGGGTCGAGTCCCGCCGAGGGTTCATCGAAAAACACGATCGACGGGTCGAGCGCGAGCGCCCGGGCCAGGCCGGCGCGTTTCTTCATGCCGCCGCTGATCTCCGCCGGAAAGTAGTCCTCGAAACCGCTGAGCCCAACCTGGGCGAGCTTGAGCGTGGCGATCTCGTCGATCTGGCGCTTCGAAAGCGTGGTGTATTCCTCGAGCGGCAGCGCGACGTTTTGCCGGAGCGTGAGCGAGGTCCAAAGCGCCGCGCCCTGGAACAGCATCCCGAAGGTCTTCAACATCGCCCGCCGCCCGCCCGCATGGGCGTCCGTGAACGATTCGCCGAAGAATTTCACGTCGCCTTTTTTCGGCGCGTTGAGGCCGACCAGGTGCCGGAGCAGCGTGCTCTTCCCGCAGCCGGAGCCGCCGATGATGAAAAAGATTTCGCCGCGCCCGACCGTGAAATTCACATCCTCGAGCACCACGGTGTTTTCATAACCCGCCTGGAGATGCTCGACGGAAATCGCCGGCGTCGGGTCGGTTTCCGCTTTGGTGGGGGACGGGTTGGCCATGGTCAGATTCCCAGTACGTTGAACAACACCGCGAAAATCGCATCCGCGACGACCATGAGCAGAATCGCGGTCACCACGGCGGATGTGGCCGCGCGACCGACACCTGCCGCGCTGCGTTCCGCCTGCAGCCCGCGGAGGCAGCCGGACAGTCCCACGATCAGGCCGAACGCGGTCGCCTTGATCACGCCGGACATCACGTCCGAAAGATCGACGATCGTGAGCATCTCCGCCCAATACGCCGTCGGGGAAATCGAAAGCAGCCCGTAGGCGACGACCAGGCCGCCGAGGATGCCGAGCGCGTTGGCGTAAAGCGTGAGCAGCGGCGTCATGACCGCGAGCGCGAGCAGCCGCGGGATCACGAGGAATTGAACGGCCGGAATGCCGAGGGTCTCGAGCGCATCGATCTCCTCGTTGGTTTTCATGTTGCCCAGCGTCGCCGCGAACGCCGCGCCCGTCCGCCCGGCGAGCACGACCGCCGTCATGACCGCACCCACCTCGCGCACTGTCGAAAGGCCGATGAGGTCCGCGATCCAGATGTCGCCGCCCACCATCCGCAGCACGATCGCGCCCGTGTAGGCGAGCGTCACGCCGACGAGAAAACTGACGAGACTCACGATCGGCACCGCCATCGGCCCGCACTGCTGCATTTCGGCGAGGCAGTCGCGCCAGCGGAATTTCTCCGGATTCCGCGCGATCTTCACCGCGCCGATCACGCACTCGCCGATGAAGTGAAAAATCTCCCGTGAATTCCCGCCGACGTTCATCGTGGCCTGGCCGACACGCGCCACGAAGCGCTCGCTGCGGTCCGCCGGGATGCTCTTCTCGTGGGCCCTGGCCAGTTGTTGCAACAAGCCGCGGATTTTTTCCGGCAAGGCCCCGTTATCGCAGGTCGCTCCGGTCGCCCGGCACCACTGCTGCGCCTCGAAAAGAAAAAGAAGCAGCGACGAATCCCACTGCTCGAGCCCTTGGGCGGCGAACGCCACCCGCGCCGGTTTTTCGACCCCCGCGCTCCGGAGAACCTTGTCCCACGCGGGCCGCGGCTCCGTGATTTTCCAGCGGCCCGAAACGATGACTTTCACCCCCTCGCCCTCGGCCGAGGCCGAAGCGCAGGCGCTGAGGGAATCGGGGGGGCGGGACATGCGGCCTCACTTCACTCGTGACACCGCCCGCCGCCAAACCAAATCTCCGGCCGTTCATGGCCGGATTCAAAACCATCCTCTTCGACCTCGACGGCACGCTCATCGATCATTTCGAGGCGATCCATCGCTGCCACGTCGAGACCATGACGCACTTCGGTCTGCCCGCGCCCACAATGCTCCAGGTGCGCAACGCCGTGGGCGGCGGCCTCGAGGTCGCCGTCGAAAGGCTTTTCGGCCGCGAACACGCCGCGCTCCTGGAGCAGGCCATTCCTTTCTACCGCGCGTGCTGGCCCAAATACCTTCTGGTCGGAGTTAAGCCCCTGCCGGGCGCGGTCGAGCTGCTCACCCGCCTGCACGCCGGCGGCACCGCCTGCGCGATCTTCACGAACAAGCACGGCCCCTCCGCCCGCGAGTTGTGCGGGCATCTCGGCATGACTCCGTTCCTGCGGGAAATCTTCGGCGCCTTCGACACCCCGTGGCTCAAGCCCCAGCGCGAGTTTTCCGATCACGTCCTGAAAACGCTCGGCGCGGATCCCAAAACCACGCTGCTTGTCGGCGATTCACCCTACGACGTCCAGGCCGCCCGCAACGGCGGATTTCCCGCCTGGTGTGTCACGACCGGCACGCACACCCGCGGGGAACTTGTCGCGGCCGGCGCCGACGCCGTCTACGACAGCCTGCCCCAAGTCTCCACCGCCCTCGCCCAAACCGGTTTGTCACGTAATAAGTGACAAACCCGCGAACCCCCTCTCCTGGCCGCCAGATGGCCGGGACATGCGCCCCGCCCGCTCCGAGTAAACTGTTCTCTGTCCTTGCTGACCGTCTTCCACCGGGAGGCGCAAAAAAGTTTGTCACGTATTACGTGACAAACTTAAGAGGCGGGGTTGGCGCGACAGGGGATGGCGGCAACCGGGCCGGCCATGACCGCTTCCGCGCTTTCATTTCCGGGCGCGGTGCATATGCGTGAAAGCCAGTGGCCGAAACCTCCCCAACCCTGACCGGCGTCGTTGAGCGCATTATTTTTCTCAACGAGGAAAACCACTACACGATCGCGGAGTTCCGCCCCGAATCCACCGCCGCGGCCAAGGAACGCGCCGAGCTCGTCACGATCGTCGGCGCGCTGCCGGGGGTCGAGTGCGGCGAGACGCTTCATCTCAACGGTGAGTGGACGAAGCATTCCCAGCACGGCGCCCAGTTCAAAGTCGCCGGCTTCAAAAGCGAGCTGCCTTCGAGCGTCTACGGCATCCGCAAATATCTCGGCAGCGGTCTGGTCCCCGGCATCGGCAAAACCTACGCGAACAAGATCGTCGACGCCTTCGGCACCGACACGTTTCGCGTGCTCAGCGAGGAGTCGGGGAAATTGCGCAGCGTCGAGGGCATCGGCAAAAAGCGCGCGGCGGCGATCAAGCAGGCCTGGGACGAGAAACGCACCGAGCGTGAACTCTACATTTTCCTCCAGACCTACGGCGTCACCCCGACCCAGTGCGTGAAACTCGTCACCCGCTACGGTTCGCAGGCGAAACAGATCCTGCTCACCGAGCCCTACCGCGTCGCGCGCGAGATCGACGGCATCGGTTTCAAGACCGCCGATCGCATCGCGATCAACCTCGGGTTCGCCAACGACGCCCCGCCGCGCCTCGACGCCGGCCTGATCTACGCGCTCGAGGTCCTGCAGGAGGAAGGCCACACCGCGTTTCGCGAAGCCGATCTGATTGACCATTCCGCGGAGCAGCTCGAAACCAGCGCGAAGCTGCTCGAGGCGCGCATCGCCGCGCTCGTCGAAGCGAAAGCCCTCGTCCGGCATCTTCCCGCCGGCGCGTCCGCGCCGGCGGAGTTGAAAGGTGAAAGTCTTAAGTTGAAAGACGCACGTCCGACTCCGGAAAGCGCCTCTGGCTTTCAACCTTCAACTTTCAACCCTCAACCCGTTCCCCTTCCCCTCCCCGGCTCCGGCCTGATCCAGCTCCCGCACAACGACCGCGCCGAGCAGAAGATCGCCGCCACCGTCGTACGGCTCGCGCGCGTCGCGAGCGGCCTGCCGCCGATCAAGGCCGACGCCGCCGTGAAGTGGGCCGAGGACAAAGCCGGTTTCGCCTTCGCCGACCTCCAGCGCACCGCCCTCAAGAACGCACTCACGAACAAAGTCTCCATTCTCACGGGCGGTCCCGGCACCGGAAAAACCACGATCCTCCGCGCGCTCGTGGAAATCCTGAAGGCGAAAAAAGTCCGCGTGCATCTCGCCGCACCGACCGGCCGGGCCGCGCAACGCCTCGCGGAGACAACCAGTGGCGTCGCCTCCACCATCCACCGCCTGCTCAAATACGATCCGGCCGGCGGCGGCTTTGTCGCGAACGAATCTGCGCCGCTCGCCACGGATTTCCTGATCGTCGACGAAGCCTCGATGCTCGACTCACGTCTCGCGGCCGCGCTGTTGCAGGCAGTGCCATCGCGCGCCCACCTGTTGCTCGTCGGCGATACCGACCAGTTGCCGAGCGTCGGCGCGGGCAACGTCCTCAAGGATCTCATCGCGACGGAACACGCGCCGGTCACCCGCCTCGCCGTCATCTACCGCCAAAAGGGCCAGAGCCAGATCGTGATCACCGCGCACGCGATCAACTCCGGCGATCCTGCGCTTCCGCCCGCGGTTCCCGAGGTCGGGCAAACCCAGGTGTGGAACGATCTCACGTTCATCGTCGCAAACGATGCCGACGACTGTGTGCGCAAGGTGATCGAGCTCTGCACCGAGTTCATCCCGCGCCAGTTGAAATGGCCGCACCCGGTCTCCGACGTGCAGATCCTGGCGCCGATGCACAAGGGCATCGCGGGCGTCGGGAACTTCAACGCCCAGCTGCAAGCCGCGCTCAATCCTCATGCGCGCGGCCTCCGCGCCGTCAGCGGCGAATACCGTCCGGGCGACAAGATCATCCAGCTCCGGAACAACTACGACAAAAACCTCTTCAACGGTGACATCGGCACCGTGCAATCCATCGACGCCGCGAAGAATTCCCTGACCGCCGATTTCGACGGCAACGTCCAGACGTTCGAACGCGGTGAGTTCGGCGACCTCGCGCTGGCCTACGCGATCAGCATCCACAAATCGCAGGGCAGCGAATATCCCGTGGTGATTGTGCCGCTGCTGAAAGCGCACTTCATGATGCTCCAGCGAAACCTGATCTACACGGCGATCACGCGGGGAAAAAAGAAAGTCTATCTCGTCGGCGAACCCGCCGCCTACGCGATGGCCGTGCGGAACAGCGAGTCGAAGCAGCGCATCACCCACCTGCGCGAAAAAGTTCTGCAGTCGGCTGATAGCGGATCGAGGTAGGGCGGGACCGCTGGGACCGCCGTTTCCGGAATTGGCGCTGCAGTTCAATCCGGCGGTCCCAGCGGTCCCGCCCTACCCTCAGCTTGCGCCGCGGGATCGACGACGATCGTCACCGTCGGACAGATGCCGCGGAGGTACCCGAGCAATCCGCGGATGAACACGAGAATGCCGGTCATCTCCATTCCCTCCTCGATGAAGATATAAAGGCTGAAGCCGAAATCATCCAAACCGTGCTGCTCAAAATATCGTCCTTCCAGCGCTTCAACCCCGACCGCGCCGCCGAGAAACAGCGAGGCGGCCAGGACGAATTGGCGCCGGGTCGCGATCGGAAGGCGAAAGAGAAACGGAAGAAAATAGAGCCCCACTGCCGCCGCCCCAATCGCCCCCGGAACAATCCAGCCGTAGTAGAGCAGCCCCAGGTTTTCTTTGCCCAGCAGCGCCCGCATCGGATCCACCAACCGCTCGTGCAGGGCGACGGCCTCGTCCAACGACAACAGATAAAAACCGATCGCGAGCACGACCCAGTAGCGTCCGTACCCGGCGGAGTTTCGCTCCACTTTCGCGATCACGGTCAGCAGGCAGGCCGCGATGAACAGCTGGAGTGAGGAAAAATACGCTCCCGCCGCTCCTTCCCCATCCAGGGAAAAGGTGTGGACGAATCCGAGGAGGTTTCTGTGTCCAAATTCCAGTTTGGCCACCTGCGTGGCGATATTGGCCACCAGCAGGAAAACGATCGTCGCACTCAAAAAACGCAGCAGGAACGATCCGTTAAAAACGAAATGATTGGGGCGCATGATTGGGCTGGAATCCCACCGGCTGCCGCAGACCCATACCACCCGGGGAACGGGTTTAAAGCCGATTCCGATTCCGGAAGTTCGACACCGCAGCCCGCCCGTTGTTTAAGCGACGCATGAACGTTCTCATCATCGGCGGCACGGGCCTCATCTCGACGGGAATCGTGAAGGCGCTGAAAGAGCGCGGGGCGGCGATCACCGTCTTCAACCGCGGCAAGACCGATGACCGGCTGGGCGGCGAAGTGCGGCACCTCACCGGTGACCGCCGGGATTTTTCCGCCTTCGAAAAAGCGATGGCCGACGCCGGCACCTGGGACGTCGTGATCGACATGATCTGCTTCCGGCCCGACGAGGCGGAGAGCGTGCTGCGCGCTTTTGCCGGACGCTGCGGCCATTTTATTTTTTGCAGCACCGTCTGCACCTACGGCAACACGCAGACGATCGTGCCGACCCTCGAGACAACGCCCCAGTCACCCCACTCCACCTACGGGCGGGACAAGCTCGCCTGCGAACAACTCTTTCTCCGCGCCCACGCCAGCGGAAAGATGCCCGTGACCATCATCCGGCCCTCGCATACCTACGGCCCGGGCGGCGGGATCATCAACAACCTCAACACCGATGCCACGTTCCTCGAGCGCCTGCGCCAGGGCCGGCCGATCATCGTCAGCGGCGACGGCCACGGACTCTGGCAGAGCGCGTACGCTGACGACGTCGGGCGCGGCTTTGCCTTTGCCGCCGCCAATCGCCGGTGCTTCGGCGAAACCTACAACGCCGTCGCGGATGAAGTCGTCACTTGGGACCAGTATGTTCAGCGCACCGCCGCGGCGATCGGCGCTCCCGTTCCCCGGATCGTGCATCTGCCGACGGATTTCCTGCTCGCCGTCGACCCGAAGCGTTACGTGGTGCTCGACGAGATCTTCCGTTTCCACGGCGTCTACTCCAACGCGAAGCTCAAGCGCGACGTGCCGGAATTCCGCCTCACCACGCCGTACGAGGAAGGCGTTCGCCGCACCGCCGCGTGGATGGACCTCCACGGGAAAAATCCCTCACCCGAAACCAACAGCGTGGAAGACCGGCTCGTCGCCGCGTGGGAGCAATTTTCCCTCGCGACGGTCAAGGCATTCGCCTCAGGAAAATAACCGCCACCCCATGAAATCCCCCAAACTCCCCTGCGTCGTTCTTCTCGCCCTCGCCCTGATTGCTCCGCTGCGCGCGGCGGATTTTTCGCCCGAGCCCGGATTCACCGCGCTTTTTAACGGCCGGGATCTCACCGGCTGGCATCACCAGGATGGCCCGGGCCTCGACGGCAAGACCGACGCCGGCGACGGGCGCTACACGGTCAAGGACGGCGCGCTCACCGGCAACGATGCAAAAGCCGAGAAAGGCCGCGTGCTGCTGTGGACGACCCAGGAGTTCACCGGAAACTTTGTGCTGCGGCTCGAATTTCGCGCGGCGGAGAAAACCGACGGCGGCCTGTTCTTCAACAAGACCCAGCTCCAGTGCGGCGACTACGGCAACTATGCCTTCAAGACGTTCAAGGCCTACCGCCCGCTGGATTGGAACGCCATCGAGGTCACCGTGCAGGACGGCGTCGCCCGCTGCACCTGCAACGGCGGGTTGCTGGAGGCGGCGTTGAAAATTCCCGCGCCAGGTCAGATCGGCCTCGAAGCCGACAAGGGAGCGATCGAATACCGCCGCATCCGGATCAAGACGCTGCCGTAGTCGCATAAAACGGGAGCAATCCCCGGGGGCTGAATTCCGGGAGCAGAAATGATTGGTCGCCACGGCGGCGCGGTCGCGTGCGGCCGGAGGAAGCAACCCGCGGAAAAAAATATCCGGAGGCCTGTGATATTTGGCCGGGGAAGCTGTAGCAGCAGGTGACGGTGACAGTTCCGAGCGAGTTCGCCTCCGCGAGCCAGTGAGGAACCAAGTCATCCGCACCACAGAGTCCTCCTCGTCCAAATCCAATCAGATCTCCCATGAAAACACGCATCGCCTCCCTCCTCGTCCTCGCCGCAACGCTCAGCACGCTTGCCTTCGCTCCCGCCGCCTCCGCCGCCACCAACAAAGCGGCCTATGGTTTTCCCATCAGCCAGGTTGTCCGGTTCGACAACAGCGAGATCGCCCGCGGAACTTCGGAGATGACCGTGCTCCGCCTGCTGGGTTCGGCTCCGGAAAAATTGTCCCCGAATGTCTGGGTCTACCGCGGCTTTCATCCCAAGACCGACGTCACGGCGGGAAATGACTGCAACAAGCTCGTTGTCACGTTCACCGACGGAAAGGTCTCCGACCTCAAGATCGTGAACGATAGCGCCGTGCGGGTCATCGCCGCGAACGCCAAAAAGGCGGCGCAGACGACCTTCCAAATCGCGAAGAAATAATCCGTGGGCGTCGCGCCAAAAATTCGCGCCCCGGAGTCTAGGTCCCGGGGCGCTTTCAACGCAGAGTCAGAAAAAGGAGCCGCTGTCTCATCGGGCAGCGGCTCTCTGCGCGCCTCCAGCCAGATGCCGCTTGTTGGCCACCCTCCCTTGCCCTAGCCAGTTTAAACCCTCCCGCCCTCGTCGTGAACCCATCCGGTCCAGAAAAAGAGAAACCCGCGGGATCGCTGTCGCCGGACGCGGCGGCGCGCGCCTTCGGCTTCGCCCTCGAATCCAGCGCCGACGAAACCTCCGGCGTCTGGATCGGCCACTACAAGCTGCTCCAAAAACTCGGTGAGGGCGGCTTCGGCGTCGTCTGGATGGCCGAGCAGCAACAGCCCATCCGCCGGCGCGTGGCGGTGAAAATCATCAAGGTCGGCATGGACACCGACGAGGTCATCGCGCGTTTCCAGGCCGAGCGGCAGGCGCTGGCCTTGATGGAGCATCCGAACATCGCCCGCGTCATCGACGCCGGCGCGACCGAGGCCGGGCGGCCGTTCTTCGTGATGGAGCTCGTGCGCGGCGTCGCGATCACGCGCTATTGCGACGAGAACAAACTCTCCGCCGAAGCCCGGCTGCGCTTGTTCATCAGCGTCTGCCAGGCGGTGCAACACGCCCATCAAAAAGGCGTGATCCATCGCGACCTGAAGCCATCGAACATCCTCGTCACGCTGCACGACGGCGTGCCCGTGCCGAAGATCATCGACTTCGGCATCGCCAAGGCCACGAGCGCGCGCCTCACCGAGAAGACGCTCTTCACCCAGTTTCACGCGTTCATCGGGACGCCGGCGTACACCAGCCCCGAGCAGATGGAAATGAGCGGGCTCGATGTCGATACGCGCAGCGACATCTACAGCCTCGGCGTCCTGCTCTACGAACTGCTCACCGGCCAGCCGCCGTTCGATTCGGACGCGCTCGTGAAATCCGGTCTCGAGGCGATGCGCCGCACGATCCGCGAAATCGATCCGCCGCGGCCGTCGCACCGCCTCGGCACTCTCACCGAGGTGAACCGCTCCTCGGTTGCGAGTCACCGCGGCACCGATCCCACGCAGCTTTCGCTCCTGCTCCGGGGCGATCTCGACTGGATCGCGATGCGCTGCCTCGAGAAGGATCGCACGCGCCGCTACGACTCCGCCACCGCACTGGCCGCGGACGTCGAGCGGCATCTCAACGATGATCTCGTCGAGGCGCGGCCGCCCAGCCGGATTTACCGGGCGAAAAAATTCATCCGCCGCCACAAACTCGCGGTCGGCGCGGCCGCCGCCATCACGGCGTCGTTGCTCGCCGGACTCATCGTCTCTTCGGGCCTTTTCGTGCGCGAACGCTCCGCGCACAACCGTGCCATGCTCGCGGAGCAAAAGGAAACCGAGCTCCGCCACCAGGCGGAGATCGCCCGCGAGGCCGAGGTAAAACGCGCCGCCCGCACGGCACTCGATCTCGCCAACCGCAATCTCGCGGATGGCCGCGTGGCGGACGGCCTGGCCTACCTCGTGTATGCGGCAAAAAAAGATCCCCTCAATCCCACCCTGGGGCCGCGCCTCGCGTCAGCCATGGCGGCGCAAAGTTTCCTGCTGCCGGAAGGCGAACCGTTCGAATGCGGCTCCCGGGTGGTGGCCATGCGCTACACGCTCGATGGCCGCACCTTCATGGCCGGAACGGAGGATGGCACCATGCGCCTCTTCGACACCGCGACGGGGAAACTCCTCCGCGAATTTCGCCTCGGCAAGCGGGTCATGGCGAACCGCGGCTGGCTTTTTCCCCGCGACAACGACCGGGTCTTCGCCGCGCGTTTTACCGACAACTCGCTGGGAGTTTTCGACGCGGCCGAAGGCCGGAGTGCCGTCACGATTCAGCTCGATCGCAGCGTGCGTCCCACGGTCGAAGCCGTGCGATTCAGTCCGGACGGCCGGTGGATCGGCGGCTGCGGCACCCGGGATTTCTGGCTTTGGGACGCTGGCAGCGGGGAGCAGAAAATCGATCATCCTCTCGAAGCCGGGCAGGACTTCGATTTCAGTGCCGACGGCCGTTTTCTCAGCGTGGTCGCCGACGACGTCGTGAACATCTGGACGCTTCCCGGGTTGACGCGACCGATCGAGGCAATCGCCGTGACCCGGCCCCGGCCGCATTTGCGGTACAACATCGCACTCTTCGCCCGGTTTCTCCCCGACGGTAGACGCCTCGCGATCATCGATCCCCACATCGGCATCCGGCACTACGACCTCACGACCGGCGGCCCGCTCGGTCCCTTGATTGCAACCGAGGGCGGTTTCCAAAACAACGCATGGGAATTTCTGCCCGACGGCCGGCTGCTGCAAAGCGGTTCGAAGCTCTGGGATCTCGATACCAACCGGTTCACCCAGCTTCCCCTGCCCTCTCGGGGCGACAATTGGGAGAGACATTTAAACCGGAGCGGCTCCCTGCTGCTGACGACCTCGAACGACGAGGGCGTTCATCTGTGGGATACCCGGACGGGCAAGCCCGCCGCGCTGTTCACGTTGCAATTGGAAACCAGCATTCGCGGAGCCCTGCATCCGGACGACCGGCACATCGTCATTGGCACGGCGGAAGGCACGATCCAGCGCCTCCGTGCCAGCCGTGGCGCGGCCGAGCCGCTGGTCCTTCCCCGGAATTTGCCGGCCATGCCCGTCCTGTTTCTTCCGGAACCGCCCGCACGTCTTTTGTGGCTCCAGCCGGATCGTGCTCGCGTCCTGGACGTCGCGTCCGGCCGGGACCTCGGAGGATTCGCTTTTCCGCGGACGCTCACGCAATCGGCCCCGGGCGAAGGCAGCACCAAATCCTCGCTGCGCGACGACCTGAAATTTTTCGTCGTGCGCAATGGTCCCGCCTGGGAAGCCTGGGAACTCTCCCCGCGCGGGGTCATCAACGTGGTGCCTCTGCGCGACGACCCGCCGGACGACCAAGCTGTCACCGTCCCGGTCACGTTCAGTGCCACGGGAGATCTGGTCGCACTGACCGTCGGTTCCACGATTCGCGTCTGGGATCTTCGCACCGGCGCCAGCGTGGGCGCACCCATGGTCAAGGACAGCCCGTTTTGGTTTCTCTGCGTCAACTTCAGCCCCGACGGCCGACAACTCGGCGCTTCGCCGGCAGTCTGGAATATCGCCAGCGGCCAGCCCGTGCCGGGCCTTTTCGACGCGCGGAACATCTCGCCGTTCATCGTGCAGTTCAGTCCCGACGGCACCCAGCTCATCACGGCCGAACGGGAAGGCGCCGCCCGCCTTTGGAACGTCGCCACGGGTGCTCCGGCGAGTCCCGAGCTTCGCCACGCCGACACCCTTTTCAGCGCGAACTTCTCGCCGGACGGGCGCTATTTCGCCACCCGGAGCCTGTCCGAGGTCCGGCTTTGGAACGCGAAAACCGCTGCCTTGGTCGGAAGGCCGATTCCCCTCGCCAACGGTCGCAGCCTGCGTTTCAGCGCCGACAGCCGCCGCTTCGTCACCGCTTCCGAAGACGGTGTCGCGCGAATCTTCGACGTGCGAAACGCCCAGGCGTTCATCGAACCGCTGCAACATCCCGGCACGCGATTGCCGATGGGCTTCTTCAGTCCGGACGCTTTGTTCGTCAGGATGGACACCACCGCGCCGGACATTCGCATCTGGTCGGTCCCACCCGCGCTGCCCGATGGAATGCCGCCGCCGGCATGGTTGCTTCGACTCGCCACCTTCTGCGCGGGAGCAGCGGTGGACGATTCAGGCCAGCTGGTGGCGAAGGCCAGCAGTGCTGCGGCCATCGAGGAGTTGCGAACCGAACTCGCCGCCCTGCCTCCCGATGCACCCCTGGCCGATTGGGGACGCTGGATCTTGAACAACCGCGCCGACCGATCGATTGCACCGGGGTTCACCGTCACTCCGGCGGAGGCAGCGCAACTCACCTCCCGCCTCGCGACGCAACCGGACGGGGCAAAACCGTGAGCGAGTGCCAACCCAGCTGCCAAAACCCATGAACGCCGAACCCTCCTCCGATTCGCCCCCCGCTTCCGGCGGGGCGTTTCCCAGCACGCAATGGTCGATGATCGTGCGCGCCGGTGCGGCGAGTTCTTCCCAGGCGCGATCGGCGCTCGAGCATCTCTGCCGGCAATACTGGTTTCCGCTTTATGCCTTCGTGCGCCGGCAGGGCCGCTCGCACCACGAGGCGGAGGATTGCACGCAGGAATTTCTCGCGCGGCTCCTCGCCGACGAAAGCGTGGGACGCGCCCGCCAGGAACAGGGGCGCTTCCGGACGTTCCTGCTCACGGCGCTGCGAAACTTTCTGACGAACGAATGGCATCGCGCGCAGGCGGCGAAACGCGGCGGGGGAGTCGCGGTGCTACCGCTCGAATTTCAGGACGCGGAAAAGAACTTCAGCCGCGAACCCGCGGACCCGGCGCTCACCCCCGAACAGGCGTTCGACCGCACGTGGGCGCTCGGAATGATCGAACAGGCCGTCGACGGGTTGCGCGTGGAATACGAAAAAAGCGGGCGCGGCGCCCTGTTCGCCGCCCTCGTCCCGCTCGTCTGGGGCGAAGGAGCCACCGAAGCGCATGCGGCCGCCGCCGCGCGTCTCGGCATGATGCCGCACGCGTTCACCGTCGCCTTGCAGCGGCTGCGGCAACGCGTCGGCCAGCGCCTGCGCGCCAATGTCGCGGAGACGGTCGCAACCGACACCGAGGTCGACGGCGAATTGCGACACTTGATCGCCGCCGTGACCACCGGGCCCTCCGGACGCTAGCGGACCGAGCGGCGGCAAATCGTCGCTAAGGACTTGGCGTGGGGGAACAGTTCGCCATGTTGGCCCTCCTAACGGTTCCCCACTTCTTCATGAAACGTCTCCTCCCGTTCCTGATTCTCGCGCTCGGCTCCTCCCTCCCGCTCGCCGCCGCCAGTTCCACCTCCAGCCCGGCCCCCGCGAAGGTCGATGGCTTCACCTTCGTCAAAACCGTCGGCGCGTTTTCGGAATACACCCTGGCCAGCAACGGCCTCACCGTGCTGCTGATGCCGGAGCATTCGGCGCCGGTGCTCACGTTCATGGTCACGTACCGCGTGGGCTCGCGCAACGAGGTCACCGGCACCACCGGGGCGACCCACCTGCTCGAACACCTCATGTTCAAGGGCAGCCCGAACTACAACGACGCGAAGGGAAACAGCGTGAAGCAATTCCTCGAGACGATCGGCGGCAACTACAACGCCACCACCTATCTCGACCGCACCAATTACTACGCGGAGATCGGCAATGAACACCTCGAGGGCTACATGGCGATCGAGGCCGACCGCATGCGGAACCTCTGGCTGCGCGAGAGCGACCGCCAGCCCGAGATGACCGTCGTCCGCAACGAATTCGAGATCGGCGAGAACGATCCCTCGCAGGCGCTCGACAAGGAAATCTTCGCCGCGGCGTTCCAGGCTCACCCGTACCACCACTCGACCATCGGCTGGCGCAGCGACATCGAGAAAGTCTCGATCGAAAAGCTGAAGGAGTTTTACGACACGTTCTACTGGCCCGACAACGCCACCGTCTCGATCATCGGCGATTTCAAACCGGAAGCGGCCCTCGCCCTCGTGAAGAAATATTACGGCGCCTACCCGCGCGCGCCGAAGCCGATCCCGCAGGTTTACACCGAGGAACCGGAGCAGACCGGCCCGCGCCGCGTGATGGTGCAGCGCGCCGGCGAACTCGGCGTGGTCGGCATCAGCTACAAGAGCCCCGCCGCCACACACGCCGACCTGCCGGCGCTCGTCGTCCTCAGCAACATTCTCTCGAACGGAAAAACCAGCCGCTTCTACCGCGCACTGACCGACAAAAATCTCACGACGAATGTCAGCGCCGACGCGGGCTATTTCCACGATCCGGCCCTGTTTCAAATTTATGCGCAGCTCGCGCCGAACGCCACGCACGAGCAAGTCGAGAAAGTCCTGGTCGATGAGGTCGCCCGCTTGCGCAGCGGAGGCGTGGAGGACGCCGAGGTCGTCACCGCCGTCGGCAAACTCATCGCCTACACCGCCTACAAGCGCGACGGCACTTTCGCCATCGCCAGCAATCTTAACGAGGACATCGCCGCGGGAGATTGGACGCTTTACTACACACTCGACGCCGCTATGCGCAAAGTCACGGCCGCCGACGTGAAGCGCGTCGCGAACACCTACCTGCAGCCGAACCGGGGCACGACCGGCTGGTTCGTCCCAACCGTGGAAACTCCGGCGGAACCGCAAGGCGCGCCCGCCCTGCCGACGGCACCGGTGACCGCGCCCGCCGCCAAGTAATCCATCACAACCGTTCCCCGAATCCCCAATCTGTCATGCTGAGCGCAGCGAAGAATCCCGTTCGATACCTCCCCGCTGCACGCCTTCGAAACTCCCGCTGGATTCTTCGCTCCGCCCAGAATGACAAACTGAAAAACTTTCCCTCATGAATCTCATGAAACCGTCCGCTCTCTTCCGTTCCCTCCTCCTTCCCATCGCTTTCTCGCTCGTTGCCGCACCGGCCGCCCACGCTCAAGTCGCCAAGAACGCGGTGCGTCAGAATATCAGTGGCATCGACCTGGTTGTCCTTAAGACCGGCGTGCAGGAGGTGGTGACGATCCGCGGCAGCCTTCCCGCCGGCGATTCGCGCAGCCCGGAGGCGAATCCCGCCATCGCGACGCTCGCGGGCGGCATGCTCGACAAGGGAACGACCCAGCACGACAAGTTCGCGATCTCCCAGCTCCTCGGCGACGTCGGGGCGACGATCAATTTCAGCGTCGCCCCGAGCGCGCTGACGATCAGCGCGAAGTGCCTGCGCAAGGACCTGCCCCTCGTGATCGGGCTCATCGCGGAGCAGCTCCGCTCCCCGGCGTTTGCGGAGGAGGAATTTTCGAAGTTGAAAAAACAACTCGCGGGCCGCGCGCGCCGGCAGCTCGACGACACGGATTTCCGGGCGGCCGATTCATTCTCCCGCGGGGTTTATCCGCTGGGTCATCCCAACCGCCAGTCGCCGGTGAGCGAAGTTCTCGCCGGCGCGGAGAAAGCGACACTCGATGAAGTGAAGGCGTTTCACGCGAAATACTACGGGCCGGCGTCGATGCGGCTCGTGCTGGTCGGCGATGTCGATGCAGCGGTCGCACAAGCCGAGGTGAAAAAAGCCTTCGCCGGCTGGACGGGCGGCGAGGCGCTGACCCGACCGGGCAAAGCTGCCACGGTCGACGCCTCGCGCGACCAAGTGGTGTTCATGCCGGAGAAAACCAACATCACCGTGGTCTGGGGACAGACGACGGGATTGCGCTACGCGGATCCGGACACGCTCGCACTGCGGGTCGGCACCGCGATTTTCGGCAGCGGATTTTCGGCGCGTCTGATGGCAAACGTACGCGACAAGGAAGGCCTCACCTACGGCATCGGTTCGTATGTGTCGGGCGACACCTTCGTCGATGGCGACTGGCGCATTCAGGCCAACTTTGCCCCGGCGCTCTTGGAAAAAGGCCTCGCCTCCACGAAGCGGCAGCTGCAGGCGTGGTATCAGGAGGGCGTTACCGACGCCGAGCTCGCCCAGCGCAAGACCGACCTCGCGGGCAGTTATAAAGTCGGGCTCTCCACGACCGGCGGCATGGCGGGTGTGATTCTCAACACGCTCAACCGCGATCTGGAGCTCTCATTCATCGACGAGTATCCGTCGCGGGTCGCGGCGCTCACGACCGCACAGGTCAACGGCGCGATCAAAAAATATCTCAATCCCGACAAGATGGTCGTGATCAAGGCGGGGACCGTTCCCGGCGCGACCCCGGCGGCGAAGTAGGCATTGGCAGCCACGCGCGTGACCGAGTGGACCGACCACCACTCGCGTACGCTCGTGGCCGCGATGAGATCCAGCTCCCTTATTTCCCCAGTTTCTTCAGCGCCTTGTTGATTTTTTCGACGTCGCAGACGGCGGGATCGTAGTCGGGGCCGAGCCACTCGCGCCATTCGCGGCCGAGATCGCTCTCGGGCTCCTTGATGCAGGCGAGCATGTCGTGAAACGCCTCGAGGCCGCCGCAATCCTCCGGCGGACCGGCGCGTTCGCCGGCAATGCAGAGAGGATAGGCGGTTCGCTTTTCCAGGGCGGTGACTTTCTCGACCTTGATGTCGAGCTGCCAGCTCTCGCCGAAATGGTAGTGGTAGGTGAAACGATGGCGGTGCTCGAGGTCGAGGTCGGCGAGCGTGATGTCGCGATCGTCCTCGATCGTCAGCCCGTCCCGTTTCACCGGATTGCCAAAGCGCAGGTCGTCGAAATTAAAAACGTGGGTCTGGTAGTCGAACCAGTCGAAGGCGACCTGGATGCTGTCGTGCAGCCGCGAGAGCCACATCGATTCGCGAACGACGAGCTGGCGCCAGCAGCGCGGCTGGCAGCCGACCACGGCCAGTCGCAAAGTGAAGCCCCGCTCCGGAGCTTTTTTCACGGATGAGCCCTTGCCTTCGTGGAGCGAAATCATGGAGCGGCGAGTTGAACCATCCGCCGCCCGTCGCGCAAGCCGCCGAAATATCCGTGGCCCCCCGGAGCAGCCGAGGTGACGAGGCTGGGCCGGATGGACCGCAATCCAGCCTCGTCACCTCGGCTGCTCCGGGCGGATTCGCTCAGAATCGAAATGCCGCGCTCACGCCGACCTGGCGCGGGTCGGCACGATCCTCGTAGCGGGTCTCGACGTAGTTCGGGTCTTCGTTGCCGAAGAAGAAAACGCGTTTCTCGTAGCGCGCGTTGAAAAGATTCCGGCCCCAGAGGGTGAAGGTCCACTCCTGCCACGCATAGCCGAGGCTCGCGTTGTAGACGTGGAAGGCGCGGCGCGCTTCGTTCTGGTTGTTCGAATCGAACTGGGTCGCGCGGCCGACGAGATCCGCGTTCAGGAAAAATCCCGAGGCATCGCGGTAGCGCGCGCCGAACGTGTAGCTGTAGCGCGGCGTGTTCGCGAGACGGCGGCCGCCGCCGGTGTTGCCAGTCGAGAGCGTGAACCGGTCGAGCTCCGACGCCATGTGCGCGAACGTCCCGTGCAACGAAAGTTCCTGCGTGACCGCGTAGGTCGCCGACGCTTCGAGACCGGAGATGTGCGCGGAACGGCCGTTCGCCGTGAAGAAGCGGTAGTTGCCCCCGAAACCGGCGGAGTCGCGCACCTGCGTGTCGTCGCGATCGAGATAGAACGCGGTGAGTTCCCCGGTGAGGACGCGGTTGAACCAGCTGCCGCGGACGCCGACCTCGTAGTTCCAGAGCATCTCGGTGTCGTAGGTGAGCGGGTCGGCGGGCGGACTGATGCGGGCGTCGACGTTGACGCCGCCGGCCTTGTAGCCGCGGGTCACGGAGCCGAAGACCAGCATGTCCGCCGAGAGATCGTGCTCGAGCGCGACCTTGCCGCCGAAGACCGTGTCCTCGAAGGACGGCTGAAACGTGACGACGGCATCGTTGGTCCCGGGAATTTTCCGAAACCGGGTCTTGATGCCGCGTCCCTCGAGATCGACGCGCTCCGTGCGCAAACCGACGACCAGGCGCGTGCTCGCCGAAAAGTCGTGGGCGAACTGGCCGTAGAGCGCGAGATTGTCGGCCGAATAGTCGGAGCGAAGCCCGCGGAGGTTGAAGGGATCCACGTTCGTGTAGGCGCCCTCCTCATCGGTCTTGGAAAAATAAGCTCCGATCGTCCAGCGATCGATCCAGCCGAGGGCGTCATGCACCAGCGCGGAGTCGAGGCGGACTTCCTGCGTGAAGAGGTCGCGGTCGCGACGGAGATAACTGAAGCCCATGTAGGACGCAGCGGTCCAGTCGTCGTCGTAGCTGTAGACGGATTCGACGCGGCTCCCGGTGGTGATCGTGGTGAGTCGCGCGCCGGAGAGACCGCTGTAGCTGCCGCGGAGACTGGCGGCGGTGGAGGTTTGTTCGTCGCGGCCCGGTTGATCGCTGAAGGTGCGGCTGCCGTTGTTATCGAGGGCGAATTCGTCGAAGCCGTTGTTCACGTCGGAAAACAGCACGGTGCCTTCCCAGCGCCAGGCCGGGGAAAGATTCGCGGTGAGACGGAGGCGCGCGGTGAATTCATCGCGGGCGTTGGTATCGCGGTTCACGGAGACGTTACGCCGGAAGCCGTCGCTGTTGTGCTGGTGAATCGCGAGGCGAACCATCCATAGCTCAGGCTTCGAAGCGACGAGCGGACCGCCGACGGCGAAGCCGCCTTCGCGCAGGGAATCATCGCCCAAGGTGGTCTCGACCAAGCCGGTCCAAAAGGGCGTCGGCGCATTCGTCACAAGACGGACCACACCGCCGGCGGCATTGGCGCCGAACGCACCGGCCTGCGGGCCGCGCAATACCTCGACCTGTCTCACATCGAAGGTGCCCCCGAGGGTGCCGAGGCCGGTAAAATCGAAATCGTCCGCGAGAAAGCGGACGGCGGAGTCGGGCGTTTCGCCTTCGTATTGGGAATTCTCGCCGATGCCCCGGATCTGGAGATAGCGCGGGCGCGAAGTCCCGCCGGTCCAGGTAAGATTCGGAATCTGGTCAACGACGTCGCCAAAATGGCGGATGTTGCCGGCGCGAAGCGCTGCGTCGTCGAAGACGGTGACGCTCGCCGCGGTGCGCGCGAGGGGCGACTCCCAGAGGTCGGCGGTGACGCGAACCGGTTCCAGCTTAACGGCTGGAGTGGCGGCGGGCGTGGTTTGCGCACGAGCGGCGGCGTGGAGCGCGACGAAAGCCGCGGCAGTGAGGAGGATTTGTTTCGGGAGGTGCATGGTTGGATGGCGCCCAACCCAAAAAGACTCCCGAGAGAAGGAGGCGTCACCGACGCCCCCAAGAAATGACGGCGCTGGCAGCGCCTGCTGTTTCCTTCGTCGGCATGATCCGTTCAGGTTCGAAGGGTCGAGCGGCCGAATCGCGCCGCAATCTCAGCCTTCCGCGGAAGGCACCCCTACAGGCAAGGCGCAGCAAACGACCCAACCGCGGCACGGCAAGAAAAAGTTTTGGACGCGTGTGTCATCAGCCGGACACCGGAAACACAAAAGCCGCCCCGGTTAGGGGGCGGCTTCAGTGACCTAACACCAAGCAAACCGTAAGAACTACAAACATTCACCGTCTTACCAGGACGGTGCTGACTACGCGGGGATAGATGCGGTCGATTCCGAAACGCTCAAAAGAAGTTGAATAATTTTCCGATAAATCAGCGCCTCGACTTCCAGAAACACAGAAGCCGCCTCTGTGAAGAGGCGGCCTGTGTGACCTAACACCAAGCAAACCGTAAGAACTACTAACATTCACCGTCTTACCAGGACGGTGCTGACTACGG
>DATAKE010000081.1:0-6399 GCA_036261745.1 Opitutaceae bacterium
GTGAGGGAATTCGACGATGATCTGTGCATCATTATCCGCACCGGAAACGACACCGCGGAGATCGCGGATCAAGCGATTGAGTTGGGGGCGTTCAGGCGATCGATCAAAACGAAACAACCGATTGAAGAACTCAGGAAGTTAACGAAGGCGGCCATCGAGGAGACGCAGAGCCGCCGGCGCGCTACCCGCGAAGCGGTATGTTCCGCTGAGGTACGGGAAGAATTGGGAGAGGCATTGGGCACCATGGACGAGGAGCAATCATTGGGGGACTCCTATCGCGTATTTCTTCAAATCATGCGAAATCGAGTCACCTCGGTAGCTGGCATGGCTGAACTGATATGCCGCGAGGCTGCGACCCCAAGGGCGCGAGAACATGCGAGCCGGAATCGGGACTTGGTTGCCGGCCTTGTGTCCGAACTTGCCCGTTTCCTCGATGCTCCGCTCACGCGCTCTCAAGTGGGCGCTGATAAAGTGGGCGCAACCGCGAACGGCATTCTTGAGGCGCTTCGTAGAAGGTTCGCGCTATCCGCGGACAGCGCGAAAGACGGTAAGACTTTAAGGGTTTCCGGCCTGCACGACGACCTCTTCGTGGCGGCGCCTCCTCTAAAACTGGTCGCAGCGCTCCGTCACATCATCGAGTTTTGCTGGGAGCGGTCAGCGCCCGGGAGCACGACGTTGTTGAGCACTTGGTGCTGTGATCGCTTGCAGCACGAGCTGGACGCGATATGCGAAAACAAACTAGTCTTCAGGCATTCTCACTCGGGATTCCCAAAGCTGACTGTGGCTTTCCGAATAACCTGCGGTCTTCTCGATACCTCGTGTGCTCAGATTCGTCGTGCAACTGAAGAATACTCTGAAAATCCGCGCAATGGATGCCTCCACACGGTTAGCACGTTCGTCGATGCGACGGGCAGTGTGCTTGTCGTTCATCAACGCTCAGGCGGGGCCACGCTGTTTGATCTCTACGTTCCCGTCGGGGTGGGATGATAACGGCTTAGTGCCGAGGCCGCGTCTATGATGGGCTCGCCGCAAACAATCTTGATCATCGACGACGAACTCGGCGCGCGGTCTGCCCTTCAGGCAATCCTTGAAGGACAGCATTCCGTGAAACTGTTCTCACGAGGCTCTGAGGCCATCGACTTCGTTCGCGTTAATCCAGATGGTGCACACGCTGCGTTTGTGGATTTTACGATGCCCGAAATGGACGGCGCCTCGGTCTGCCAGTTGCTCACGTCAGTCGATTCTACGCTCTCGTTGATTGGCATCACGGGTAACGTAGCCGCTGATTTCAAAGTCCCACTTTTCGCATCGATTGAGAAGCGGGGAACAGCGGTCGCAAAGGTTAGAGAAATGGCCGCGAATGCGGTCGCAGCGACTTGCGAGAGCCGGCGGTTGCGGGACCTAACGCGTGGGTGACGTTGACCTTGTTTCAACGCTGCGGCGATTAATGCCCAACGCTTCATAAAGATGAAACCGTAGGATACCGATGTGTTGGTGGAGCGCTATGTCTGACACCGCGAAGTTGTAGCCCACCGGGAGCATTTGTCGGGGAGCGTGGATGAAGTCGGACGGAAAGGGAGAGGGGCGGAGCCCAAAGGCTCCGAGATAGAGAAGCGCGCGCTTCATGTGCAGCGCTGAGGTCACGAGATAAGTCGTTTCCGCGGGACGCAATTTCACCAGCACGCTAATATTCCGCGCATGCTGGTAGGTGTTCAGCCCGTCGTTTTCGAAGATTACGTCGGATTCGGCAACGCCAAGGTCAGTGAGCATACGCGCGTACGCGCTAGGCGAAACGGAAATCTCGGACCGCGTTCGTTCTCCAGCGATTATGATCCAGCATTTTGCTCCGGAAGCCACCGCAGCCCTGTGAAGGCCGGCTGCCGTGGCGATGCGCGAGCCAGCGATCCAACTCGGGACGCGTTCCTGCGTTCGCGGATCGGTCGTCGATCCCTCTCCCAATAAGATGACGCAGACTGAATGGCCGAAAGTTGCTTGGGCTGGGTGTATTACGGAGAAGGGCCGCTGAAGACGGTCAGCCAAAATGTGAGGGAGAAGTCCGGTCCCGATAAGCAAGAACAGGCCCAAGGCGGTGAGCCCGAGTCCGATTGCGTACGCGTGATTGCTGAACAATCCCACCGCGAGGGCGCCGCCCCCTAAAAGGACTACCAACAGAGTGGTGGAACAAGCCCCTCGCCGGGGTGAACCACGAAAGGTCCGTCGGCTCGATGATGGAACAATACGCGCCGAATTGGTCTCCATTGGCTGAAGGCCTTTCGGCCCCTCCTCAGTGTATGTTTTTCTTCCCGGCATTGATCGCTGTATTTTTGCTTGGTGTGGGTATCGCGGCGCTTTCGCTTCACGTGAAACGTGCGATCAACCAGGTGCTGGCTGCCGTGTGTTTCGCCGGCGTGTTGTTCTTCGCGGCCCAGTTAACCGCGAAATACGAAGCGGCCAAGTATGTCATGACTGGGATTGGTTCGCCGTTGATTTGGGTGCGCATCAAATTTGCCATCGTTGCCGTTATCAGTCCGACCTTGGTCTGGCTTTGTTTCTACGTCGCGTCGGGCCGCTATGACAATCGGAGACAGCTAATCCGGAAAATGATTCCTTGGATATGCCTATCCGCTATTTTGGCAGTGGTGGCATTCACGGAAGGATTTAAGCCGAGTGACAGCCTCCCAGGTCGAGAGCGATACGGGCCCCTGTTTACCCTCTTTTTTGGACCGATGGTAGTAAGTCAGCTTGCCGCGTGTATCGCGAGCATAGGCGTGGCCGGCCGGCTGACCGGTTTACGCCGGCTTGAATTTCAGTTCATCGCGTTACCGCTTGGTTATCTCACTCTAGCAGCGGTGGTCGTAGACCTGTGCTACGCCGTGTGGCCGAGTGCGTGGCTGCATGTGATCACTCGCATCGTTTCCTACCTCGTCTACGTGGCCTTCGGCATCAGCGCGTGGAGCGTAACCTCCCATCGTGTCTATCACCGAAAGCAGGTGCTTCAAACGATAGGGCAACGTTTCCTCGTCGTCGGCCCGATTGCATTTTTTGCGTATCAATTGGCGGCGGTCATACAACGATACGAAGACCGGGCGACTGCCACTGCGGCCGCAGCGACCGTCGTCGGGGTCGCCATGCTTCTCGCGTTTGCTTTGGACGATTGGATACGGACGCGTTTCCGAATGAACGCCGAGAACCGGATCAACGAGGTTTCAAGCCAGCTGCATAGCGTAGCCAAACGGCAAAGCAGCCCAGCGGTTCTTATCGAGCATTTCGAAGTCGTCCTGTCCGGACTGAGCAAAGCGTCCGTTCGCATCCTTTTGAAGGAGGGGGAAGAATATGGCCGCGGTTGGGAAGCTTTGCCTCGTAGACTGGTTGAAGACCGCGCGACGCTCGCCGATGGCTGGTATTCGCTCACGGCCCGGTCCCGCGTAAGGGATCTAGGCGGCCAAGAGTTGAGATCATTTCTTGAGCGGAAAAAGTGGGCGGCGCTCATTTTCCCCGGCTGGGAAACCAATCCGACTCTTATCCTCGCGGTTACTGAGCGAGAGAACCGCCTCCCGTTTACCTTTCCCGAGCTTCGCGCCATGCGGGCGCTCACCAACGTGGTGGAATCGCTTTACACGCATTGCCGACTCGCCCTCCAAGCCCGTCAGGCTGAGCAGCTCGCGGCGATCGGAAAACTGGGCGTTTCCATCGCGCATGAATTACGCAATCCGATGTGGACGCTCTCTTCGTTCAGCCAGTTGCTCCCGGAGCGGGTCAATGACGCCCAATTCTTGAGAAATTTTGCGGCGATAGTTCCTGAGGAGGCGAAGCGAATCGAGGCGCTCGCGGAGCAACTTTTGGATTTGGCCCGGCCTCGCGAATACAACCTCGTTGAGTGCGACGTTCACGTTATCATTGAGCAGACGCTGACGCTTTTGGGTGCGCAGTTCGCGGGTGCAGGAGTCGAAATCGTCCCTCGGTTGGAAGCCGAGAACCCACAAGCGGTCGTCGACAAAGATGCGATCCGACAAGTGCTGCTGAACTTGATGAGGAATGCGGCTGAAGCGTTGCAGGCCAATCCAATTGACCGGCGGAAAATCGAAGTTCGGACACGAGGCACAGAGACGCACGTGCAGATCGACGTTGCCGACAATGGTCCGGGCATCCCCGAAGCGCTCCGTGCGAAATTGTTCACCGCGTTTGCCAGCGCGGACAAGAAAGCGGGATTGGGTCTCGGGCTTGCTGTCTGCAAGGAGATCGTAGCCGTCCATAGCGGGGAAATCACCGCTACAAATGTCGCGAACGGCGGGACGCTGATGACAGTAATCTTACCGCGAAGAACAGGAGTGGCTGCGATTCTCGATTTCGATCCGACGGGATCGAACAGCACATTTGATCGATCAGCGTAGAACGGATTTGAGCGTTTTTTGAACGCTGCTTTGAACCGTTTTTAATCGGGCTTTTCTTTCCAGACTACGACTCGGGCTGTTTCGGTTTCGCGTATGAGATCGAAACGTTACTCCGGGGTGCCAGCTGGGCGGACCAGTTTTCGTTTTTCGTCGTGCGTGATCGTGCTGGTACTCTTCGGGGGCTGCGCGACACCGTGGCCGGTGGCCGAGCTGACCCCGGCACCAGTCCTGAACGCAGCGGTGTCGGCAACGAAGTTCGTCGAGACGCCTTATGATGTGCGCGGCTATCGCGAGGTGGGGAATCCTTCTGTCCGCCACGAGGCACACGCGGTTTATCGTCGCACGCGTGTGCCGATCACGGCGAGTGACGAACTCGCCATGGCGGCGCGCACAACCTATCCGCCCGCGAGCATTTCTCCGTTGCCTGTCAGCGCCGAGTTGGCAGCGGAACTCGCCACGCAAAAAAAGATCACGGGAGATTTGCGCGCCATGCAGACTTCGATGGCCGAAGCAGAGAGACAGATGAAGGCCCAATACGCTACGTTGGTCCGGCAGAGTGCAGAGGCACTGAAGGTGCGTGAGCAACTGGAAGCGGAACGTGAGCGCGTGCGTAGCTCTGTCCCTGCCGCGGCGGCCGCAGCGCCAGCCGGCGCAAAAGCTGGAAACTCCACGGAGGCCAAATGGTAGCTGCGCCATGAAAGCAACGGACGAACAGCGCGAAAAATTGAGGACTCTCGCGAGGCGTTTGAAATCCTCACTTACGGGACAGGATATGGCCATCGATCTCGTGACCGAACGACTCCAGCACGGTGAACTTGGCCTAACCACGCCCGGCCGGCCGAAGGCGAGTTTCATGTTTCTCGGCCCAACCGGCGTTGGAAAAACTGAGCTGACGTTGCGTTTCACCGACGACTTGGTCGGTCCCGATAGAGTCGTGCGGCTCGACATGTCTGAATATCAAACCGCTGACCGTCTGGCGCTGCTCTTGGGCACGACGGAGGAACCGGGGCGCATCGCGGAAGGTTTCGATGCGTGCGCGGGACGCGGGACGTTGCTTTTCGATGAAATCGAAAAAGCTCATCCGCGGGTGCTCGATGTGCTGCTGCAATTGCTCGATGCGGCGCGCCTCACCACTGGCCGCAACCGTGTGCTCGATTTTTCGGAGTGGTACGTCGTCCTTACGAGCAACATCGGCGCACAGCGCATCATGGCGCTCCGCAAATCGAAGTATGAGACGATGGAACGTCTCGTGCGTCAGGACGCACAACGCGAACTGCGCCCGGAGATTTTTGCGCGCATCACCGTCACAGTCGTTTTCAGCAAACTCGATTATGACGCTCAATGCGAGATTGCCGGGGGAATGATCGCGAAGGAGTGCGGTGCACTAGCTGCCCGCGGCTTCGCAGTTTCCCCGGAACCCGCGATTTCGGATTTAGTAATTCAAAGAGGCTACCACGAGCGGTTGGGCGCACGGCCGATGCGTGATGCCACAGAGCTTTTGATTCGCAATGCCCTCGCCGAAGAACTTTTGGGAGGCGGCACTGGTTCTGGCCGGCTGCGTCCTCACGCGGACGGGATGAAACTTCAACTCGTCTCCTCGGCCTCTTAGCCATGCTGCCGAAAACTGCTGCCCCGCGCATCGTGGTCCTGAAAGCCGACCGTCTGTACGGGGATCTGATTTGCCGGCAGATCAAAGACCTTTGGCGAAGCGCCATTGTGCAAGTGTTCCAGCGCGGCTTGGAAGCGCTCGATGCAATTCAGGTGAGCATGCCGGATCTTTTCATCACCGGAGTCAAAATTGAGGACATGGACGGGCTGGAACATCTGGAGCCGTTTATCGAGCGGGACCTGCCAGTCCTAGTCGTAACGTCGCGGAAAGATGCGCGCACGTTCAGCCTGTTGAGAAGCGTTCGCTACGATGGAATTTATGACGCGTATGTGGAGGGTTTGGAGAATCTCCGCACAGCCGTAGAAACGGTGATCGATCGTAAGCTCTATGTGAGTTCCA
>DATAKE010000053.1:0-32825 GCA_036261745.1 Opitutaceae bacterium
GTATCCCCGGAGAATCATCAACAAGACCAAGGACGCCACCGGCAAGGAATCGACCGTCACGATCAATTTCGACGAGATCAAACTGAACGAGTCCTTTCCGGCCAGCATCTTCAACGTTCCGAGCTTCGAGCCGAAAAAATAACTCCCCCGGGGGTGGTCGCGGCTTCCAGCTGACGCGCTCCGCCCCATCCGGTGCGCACCCTTCTTCATAGTTCCAAGACCTTCGCGGACGAACTCGCGGCGTTTTGCCGCAGCGCGGTCGTGCCGAAGGAAATCTCCGATTCGGTGGCCGCGATCCTGGCGGATGTCGCCGGCCGCGGTGACGAGGCGATCGGCTACTACGCGGCGAAGTTCGACGGCGCCCGGCTCCGGCCGCGGGATTTTCGCGTCAAGCCCGCCGAGCTCGCCGCGGCGGCGAAACGCGTTTCCCCCGCGGAGCAACGCGCCTTCGCGGCCGCCCACGAGAACATCGTCGCTTTCAACCGCCGTGGTTTGCCCGGGGACTGGACGGCGAAAAACAAACACGGGGCGACCGTCGGGGAAAAATTCGATCCCATCCGCCGGGTGGGAATCTATGTGCCCGGTGGACAAGTGCCGCTCGTCTCCACGGTGCTCATGACCGTTTCGCTGGCGAAAATCGCCGGCTGCCCGCAGATCGCGGTGTACACGCCCTCCAATGCGGAGGGCAAGGTGGCGGATGGATTGCTCGCGGCGCTCCAGTATCTCGGCGTAGAGGAGGTTTACCGGATCGGCGGCGTCCAGGCGATCGGTGCGATGGCCTACGGCACGAGCACGCTCACGGCGGTCGACAAGGTTTTCGGGCCCGGCAACGCCTACGTTTGCGAGGCGAAGCGGCAGGTCTTCGGCACCATCGGCGTGGATTCGCTGCCCGGCCCGAGCGAAGTGATGATCATCGCCGACGAAACGGCGCGGCCCGATTTTGCCGCCGCGGATTTGCTGGCGCAGGCGGAGCATGGTTCCGGCCGCGAAAAAATCTATCTCGTCGCGACCTCGGCCGAGATCATCAAGGCCATCGCCGCGGAAGTGGAGACGCAGCTCTACTCGATTTCCCGCTCCGAGAAAACGCGTCGCGTGCTCTCCGAGGGTTTTCTCGCGGTCGAAGTCCGCACGCTCGCCCAGGCGGCGGAGGTGGCAAACTACGTGGCGCCCGAGCACCTCGAGCTGCTCGTGGCCGACTCCGCCGCAAAAACGCTCACGCGCCTGATCACGACCGCCGGCGCGATCATGATCGGCAACCACACCCCGACGGCCATCGGCGATTTCACGGCGGGGCCCAGCCATGTTTTGCCCACGGGCCGTGCGGGACGTTTCTTCAGCGGGCTGCGGGTCGCGGATTTTCTGCGCCGCACCAGCCTCGTGCATTACGAACGCGGCAGCGTGCGCAAGGCGGAGCCGACGGTCGCGGCCTTTGCGGCGATGGAGCAGCTCGATGCCCACGGCCGCTCGGTGAAAATCCGGACGCTGTAGGAGCGGCTTTACGCCGCGACCGAATCCGCCCTGACTCGCCGGTCGCGGGATAAACCCGCTCCTACCGCAAGCCGCCTTTAGTATGCCGGACATTTCCTCCCTCGCTCTCCCGCACGTCGCGGAGCTTCACGCCTACACGCCCGGTCTTCAACCGACCGGGGCAGGCTGGGTAAAGCTCAACACCAACGAATGCCCTTACGCGCCGAGCCCGCGTGTCGTCGAAGCGCTGCGCCGCGAGATCGGCGAAGACGGCGCTTCGCTCCGCCTCTATCCGAATCCGAAAAGCAGTCCGCTCCGCGCCGCGGTCGCGAAACTCCACGGCCACGGACTCGCCGAGGCGAATGTCTGCATCGGCAACGGGTCCGACGATATCCTCAATTTGCTGATCCGCGCTTTTTGCGCACCGGAAGCCGCGGCGGGATTCACGCTGCCGAGTTATTCGCTCTATCCGGTGCTCGTGGAAATCCAGCACGGGGGCACGCAGGTCATCGAGTTCGACCGGACAATGAGGCTCCCGATCGAGCGCATTGCGGGTTCGAATGCCCGGGCGTTTTTTCTCACTTCGCCCAACGCGCCGACGGGGGTCGGGTTCTCCAATGCCGAACTCGAGCGGGTGCTCGCGGGTTTTCGCGGGCTGCTCGTCGTGGATGAAGCCTACGCTCCGTTCGCGCGGGAAAATGCGGTGCCGCTGCTCGCGCGTTATCCGAATCTCGTCGTGGTGCGGACGCTTTCGAAAGCCCACGCGCTGGCGGGGATTCGCGTCGGCTACGCGCTGGCTCATCCCGAAATCATTGGCGTGCTCGATCGCGTGCGTGACAGCTACAACGTGAGCCGGCTCTCGCAGGCCGCGGCGATCGCGGCGCTGGGCGACCCGGCCTACTACGATGGGATCATCGCGAAGGTGCGCGCCACCCGGGACCGCGGCGTGAAAAAATGCGTTGAACGCGGGTGGTTCACCTACGAGTCGCAGGCCAACTTTATTTTCACCGAGCCGAAAAACGCGCGCGGCGAAAGCGGACCGGCGGTGGCGAAGTCGGCCTACGATTTTCTCTACGCGCACAAGGTGCTCGTGCGGCACTTCCCGAGCCACGCCTTGACCGCCCCATTCCTGCGCATCAGCGTCGGCACCGACGACGAAATGCTCGTCCTCAACCAAACTCTCGACGCATGGCTAAAAGCACCACCAAACGCGTAGCGGCAGCGCCCAAGGCGCGCGTTGCGTCCGTTGTCCGCAAGACCGCCGAGACGGAGATCGAGCTCTCGCTCGCGATCGATGGCCGCGGCCGCTCGAAGATCGACACGGGCGTGGCGTTCTTCGACCACATGCTGACGCTTTTCGCGAAGCACGGTTTGTTCGATCTCACGGTGAAGGCGAAGGGCGACACCGATGTCGACTATCACCACACGGTCGAGGACGTCGGCCTGGTGCTGGGCCAGGCGTTCAAAGAGGCGCTCGGCGACAAGATCGGGATCAGGCGCTATGGATTTTTCCTGCTGCCGATGGATGAGTCGCTGGCGCGCATCGCCATCGACGTCGGCGGACGGCCGCACCTCGTCTACAGCGCCGAGGCGCCGACGATGTTCGTGCGCGATTTCAACATCGTGCTCGTGAAGGAATTTTGCCGCGCCTTCAGCAACGCGCTGGGCGCGAACCTGCACGTGCAGCTCGTCTATGGCGAGGAGCCGCACCATGTCGCCGAGGCGATTTTCAAATGTCTCGCCCGCGCCCTCGACGCGGCGACGCAGATCGAATCCCGGGCCGCGGACTTGCTCCCGAGCACCAAGGGGAAGATTTAGCCGCCCTGCCTTGGACTGTAGGAGCGGCTTTACGCCGCGACGGGCTGAAGTTCGAGTAACAGTCGCGGCGTGAAGCCGCTCCTACAACGAAGGGCCCGGGAGTGTCCTAGTTCGTCATTGCGAGGAGTCCCGCGAAGCGGGACGACGAAGCAATCCAGCTGGATCGCCACGTCCCGCAAGGCGGGACTCGCGATGACAAATCCAAATTAGGAAACTGCCAACGGGCCCGGCTGCTTGCAAAGCGTCCGTGCATCCGAATAACGTGCGCCTCGATTATGTCCTCCGTCAAAATCGCCGTCATCGACAACGGCATCTGCAATCTGCGCAGCGTCACGAAGGCCCTCGAAGCCGTGGGAGCTTCGCCGCAGGTGGTGCGCACGCCGGCGGAAGTCGAGGCGAGCGGCGCGGCGGGTCTGGTGCTGCCGGGGGTCGGCGCGTTGCGTGACTGCGTGGCGGCGCTGAGGGGGGCGAAGCTCGATGCGACGGTGCGGGATTGGATCGGAGCGGACCGGCCGTTTCTGGGGGTGTGTCTCGGCATGCAGGCGCTTTTCGAACATTCGGAGGAGGCCAACGTGACCGGTCTCGGGATTTTCAAAGGCAAGGTCGTGCGGTTTCGCCGACCCGCGGAGTTTAAGATTCCGCACATGGGCTGGAATACGGTGCGGCTGGCCCAGCCGTCTTCGCCCCTCGCCGCCGGTCTCGCGCCGGCAGGTGAGGCGTTTTATTTCGTGCACAGCTTTTACTGCCAGCCGGCCGATCCCTCGCTCGTCCTGGCGGAATGCGACTATGGCGGGCCGTTTTGTGCCGCGATCGGGCGGGGGCGCTGCTTTGCCACGCAGTTTCACCCGGAAAAGAGCCAGGCGAAAGGGCTGCAGATCTACCGTAATTTCGCGACCGTTTCCGCGGGTGCCGCCGCGTAATGCCGGTCGCCGGGATCGGGCCTCCGGAGGCCAAACCGGGCCTCGCGCCCGAAACTTTTTCTAACTCGCGCGCCACCGTTGCTACTGACCCGGGCTGCAACGGGCTGGCGGGTATCTTTTCTTTGCAAGGTCCCCAGTTTTAGATTCGCTGATCGTCCCATGGCCACGACTGCCTCGCTGAAGATTGACGACAAAGAGTACCCCCTGTCCGTGTTGACCGGCACCGAAGGGGAAAAAGCGCTCGATACCCGAGGCCTGCGCGCCGCCACCGGTTACATCGCTTACGACCAGGGTTACGGCAACACGGGGTCGTGCGAGAGCCAGATCACTTATCTCGACGGCGACAACGGCATCCTCCGCCACCGCGGCTACCCGATCGATCAGCTCGCGCAGTACAGCGATTTTGTCGAGACGTCCTATCTCGTGATCTACGGTGAACTGCCGACGCCCGCCCAACGGAAGGAGTTCGGCCAGCAGTTGCGCAAGAATGCGGTGATCGAAACGCAGATGCAGAAAATCCTGGAGGGTTTTCCGACCAGCGCGTCACCGATGGCGATGCTCTCGGCGATGGTCGCGGCGCTGCCGGCGTACTATCCGCAGCTCGCGCAGAATAATTTCGAGAAGGACCTGAAGGTCTTCGACCAGTCCGCCGCGATCGCGATCTCCAAGATCCGCACGATCGTCGCGATGATCTACCGCTACCAGAAGGGACTGCCGTTCATGTTCCCGAAGCAGGAGCTGCCCTTCTGCGAGAACTTCCTGCACATGATGTTCTCGGAGCCCTATCAGGATTACGTGGCGCCGCCGGAGGTCGCGCGGGCGCTCAACCTGGTTCTGCTCCTCCACGCCGATCACGAACAGAACTGCTCGACGTCGACGGTGCGCATGGTCGGTTCGAGCTCGGCCAACCTCTTCACTTCGATTTCCGCCGGCATCTGCGCGCTGTCCGGCCCGCTGCATGGCGGCGCGAACGTGGCGGTAATGCAGATGCTCCAGTCGATTCACGACGAGGGCGACGACGGCACGCGCTTCATTGCCGCGGCCAAATCCGGCAGCAAGGGCAACCGGCTGATGGGATTCGGCCATGCCGTTTATAAAAATTTCGACCCCCGCGCGAAGCTCATCGGCGAGGCGTGTGACATCGTGCTCAACCGCCTGGGAATCGACGACCCGCTGTTGAAAATCGCGAAAAATCTGGAGGAGGCTGCGCTGAAGGATGACTACTTCGTGTCGCGCAAGCTGTACCCGAACGTCGATTTCTACTCGGGCATCATCATGCGCGCGATCGGCATCCCGATGAACATGTTCACGACGATGTTCGCGATCGGCCGCGCACCCGGCTACATCGCCAACTGGCGCGAGGTCGCCGCGAACCCGAAGGGCCGCATCTACCGCCCGCGCCAGATTTACGTGGGTGCGGTCAAGCGGGACTACATTCCGATGGCGCACCGCGGGTAGGGCTCCACCCCTCGCGCCCGGGTTGAAAGTTGAACGTTGAGAGTTGAAAGCCTGGCGGGGTTCGATCTTTCAACTTTTACCCTTCGTCTTTCAACCAGCCGAGCAGGTCTCAGATCCACCCTACTTTTTTTCCGGAGCGGGGTGGAGGAGCTGCTCCAGTTCCAAGCCAGTGATGCGTCGCAGGCCGCCGAGCAGACGCCAGAGCGCGTACATGGTCATCGCGGTGCTCGGTACCACGATCACCGGCCAGCTCAGGAGATTCATCTGCGCGAGCTCCGCATTGAAGGCGTCGCTGCCGGCGGGGCTTTTCAGGATGTAGCGAGCGAGAACGTAGTTGAGCACGGCACTCACGAGGAACGAGAGCGTCAGCAGCAGGCTCGATTCCCGGAGCAGCTTTTCAAACGTGGGCCGCGCGTTGCGCTCGTCGAGCGCGGCGTCGATGCGATCGACGTCAATCACCTGGGGATTGTAGAGCATTTCGCGAACGAGCGGCCAGCGCGTGCCCATGGAGGCCAGCACGACGAGACCGATCACCGCGGGCACCGCGGCCTCCTTCACCGCGAACCAGTAGAGGTCGAGCTTCATCAGCGCGAAGGTGCCGGTCGCGAGGATGCTGAAGAAACCGAGCGCCGAGATGAAATTGAATTTCTTCCGCGCCTGCAGGTCGTAGAGGAAATAGCCCACGGGAAAGGCGAGGGCGATGACCAGCGCCCAGCGCGGTCCGACCGCGGTCGCCTTGCTGCCCCATTTGAGGATGATCGACGGCAACAGGACGTTGCATCCGAGATTAACCAGGAGGTTTTCGCGCTGCGGGGGTGGCTTCACGCGAAAGAGTGAATTCGGAAGCCGTGAAACCCGGAAGCAGAAAGCAGCGGCCGGGGCATTTTCCTGATTTCATGGCTTCTGAATTTCTGTCACGGTCTCCCGCCCATGATCTTTCTCGGTGTGAATATCGACCATTGCGCGACGCTCCGGCAGGCCCGCTATCGCGGGGCCGACCCGGAGGTCGGGGGCAATGTCGAACCGGATCCCGTGACGCTCGCGCTGCTTTCCGAGCGCGCCGGCGCCGATGGCATCACCGTGCACCTGCGCGAAGACCGCCGGCACATCCAGGAACGCGACGTCTGGCGGCTGCGTGAAACGGTCGGGACGCGGCTCAACCTTGAAATGGCCTGCACGCCGGAGATGACCGCCTTCGCGCTGAAGCTGAAACCGGAGTTCGTCTGCCTCGTGCCGGAGAACCGCCAGGAAGTGACCACCGAAGGCGGGCTCGATGTCGTGGGTCTGCGCGATCGCGTGGCGCCGTGCGTCGACGCGATGAACGCCGCGGGCATCAAGGCCAGCCTGTTCATCGATCCCGACGAACCGCAGATCGAGCTTGCGGCGAAACTGGGCGCCCCGTTCATCGAGCTGCACACCGGCGCCTACGCGCACGCCTTCCACACGCCGCGCCGCGCGAAGGAGTTTCAGCGCCTCCGGCTGGGTTGCGCGCGCGGCCGCGAACTCGGACTCACCATCAATGCCGGCCACGGGATCAACTACGTGAACATCGCCGAGGTCCGCACGCTCCCGCATCTGCACGAGCTGAACATCGGCCACAGCATCATGAGCCGCGCGCTTTTCACCGGCATCGAAGAGGCCGTCCGGGAAATGAAGACCCGGATGAACGCGGGGAAGGCAGTTGGTAGTTAGTACTTGGTAATTGGAAATTCCGCATAAGCGTCGGAGAAGCCCGCTACCAATTACCAACTCCCAATTCCTAACTGCCAGCTCCTGCTCATTCCCCGATGAATCTCTCCCTCCCACCCGGTGGAATCCTGGTCGGCCTCGGCTGCGATGTGATCGAGGTCGAGCGGGTGCGCGGCGTGCTGCAGCGGCAGGGCGAGAAATTTCTCGAGCGGGTTTTCACCGACGAGGAACGCGCCTATTGCTCGCGCATGGCCCATCCGCACAAGCACTACGCGGCGCGCTTCGCGGCGAAGGAAGCGGTTTCGAAATGTTTTTCCACTGGGATCGGCGCGGAATTCGGCTGGCGCTCGGTTTCGGTCTACCACGGCGAGCGGCACCAACCGCTCGTGCGGCTCGATGCGCAGGGGGAGGCGTTGCTCCGCACGGTCGGCGCGACCCACGTCCATCTCACGCTTTCGCACACCGACACCGTGGCCATGGCGGTCGCAGTCCTCGTGCGAGCCTAGCCCGACCTTCCGCGCGCATGGCCATGGATGAATTCGACGAATCGCCGCCGGCATCGCGTCCGAAATTATCCAAGACCCCGTCGTGGATCATGCTCGGGTTTGTGCTGGGCGCGTTGTTCGTCCTCGCGATGAACAAGCGCCCGGGCGGCGCCGCAACCGCCACGCCGCCGCCCGCTCCGCCGCCAAAGGTGGCTACGCCGCCGGTGACATCGCTCCCGCCGCGGCTGACGGACATCGAGGCGTACTTCGGGGAATGGAGAAAGTATGCCTTCTGGGACGACGATCTCAGCTATGTCGTCGCCTTCGACCCTCCTTCCGGGACTTACCGGGACGCCTTCGAGATTCTTCGCGTCGGAGAGAAGTATTATTTTCGCAGCATCACGCGTCCGAGGGGTATGCGGGTGCGCGAGGGGGTCCCGCACAATTCCCTCTTTCAGTTTTTAGTGCCCATCCCGGAGGAACCGCGCGGGATTTTTGGCGCGCCCGCCGCAGCACCGCCGGCCACCGGCGGGACACCTTGAGAAAACCGAGGTCCAACTGAGATGACCGTTCTGGGCGACCCCATTCTGACGACCGAAGAGGCGGCGGCTTTTGAAGCGAGGCTCTTCAAGGGCGACGACAAAAAGGAATGGGCCGCGATGCAGCATGCGGGTCACGCCGTCGCCGAGGCGGTGCTGGCGGATTTCGAGGAGATCGGCGGCTTTCCGGCGGATGGCTCGATCCTCGTGCTGGTGGGGAAGGGCCACAACGGCGGCGATGCCTTGCTGGCCGCGCATCTGTTGCTCGCCAGGTTTCCCGAGGCGCGGGCGACGGTGGTGCTCGTGTTTGCCGAGAAAACGCTGCGCACGCTGACTCTGCGAAGTCTGCAGGCCCTGATGCGGGCGATGAAAACACGCGTGACGTTTGCCTCGGTGCAGCTGCCGGGGGCCGGTTACGATCTCTCCCTCGATGGTGTTTTCGGATTTCAGTTTCGTCCTCCCGCCACGCCGGCCGTGATCCAGCTGGCCGCCCGCGTGGAGGCGCTGCCCATCCGGCTGCGGGCCGCGGTGGATCTGCCCAGCGGTGGACTTTTCCGCGCGGACTTCACCTATGCGACCGGCATCGTGAAAAGCCCGGTGCTGGAAAGCGCGGCGGCGGGCCGCGTGCGCTATCTCGATCTCGGATTTTTTCCGGCGGAAGGAATCGCGGTGCCACCCACGCCGGTGCGCGTGCTCACCCCGTACGTGCTTGCGCCGCTGGCGGCATTCCGGTCGGCGCAGTCGGACAAGCGAACTTACGGACACGTTTTCATTGTTGGTGGATCGCTGGGTTATCCCGGCGCGGTGTTGATGGCGGTGCTCGCGGCGTTGCGCAGCGGGGTCGGGCTGGTCACGGCGTGCGTGCCCGAATCACTCGTGCCCGCTTTTGCCGCGCGCGCCCCCGAAGCGATGTGGGTCGGCTGGCCCGAAACACCCGGCGGCGGACTCGCGCTCGAAGGGGAGCATCTGCTGCGTTCGCGCTTCGATCGGGCCACGGCGCTGGTCGTCGGGCCCGGCTTGGGGCGCGATCCGGAGACGCTTGCGCTGGTCGCGAGCCTGGTGAAATCCGCGCGGGTGCCGGTGTTGCTCGATGCGGATGCGTTGCGGCCGGACATTGTGCGTGAGGGGACTCCAGGTTCGCTGGTGCTGACGCCCCACGCCGGCGAATTTGCGCGGATCGCGGACGAGGGGAACCTCACCGAATTCGCCGCCGCCACCGGTGCGATCGTCGCGTTGAAAGGCCCGGTGACGCGCGTGTGTGCGGGCGGCGACGTGCATCATAGTTTTTTCGGGGGACCGGTGCTGGCGCGCGGCGGCAGCGGCGACTTGCTGGCGGGTTTGATTGGAGGGCTGCTCGCACAGACGCCGGTGGATCCGTTCCTGGCGACCTGTCGCGGCGTGGTCTGGCATGGGCTGGCGGCGGATCTGCTCGCGCGCCAACACGGGCAGACTTCGGTCAGTGTCACCCAGCTGCTCGATTTTTTGCCGGCGGCGTTGCGTGCGAAAGCGTAGGAGCGGCTTTATGCCGCGATTCTCCATGGGCACACGATCGGTCGCGGCGTAAAGCCGCTCCTACATGACGAGCACCTTCGAGCTAAACGAACGCCAGGCTTTTCTCGTGCTGAACGCGCTGCCGAACATCGGTCCGATCACGCTGAACCGTTTGCTGGCGGAACTGGACGATGATCCGCGCGCGGTGTTCACGGCGGGGACGCGCCGGCTGGAAACGGTGAAGGGGGTCGGTCCGGTCATCAGCGCGACGATCGCGGCCTGGCGCGAACATTTCGATCTCGCGCGCGAGGAGGAGCGCATGGCGAAGGCCGGAGCGGATTTCATCACGGCGCGCGATGCGGCTTATCCTTCATTGCTGAAGGAGATCTCCGATCCACCGATCGGACTTTATCGGAAGGGGCGCTACGATTTTTCCCAGCCGGGCGTGGCGATCGTGGGTTCGCGGCGGACGACGCTCTATGGCCAGGCGACGGCGAAGAAATTGGGCGCGGAGCTCGCGCGGCTGGGATTCTGCATTGTGAGCGGACTCGCGCGCGGGATCGACACGGCGGCACACGAGGGGGCGCTTTCGGTGGGAGGAAAAACCGCGGCGGTGCTCGGCAACGGAATCGATATCATTTATCCGCCGGAAAACCTGGAGCTTTACCGCCGGATCGAGGCGGAGGGCGGCGCGATCGTTTCCGAATTTCCGTTTGGCCGGCGCGCGGACAAACAGTCGTTCGCGATGCGCAACCGCATTGTTTCCGGCATGAGCGCGGCGGTGGTCGTGGTGGAGAGCGATGTCAGCGGCGGAGCGATGATCACCGCCCGGTTTGCCGGCGAGCAGGGGCGCCAGCTTTTCGCCGTGCCGGGGCGGATCGATCAACCGACGAGCGCGGGCTGCCATCAGCTGATCCGGGATGGAGCGACGCTGCTGACGAGCGTGGACGACATCCTGTCCGAGTTGAACTATCTCGAGGGGTTTAGCCCGGCCGCGATCAGCGAAAAGCCCGCGGAAACCGCCGCGGGGCGCCCGGCGAATCTCACCGATGACGAGGCGAAGGTCTTCGAATGCTTCCGTGGCGGTGCGATGCTCTCGCCCGACATGCTCGCCGGGCAGACGAAACTCAGCGCGGCGTCGTTGTCCGCGACTTTGATGATGCTCGAGCTCAAACGCCTGATCGCAAAGCGCGCCGACGGAACGTTCGAGGCGCGGGGGTAGGAGTGGGGCAGGTTCTTTCGAAGCGCGCTTGCGCCGGCGTTAGCTCCTGCTAGCAATCGCCGTTTTATGCTGCCCGGCGCGGCATCGGTCCTGATTCAGCTTCGAGTCCGTTCATGCCCTCCAACCAAAACCCCGAGCAGATCGCCCGCGACGCCATCGACGCGCAGCTCTGTTCCGCCGGTTGGGCGGTTCAATCCAAGGACGCCATCGATTTCCGCGCGGGCGAAGGTCAGGCTGTCCGCGAATATTCCACCGATACCGGCCCCGCCGATTACGTCCTCTTCATCGACGGCCGCCCGGTCGGTGTGATTGAGGCCAAGAAAGAAACGCTCGGCCAAAACATCACCACCGTCGAAGACCAGTCCGCTGACTATGCGGCGGCCAAGCTTCGTTACCTCCAGCACACCGGCGTGCCGCTTCCATTTCTCTACGAAGCCACCGGTGTCCTCACGCGTTTCACGGACCAGCGCGATCCCAAGCCCCGCTCTCGCGAGGTCTTTGCTTTCCACCGTCCGGAAACGCTCCGCGAATCACTCGCTTCGGCTCGTTCTCTGCGCGCCCGCCTTCACGACCTCCCCACGCTCGATCCCGCCGGCCTGCGCGAATGCCAGATCGAAGCCATCACCCATCTCGACGTTTCACTCAAAGACGCCCGCCCGCGCGCACTCATCCAGATGGCCACGGGCGCTGGAAAAACTTTCACCGCCATCACGTCGATCTACCGCCTGCTCAAGCATACCCGCGTCCGCCGCGTGCTGTTCCTCGTCGATACACGCAATCTCGGCGAGCAGGCCGAGCAGGAGTTCCTCGCCTTCACTCCGACCGACGACAACCGCAAGTTCACCGAGCTTTACACGGTCGCTCGTCTCACCTCCGGCCACGTGCCCGCCGATGCTCAGGTCTGCATCTCCACCATCCAGCGGATGTATTCCATCCTTCAGGGCCGCGAGCTCGACGCTTCCGCCGAGGACGAAAATCCCGCCGAGCGCTCCGCCGACCGACGCCGCGAACCGCTCCCCGTTTCCTACAGCGAAAAAGTCCCGCCCGAGTTCTTCGATCTCATCATCATCGATGAGTGCCACCGCTCGATCTACAACCTCTGGCGCCAGGTCCTCGACTACTTCGACGCCTTCCTCGTCGGCCTCACCGCCACGCCCGACGCCCGCACCTACGCCTTCTTCCGCCAGAACGTCGTGTCCGAATACACCCACGAGGACGCCGTCGCCGACGGCGTGAACGTCCAGGGCGAGATCTACACCATCGAGACCGAGGTCTCCCAGCGTGGCGGCGCCGTCCTCAAGGGCCTCGTCGAGCGCCGCGAAAAACTCACCCGCGCCCGCCGCTGGCAGCAGCAGGATGAAGACGAGACCTACTCCGCCAGGAAACTCGACCGCGACATCGTCAACCACTCCCAGATCCGCACCGTCGTCCGCGCCTTTCGCGACAAGCTCCCCGAAATCTTCCCCGACCGCACCGACGCTGCCGGCGCCTTTGAGGTCCCCAAGACCCTCATCTTTGCCAAGACCGATTCCCACGCCGACGACATCATCAACATCGTCCGGGAGGAATTCGGCGAGGGAAACGCCTTCTGCAAGAAAGTCACCTTCAAGTCCGATCAGGACCGCCTCGACGCCGCCGGCAACGTCGTCGAGCCGGGTGAGGCCGCCAAGTCCGTCCTCTCCCAGTTTCGCAATGGCTATCACCCGCGCATCGCCGTCACGGTGGACATGATCGCCACGGGCACCGATGTGAAGCCGCTCGAGTGTCTCCTCTTCATGCGCGACGTGAAATCGAAGGGTTACTTCGAGCAGATGAAGGGCCGCGGCACGCGCACCCTCGATCACGACGGACTCCGCAAGGTTTCCTCCGCCGCCAAGTCGGCGAAAACCCATTACGTGATCGTCGACGCCATCGGCGTCACCAAATCCCTCAAGACCGCCAGCCGCCCGCCCATCACGCGCCCCACCGTGCCGTTCAAGGACCTCGCGATGGAGGTCGTCATGGGCGCGACCGATGCCGACACCGTTTCCTCGCTCGCGGGACGCCTCGCCCGGATCGAGCGCCAGCTCACCCCGCTGCAAAAACACAGCCTCGCCGAAAAGATGGGCGGCGTCGCGCTCGGCCAGGTGGTGAAAAATCTTTTCCACGCGATCGACGGCGAGGCCATCGAACAAAAAGCCCTCGTCCTCGCCGGGCAGCCGGCGGGCACGAACCCGGGCGACCTGAACCGCGAAAAGGCCCAGCAACAACTCGTCGCCGCCGCCCGCGCTCCGCTCACTGGCGCCATCGTCACCGCCATCGTTGAAGCCTGCACCGCCAACATGCAGACCCTCGATCACGACACCCAGGACCGGCTCCTCCGCGCCGAATGGGATGCCGACGCCCAGACCCGTGCCGCCGCCTTCGTCGAGGATTTCGAATCCTTTTGCCGCGAACACCGCGACCGGCTCGACGCGCTCACAATTTACTACACCCAACCCCAGCGCCGCCAGCACGTGACCCTCGCGCAGATTCAGGGTGTTCTGGCCGCGCTCAAGCAACACGCCCCGCGCCTCGCGCCCCTCCGTGTGTGGGATGCCTACGCGCGACTCGATGCGCTTCCCGCCAATGCCCGCCCGCTGACCGAGTTGACCGCGCTCGTCGCGCTCCTCCGCCGCGCTTGCGGACTCGATCGGAAACTCACGCCATTTTCCGACACCGTGCGCCGCAATTACCGCGACTGGATTCTGCGCACCAACGCCGGCAATCCCTTCGACGCCTCGCAAGCCGCCTGGCTTGAACTGATCCGCGACCACGTCATCGCCTCGCTGCGCATGGAAAAGGAAGACCTCGACTACGCCCCCTTCGACGCCCGCGGCGGCCTCGGCAGGATGCACCAACTCTTCGGCGAACGTCTGGACGCCATGATTGAGGAACTGAACAAGGAGCTGACGGCGTGAGTGAGGAAATACTTCCGCTCGGCTGGGCTACGGCTGAAATCCAAGACCTCATCACGCCCAACGGCGTTTTCGTCGATGGCGACTGGATCGAAAGCAAAGACCAAGACCCAGACGGTGATGTTCGCCTCATCCAATTAGCCGACATCGGCGAAGGCGCGTTTCTCGATAAGTCCGCCCGGTTTCTCACCACAGCCAAAGCAGCTGAACTACGCTGCACTTTTCTGAAGAAAGACGACGTTCTAATCGCGCGCATGCCAGACCCGCTCGGTCGGGCCTGCACCTTTCCGCTCGAAGGCGATGAGCGCTATGTGACCGTTGTCGATGTCTGCATTATTCGAACATCTTCTGATATTTCGTCCCCCGAGTTTCTCACTGCCGCAATCAACTTTCTTGGCACGCGGAAGCAGATGGAGGACCTGCAAACGGGAACCACCCGTAAGCGTATCTCACGGGGGAATCTCGCCAACGTTACCATCTCCCTTCCGCCGCTGAACGAGCAGAAGCGGATCGTGGCGAAGATCGAGGAGTTGTTCAGCGAGTTGGAGGCCGGGGAGGAGAGTCTGCGGTTGGCGCGCCGCCAACTCGGCGTCTATCGCCAGTCGCTCCTCAAACAAGCCTTCGAGGGCAAGCTCACTGCGAAGTGGCGCACCCAAAACTCCCCTAAACTCGAATGGCGCGAGGTTTCACTTTCGTCGGTCATTGATTTCACCAGTGGCTTTGCATTCAAAAGCGACGAATACGTTGAAGTCGGCGTGCCGGTTGTTCGCATCTCAGATGTCTCAGAGGTAGGCGTCAGCCTGGAGAACTCGGTGAGGATTACAGCGCAGCCAGAGTTCGAAAAATTTCGTCTGAGAAAAGGCGATATCCTCATCGCAATGTCGGGAGCAACTACTGGAAAATTCGGCGAACTGAAATCCGACGAGAAGTGCTACTTGAACCAACGTGTCGGCTGTTTTCGCGCAAAGGATGAACGTAGATTTTCCCAGCGATTCCTTCATCACTTGCTTCACGGTTTGAAGCGAAAGATCGGGAAGGACGCATATGGCGGTGCGCAGCCGAATATCTCGGGGAAGCAAATTAACGCATACACTGTTCCATCTCCCTCGCCAGAGGAGCAACAGGAGATCGTGCGTTTGCTGGATGAGCAGTTCGAGGTGATCGAGCGGAACGAGCGGGAGATCGACGGTGCGTTGCGGAAGAGCGAAGCCCTGCGGCAGTCGATCCTGAAAAAAGCCTTCACCGGCCGCCTCGTCCCCCAGGACCCCTCCGACGAACCCGCCTCCGCCTTGCTCGCCCGCCTGGGTACCGAACGAAAGGCGTCCACCGCAACCTCACGTTATGGCGGGAAATGCGCTGTTGGTTGACGCGGATTTGTTTCAGCTTGCCCCTGTCCTTGTCCCACCCAGGGCCTACACTTCTCCCATGAGCGCTAATTCTAAAATCGAATGGACGGACTCCACCTGGAATCCTGTGCGCGGGTGCACCAAGGTGAGCCCGGGCTGCAAACATTGCTATGCCGAGACCCTCGCTGAACGTTTCCGCGGAGTGAAAGGCCATCCCTTCGAGTTCGGCTTCGACCTGCGTCTCGTTCCGGAAAAGCTCGGCGATCCCATTCGTTGGAGCACGCCACGACGCATCTTCGTGAACTCAATGAGCGATCTTTTTCACGAGAACGTCTCCGATGACTACATCGAAAAAGTTTGTCGCGTGATGCTCGCCGCGAATTGGCACACCTACCAAGTCCTCACCAAAAGAGCAGACCGGATGAGCCATCTGCTGCGCACTAAACTCAAAAAGGCCGCCTCTGCTTCTCACGTCTGGTGGGGCGTGAGCGTTGAAAATCAAAAGCATGGCCTCCCGCGCATCGCCTTGCTGCGACGTGCCCAGCCGACGGTCGCCTTCCTATCCATTGAACCGCTGCTCGAAGATCTCGGCGATTTCGACCTTACCAGAATCCACTGGGTCATCGTCGGAGGCGAGAGCGGCGCCGGCGCGCGACCCATCAAGCAGGAATGGGTGCGATCGATACGCGAGTTATGCCAAGCCGCGCGGGTGCCGTTTTTCTTTAAGCAATGGGGCGGAGTCCGCAAATCCGAAACAGGGCGCGAACTCGACGGCCAGTACTACGATGAGTTCCCCGCTATCTCGTCCAATCCGGTGGCTACCGCCGGCAGGCGGGCTTCACTCTTGGGAGAAATCGCGGTTGGCTGACTCTCGTGGCGAGCGACCATTTCCACAACGAGCCCTTCGATGAGGGCACGCTGACAAAACTGGATATCTTCCAGCTCTACACGCGCGAATGGTTGCCAGTATTTCTCTCACGCGAGGTCGATTATCTTCGTGAGGTTCATCTCTTTGATTTCTTCGCCGGCCCCGGCACTGACGCCAACGGTGAGCCTGGCAGCCCGCTCCGCACGCTCGCGGCCTTACGGGAATACTCGACTCACCCCAATCTACACGCCTGGGGCAAGGTGCCGGTTACGGCACACTTTTCCGAATCCACTTTGTGGAAAGCAAAAAAGCTGAAAGCCATCGTCGAGTCGGAGAAGTGGCGGATCCCCGGCGTGAACACTCGCACGACACGTGCCGATTTCGCAGGGGCCTTTGCCGAGGCGGAATCGATTCTGCAGGCGCGTGACGCGGCCAAGCTTCTGCTTCTCGACCAATTCGGCGTCTCAGAAGTCACGCGTGAGGTCTTCCTAAAACTGGTGTCCTATCCGCGGACAGATTTTCTCTTTTTCATCTCGTCGGCCACACTTCAACGGTTCAGGGAACACCCGAACATCCGGCACAAGATCCGTCGTGCCGACGACTTTAACCAAGTCCATCACGCGGTGCTCAACTATTACCGGGAAATGTTGCCCCCGGCGAAACGTTATTACCTCGCCCCCTTCTCGATCAAAAAAGGATCCAACATCTACGGCATCATCTTCGGCTCGGCGCACCCGCTCGGGATGGACAAGTTTCTTACCGTTGCATGGGAAAAAGATGGCCTGAATGGCAACGCGAATTTCGACATCAATCGCGACGCCTTGGCTGCAGGGGAATTCATGCTCGATCTGGGCCCCACGACACGTCCACTCAAAATCAATGTCTTCGAGGAGGAATTGGAGGCTGCCCTGCGCCAGAAAAAGCTGCGCGATGAAATCGGCGTGATGGAGCTGTGCTATCGGCACGGCGTCATGCGTAAGCACGCAAGGCCAGTACTCCAGCGTCTACACAAAGAGGGTATTATCCAGATCGCCTTCCAAATACCCAATCTCGACTACCTGAAAACACCCCGGCTCATCCGCTATCCATGAACACTGCACGCGCAGGGAGGTTTGGACACTCCACGCGCTACCGGCTGAAATCAGCTCCGAAGGCCTAAACTATTTCTAACGTTATCCTAAAGTAATCCTAAAGCGCTCGCGCCTAATCCTAAAGTCCCGGGGGTTAATCTCCTCCCCAACGCCCCCGCCCTATCCATCGATGTTTTCTCGAAATCTATCGATCCCGCCCACGCTTCCTCCGACCAAATGACCACCGACAGCATCATCTCCAAGGTTTGGTCCTTCTGTCACACGCTCCGCGATGACGGCGTGGGCTATGGCGACTATCTCGAACAGCTCACCTACCTCATCTTTCTCAAGATGGCCGACGAATACTCGAAGCCGCCTTACAGCCGGAAGGTGGGCGTGCCGCCGCGCTTCAACTGGGCGGTCATGCGGCCGCTCAAAGGTGCCGAACTTGAAGTCCACTACGTCGAGACCCTGCGCGAGCTCGGCAGCGAGAAGGGCATGCTCGGGCAAATTTTCACCAAGGCGCAAAACAAGATCCAAGATCCCGCCAAGCTCGCGCGTCTCATCGAAATGGTGGACGACGTTTCGTGGGTCACGCTCGATGCCGACACCAAGGGCGACATCTACGAAGGTATTCTCGAAAAGAACGCCGAGGACACCAAGTCCGGCGCCGGTCAATATTTCACGCCGCGCGCGCTCATCAAAGCCATGGTCGCGTGCGTCGCGCCTGAACCGGGAAAAACCATCGCCGATCCCGCGTGTGGCACCGGCGGCTTTTTCCTCGCGGCGTATGATCACCTGAAAAACCAGCCGCTCACGCCCGCGCAAAAACGTTTTCTCAAGAACGAGACTTTCCGCGGCAACGAGATCGTCGCGGGCACCCGCCGCCTGTGCCTGATGAATCTCTTCCTCCACAACATCGGAGAGATCGATGGCAACAGCCTCATCGCCTCGACCGACGCCCTGATCGCCGCGCCCGGGCAGACCGTCGATTATGTCCTCGCAAATCCGCCCTTCGGCAAGAAGAGCTCGATGACCTTCACCAATGAGGAAGGCGAACAGGAGAGAGACGACCTCACCTACAACCGGCAGGATTTCTGGGCCACGACGTCCAACAAACAGCTCAACTTCCTCCAGCACATCCGCTCACTCCTCAAGACCACCGGCCGGGCCGCCGTCGTGCTGCCGGATAATGTCCTCTTCGAAGGCGGCGCGGGTGAGACCGTCCGCAAGAGACTCATGGAGACGACGGAGCTTCACACCATCCTCCGCCTGCCCACGGGCATCTTCTACGCCAACGGGGTGAAGGCCAACGTGCTCTTCTTCGACAACCGTCCCGCGAGCAAGGCGGTCGCCACGCGCGAGGTCTGGTATTACGACTACCGCACCAACATTCATCACACGCTGAAGCGAAAGCCCCTGCGCGTCGACGACCTCGCCGACTTCATCGCCTGCTACAATCCGGCTAACCGCCAGAAACGAAAAGAGACCTGGCACCCGGAAAAAAATCCTGCCGGCCGCTGGCGTAAATTCACGCATGCCGAACTCATCGCGCGCGACAAAACCAGCCTCGACCTCTTCTGGCTGAAGGACGACAGCCTCGCCGATCTGGACAATCTCCCCGAGCCCGAAATCCTCGCCGAAGAAATCATCGAAAACATCGAGGCTGGCCTCGCAAACTTTCGCACGGTGGTGGCGAGGCTCGAAAAATAACGGGTGCGGGCCGTCAGCCCGGGGGCCAGGTCATCTGGCGTTTGGCGAGCAGGTGCACGTGAAGATGAGGGACGGATTCGCAGGCGTGCGGGCCGTTGTTCACGACGAGGCGGAAGCCTTCCGCGAGGTTGAGTTTTTTCGCCATCAATCCGGCGACGAGCAGAAGATGCCCGAGCGCGGCTTGGTCGGCCGTCGTGGCTTCGCCGACGCGGGGAATGAGCTTTTTCGGAACGATGAGAAGATGGACGGGCGCCTGCGGCTGGATGTCGTGAAGCACGACGCAGTGTTCATCCTCGTGCTCGATCTTAGCGGGGATTTCGCGATCGATGATTTTTTGGAAGAGGGTTTTGGCCATGGGGAAAAATTGAACCACAGAGACACAGAGGTCACGGAGGATTAGATGATTTTACTCTGTGTCCTCTGTGCCTCTGTGGTTCACAAAAACAGCAGCTGCAGATTCGCACTATGCGTGGTGCGGGCGGCCGTGAGGGCGCGGATGAAGGCGAGGGCGTCCTCGTACTCGCGCTGGCGGCGCGGCGTCGCGCGGCGCGGGATCAGCGCCGGCCGGAGATTGGTGACGAGCAGGGTCGACTCGCGAAACGGTGCGAGGTGTTTCAGTCCGGTCATCAGTTCGGCGCGGGCAAACAGCGGCGTGGCGGCCGCCGGCGTGAGCGCGGCGTCCCAGTGGAAGAACCCGCGGCGGGTCTGGTCCCGGAAAAGCTTGGCGAGCAGGTGCGCGGCGGCGGCATTGAACTCGGCGTCGAATTTGGCGGCGAAGCCCGGGTTGGCGGCGGTTTGTGCGGCGAGTTCGGCGAGGCTGAACGTGATCGCGCTTTTGATCTGCTGCGCGAGATAGAGATCGTGTCCCGTGACGTGGGCGAACAGCGCGTTGATGAAATGCAGCCGGCGCAATTCGTCGCGGGAAGAGACGGAAGGCATTTGGAGGAACGTTAATCCACGCAAATAATCGCTGATCCTGCCCGGCGATTTCGATCGTAAGATTTTTTCAAAATCAGCGGGGATTAGCGCAGATCGTCGTTCCCCTTTTTCGGTTTTCCGAGGGAGCTGATCTCGTCAACGAACTCGCCGACATCGCGGAATTCCTTGTAGACGCTCGCAAAGCGGACGTACGCCACCTGGTCGACGCGGCGGAGGCGCTGCATCACGGCATCGCCGATGGCCTGCGAAGGAATTTCGCTGTCGAAGCGGGCCTCCAGGACATCGATCACGTCCTCGACGAGCATGGTGATTTGTTCGACGTCGACCGGACGCTTGTGGCAGGCGGCGCGAACGGCGTGATTGAGTTTCTCGCGATCGAACTCCTCGCGGCGGCCGTCGCGCTTGATGACGCTCATGCCGTCGCGCACGAGCGATTCGGTGGTGGAGAAACGGTTGCCGCACTCGAGGCATTCGCGGCGGCGGCGAATGGTGTTACCCTCCTTGCTGATGCGGGAGTCGATGACCTTGTCCTCGATCGAAGTGCACTTGGGGCAGCGCATGGGGGGGCTCGGCTCAGTTCAGACTGAGGAAATTCTCCAGGATCTTCATCCCGCCCTCCGTCGCGATGGACTCGGGATGAAACTGCACGCCAAAAATGGGAAGCTTCCGGTGACGCAGGCCCATGACCTCGCCCTCGGCGGTCTGCGCGGTGATCTCCAGCTCGGGGGGAAAGCTCTCGCGCTCGACGAGCAGCGAATGGTAGCGCGTGGCGGCGAATCCCTGGGGCATGCCGCGGAAGACATCGGTGTCCTTGTGATGAATCGGCGACGTTTTCCCGTGCATCAGCCGGCCGGCGCGGACGACGTTGCCCCCGAAATAGTGGCCGATCGACTGGTGGCCGAGACACACGCCGAAGATCGGCTTCACGCCGGCGAAGGCCTTGATGATGTCGAGCGTGACGCCGGCTTCCTTCGGCGAGCAGGGACCGGGTGAAAGCAGGACGCGGTCGGGGTTCAGGGCGAGGGCCTCGGCGGGGGTGATCTCGTTGTTGCGGAAAATGCGCTGCGACACGCCCAACTGCCCGTAGTACTGGACGAGGTTGAAGGTGAACGAATCGTAGTTGTCGATGACGAGGAGCACTCGCGCCCAATAACCGCTGGATTGACAGCAGGGTCAAGCGCGCGGGAGTTACTCTGTCATTGCGAGGAGTCCCGCGGCCGCGGGACGACGAAGCAATCCATCCGACCAGATGGATTGCCACGTCCGGCTGCGCCGGGCTCGCGATGACAACCCTCCCATGCCCGAACACTTTCAACTGCTCAAGACCGACACCGCCACGGCGGCGCGGCGCGGACGCCTGCAGACGCGGCACGGCACGATCGAGACGCCGATCTTCATGCCGGTCGGCACGCAGGGGACGGTGAAGTCGCTGACGCCCGCGCATCTGCGCGAGATCGGGTCACAGATCATCCTCGGCAACACCTACCACCTGAACCTGCGCCCGGGATCGGAGTTGGTGCGCGACCTGGGAGGGTTGCACAAGTTCATGGGGTGGGAGGGCCCCATCCTCACGGACAGCGGCGGGTTCCAGGTTTTCTCGCTGGCGAAGCTGCGCGACATCCGGGACGACGGCGTGGCGTTTTCCTCCCATCTCGACGGAAAGAAGCTCTTTCTCGGTCCGCGCGAGGTGATGGGCATCCAGCAAAATCTCGGCAGCGACATCGCGATGGTGATCGATGAGTGTCCGCCGTGGCCGTGCGAGCGCGACGCGTGTGCGAAGGCCGTCGCACGGAGCTATCGGTGGGCGCAACAGTGCAGGCAGATCGCCACCGACAGCGGCTTTCTGGCCGCCGGGCACCATGTATTCGCGATCGTGCAGGGCTCGACCTTCGACGACTTGCGGCAGGAAGCGGCCCAATCGCTGGCGGCGCTGGATTTCCCGGGCTATGCGGTGGGCGGTGTGAGCGTGGGCGAGCCCGAGCCGGAGATGCTCAAGCAAGTGGGAGCGACGACGCCGTTTCTCCCGGCCGACAAGCCGCGTTACACGATGGGACTCGGGACGCCGCCGCAGCTGCTGAAGATGGTCGCGCTGGGCGTGGACATGTTCGACTGCGTGCTGCCGACACGTGTGGCCCGCAACGGCCTGGTCTTCACGCCCGATGGCCCGATGAATCTGCGCAACGAAAAGTACCGGACCGATCCGCGGCCGATCGTCGAAGGCCTCGACAACTACACCTGCCGGAATTTTTCGCGGGCTTATCTCCGGCATGTGACGATGGCCGGCGAGATCGTGAGCTGCACGCTGCTGACGCTGCACAACCTTCATTTCTACCTCGACCTCATGGCGCAGGCCCGGGCGCACATCGAAGCGGGGGATTACGCGACCTGGCATCGCGCGTGGATCGAGCGTTACGAGGCGGGTGCGGCGGCGCGGGTAGCGTAATTACTGAGCCGCGAAGATTTGCTGGCGCGGTGCGGCGGTTTTACCAAGGCTGCCGGGCCATATGCGCATTCTGATCACCGGCGGCGCCGGCTTCCTGGGTTCTCATTTGAGCGAACGTCTTCTCAAGGAAGGCAACGAAGTCATCGTCATCGACAACCTGTTTACCGGGCGGAAGCAGAACATCGCGCACCTCCTCGCCAACGATCGTTTCGAGTTCGTGCGGCACGACGTGACCGACCCGTTCAAGTACGAGGTCGACCAGATCTACAACCTGGCGTGCCCGGCCTCGCCGCCGCACTACCAGTACAACCCGATCAAAACGATCAAGACGTCCGTGATGGGCGCGATCAACTGCCTCGGCCTCGCGAAACGCGTGAAAGCCCGGGTGTTCCAGGCCAGCACGAGCGAGGTTTATGGTGATCCAGCCGTCCACCCCCAGCCGGAAAGTTACTGGGGCAACGTGAACCCGATCGGCAAACGCTCCTGCTACGACGAAGGCAAGCGCTGCGCGGAAACCCTCTTTTTCGACTATCACCGCGAGAACGGCGTCGATATCCGCGTGATCCGCATCTTCAACACCTACGGCCCGCGCATGCACGAGGCCGACGGCCGCGTGGTCTCGAACTTCATCGTGCAGGCGTTGCGCGGCGACGACATCACGATCTACGGCGACGGTTCGCAGACGCGTTCCTTTTGTTACGTCGACGACCTGATCGAGGGCTTCGTGCGCTTCATGAACCAGACGGCGATCGTCGGGCCCATGAACTGCGGCAATCCGGGCGAATTCACGATGCTCCAGCTCGCGGAGCTCACGCTCAAGCTCGTGGGGGGCAAGTCGAAGATCGTCCACAAGCCGCTCCCCGCCGACGACCCGAAGCAACGCCGGCCTGACATCACTCTCGCGCAGAAACATCTCAACGGCTGGGCGCCGCAAGTGCCGCTGGAAGAGGGATTGAAGCGCACGATCGCGTATTTCCGCGGCCGGGTCTGAGGGGTGTCGGCTGGTCTTCCTTCCGACGGTAGCGGCGGTCTGTGACCGCCGGTCCTGGAGCATTCGAAAACTAAACCGCGCTCCTCGGCGGTCATAAACCGCCGCTACACTCGGCGTCCGAAGAGGGGGCGGGTCCACCCCCGGTATTGCCGATTCTTCATTTGCCAAGCCAACCCCCCGGGCTATGGTCTCGGCCCTTCATGTTTTCACTTCTGTTCAAACGTTTCTCCGGGCGGCACTATCGGAAGTTTCTGGAGAAAGCCCGGCCAACGGTCGCGCGCATCAACGAACTCGAGCAGTCCTATCAAGCGCTCACCGATGAACAGCTCCGCGCGAAGACGGACGAGTTCCGCGCCCGTGTCGCCGCCGCCACGGACAAGCATGCCGCCCTCGAGGAAATCCTCCCTGAGGCGTTCGCGACGGTGAAAAACGCCGCCCGCCGGCTCGTCGGCCGCACGATTGTCGTGTGTGACCACGAACTGACGTGGGACATGGTCCATTTCGACGTGCAGCTGATCGGTGGCATGGCGATCCACCAGGGAAAGATCGCCGAAATGGCGACGGGTGAGGGCAAGACCCTCGTTTCGACGCTCCCGCTTTACCTGAATTCGCTCACCGGCCGGAACACCCAGCTCGTCACCGTCAACGACTACCTCGCCCGCCGCGACTCCGAGTGGATGGGCCATCTTTATACGTTTCTCGGCGTGAGCGTCGGCTGCATCCAGCAACAGATGCCCCCGAGCGAGCGCCATGTGATGTACGGCCGCGACATCACCTACGGCACCGCGAGCGAGTTCGGTTTCGACTACCTTCGCGACAACGGCATGGCCACGCGCAAGGAAGACCAGGTGCAACGCGATCACTGGTTCTGCATCGTGGACGAAATCGACTCCATCCTCGTCGACGAAGCGCGCACCCCGCTGATCATTTCCGGCCCCGCGCCGATCGAGCGCGAGCAGCCGTTCACCCGCTTGCGGCCGCCGGTCGACCAGCTCGTCAACGATCAGATCCGCCTCTGCAACCGCATCATCGGCGACGCGAAAACGCTGCTCGAAAAACCCGACGCGACCTCGGACGACCGCCACCTCGCCGCGCACAAGATGCTCCAGGTGAAAATGGGGCATCCGAAAAACAAGCAGCTGCTCCGGCTCATGGAGACGGGCGACTGGCGCAAGCTCCTCGACAAGCTCGAGACCGAGCTGAATTCCGACCTCAACAAGGACGAGCTCTACAAGCTGAAGGAAGACCTGCTCTTCGTCATCGACGAGAAGCAGCACCAGGCCGACCTCACCGAAATCGGCCGCAACAAGCTTCGCCCCGACAATCCGGACGCGTTCGTCCTGCCCGATCTCGCGACGGAGTTTTCCGACCTGGACAAGGACACCTCGACCCCGCCCGAAGAACGCGAAGCGAAGAAACTGGCCTCGCAGCAGCGGTACGCCGAGGTCTCCGAGGACATTCACGCGATCTCGCAGCTCCTGCGGGCCTATTCGCTCTACGAACGCGACGTCGAGTACGTCGTGCAAGAGGGCAAGGTCATGATCGTCGACGAGAACACCGGCCGCGTGATGCCCGGCCGCCGCTGGTCGGATGGCCTGCACCAGGCGGTTGAGGCGAAGGAAGGCGTGACGATCGAGCGCGAGACCCGCACCTACGCCACGGTCACGATTCAGAATTATTTCCGCATGTATGAAAAGCTGGCCGGCATGACCGGCACGGCGGAGACGGAAGCGACCGAGTTCAACGACATCTACCGGCTGACGGTGCAGGTGATTCCCACGAACAAGCCCTGCATCCGCGTCGACCGGAACGACTCCATTTTCAAAACCCGCCGCGACAAATACACCGCGGTCGTGAAGGAAATCGAAGAGGCGAACAAGCGCGGCCAGCCCGTGCTCGTCGGCACGGTGTCGGTCGATTCCTCCGAGGTGCTTTCGCGCATGCTGAAGCGCACCGGTGTGATTCACACGGTCCTCAACGCGAAGTTCCACGAGCAGGAATCCGAGATCGTCTCGCGCGCGGGCCAGCGCGGCGCCGTCACGATCGCGACGAACATGGCCGGCCGCGGCACCGACATCAAACTCGGCGAAGGCGTGCGCGAACTCGGCGGGCTCTTTGTCATCGGCACGGAGCGGCACGAGTCGCGGCGTGTGGACCGCCAGCTGCGCGGACGCTGCTCGCGTCAGGGCGACCCGGGCCTCACGAAGTTTTTCCTTTCACTCGAGGACAACCTCATGCGGCTGTTCCTGCAGGGAAATCTCGCGTCGCGCCTGATGGAAGGCTCGATGAAGGAAGGCGAGGAGCTCGAGCATCCCTGGCTCAACCGCTCGATCGAGAGCGCGCAGAAGAAGGTCGAGCAGCAGAATTATTCGATCCGCAAACGGCTCCTGCAGTACGACGACGTGCTCAATCAGCAGCGCGAAGTGGTCTATGGAATTCGCAACGCGGCGATCCACGCCGAGCGGCCGAAGGACATCATCTTCGAGCAGGTGGAGGAGGAGTTGCTCACCCGGCTCGAGGTCGCCGGCCTCGACGAAAAAGGCGGGGCAACCCAGACGGCGCTCGAAAGCGTCATGGGGTGGCTGAACTCGCATTTCCCGATCAGCCTTCGCTTGGAGGATTTGAGCGGCCACGACGTCGAGGCGCTCGCGAAGAAAATTCTCGAACGCATCAAGCAGGCCTACGCGATCAAGGAGTCCGTCGAGGTTCCCGAGGCGCTGGGCTCGCTCGAGCGTTACGTCGTGATCAACGCGATCGACCACCACTGGCAGGAACACCTGACGGAGATGGAGGAGCTGCGCCGCAGCATCGGTCTCCGCAGCTACGGCCAGAAAGACCCGCTCGTCGAGTACAAGGGCGAGGCGTACAAATATTTCGAGGAGCTGATGAACAACGTGCGGCTGCAAATCTGCACGGGACTTTTCCGCAGCGCGTCGAATCTGGAGAGTTTCGAAAACATGCTGTCGCTGCTCAGCCGGACGGCGCGGGCCGTCGGTCCGACGGATGCTCCGCCCGCGGGCGCGCCCCAGATCACGACGACCACGACTTCCGGTGGGACGACCTCGTCCCTTCCTTCGTCGCAGTCGCAACCTCCCCAGGAGATCCAGCTGCCGAAAGTCACGATTCGACGCGAAGTTCCCAAGGTGGGCCGCAACGAGCCCTGCCCCTGCGGCAGCGGGAAGAAGTTCAAGAACTGCCACGGCGCCTGAGGTCGCGATAGGGCGATCCCCGCCGTTTCGCACTTGTCCTGAGGAGGAGCTTTCAAGAGGGTCGGCGCCGTGAACCGGCCCCGCTTCAGCTCCTGCCGCGCCTTGCTGTGCATGATTGCCGCGGGGGCAATGCTCGCCAGCGCGACGGTTTTTGCCGCGGTCGATGAACGCGCGACAAACCTGCGGGAAAAGATCACGACCCTCGAGACGGTGGTGAACTCCACCAAGAACGCTTCTGAAAAAGGGCGCCTGGAGGAAACCTTGCAACGGTTGCGTCGCGAACTCGCGGTGCTCGAAGAGCGGCAGGCGATCGAAGAGCGCGAGCGCCAGCTCCGGGCGAAGCGGCCCAACAGCACGATCGACTTGTTGCGCGACAAACTCCGCAGCATCGATGTCACGTCCCAGGATGCGAAGTCCTCGGTGCAACAGATCATCACCCGCCGGCGGCAGGCGGCCTTCGAGCGCGACACTTTGGCGACTCAGATCGCGGCTCTGAATCAAAAGGAAAACCCGAACACATCCGTATTGGTGCAGGCCCAGGAGCGCCTTTTCAACAAACGCGAGGAACTGCGGGCGCTCGGTCTCGAGCGCGACGCGGCGGAAGGGCAGATCGAGCTCGAGGGGGAACTCGAGCGGCTGCGCGCGCGGGTGAAGGATTTCGATGCCGCCGGCCAGCATCCGACCCTCAAGGCGATGTTCGACACCTACACCCTGATTGGCGAAGGCCGCAGGACCGATGGACGGTTGAAACAGCAGATCGCGAATCTCGAAGACAATTTGAAGGTGAGTGAAAGCGCCCTCCAGCTGGCGCAGCAGCGGCTCGAGAAATTTGCGGAGGACCTGGCGTTGCTCGAGAAACGCACCGGCTTCTTCAGCCGCGACCCGCAGATCGACAAACTCCTGGCCGAGGAACGCAGCCAGAAGGACGCGTTGAACGAGCGGATGCCGTTCCTCATGCGGCAGGTGGACGCGATCAAGCGCACCCAGTCAGAGCTGAATGCGCGGCAGGAACTCATCGCATTGGAGGCCACGGTGCAGGAAGAGCAGCTGGACGCATTGAAATATGCCTACCTGCAACGGCTGCGCTGGCCGGCGGTGGCGCTGACCGGAATGATCATCATCCAGGTGCTCGCCGGCTATTTGTTGCTCCCCCTTTTCTATAAGAACGAGTCCCTGGTCCTCGCACGGCGGCTGGTCCGCTACATCATGGTGGTTGCTGCGACCGTGGTGGTGGCGGGATTCCTGTTCGACGACTTGAAGATGGTGGCGGCGGCCGGCGGGCTGGTGAGCGCGGCCCTGGTCATTTCGCTGCAGGACGTGTGTGCATCCGTCTTCGCGTGGTTCGTGATCATGATCGGCGGCAAATTCGGCATCGGCGACCGGCTCGAAGTCGAAGGTTCGCAGGGTGACGTGATCGACATCGATCTTCTGCGGACGACGCTGCTCGAGGTGAACGGCTGGCTCGGGACCGACCAGCCCACCGGACGGGTGATCACGCTGCCGAACAACTTCATTTTCAAGACGAAGGTTTTCAACTTCACGCATGGTCACCCGTACATCTGGGGAAAGCTCGAGCTGACCGTGAACGCCGCCACACCGGTCGCCCAAGCGGTATCGCTTTTTGAGCGGGTGCTCGAGGAGGAGGCGGGGGAACAGTTCGCCGCCGCCCAGGCGGCTTCGGCGACCATGCGCCGTCGGTACGGAGTCGAGGACGCGGTCTACAAACCGAAGGTCGATGTGTTGATCGTGGATACCGGCGTGCTGATCAGCCTGTTTTACGTGGCGCACTACCGGCAGAATTTCACGACCCGCACCAAGATCGGGCGAAGACTCATCGCGGAGCTGGAGAAACACCCGCACATCCAGCTCTCGTGTCCGACACTCCAGTTGCTCCACGACAATCTCGTCGCCGGTGCCCCGTCCGCGGTGCTGGGCGCCGCGGGCACGCATTCCGCGCCCCGGACCACCACGACAATGCCGGGCGGGACGGCAGCTTTGCGAAATTGAGCGGGCGCCGAAAAACGGGGCCCGGCCTTCGCTCTTGAGAGTGCGAAGGCGTTCGTGGAGGGTAGGCGCAATGTCCGTGGAGATTCCCATCGTCGATCCCTACCAAGCGCGTCCGTCGTTTCTCCAACGGCGTGGTGAGGCGGTGACCGTCATCGTGGTTTTCCTGCTGACGGTGTTGCTGGCGGTCCTGTCGTTTCCCCCGTTCCATTTGCCCTCGCTCGCGTATGCGATGCTGGTCCCGGGGATTTTCTGGGCGTACCTGCAGCCCCGCTTGAAAATTTATGCGTGGACGATGTTCGCGGCGCAGGCGGTGGCTTGGACCGTCATTCTGGCCTGGCTGCATCATGTCACCTGGCCGGGTTTGTTTTTACTGGGCCCGCTCGTCGGAGCATGGATCGGCGCCTGGTATCTGGCGGCATGGTGGCTGATGCCCCGCATGGTCGGCCGGCCAGTGCTGCCCCGGTTGCTGGCGATGCTGGGTCTCGCGGGCGTGTGGGTGTTGGTGGAATGGACCCGGACATGGCTGCTCAGCGGGTTTCCGTGGCTCCCGTTGGCCGCGAGCCAGTGGGAGCGTTCGAGCATCCTCCAAATTGCGGCTTATACCGGTGCCTATGGGGTGTCGTTTGTACTGGTGGCCGTGAACATCGGTTTTGCGGCGTATGCCCACCGGCTGTTTCGGGAGCGGGACAAGACCGGGCTGCGCAAACGCAGCCAGGAGTTTTTCCTGGCCGTTTTTCTCCTCCTGCTGTGCCTCAATGTGCACGTGCAGGAGACGTTCAAGCGGATGCGGTTTACTGCGCCCTTGGGGCGCGTCGCCATGGTGCAGCCGTATATTCCGCAGGCGGTGAAGTGGGATCCGGAGAAGGCAGGTGGCATTTTGGAAGTGTTGGAAAAAACCACGCTGGCGGCGGCTCCGTCCAAGCCGGATCTGATTCTCTGGCCCGAGGCGACCACCCCCTTTGCGGTTCGCGGTGATGCGAACACGAAGGCGTTTATCGAATCCCTCAGTGTTCGGGCCAACGCTCCAATGTTAGTGGGATCGATTGCGATCGAAGAGTCCGGACAGGCTGGCGAGAGATGGTTGAACGGGGCTTTTTTGGTCACTCCGGGTGCCGGCCTGCATTCTGATTACTATGCAAAACGCCACCTCGTTCCTTTCGGCGAATATGTCCCGCTTCGGCCGTTGCTGGGCTGGCTGTCCAAATTTGTACCCATTGGCAGTGGTGATTTTCAGCGTGGATCGAACGCCGCGCCGCTTCTGGTGACTTTGCACGGCACCCCGGTGGTGGTGGGTGCCTTGATTTGCTACGAGGACATCTATCCCCAGCTAGCCCGTGCGAGCGCCCTGGCGGGCGCGGAGGTTCTTTGTGTTGTGACGAACAACGCTTGGTATGGAGAGGGGGGCGCGGCATACCAGCACGCGGCGCATTCGGTGTTGCGTGCGGTGGAAACACGGAGGCCGGTGTTGCGATGTGGCAATGGAGGCTGGAGCGGGTGGATCGATGAATTCGGAACCGTGAGGAAGGTCCTGTTGAACAAGGAGGGGAGCATTTATTTCCGCGGCACTGAAACGCTCACCGTTACACGTGACAGCCGGTGGGTTGGCCGAAGCAGCTTCTATGTCGAGCACGGCAACTGGTTTGTCGGGCTGTGCGCTGTTTTGGCCCTCCTGGCTTTTGCAAATATCCGGCTGACGCCGCAAATAGATGACCGGAGCTAGGAAAGCCGGACTGTCCGGCGGACGGCGTACTTGCTGACCGCATCCCGCCCGTTAGGAATCGGCGCGTGACTTACCCCGGTCCCACCCCGGCGACTGATTCGAACTAACTTTCTGACTATTTTTCGCGAGTCTTGTTCACCCCAGACCCCAAAGCCGTTCGGCGATCGGCTGGCCTTTCCTTCTCCCCGGAACAGCTCCGCGGAGCTGTTTTCATTTTGTCAGACTGATCTAACCCATCCCTACCTAAAGGATATACCGATGAACCCAATCCGACTGAAATCCGCGCGGCTGCGGAAGCTAGTGTTAGCGCAAGGTTGCGCCTTGATTGCCGTCTCGCTGGCGACCGGCCAGCAAACCAAACCGGATCCTGTACGCGCCGCTCAGGACGCGCAGGCCCTCGCGAAATACGACACCAATAAAAACGGCACTCTCGATGCCTCTGAACGCGCCGCGATGGCAGCAGATCAGGCGAGTGCCTCGACTCCTGCCGCCGCTGAAGGCGAGGTTTTTCTCCTCACTCCGTTCCAAGTCGACGCCTCGAAGGACGCGGGTTACTTCGCTGAAAACACCCTCGCGGGTAGCCGCCTCAACACGAATCTCTCCGATCTCGCCGCTTCAATCACGGTCGTGACGAAGCAGCAGATGGAGGACACCGCCTCGCTCGATATCAACGATATCTTCAAATATGAGGCGAGCACTGAGGGATCGAGTTCCTACACGCCGTCTGTCACGGACCGCGGTGCGCTGAAGGATACCATCGGCGGTTATTCACTCGGTAATAACGGCGATACGACGACCAACGCCCAATCCAATCGCGTGCGCGGTCTGGCTGCGCCCGACGCTTCGATCAATTACCACCCTTCGAACAGCCGCGTGCCGTTCGACAGCTACAACACCCAGTCGGTTGAAATCAGCCGCGGCCCGAACTCCCTGCTCTTCGGTATGGGCAGTCCGGCCGGTATCGTGAATCAATCGGCGTCCCAAGCGGTGCTGAATCGCGATAGCAGCTCGGTCAGCCTTCGTACCGATCACATGGGTTCTTTCCGTACGGCGCTGACCCTCAATCGCTCGGTGATTAAGGACAAATTGGCCGTCTACGGCGCGTTCCTCTACAACGACCAGCGCTTCGAACGCGAACCCGCCTTCGAACGTACGCGCCGTCAATACGGTGCGATCACCGCGAAGCCGTTTCCGAGAACCATCATTCGTGCGTTCGCGGAAAACTATGACAACTTCGCCAACCGTCCGAATTTCATCACCCCTCGCGATTTCGTGACGCCGTGGCTCCAAGCTGGCAAACCCGCCTACGATCCCGTCACGCGCATGATCACGCGGAGCAACGGACAACCGGCAATTGGACCGTTCTACTTCGATACACGTTCGCCCAATGCCGACCCGAACATCCGGGCGGGAACTCAGCAGCTCACCGGCGCGGCTCTGCTCACCAACTCGTTTTCGCCTTACTATCTTCAGTTCGGTATCGCATTCGATACCGGCAACTCCAGCCCGCTTGAGCGTTTCGACAACGGTCGTCAAATCGACTACTTCCAGCGTACCGTTACGTTTTATGCTCCCGCCCACACCAATCCCGCCACGACCACCCCGACTGCCGCCACTTGGCTGGCGAACGATCCTCGATTCTTGATTTCGGATCGAAACTGGACGGGATCGACCGGGCTTGCTGCTCCGCGACCGAATATCAACGGCGTTGAGTATACCTACGGCAGCTATCAAGTCCCGGGTGTTACCAATGGCGCGATCTACGACTGGTCGAAAATCAACGTCAACGAGCCGAACTTCGGTCAGTTGAAAGCGGGTAACTACAATATCGAAATCGAGCAGCAGATTTTCGACAGCCTGTTTTTCAGCGCTGGCTGGTTCCGCCAGGATATCGATTCCTCCGAAAACTATCTCTTGTCGCAGCTGCAGGGTAACACCATGCAGATCGATACCAACCTCCGCCTGATGGATGGCCGGACGAATCCTTATTTCGGCCTGCCCTTCCTTCCTCTCGGTTCCGGTGGTGGCGTCGACACCTTCTTTGCTCCTGAAACCGATGACAGCTATCGCGCGCTCCTCGCGTGGGACGTCAATTTCACGAAGCAGAAGAACATCTTCAAATGGCTCGGTCGCCATCGCTTCCTCGGTCTCCTCTCCGAGCAGGACGTGAAGCGCAGCCGTGAACGCTGGCGCTTGGGTTGGACCGATGGCGACGCCGAAGGCAAACTGCGCTACACCCGCAATCTCACCCTCGATGGACAATCCCACTGGGACAGCACCACCATTCGCAAGGCGTTCTACCTCGCCAGCCCCGGTGACCCTGCCGCGACCGCCACGCATTCCGCCGGTTTCTACAACAACCCCGGCTGGCAGAGCCCCTATGTGGCCAAGATCAATGCCTATAATTTCAACACGAATGATTTCCATGATTCGACCGTGTTGGAGAAGACTTCCTTTGCTCACAACGGCAGCGCTCGTTTCCAGCGCGAAGTGA
>DATAKE010000086.1:0-172161 GCA_036261745.1 Opitutaceae bacterium
CGCCAATGGACGCGAATGAAATCCTGCTGAAGGATGAGGTTTATCGTGTCGTTGGGACAGCGTTTGAAGTTATTAAAATCCTCGGCCACGGACTCCACGAAAAGCCTTACGAGAACGCGCTCGTGGTTGAATTTGGGCTGATCGGCATTCCTTTCACGCAGCAACCGCGCTTCCCCGTGCTCTACAAATCGGTTCAGGTTTCCGAGTTTGGGCCTGACCTCGTGGCGTTCGGTAAATTGGTCGTCGATGCGAAAGTCATAGACCGGTTACTGATCACGAGAGAGGTCAGATGTTGAATTATCTCAGGATTTGTCGGCTGCAGGTCGGTGTGATCCTGAATTTCCGGCGCGCGAAGCTGGAATGGGAGCGGGTCGTGCTCTCCGATCATTCGCGTTGATTCGCGTCCATTCGCGGTTTCCATCTGTCTTTCACTCATGAAAATTGTCCTCGCATACTCCGGCGGTCTCGACACGTCGGTCATCGTCAAGTGGCTGCGCGAAACCTACGACGCCGAAATCGTCACGTTCGCCGCCGACATCGGCCAGGAGGAGGAGCTGAAGGGCCTTCCGCAAAAAGCCCGGGCGACCGGCGCGTCGAAGCACTACACCCTCGATCTCGTCGAGGAATTCGCGAGCGACTTCATCTACCCGATGATCCGCGCGAACGCGATTTACGAGGGCCAGTACTATCTCGGCACCTCGATCGCGCGCCCGCTGATCGCGAAGGCGCAGGTGGACATCGCCCACAAGGAAAAGGCCGACACCGTCGCGCACGGCGCCACCGGCAAGGGCAACGACCAGTGCCGTTTCGAGCTCACGTACATGGCGCTCGATCCGAGGCTGACGATCCTCGCGCCGTGGAAAATCGACACGTTCCGCGACGAATTCCCCGGCCGCGCGGAGATGATCGCCTACTGCCAGGAGCACAAAATCCCCGTCGAGGCTTCGCTGAAGAAGCCCTACTCGATGGATCGAAACCTCCTCCATATTTCCTACGAGGCGGGCATTCTCGAGGATCCGTGGTTCGATCCGACGACGAAGGAAAACAAGGGCATGTTCAAACTCTCGGTCTCCCCCGAGGACGCGCCAGACAAGGCGGAGTACGTCGAACTCGATTTCGTGAAGGGCAACTGCGTCGCGGTGAACGGAAAAAAACTTTCCCCCGGCGGCGTGCTCAAGGTGCTCAATAAGCTCGGCGGCAAGCATGGCATCGGCCGCGTCGATCTCGTCGAGAACCGTTTCGTCGGCATGAAGTCGCGCGGCGTGTACGAGACGCCCGGCGGCACCATCCTCATGCAGGGTCACCGGCAGGTGGAATCGCTGACGATGGATCGCGAGGTCATGCACCTGCGCGATTCGCTCATCCCGAAGTACGCCGAGCTCGTTTACTACGGATTCTGGTTCGCGCCCGAACGCGAGGCGCTGCAGGCGCTGGTGGACGAGAGCCAGAAATTCGTGACGGGCACCGTCCGGTTGAAGCTCTACAAGGGCAACATCATCACCTGCGGCCGCAAATCGAAGTACTCGCTCTACGACATGAACATCGCGTCGATGGAAGGCGTGAAGAGCTGGTACAACCAGAGCGACGCCACCGGCTTCATCCGCCTCAACGGCCTCCGTCTCCGCGCGCGCAACATCGCGCAAGGCGGCCCGAAGGTTTGAGGGCGTCGCGCGTCGTCCGTGACGCGCGTTCATTTCCCGTTTGTCATTCTGAGCGTAGCGAAGGTTCGAGCAGGAGCTGCGAAACCCAGGAGGGGTCGGATCCCCAGGCGGATTCTTCGCTACGCTCAGAATGACAGGCCGGCGCGTGGCGCGGACAGGCGTGCTGCGAAACTAACGCTCGCCGGCTAGGCGGCGTTCGCTAGAAAACGCTGCCCCTTGGGTGCGTGGCTCATGGCAGCCGCGGTGCCGGGGCCCCGATGTTATCGCTTCGTTATCCCGTCTGGTGTTCGATCCTCGCCCTCGCGGCCGGCGGCGCGTTGGCGGCGGAGCCTTCGTTTCCCAACGGGGACGCGGAGGCGGGCCGGCTTTTTGCCCGCGCGTTTTTGCCGCGCGACTATCAGGGCGGGCACGCGATCCACGCGATTGCGCAGAGCAGCGATGGGATTGTCTACCTCGGCTGCACGGGCACGGTGGCTTTTTTTGACGGCCGGGAATGGTCGCGTCAGGAGTTGCCGGGCACCGTGGTCGGCCTCGCCGCCGGAGCCGGCGGGGAAGTATTCGTCGCGGCGGACAGCGGTTTCTATCTGCTCAGGCGTCAGTGGCTCGGACGGCAGACCCTGGAGAAACTCGCTCCCCCCAGCTTGGATCCGCGGGACAGCGGATTGCGCCCTTCCCAGGTGCATTGGGTGCGCGGTGAGTTTCGCGTGGTGCTCGGCGATCGCCTGCTCGCCTGGTCGGCCGATGGCTGGCGGACCCAAGTGCTGCCGGGCGCGGCGAACGTGGAACTGCACCGCCTGGCGGACAGCGTGATCGTGCAGGTGCCCGGGCAGGGGCTCTTCGAATGGGCCGGCGCCGAGGTGCGGCATTTGCCGAACGAGCCGGCGCTGCTCGCGACGCGTGGTTTGTACGTCGTGCGCGACGAGCGGGGCCTCTGTGCCGAAACCGAAAACGGCCGCGTCTTCCGTCTCGCCGCCGGCGGCTGGCGCGAGGAGCCGTCGCCACACGAAGTGTTTTTCCGGCAGCAGCCCTTCCGGCGCGCACTCCGGCTCTCGAACGGTTTCGATGCCTACATCCTGCCGGGCGACGGCGGTGTGATGGTGCCGCTGCCGGACGGGCAGCTTTGGCGCATCGATTACAAGCGCGGGATGATCGACTCGAACGTCAACTGCATGTTCGAGGACGCCGCGCGGCAGCTGTGGATCGGTTCGAATTATGAGGCGGTGCGGCTGGATCTCGTGGCGCCGTACAGTATTTTTCTGCGCTACGACGGGATGGAGGGCACGCGTCCGGTCGCATTCCAGCGGTGGCGCGATACCATGATCCTGGCGCAGCAGCGCGGCGTGTATGCGCTCACCCCGGCGCGGCCGGAGAGCATGCAGCTGGCACGGTTCGAACCGCTGCCGCTTCCCTCGCCCCTTCAGCCCACCGCGCTCGCGGTGATCGACGACAGCCTCCTCGTCGCCGCGGACAACGGCCTCCACCTCCTGCCACCGGGCGGGGCCGCGGCGGAGACCTTGGTGCGCGAGCCCATGCGGTTCGTTATCGCGCTGCCGGAGGGTTCGACGGCGCTCGCGTTTACCGAGAAGGACCTCGTGCGGGTCGACCGCACCACCCGCGGCTGGCGGATCACGCGGGCGCCGCACGGACTCGTCTTCGATTTCGATTCAGCGGCGTGGGACCGTGATGGCACATTGTGGCTCGCGCGCAATCAGCGGGGTTTTGTGGCGCTCCGCGCTGCGGCGCAGGGCTGGCCGTACGCGGTGAGCGAGGCGGCGATGCTTCCCGAGATGCAGAAATCGACGGCATTTCGCCTGGCGCAATCGCCCGCGGGGGCGCTGTTCGCCACGGACGATGGGTTGTTTCGTTTCGATGTCGCCGAACGGAAATTCGTTTCCGATCCGCGGGGCCGGCTTTGGGCGGAGGCGGGTGACGTCCCGCGTGCGATGCACGCGCAAGCCGACGGGATGCTGTGGGTGCAGCTGTATCGTGCCACGCGGCCGGGCAAAAGCCGTCTGGTGCTTATCGGTGAGGACGGAAACCTCCGTCGCTCGGTCGCACCCGAGCCGATCGACCTGATCGAATACGGCGGCGTGCGCCTGCTGCACAGCGAACGTTTCGGCGCGCGGGAATTTCTCTGGGCGGGCGGCGTGGGCGGGATGTTGCGCTGCGACTGGAGCGGGCCGCCGCCGGTGCGGCCGTCGCTCGCCCCGGTGTTGGAAGTCGGCGCCGAGACCGACCCGATCGATATCGCGGCGCGCACACCGGTTTTTTTGCTGAGCCGCCGGCCGCTGCGCTTTCGTTTCGCGATGCCCGTGAGCTACACGGGCGCGGCGTGGGAGTTTGAATCGCGCCTGGTGGGATTCGACGACGCATGGTCGCCCCCGGCGCCGCGAGGGGAAGCGGTGTTCACCAATCTCCCGGGCGGCAGGTATGCGTTTGAGGTGCGCGCCAAAAATGCGGCCGGCGTAACCAGCGTGCCGGCGCGGTTCGAGTTTCACGTCCGTCCGCCGTGGCACCGCCGCCCGCTGGCTTACGGGCTCTACGGTGTCGGAGTGCTGGGTGCCGTGGCGTTTTTTTTCCGGTGGCGGATGCGGGCGGGAGAGCGTGAACGCCAGCGGCTGGAAGGTCTCGTCGCGCGCCGAACCGCGGAACTGCAGGTGGCAAAGGAACAGGCGGACGGCGCTAACCGCTCCAAGTCGCTTTTTCTCGCGAACATGAGCCATGAGCTGCGCACGCCGCTCAACGCGATTCTTGGCTACGCCCAGCTGCTGCGGAAAAACGATGCGTTGCCCCCGCGCGACCGCGATCGCATCGGCATCATCAACGAAAGCGGTGAGCACCTGCTGCAGATGATCAACGAGGTGCTGGATTTCTCGAAGATCGAGGCCGGCAAACTCGAGGTGCGCCCCGCGCCGCTTCACCTTCCGCAGCTGCTCGAAGACATCGCCGCGGGCCTCGCCCAGCGCGCCGAGGCGAAGGGGCTGGCGTTTAAGTTGGAACTCGCACCGGGTCTTCCGGTTTCGGTGATCGGCGATGCGCAAAAACTCCGGCAGGTGCTCGACAACCTTCTCGGCAACGCGGTCAAGTTCACCGCCCGCGGTTCGGTCACCTTGCTCGCTGCGCCGGAAGCGGAAGCGACGCTCGTGCGATTCGCTGTCAGCGATACGGGCGTCGGGATTGCGGCGGCCGATCAGGCGAAACTTTTCCAGCCGTTCCACCAGGCGGTCGACGGGCGTCCGCCCGAACCCGGCACCGGCCTCGGCCTCGCGATCAGCCAGCGGCTGGTCGGGCTGATGGGTGGCACGCTGGCCGTCGAAACCACTCCCGGCGCGGGCAGCACGTTTTCTTTTGCCGTTCCGCTGGAGCAGCTGGCGATCGATGCCACCGCGGCCGCGTCCGTGACCCGCTCGGTCTCCGGTTACGATGGACCGCGGCGCCGCGTGCTCATCGTCGACGACATTCCGACGAACCGCACGCTGCTGCTCGAACTGCTCGCACCGCTTGGCTTCGAGTTGCGCGCCGCCTCGAGCGGTGGCGAAGCGCTCGCGCTCATGGAAGCGTGGCGGCCCGACGTCGTGTTGCTCGACCTGCGGATGCCGGACATGGACGGGTTCGAACTGGCCCGGAGGATTCGCGCTCTCGCCGACGGACCGCGCTTCAAGCTCATCGCGATGTCTGCGAGCGTGCTTTCGTTCAATCAGGACGATGCGTTCACGGCGGGCTGCGACGATTTTCTGCCGAAACCGTTTCGCGAATCCGATCTGGTCGCGAAGTTGGGGCGCCATCTCGGCCTGGCGTGGCGTCACGAGTCGGCGGCGCCGATGGTGGTCGCGGAAGGCGAGGCGACTCCGGCCGATTTCGCCGGGCTGCTGACGGCGGCGCAACGCGGGGAAATCGCGGTGCTGCACCGCCAGCTCGGCGAGTTGCGAACGCGCTGGCCCGCTGATGCGCGACTGGGCGAGCTTGAGGCGCTCGCAAAATCCTACCAGATGGAACGCGTCCGCGAGCGGCTCGTCCAACTCTCGGCCGCCGCTGCCCCGTCATGAAACCCACCGCCGCCAAAGTCCTCGTCGTCGACGACACACCCGCGAACGTCTCGCTGCTCCTCGATGCGCTGACGGAGGCCGGGCACGAGCTGCTGGTCGCCGAGAGCGGCAAAAGCGCGCTCGCGCTGCTCGAGCATAACCTTCCTGAACTGATCCTGCTCGATGTGGTGATGCCCGGGCTCGACGGCTTCGCCACGTGCAAGCAGATCAAGGCCCGGGAAGAGTGGCGCGATATTCCGGTGCTCTTCATGACGGCGCTCAACGAACCCGACGAAAAAGTGCGGGCGTTTGCGGCGGGCGCGGTGGACTACATCACCAAGCCCGCCTATCCGCCCGAGGTGCTCGCGCGGGTCGCGGCCCACCTTCAGATCCGGGCGCTGCAAACGTCGCTCGCCGACGAACTCGCCTTGCGGGTCGAGGCGGAGAACCAGCTCAGCCAGTCGCTCGATCGCGCCGTCGTGCTGGCGGATGCGGCGGGCCGGATCGTTTTCAGCACGAGGCTCGCGGAGGATTTGTTGCACAAACATTTTCCCGGGCATGCGCCCGGCGCGCTGCCCGCGCGACTGGGGGCCGAGGGCCCGCTCGGCGTGCGGCGGTTTGCCGAGCCCGGCCGCACCGACCTTGTGATGCTGGTGCTCGAGGAACGCGGCGCGCCGCCGGGGCCCGCCGCGCTGATGAAACTCGGGCTTACTCCGCGCGAGGCCGAGGTGCTTTACTGGGTGGCGCAGGGCAAGAGCAACCCGGACACGGCTACGATCCTGGGTTCGAGCGTGCGCACCGTGCACAAACACATGGAGCACATTTTCCAAAAGCTCGGCCTCGAGACGCGCAACGCCGCTGCGCTCGCGGCGCTGGAGATATTGCGGCCGGCGCAACGGTGAAGGGCGGCGCGGGCGCCCTGTTGAAAGTTGAAGGTTGAGAGTTGAAAGACCGATCCCGCGAAGCTGCGCACGGTTTGGAGTGAATGAAGTCTTCCGAATCTCCCTCTTTCAACTTTCACCGTTCAACTTTCAACTGCTTCGACTCCGGCTTAGAACAGCGAGTTCGCGACCACGCCGACGGCGGTGATCGGGCCGGAATCGCCGAGGCCTTCGAGCGCGCGGTCGGCTTTCTTGAGCGTGGCCTGCGCGTCGCGGACGAGCGTGTCGTCGTTGATGAGCATGCCGAGCGAACCTTCGCCCTTCGCAATCTTGTCCGACATGGCCCGGATATTTGCGACGGTGGTTTTGATGTTTTCGGCCGTGGCCTGGTCGTAGACGAGCGTGCCGATGGCGCCTTTGCCGGCTTTCACTTCGTCGACGATGCCCTGCGCATTCGCCATGAAATCCTTTGCGCCGGCGGCGGCGGCCTTGATGTCGGTGACCGTCGCGAGCAGCTCGTCGTGCAGCTTGGGATCGTTGATCAGCTTTCCGATGGTGCCTTCGCCGTTCTTCAGCTTGGTGGTGATGTCCTGGAGGTTGGACATCGTGGCGCTGACCTTCTCGTTGTTTTCGGTCACGAGCTTGTCGAGTTTCTGGAAGAGACCGCCGCCCTCCTTGCCGTCGCCGCCCAAGGCCGAGCCGAGCGAACCGAGTGCGCCCTCGAGCTTCTGGCCGAGTTTGCCGATGTCGGACATGATCGAGTTGATGTCGGGGGTGACGCGGGTCTGGATTTCCGCGCCGGGCGGAAGGGTTTCGGCGGCGGGCGTGCCGAGATCGACGCTCACGTAGTTCGTGCCGATGAGTCCGGCCATGACGATCGTCGCGGTGGCGTCTTTTTTGATTTGGACGCCCGGATCGATGCGGAGAATCGCCTCGGCGCGCCGGCCGGCGAGCTGCGTTTTTTCCACGGAGCCGATTTTGACGCCGGCCATGCGGACTTCGTCGCCGACCTTGAGCTCCTTCAGGTTTTCGAACCCGGCGACGAGGGTGAAGCCGCGGTCCTTGAAAACCTTGCCGTCGCTGAGCGTTTCGAAAGTCACCCAGACGAGTGCGAGCCCCAAAAGGAAGAAGAGCCCGACGCGGGCGGTTTGCTGTGTGGTGTTCATGGTTAGGTTTCCAGTTGTTTAAAGCGGGGGTTCTTCAAATCGATTTTCGGATTCAGAAAGTCGGCGATGCGCGGGTCCTTCGGCTGGCGGAGCTCGGCGGGAGTGCCGAGGCTCACGAGTTCCCCGTTCATGAGGATGCCCACACGGTCGGCGATACCGAGGGCGAGCTCGCGGTCGTGCGAGACGACGATCGACGTAACGCGGTACTCTTCGCGCAGTGTGGCGATGATCTCGCTGATGGTCGCGCTCATGACCGGATCGAGTTCGCTGGTCGGCTCGTCGTAGAGCATGAGCTGCGGCTCCATCACGAGGGAGCGCGCGATGGCGACGCGTTTGCGCATGCCGCCGGAAAGTTCCGAGGGGGATTTCTGCGCGGTGTTTTCGAGGGAGAGGATCTGGAGTGCGCGGGTGACCTTTTCGCGAATGCCGGCTTCATCGGCGATTTCGTGTTCGCGCAGGTAGAGGGCGAGATTGTCGTAGACGCTGAGCGAGTTGAAGAGCGCGCCGGCCTGGAACACCAGGGCCATGCGAACCTGTTCGCGCGTGGTTTCATCCGTGGCGTCCTTGCCATCGACCATCACCCGCCCGGCGCTCGGCGCCTCGAGGCCGACGATGTGTTTGAGAAGCACGCTCTTGCCGGAACCGCTGGGTCCCATGAGGACGAAGATTTCGCCGGGTTCGACTTTGAACGTGATGTTTTTCAACACCTCGTGGCTGCCGAAACTTTTGGAAAGGCCCTCGATGGCCACGCCGACCGCCGGCGTTTCCACGTTCGTGAAAGGATTTCTGGTGGGTTGGCAGGTCGACATGGTGGGCGTCACATCAGGGCTTTGGTGACAAAGTAATCGAGCACGAGGATCGCGATGAGCGAGGTGACGACGGCGCGGGTGACGGAGGCGCCGATCTCGCGCGGCCCGCCGCGGGTGTTGAGGCCGATGCTGCAGCAGATGAGGACAACGGCGAAGCCGAAGATCTCGGCTTTGATGAGGCCGTTGACCACGTCCTCGAACTTCATGAACTGGCGGAGCACGGCGAAATACGCCTCGGGTTCGATCGCGATGAAATGGGTGTATTTGCAGACGATCGCGCCACCGAACCAGCCGACGAGATCGCCGATGATGCCGAGCACCGGAACCATCACGAGCGCCGCCGCGAGTCGCGGGAGCACGAGCATGCGTGCCGGGGGGATGTTCATGGTCTCCAGCGCATCGATCTCCTGGTAGACCTTCATCGAGGCGAGCTCGGCGGTGATGGCCGAGCCGACGCGGCCGGCGAGGAGGATGGCGACCATCATTGGCCCGAGTTCGCGCGCCATCGACAGGCCGACCAGCGAGCCGATGAACTGTTTCGCGCCAAAGTTCGACATCGAGTAGCCGGCTTGCAGCGCGAGGACGGCGCCGATGAAGAAGCTGAGAATCGCGACGATCGGCAGCGTGGTGTAGCCGATCATGTAGCACTGCTCGATGAAACGCGCGCGCTGCCTGGGCAGCGTGCCCGCATACGACAGTGCCCGCAGCATGAGCTGGATCGTGCTGCCAAAGCCCTCGAGGATGGCGGTGATTTGTTTCATATCAGCGAGTGGAAGCGGACGTTTGCGCGCGTTTTGAAGGAAACTCCAACCAGGAGAGGCGCCAGCCGCTGCGTTCGGACCCGCGGGTCAGGGTGACCAAACCGTTCCCCAGTGCTACCCGTTTCTTGCTGGCATCGCGTTCGAGGGTGAAAAACGGACCGAAATGAAATTCGCTCCGCTCCGGTTCGCGGCGCATCGAGACCGCGCTCCAGAGAAAAGAATGATGGGCGTAGCCCGGGGCAGGTTGATCGAGGCGATAGAGGGCGAAGAGTGGCGTCCAAGCCTGGCGCATCTTGTCGTTGTTCGGAAAAAAAACTTCCAAGGGGCTGAACAGTTGGAACTGGCGGCGGCCGGCGCCGTTGTCCCACCGGCTGTAGAGCGGCCAGACGTGGGTCTTGTTTGCGTGCGGCAGCTCCGGGTTGGAGGCGCTCTGCTGATCGAGGGAATAGTAGAGGAAAAACAGCACCTGACGCTTCGTTTGCGTGAGGTTGTCGTCGGTCCAGCGGGCCTGGCGGTAGACGGGCCAGCCGATCCAGGTCTTGTCGTAGCCCTTGATGACGGAATGCGAGTAAAACGGGCCCCAGCGGTTCCGGTAGCGGTCGTCGCCGCGCGCCTGCACAAAAAACGGCCAGAAATAACGCGTCTCATGGTAGCGGTACGGCGCGGTCCGGTCGGTGTAGCCAAAAAATGGCCACGCATAGTTTTCGTTGATGAACCCGGCACTCTGTTCGCGCGTGTAGAAGGGGAGGACGCCCACTTGCTGGGTCGCCGGCGAACCGGCGGGGGCGTCGGCATCGGCCGGCTTCGAGTTGTTGTAGGCGAACGGCCAGAGATAAAAACGCTCGCGCGAATCGTTCGGGCCGTTTTTCCAGCCGAAGAGCGGCCAGAGGGCGAAACCGCTGGTGGTGCCGCGAGTCGTGCGCACGAGAGGCCAGGGTGTCGACGTGGTGGTGGCGCCGCGTTTTTCGGAATGCACGTAGAACGGCCAGAGCGTCCAGCCCAGCCGGCGATAGCCGAACCGGTTGGTCATCTCGCCCCGGATCGGGAAAAGCGCCTTGTAGCTGTTTTCCGGATCGGAGGGATCCTGGCGGGAAAACCAAAACGGCCAGACTTCAAAAAGATCGGGATCGCGGGAGGTGAGCTGTGGTGCGGCCGCGCCGTTTTTCGGACCGGATCGTTTGATGAGCTCGAAAACGCTCCAGCGGAAGGTGGTGTCGTCCGCAGCGTACGCAAAAAGAGGGTAGGCGAACAACGCCTGGGTGATTTCGCCGCGGTCGTTTTTCGTCTGCAGATAAAATGGCCGGAATCCGGTCGACACCCCGCCCTCCGCGGCGGGTTTTCGGAAAAGGAATGGACCCGCGCCTTCCCATGACGTGGTTTCGCCGGCGGCGTTGAGCTGGGAAACGCGGACTGGCCAGTGGTTGCGCTCGGTTCTCGCCGCCAGGGCAGGCGCTGCCAGTGCGGCGATCAGGCCGACACAAGCAAGGAGACGACGCGGTGACATGTTTGTTGTTTGCTGGAGCGCACGAAACGCTCGTGGGCTTTTTCGGCGGAAGGTCAGTGATCGCCGAGGCTAGGTAGTTAGGAGGCTAACCAAAGGAGGTATTTTGAGAGGCGCAAATGTTATATGGCTTAAAGACATAGTGTCTTACCCCCAAAACGGGGGGCGGTTCCGTGGTCTTCGGAGAGGGGTCCAAGGCGTAGCGCGGTTTCCGGGGTTTTTCCGGGGTGTTTGCGGTTGCACCACTCCGGGTCTGGCAGTGCCATCGCTCTCTTAATGATAAGGCGGACGCACGAAATTCCTGGGAAAGCCTTGGTGGAAGCCCCCCGGGGCCCGTCACCGCGCGGTGATTGGAGCGTATGCGCATAAGCGGCGGAACCGCCCGTGGGATTTCGCTGGTGGTGCCGAAAGGCGATGCGGTCCGGCCGGCCACGGATGGAATGAGGCAGTCGGTTTTTTCGTCACTTGCCGCGCGGATCCCGGGCGCGCGGTTTCTCGATCTGTTTGCGGGCAGCGGCGCCTATGGCCTCGAGGCGCTGAGCCGCGGTGCGGCCGGCGGAGTGTTCGTGGAGAAAAACGCGAAGGCAGTCGCATGTATCCGCACCAATATCGCCGCGGTGTGCAAGAGCCTCGGGCGTTCCGCCGATGGCATCAAAGTGCTTCAAGCCGATGCCGTCAGTGCCCGGCCCGAGGGAGGAGACGGGATCCCGGATCTCGTTTTTATCGATCCTCCCTACGAAATGATCGTTGCGGTTGCACCGTCGCTTTTCAGCCGGCTGTCCGAAGCGCTTGCGCCCAAACCGGAGTCCCTCGTGGTTTTTGAATCACCCGGGGAGATTGAGCTCGCGCCTCCCGGTTGGACGCTCCTCAAGCGACTCGGCAAAGGGGGGCACCAGCCGACGGTCTCGATTTTTCAACGACAGGCGCAGTCCTGATCGCTGACGCGGCGATCACCAAAGGCCCGCACGCGCTTTGACGAGCGCCAAGGCGGCGATGCACGCGGTTTCAACGCGCAACACTCGCGTCCCCAGGCCGGCGAGCACGAAACCGTGTTGGCGGAACCACTCGCGCTCCGTGGCCGACCAGCCGCGTTCCGCCCCGACGGCGATCACGGCCGGCAACGTGATGCGCTCGATCGCGCTGAGCGCGGTGACGGACTCATAGTTGTCGAGCGCCACGCGAGTGCCCGTCGTCGCCAGCGCTGGGATGAGATCGGAAAGCGGGCGATCGTGCGTCACCTCGGGAATGCGGGTGCAGAACGCCTGTTCCGCGCCGGCGAGGAGGTGACGCCGCCATTCGCCGCTGCTCCAGAGAACGCTGTCGCGATAGTTGGGATCCGATTTTTCCGTGGCGACGAAGTGTACGGCGGACACGCCAAGTGAAGTGGCTTCCTGCAAAATTTTCCGTGCGGTCTGGGGTCGCGGCAGGCCAACCAGCAGGGTGATCGGATCGAGCGGAGGGGGTTCGTCACCCCAAGCGAATGAGAGTGTCAGTTCGTTCGCACCGATGGCGGCGACGGTGCCTTTTCCGCGCGCGCCGTTGATAAGCCCCGCGTCGAAGGTCCCGCCCACATCGCGACGGAGGACATTGAGAAGATGAGTCGCGCGGGGATCGCTCCGCGGCAGCGGCCGCGCGATTTCGTGACGATCGAAGAGGATGAGGTTCACGGTTGTCTTGTCGTTGCGCGGGCCCGGGCGAGTGAAGCAATGCCGCCCGCGAAGCCTGAGTCAGGTGCAAATGACAGGACGGTTTTTACGGACTCTTGCGAGCTTGACCGCACCACGACGCCCCGGAAACTCGCCGGCACGCCTAGCGGGCGTAGTTTAGTGGTAAAACTCCTCTCTTCCAAAGAGGTATCGTCGGTTCGATTCCGTCCGCCCGCTCCATGCGATTCGCCCCGCAATTTTTTGAAGACGATCGGAATGCGTTTTCAGCCAAGCGTGCATTCTCGCAGTTTTTTAACGGACGCGTTTTGGAAATGAAGTTGCGAGCATTTCGGCCGATCACCATTGGTACTTTCTTATGGCAATTCTTTCTTCGGCTTCTTCCAGCGCAGCGCAGACATTGCGGCAGGACAGCCCGCAGAAAAAAAATTCGAACGTTAAGGTCGCTCAGTCGCTCGCAAAGCAGAAGGCGCTCGAGAAAAAAGCGAAGAAATACAAGCTCCCCATGGGCGAGCTGGCCCTCTTCACCCAGCAGCTCGCCTCGTTGCTGGCCGCGGGACTGCCCCTCGTGCAGTGTTTGGAGGCGTTGCAGGACCAAACCGAGGACCCGTGCTTCCGGATCATCATTCGGGATGTGCGAAACGAGATTTCGGCCGGTAACTCGTTCTCCACGGCCGTGAAACTTTTCCCGAACGCGTTCAACACCCTCTTCATCTCCATGGTCGAGGCGGGTGAGGCGAGCGGTGGCCTGGCGGAAATTCTCGCGAAGGTCGCGGGCTATTTCGAATCCACGGTCAAGCTGACCAAGAAGGTGAAGTCCGCGATGACCTACCCGATCGCCGTCATCGGGCTTTCCGTCGCCCTGGTCAACGTGCTGCTGATTTTCGTCATTCCGGTTTTCGCCGCCATGTTTGCGGACTTCGGCTCGAAGCTGCCGGCGCCGACCCAGTTCCTCATTGATCTGAGTAATTTCTTGAAGCCCGATTTCTCCAGTTTCATCCGGGTCTTCACCAAGATCAGCATCCTCCACCTCATCGTCGTCGGATATTTCGCCTGGAAGGTGATCCAAAAATTTATTGCCACCCCGAACGGCCGCCGGGCGAAGGACGAGGCCCTGATCAAAGCTCCGATTTTCGGGAATCTCATCCACAAGATCGCCCTTTCCCGCTTCTGCCGCACCTACGCGACGCTGATCCGCTCGGGCGTGCCGATTCTCCGCACGCTTGAAATCGTGGCGGCGGCGAGCGGCAAGGTGCAGGTCGAGGACGCGTGTGAGGAAATCGCCCGCCACGTCAGTCAAGGCGGCCAGGTTTCCGAGGTGCTTTCCACGAATGCTTTTTTCCCGCCCATGATGAAACACATGGTCAAGGCCGGTGAATCTACCGGTAACGTCGACGGCATGATGAACAAGATCGCGGACTTCTACGATGTGGAGTGCGAAGCGACCGTCGCCGCGCTCACCTCGCTGATCGAACCGATGCTGATCGTCTTCCTCGGTGTCGTGGTCGGCGGCATCGTGATGGCGATGTTCCTCCCGATTTTCCAACTCGGTGCGGTCGCTGGCGGCCTGCAATAAGCCCGGGCAACTGCCGGTTGACTTCATGCAACGTGCCCCGGAACGTTGCCGCCTTCCCGTCCCTCGCCTATGCCATCAGTCCTAATCGTTGACGACCTGATCTCGATTCACGAGATGCTGGAGGCCGTCATCCAGCCCACGGGATTCAGCACGGCGTTCGCCACCGACGGTGAAAAGGCGCTCGTGCGCTACAAGGCGGAGAAATTCGATCTCGTGCTCGCCGACATCGACATGAAGCCGATGGACGGCATCACCCTGCTGAAGCAGCTCAAGCTCTACGATCCCAACACGGTGGTCATCATCATGACTGCCTATGCCAGCACCGAAAGCGCGGTGCAGGCCCTGAAGTACGGGGCGTTCGACTACCTGCAAAAACCGTTTCGCGTCGACGGGCTGATCGCGACGCTCAAGCGCGGGATCGAGTTCAAGAATTTTCAGTCCGAACGCGGCACCATGCCGCCGATGGCCGCGGGAGGCGTGGCCAAAGCGGCCGACGCGGAAAGCCGGTTGATCGGCGAAAGTCCGCAGATCAAGAAATTGATCCAGCAGGTGAAGAAGCTGATGACCGTGCGCACGCCCGTGTTGCTGGTCGGCGAGAATGGCACCGCCAAAAGCGGCGTGGCCGAGCTCCTGCATTCCGCGACGGGCGCGCCTGAACCCGCGTTCGTGCGCATCGATTGCTCGCTCAGCAATGAGGCAAACTTTCGCGCGGGCCTGATTGGCGAAAACGGTGAGGGCGGTTCCTGGGTGAAACAGGCCAAGGGCGGCACCCTGTATCTCCAGCATCTGCAATGTCTCGATCTCACGGTGCAAAAGGAACTCGTCGGCGTGCTGCGCACGACTGCGCAGGGGTTCCGGCTCGTCTGCAGCAGCACCGAGGACCTGGAAAAGCTGGTCGATGAAGGGAAATTTCACGACGAGCTGTTTTATCGCGTCGCTTCGCTGCCGGTCCACCTGACGCCGTTGCGCAATCGTCCGCAGGATATTCCTCATTTGATCCGGCAATATGTTTCGACCGCCACGAACCCCGCGTTCGACGCGAGTTCGGTCGAGTTCACGGCGGATGCGATGGCCGTGCTCATGGCTTATCACTGGCCCGGCAATCTCACCGAGCTCTATCAAGTGGTTTCGAAAATCGCGGCGACGACAGAATCGCGCGTCGTGACCTCGGAGCAGCTCCCGCTGCGGCTGCGCGAAGTGCAGCAATGGCCGACGCTCGTGGAGTATCTCGCCGGGCAGCAGAAGCAATATATCGACCTCGTTGTCCGCGCCTGCCGGGACGACAAGGCGAAAGCGGCGCAAGTGCTCGGGATCGCCGAGGGCGAACTGGGATAACCGGTTCGCATCGGCGTCGAAGTCGACGCGCCTCGCGCGGTGACCAGCGCTAGCTTTGGGACCGGTTTGCCTGGCGTCCGATTTCGCCGCGGAGTCCGGCCGCCGCGACGATGAAAATTCCCGCGGCCCGTGCCGCCGCGGTCAGGCCGACCGTGCTGTCGGAGGAGCCGAAGCACCCACAGGAAATGTCGAGCCCTCGCATCCAGGCGGAGACGACGAACGCCGTGAATCCGGCGGAAAGCGCCACACTCGCCAGCCATCCGCCCAGCCGCAGCGGTTTCGTGAGGAGGGCGGCTGCCGCCAGGATTTCGAGCCACGGCACGAGATACCCCGCGCTCGTCGCCACCCGGCCGGAAATCAAACGATAGTTTTCCAGCTCTTCCGCAAATCCCGCGGGATCTCGAAGCTTCATGATTCCCGCGTATAAAAACAGCGCCGCCAGGATCACGCGCGCCAGCAGATCGAGGAGGCGGATCATCGCGGTTCCTCCTTCCACGACTGCCAGCCGCCATGCAGATAAAACACCCCCGTGACACTCAGCTCCCGCATCAACCGGCGCGCGACGGAGCGGCTGGCGCCACACGAGGTCGATCCGCAGTAAACGATGACCGGCCGGCCGGGCGTCCACGCTTCCACGAAACCGGCGAGCCCGGTGTCCCAGGCTTCTTCCGACAGCCACACGGCACCGGGAATATGTTCTTGGGAAAATGCGGCGGAAGGCCGGGCGTCCACCCACAGGATTTTTTCGCCCACGAAGTCCGTGCGCGTTTGGGCAAGCGTGATTTCGCGTGCGTTGGCTTCCGGCGGCGGTGGATGAAACCAAGCGGTGACGACGGCCGCGACGACCGCGGCGAGCAGCAGGAGGCCTGCCTGGGCAATCGCGCGACGAAAAAGTCCCGGCCCGCTTCGGTCCACTGCGGTGGGGTCGCGTGAAGCGGGGGCCATGGCGATGCGATGTTCGTCGGCGCTGCGCGGTTTACTTCACCGCGACGAAGACGGAAAGCGTCCGGGATTTTCCGTGAAAAACCGCGGGAAGATGAACGACGCCGTGAACGGTTTCCGCCGTCGAGGTCGGGGTGATTTCGAGCCGATAGAGACCGGGCCGGGCCCCCGCGGTGAGTTTGGCGGTGAAAGCCGCGCTGGTGCTCTTCGGTTCCAAGACCTCGCTGTGCTCGGGCTGGGTGAGGACGATTTCCGCCGTTTTGCTTTCGAGGGCGTCGCCCACTTTCCAAAAAAGCAGGCGGGGCCGGACAACCGCGAGCTCGGGAATATCGACCACGAGCCTTACCATGACGGTCGGGCTGGCCGGGTCATTGGTCGCGAGATGAATGAGGCGTTCCTGCCGGCCGACGCGGTCACCGAGGGTAAACTGAATCTTGAGCTCACCCTTTTCGCCGGGCGCGTAAGAGTCTTTTGCGAGCTCGGCGGAAGTGCAGACACAGCCGGTGTTGATCGACGTGATTTGCACGGGATGATCGGAGGCGTTGTGGAAGGCGTAAACCACCGTGGCGGTTTCCTGTCCCGGCGTTGCCACGACCGAACGATCGGTTTGCTCCCAAACCAGCGGCGCGGCGGCTGCGGCGGATGAGGCGGATAGCGCCATACCTCCCGTCAACGCCGCAAGCAGGAGCAGAAGCTGGGAAAGCCTCCGCGGCTGCCAGGATTTGGAAAGGAGGCGCCGCACTTATTTGGTGGCGGGGGTCTTTTCTCCGGAAAGCAGCTTTTCGAAGGCCGCGCGCTCGGGGAACGGGCGGTCGTCGGCGAGGGTATCGCGCGCGATCTTTTCGGCCTCGGCCGATCGGCCCAGTTTTTGGAGCACGGTGGCGAGATGGTAGCGCGCTCCACGATATTGCGGGTCGGCCTGACGGGCGCTTTCGAGAACGCGCAGAGCCTCGTCGAGTTTACCGGCCTTTTCCAACAGGGCTCCGAGGGTATCGAGGTAGTAGGCGGATTTTGGGCTGAGGGCCACGGCCTGGCGCGACCAGCCGATCGCCTCGGGCAGCTTCCCGTGTCCGTCGAGGGCGAGCGCGGCGCGGTTGTTGAGGACCAAGGCGGATTCGCGATCCAGCGTGAGAGCCTTTGCGTAGGCTTCGTCAGCGTCGGCGGGGCGTCCGCGGACATGGTGGAACATGCCGAGCTTCACCCACGCATCGAGGTAAGCGGGGTCTTTCTTCAGGGCGCTTTGATATTCCTTCAGCGCTTCTTTTTCATTTCCCAGCGCGTTCAGCAAATCGCCGAGTTCGACGGACAGCATGGCCACCTTCGGCGCGAGCAGGGCGGCTTGCTTGTAAGCCGCCTGTGCTTCCGCCGTGCGCTGCATCATGCTTTCGGCGCGCGCGAGTCCGAGCCAGGGAAGGAGGTTGTTGGGTTCGAGCTTGGTGGCCTTGCCGAACTCGATGCGCGCCTGGTCCCATTGCTTCTGGTTGAAGAAAAGCTGGCCGAGCGCGAAGTGTGCGCCGGGATGTTTCGGATTCTTGCCGAGTGCCCGGTAGAAATAGTCGATGGCGTCGATTGGTTTATCGAGTGCCTCCGCGTAGAGGGTGCCGAGGTCGACGTCGATATAAGCGGCGTCGTCCAGTTTCTGCGCCGCGAGCAGCTCGGTTTCGCAATCCTTGAAGCGGTGCTGTGAATAATAAAAACGCGCGAGCGAAACATGCACGCCCGCCTGCTTGGGATTATCGGCCACGACTTCCTTGATGAGCCGTTCCGCTTCGTCGAATTTCCCCGAGCGGTAGGCGACCTCCGCCAAGCCAAGCTTCGCGCGCAGTTCCATCGGATCCGTCGCACGCACGGTGGAGAAAATCCGCTCGGCATCGGAGAGCTGGTTGGCCTTGAGCGCCTTCAGACCGGTGCGGAGATCTTCTTCGACGAGTGGGGAAGGGGCGGGAGCCGACGCGGCGAAGGCTTCGCATACGCAAACGGCAACGACGGCTGACACGAAAAACCGAAATTTCGAAGACATAGGGGGAAAAAGGCGCGGGGGCGGCGTCTGATCGTGGGTGGATTTGGTCCGGCCCGGATGCAAGGCGCGGCGGTGGGCAATAAAAAAGCCTTCCACGTTAAATGGAAGGCTTTTGGTAGAGGAAGAAGGACGCTTAGGCGTTCTTGCGACGGCGGAGGTAAACCACCGCGCCGAGCATGGCCGCACCGATCAGGCCGTACGTGCTGGGTTCCGGAACCGCACCACCGGAAGGAGGAAGCACGACGACGCCGCCGACACCCTTGAAGCCGAAAGCGTAGGTGTAGGGCGTGCCTGTGGCCGCGCCGCCGCCCGATTGACCCAACGAGTAGAGTTCGATGCCGACATCGCCCAATGCGCCGAGAACCGAGGCCTCACTGAAGCCCGCGCCGTAGTAAACCGAGAAGGTTTTCGATTCGCCAGCGGCGAGCGTGCCGAAGTCGAAGCGGAAATAGGCGCCGTGGTCAGCCGGACCGACATCCGCGAAGTCGACGTCGACCGTCGAGCCAATGATCGGGGCATCCCCGCCGAGCGGATTGGCGGTATTGAAACCGTTATCGTGTGACCGGGCCAGCAAGGTTGTGCTCGCGGTGCCTGCGATCGTGACGAATTCGGCGAACTCCGTCGGAGGAACGTCCCAGTCCATCACGCGAACGTAGCGGACATCCGTGATCGCGACTGCACCGGTGTTGGTGATGGTCACCAAATCGCGGAAAAGCACATCGGGAGCTTCGGCTGCCGGGGCGTAAGCCTGGGTAACCACCAGATCCGGGAGGGTGCCGACATGAACCGTCGAAGTGGCGGTCGTCGCCGTGGAGGTGAACGAGTCAACGGTGAGATTGTTAACACCACCGTCGGTCGAGATGTTGGCGTAACCAGAAACGCCGCTGCCCGAAACACCCCAGCCTTCGCACAAGCAACCCGGTGAGGTGGAATCGCGGCGAACGCCGCCGTCGATGATCGACACGCCGACCGCGCCGCCAGCTCCGTTCGGAGCCGTCAGGATGCCGTCAGTGAAATTGAGGTGACCCGCATCGTTAACACCGAGGGAAACGGTGCCGGACGGGTTCGTGATAACTGCACCAGCGTGGGCTCGGTGAGAGCCAGCTCCGACGAGGAGCGCGATAACTGCCATTTTAGAAATGGCGCGGATGTTGATTTGCATGGATGTGATTCTAGGACGTGGAGGGGACGGGAAACTTTTTGTCAGCGGCCTCTTGAACAGGAGGAAAAATCTCCAACCCAACGGTGTCGCGAACGGATACAGGTTGAGCGCAGGGAATTTGCGACGCGAGAAGTTCGCTATCCGTCCTCGTCCCACACGCACCGCAATGGTTTCCCTGATAGGCCTGATCTCACCTGCGTGTTTCTGATGATTTTTCCCGGCAATGAGCAGCCGGTTGAGCAGACAAAAAGCCCTTCCACGGCGAAGTGGAAGGGCTGCAAGAAAAGAGGAAGGGCAAATCAGTTCTTCGTCTGACGCCGGCGGAAGTAGACCGCCGCGCCCAGCAGGGCCGCGCCGATAAGCCCGTAGGTGCCGGGTTCGGGAACAGCACCTGACTCCGGTCCGGGTGGGACCACGACTATCCCTCCGACCCCCTTGAAACCAAAGGCAAACGTGTAGGGCAATCCGAGGTCCGGACCATTCGGAGTGCTGGATTGACCGAGGGAATAGAGCTCAATGCCCACGGCACCCAGCGCGTTCAGCGCCTGGGTTTCGCTGAAAGCCGCGCCGTAGTAGATCGAGAAGGTCTTCGACTCACCGGCCGCGAGATTGCCGAAACCAAACCGGAAATAGGCGCCATGATCGAGGACGCCCAGGTCAGTGAAATCCGAGTTGAGCGTCGAAGCGGTGATCGGCGAGCCATTGACGAGGGGATTGGCGGTTTCGAAGCCGTCGTTGTGCGAGCGCTGGAGGAGGGTGGTGCTCGCCGTGCCGACGATGCTGACGTACTCGCTAAACTCGGTGGGTGGGACGTCCCAGTCCATCACCCGCACATAACGGACGTCCGTGATCGTCGCGGCACCGGTGTTCGTGATCGTCACGGTGTCCTTATAGAGCACATCGCTCGCACCGGCCTCCGTCGCCGGGGTATAAACCTGCGACACGCTCAAGGTCGGCAGGCTGGTGACATGCACGTTGGAAGTCGCGGTCGTCGCGGTGGAGCTGAAGGTGTCCACGGTGAGGTTGTTGACTCCGCCGTCGGTCGAAACGTTGGCATAGCCGGCCACACCGTTGCCAGAAACGCCCCAGCCTTCGCAAAGGCAGCCTGGCGCCGTCGCGTCGAGTCGCACCCCGGCCGGCGTGATAATGGAAAGGCCGGTGGCGCTCGCATTCGAGGGATTCACCGCGCTCGAAAAGTTCAGGTGACCGGCATCGTTGATGCCGAGGGCAACCGTGCCCGCCGGATTGATGATCACGGCGCCGGCATGAGCGCTTTGTAAACCAGCTCCGAGGAGAGCTGCAATGAAGGCCACCTTGGCGGCGGTACGGATATGAGCATGCATAGGGTAAGGATGTTGGCTGTGGAGGACGCTGCGGGAGGCGATCGAATCGAGTGGAACAAGGATGGTTCCATCGGGGAGCGTTCGGTTCGCCGTCGTGGGCGGATTTCGTATCAGTCGGACTGCTGAGCGACATGCAGGGGTTTTCCCTATGATGAAAAGTCGACCGCTGACCGCCCGACTCCGCGCTGGCAGATTCAAGCGAGCTCTCTTTCGCGGGCGTTGGAAGTTTTGCGTGACGACCGTGGATTTAATGCGACTCCAACTGGCCGTGTTTTTATGCTCCGTCGCTGTCAGACCGCTTTCCCGCTTGCCGCGCGTTTGGCCGCTCTCAACTCTCGCCGAAATCTACGCGCATGCCCAAACGCACTGACCTGAAGTCCATCCTTATCATCGGCGCCGGCCCCATCGTCATCGGTCAGGCGTGTGAGTTCGACTACTCCGGCACCCAGGCGTGCAAAGCCCTCCGTGAAGAGGGTTACCGTGTCATCCTCGTGAACTCCAACCCGGCCACGATCATGACCGACCCGGAGTTCGCCGACGTCACTTACATCGAGCCGCTCACGATCGACATTTTGGAGAAAATCATCGCCGCCGAACGTCCCTCGGCCCTCCTTCCGACCCTCGGCGGACAAACCGCACTCAACCTTTCGATGGAGCTGCACAAGGCCGGCATCCTCGCGAAATACGGCGTGGAAATGATCGGCGCCAAGCCCGACGCCATCAACAAGGGCGAGGACCGCGAGCTCTTCAAACAGGCGATGATCAAGATTGGCCTGGATGTCGCCCGCTCCGGCACCGTGAAGTCGATGGCCGAGGCCCAGGAGGTCGCGGCCCGGCTCGGCAGTTTCCCCCTCATCATCCGTCCTTCGTTCACGCTGGGCGGCCAGGGCGGCGGTATCGCCTACAACAAGGAGGAGTTCGAGCGTATCGTCGCCAACGGTCTCGATCTCTCCCCGGTTCACGAGGTGCTCGTCGAGGAGTGTCTCCTCGGCTGGAAGGAGTACGAGATGGAGGTCATGCGCGATCACAAGGACCAGTGCGTCGTGATCTGCTCGATCGAGAATTTCGACCCGATGGGCGTGCACACTGGCGACTCGATCACGGTCGCGCCGGCGATGACGCTTTCCGACAAGGAATACCAGACGATGCGCGACGCGTCGTTCGCCGTCATCCGCGAGATCGGCGTCGAGACCGGCGGCTCCAACATCCAGTTCTCCATCGATCCGCAGACCGGCCGCCAGGTCGTGATCGAAATGAACCCGCGCGTCTCGCGCTCCTCGGCGCTCGCATCGAAGGCCACCGGTTTCCCGATCGCGAAGATCGCCGCGAAACTCGCCGTCGGCTACGCGCTCGACGAACTGCGCAACGACATCACGCGGCTCACCCCCGCGAGCTTCGAGCCGACGATCGACTACGTCGTCACGAAAATTCCCCGCTTCACCTTCGAGAAATTTCCCGACGCCGACCCGACGCTCACCTCCGCGATGAAGTCGGTGGGCGAGGCAATGGCGATCGGCCGCACGTTCAAGGAATCGATCCAAAAATGCCTGCGCTCCCTCGAGACGGGCGCGCGCGGTTTCGGCGGCGGCGGCAAACACGCCAGCGACGACCCGGTCGACGAGAAGATCATCAACGCGAAACTCGGCACCCCAAACGCGGAACGGATTTACTTCATCCGCCACGCGTTCAAGGCCGGCTATTCGGTCGAGCGCATCTTCGACATCACGAAGATCGATCCGTGGTTCCTGCACCAGCTCCGCGAGATTTTCGAGATGGAGCAGGCGCTCGCCAAGCAGACGCTCGCGTCCGTCGACACGAATGCGTTCCGCCGCGCAAAGCAGTTTGGTTTCTGCGACGCGCAGCTCGCGCATTTGTGGAAAACGGAGATGACGACCGTCCGCGCCGAGCGGAAAAAGCGCGGCATCAACACCACCTACCGGCTCGTCGACACCTGCGCCGCGGAGTTCGAGGCGTTCACGCCTTACTACTATTCGAGCTACGGCGACGAAAACGAAATCCTCAAGCCGAGCGGCAAAAAGAAAATCATGATCCTCGGCGGCGGCCCGAACCGCATCGGCCAGGGCATCGAGTTCGACTACTGCTGTGTGCACGCGAGCTTCGCGCTGCGCGAGATCGGCTACGAGAGCGTGATGGTGAACTCGAATCCGGAAACGGTTTCGACCGACTACGACACCAGCGACCGGCTCTACTTCGAGCCGCTCACGCTCGAGGACGTGCTGGAAATTTATCAGCAGGAGAAATGCGACGGTGCGATCGTGCAGTTCGGCGGCCAGACGCCGCTGAATCTCGCCACCGCCCTCAAGGCGAATGGCGTGGCCATCATCGGCACCTCGCCCGAAAGCATCGAGGTCGCGGAAGACCGGAAGCTCTTCGCGGCGGTGCTCAACAAGATCGGCCTCAAGCAGCCGGCGAACCGCACCGCGCTCAACGAAACCGAAGCGCTGACGTTTGCGCATCAAGTCGGATTCCCGGTGCTGCTGCGTCCGTCGTTCGTGCTCGGCGGCCGCGGAATGTTCATCGTTTACAGCGAGGAAGAATTCAAGGCGGTGATCCGCCAGGCGTTCGACGTGATGCCCGGCAAGCCGGTGCTGATCGACAAGTTCCTGGAGGATGCGATCGAGCTCGATGTCGACTGCATCAGCGATGGCGAGACCTCGGTGATCGGCGGCATGCTCGAGCACATCGAGTTTGCCGGCGTGCACTCGGGCGACGCGGCGATGGTGATGCCGCCGCATACGCTGGCGACGCCGATGCTCGAGACCGTGCGCCGCGCGACCTACGCGCTCGCGAAGGAGCTCAAGGTCATCGGACTGATGAACATCCAGTTCGCGATCAAGGACGGTGATCTCTATGTCCTCGAAGTGAACCCGCGCGCGTCGCGCACCGTCCCATTTGTCGCAAAGGCGATGGGCATTCCGCTCGCGAAACTCGCGGCGAAAGTGATGACGGGGATGAAGCTGAAGGACCTCGGTTTCACGCGGGAGCAGACGCCGAAACACTGGTGCGTGAAGGAAGCGGTGTTTCCCTTCGTTCGTTTCCCCGGCGCCACGATCACGCTCGGACCCGAGATGCGCTCGACCGGCGAAGTCATGGGCATCGACGCGGATCTCGGCGTGGCGTTCGCGAAGGCGCAGGCCGCGGCGAAACCCGGACTGCCGATCAAGGGCAACGTGTTTCTCAGCGTGAAGGACGCCGACAAGACGAATGCGATCGAGATCGCGCGTCGTCTCGAGGCGCTCGGTTTCGTGATCTACTCGACGAGCGGCACGGCCAAGAGCCTCGCCGATGCAGGCGTGGCGGTGAAACGCCTCGCGAAAATTGCCGAAGGCCGGCCGAACGCGGTCGACATGATCAAGAACGGGCAGATCCAGATGGTGATCAACACGCCCGGCGGCATGATCCCGCGTCGCGACGAAAACCAGATCCGTTCCGCGGCCTACGCCCACAACGTCTGCATCATGACGACGATCACGGGCGCGCAGGCGGCGATCCAGGGCATCCGTGCGCTCCGCGAAAAGCACGTCGGCGTGAAGCCGATCCAGCATTTCAAGGGCAACGTGAACCTGGTCTGACGCGACGGGCGGCGTCGCCCGGCAACAACTGTAGGAGCGGGTTTATCCCGCGACTGCATCCGGCCCTCGCAACCAGTCGCGGGGTAGGTCAAGCGCAGGCGGCCAGCGCTGCTGGTGTTGTCTCGCCATGCAATCCCAGCACCTCCAGCGCGCAGAGGCTGGCGGCGTGGCGCGTTTCGACGCCGAGTTTGGCGAAGACGTGCTCCAAATGCGTGCGCACCGTGTGAGCCGTGATCCCGAGGATCGCGGCGGCATCGCTGTTGGTTTTTCCCTGCGCGATCCAGATCAGCACCTCGGCTTCGCGCGGCGTAAGTTCAAAACGCGTTTCCAGCAGCGCCGAGTTCCATTGCGGCATCGTGACGCCGCTCGCCGCGACCCGCGCTTTCAAATCCTCGAACGCCTCGGCGTTTCGCCAGGCCTGCTGCAAATGGGGACGCAGCGCGTTCATCAGCGCGCATTCCTGCGGGGAGAACTCCCGGTTGTGCCGCACGATCGCCGCACAGATCACGGCTTCGCGGTGCCGGAGTTCGACATCGAAATCGTTTTCCGGCCCGAGTGGACGGTAGAAGTTCTGGTAGTGGTCGAGCGGGTGAAGGCTGGCGCGGGTCACCACATTGATGAGCGCGAGCGCGGCGTTGCTGCCGGTGAGCTGAAACGGGTTGGCCGGGACGCATTCGCGAAAACTGCAAAGCAGCTCGGGAGTGGTGGCGCCGCGTTCCGCCGCGGAGGGCTGCAGATACCAGTACCGCTGCTGGTGGATGAATTCGCGCACCATGACCCCATGGGCTTCGCCGGCGAAGAGGGCGGACAGGGCTTTCGCAAACGTGGCGGGCAGGCGGGCGAGATTGGTTTCCTCGTAGATGGCCGGGAGAACCTTGAGGAGCGCGCGCAGGGATTGGGTGTTGAGGCGCTGGGTGCCGCGCTCGGAAAAACGGCGGGTCGTCATGGGGGACATGTCTCGTTGGTAGGGTTCGCGCGTCGGACCTCAAAACCGGGATGGTAACAGAACGGAAGGATGGGACTCCCCCGGACGTCGTATGGCCGGTTCCGCGACGTCCTGATAAAACAAGGAAGTACCGCGGCGGCTGCGCCAGAGACCCGGCCACTCAAGGCCAACCTGGTTCGACGAGCGGTGACTCCTCCAATGAAAAAATCCAACTCCCTCCTCGCAGCCTTCTCCCTGCTGGCCGCTGTCAGTTCTGTCTTCGCCGCTCCGCAAGTCACCACCGGAGCCGGCGCCGCGCCGGCGGACATCCAGGCCGCCGTCGATGCGTTTCGCGCGAAGCTGGGCGCCAACAATGGCGCGGTCGCGGGACCCCTCGCCGGTGGTTTTCGCAATATCAACTGGGACGGCGTGGCCGACACGGTCTCGCGTCCCTTCCTCATGCCCGCCGGCTTTTTCAACTCCACCACGCCGCGCGGCGCCGTCTTCAACTCGCCCGGCGCCGGCGTGACGAACAGCGCGAAAATCGGCAATCCCACCCTTACCGTCGTGCGCTTCGGCGACATTGATCCGAGTTACACAACCTCCTTCCGCACCTTCACCGCGGAGCGCCTGTTCTCGCCGATCGGCAGCACGGTCGTCGACACGACCTTCTTTGTGCCGTCGAGCCCGGCGGTGGCGGCGACGGTGAATGCGTTCGGCGTGGTTTTCTGCGACGTCGACATCGCGGGCAGTTCCACGATCGAGTTCTTCGCGTCCAGTGGCGCCTCGCTCGGAAAGTTCGCGGCCCCGGTCGCCAATAACGGCCTCTCCTTCGTCGGGGTGTTTTTCGATGCCGGCGAACGGGCGGCTCGCGTGCAGGTCACGCACGGCACCGCCGTGCTCGGCGCCGGTGTGATCGACAACGTGGGTGCCGGTGCGGATGTCGTCGTCGCCGACGATTACATGTATTCCGAGCCGCTGCCGGTCGCGATCAACGGTGGCATGATCTCCGCTTCGAGCAGCCGCGGTCGCGTGGGAACGGGCCAGGACGTTTTGATCAACGGCTTCATCGTGGAAGGCACGCAGCCCCGGGTGGTGCTGGTGCGCGGTGTCGGTCCGACGCTAGCGAACTTCGGCCTGCCGAACGGGACGCTGGCGAATCCCACCGTCACGATCGTCGACAGCAAGGGCGCGGTGGTCGGCAGCAACGACGATTGGGGCAACAATGCCGCGCTGAGCCAGGCGGCGGCGATCGCCGGTGCGTTTCCCCTCGCCGCCAACAGTGCGGACGCCGCGGTGCTCGTGGTGCTCAATCCCGGCCCCTACACCGTCGTGGTGAACGGCGTGAACGGCGGCACCGGCACGGCGCTGGTGGAAGTTTACGAAGTGAAAATGAAATAACTTTGGAGGAGCGCCCCGGCGGCGTCGCGGGTGACCCGCCGGGGTGTCTCTTCTGGTTGAGGCCGTGCGTGACAACGCACGGCCTTTTTCGTTTGCTCCGCGCGCCATGGTTCCGTCCCCGACCCTGACCGCACTCCTCCACGGCCCCGACCAGCCCGGGCTGGTCGCGCGGGTGGCCGGGTGGATCTTCGAACGCGGCGGCAACATTCTTCACGCCGACCAGCATCGCGACATGGAGGAGGGGATTTTCTTCCAGCGCGTCGAATGGGTTCCCGCCCGCGAATCGCACCGCGCGGATCTTTCCGCATTTCTCGCCTTTGCCGCTTCGCTGGGGATGAACGCGCGGGTGACCGATTCCGCCAGCCGCCCGCGGGTGGCGATCTTTGTTTCGAAGGCGGACCACTGTTTTCATGACCTCGCGCTCCGCTGGCGGGCCGGCGAGTTTGCGGGGGAGGTGGCGGCGGTGATTTCGAATCACGAGGACCTCGCCCCGGCGGCGCGCGGATATGGTTTGCCGTTTCATGTGGTCGCGGTGAATCCGCAGAACAAGGCCGCGGCGGAGGCGCGCCAGCTCGCGATCCTGCGGGAGCTGGGCATCGAGCTCGTCATCCTCGCGCGCTACATGCAGGTGCTCTCGGCGGAGTTTCTGGCGAAGCTCGGCTGTCCGGTGATGAACATCCATCACTCGTTCCTGCCGGCGTTTGCGGGCGGGCGTCCTTACCACCAGGCGCACGCCCGCGGCGTGAAACTCATCGGGGCGACTGCGCATTACGCGACGCCGGACCTCGATGAAGGCCCGATCATCAACCAGGATGTGGCGCGGGTGACGCACCGCCATGGGGTGGAAGACCTGATTCGCAAGGGCCGGGACCTGGAAAAAACCGTGCTGGCCCAAGCGGTGCGCTGGCACCTCGAAAGCCGGGTGCTGGTGTACGGTCGGAAAACAGTCGTCTTCGATTAAGGCCAGACTGAGCCAGTACCCACTGTTTTCCGGCATTTACACGGTCCCGGGGTTTTGCTCTCGTTCCCGTTCCGTTTTCCAAAACCTTCCGCGCATGCCCATGACCGCTCTCCCTTCTGATCCTCAATCTGCCGGCGATGACCGCAACCCCGCCGGCGCGGAGCAGACCCCGATTATCCTGACGTTTGAGGACAAGCTGCAGCTTTTCTGGCGCCGGCACAGTGCGTTGGTCGTGGCGTTCTGCGTCGCGGTGCTCGCGATGATCATCGGCGTGGGCTTCTGGGAACACCGCCAGAATAACAAGGAGAAGGAACTGCAGGCGGCTTACACGGCGGTCACCACGCCGGAGGGTTTGAAAACGTTTGCCGACGCTCATCCCGCTCATCCGCTGGCAGGCGTCGCCTATCTGCGCCTGGCTGACGATGCGTTCGCGGCGGGCAAAACGGCCGAGGCTCTCGCCAGCTACGAGAAAGCGGCGGGCGTGTTCAAAGACGGGCCCTTTGCTGCGCGGACCAAACTTGGTCTCGCCATGACGAAGGTTGTCGGCGGCAAGGCGGCTGAAGGCACCGCCGAGCTGAAGCAGCTCGCGGACGACGTGAACCAATTGAAGGGCGTGCGCATCGAGGCGGGTTACCATCTCGCGAGCATTGCGTCGGAAGCCGGCGCGGCTGCCGACGTGCAAAAATATTCCGAACTTCTGATGCAGATCGATCCGATGAGTCCTTGGACACAGCGTGCGGTCAGCTTGCGCGCCAGTTTGCCTGCGCCCGCGGTGACCGAACCCGCAAAAGATGCTTCGGCTGCGCCATCGGCGCCGGCCGCCATCCAGTTCGCGCCCGCGAAAAAGTAAGGTCGGAAAGTCGCGCGCCCGTTCGAAACGAGAGCGCGAAAATTTAAGCGGCGGATTTTCATCCGGTTCATCAGCGAACCCGGTCCGCCTTTCCAGGCGAAATTAAGGCGGTCGTCCTGTCCTTGGATGGAGAGGTGGACCCGAAGCTTCGTTGGAGCTCCACCCGCGTGCACGGCTCGGCATTGAAAATCATGCGGGCGCAGTCTGGCGCCGGACGCCGCTGATCGCGGGCTGCAGACGTGTGCCCGGGAGATTTCGTGGTCGGGGCGATAGGATTCGAACCTACGACCTCCTGGTCCCAAACCAGGCGCTCTACCAGACTAAGCTACACCCCGTGCACGAGGGTCGGAGCGCACGCCCCTTCGCTGCATCTGTCAACGTTAACTCTGGAGCGCGCGCCGCGCCGCCCGAGCTCCACTGTGAGTAATCTCTGCTTGCCTAGCCTAGTGAATCCTCTTCTCCTGCGTTTTTCCTAACACCCATGGACACTATTTCTCGCGAAAATAACAGCATGCTTCCGGTTGGCGGCATCATTGTCGGCGTTGCCGCGCTGTTGCTGGCGGCCTACGCGGCCGTCACTCTTTCGAAAGTCAACAAGAGCGTCGCCGCGCACGAAGAGAAAATCGCGAAGATCGAAAGCATCGAGGCCCAGGCGACCAGTGCCGCCGCGGATGCCGCGAAGGCCAACAAGACGATCGTCGATTACGCGCGCCAGACCCAGGACGGCTTTAACACGGTGGGCAATGAACTCGCGAAATTGCGCGAGGAGCTGACCAAGATGGAAGCTCAGAAAAAAGCCGCTCCGGTTGCGGGGAAAAAATCCAGCGAGCCGGTCGTGGCGGGACCTGATGAGTACGTGATCAAAGCGGGGGACACCTTCTCGAAGATCGCGGCGGCGCAGGGTCTCAAGGCGAGCGACATTTCCGCCGTCAATCCGGGAGTCGATTCCTCGAAGCTGCACGTGGGCCAGAAGATCAAGCTGCCCGCGAAATAATTTCTCCCCGTCCCTTTTGAATGCCTCCTCGCCTTCGCGGCCGGGAGGCATTTTTTTTGCCCGATGAATTCGTCCGCCGGTCCGGCTCGCTGGGAGAAGCTTGCGCAAACGACGCGCCTCGAGACGCGCATCCTCGATGTCCTCGGCGTTCGCTACCGCCATCCGGTGCGCGAAGTGGAGCGGGAGTTCGTCGTCATCAACTCCCGCGATTGGTGCAACATCATCGCGCTCACCCCCGATGGCCGGCTGGTGCTCGTCCGGCAGTTTCGCTTCGGCACGAATGAATTCTCGCTCGAAATTCCCGGCGGCATCATCGATGCCGGCGAGGATCCGCTGGCCGCGGGAATGCGCGAGCTGCGGGAGGAAACCGGTTTTGTGGGCAGCAACGCGCGCCTGCTGGCCTCGGTGCATCCGAATCCCGCGATTCAAAACAATCGCTGTCATTTCGTCCTCATCGAGGACGCGGAATTGCGCGCGCCGCTTGGCTGGGATCACGACGAGGAGATCGAGGTGCAAACCGCGCCGGTCGATGAGGTTCTTGCGTGGGCACGCGCCGGCAGGATCACGCACAGCCTGGTCGTTTGCGCCTTGATGCACTTCGAGCCGTGGTGGCGGGCGCGTGGAGGACGCGGGTGAAAGTGGTTGGGGACTTTTTGACTTGGGAGCGGCTTTACGCCGCGACCTGGAGCGCCGGCAAACGGTCGCGGCGTAAAGCCGGTCCTACAGCATCGAGCCGGGCGTGCCGTGCTCCCGTTTGACTTCGCCTCGTCCGCCGCTTACCTCGACGTCTACTTCCCTGATGACCGCTCCGCTTTTTGCCAATCTTCCCGCCACGCTCGGCCCGGCCGAAGCCGGGCGGGTGCCAGCCCCGCTGGAAAAGGAGATTCGCAAGATCTACGAGCGGAGTCCGCTGTATGGCAGGCGTTTTCCGTTGCACACGGAGCCGCTGCGCTGGGCGTGTTACCGTGAAATCCCCGCGCTTTCGAAAAAGGATATCGTGAGCGAGGGACATCAGGCGTTTTTCCGCGACTACGCCGAGGTGGAGCGCGGGTTGCAGACGAAGCGTTTCGAGTACGAGTCCACCTCCGGGACCACCAGCGGCCCGATGACGGTGATCATGGAAGATGGCTGGTGGAACGCGCAGACGGAGCGCGCCTATCTCGCCTCCCCGATTCTGCGCCAGTTCGTGGGGCGGCCGTATCGAAAGTGCGTCCTCGCGCCTGTCGGCTGCTCCAGCAACCTCTGTCCTTACGAGGACCATCCGTTTCCGCACCGGTATTTTGACGGGACGGTTTACCTGAACCTTTCGAGCGACCCGTTCGCGTTTCCGGAAGCGGAGTGGGACCGGATCGTGCTCGAACTGCAGGCGACGCAACCTGAGGTGCTCGAGGGCGAGCCGGTCTACCTTTCCCTGCTCGCGCGGGCGGCGAAGAAACGCGGCGTGCGCGTGCCGAGCCTGCGCGCGGTGATTCTCACCTACGGCAAGGCCAGCGTGCAGCACGGGCGGCGCATCGCGGAGGAATTCCCGGCGCCGCAGGTCGACCTCTATGGTTCGACCGAGGCCGGATACCTTTTTGTCGGCGAGGCGTTCAAGGATGATTCGCACGTGATCGATGCCAACGCGTTCATCGAACTCGTCCCGTGGGGCGCCAACCCGGATGTTTTTCAAATCTACGTGACGACCCGCGATCGCGAGGCGATGCCACTGCTGCGGTATCACACGGGGGATGTCGTGCAAAAATTCGACACGGGATTCCGCCTGCTCGGGCGCGAGGGAAATCTCCATTTCCGGCCCGACGGGTCTCTGGTCTCGGTCAGTGACGTGGATGCGGCACTGCCGGTGGATTTCGCCTGCTGGCACTACTCGCTCGTGCAGACGGGGGCGACGCGCTGGGATTTCCACTACGTCGCCGACGAATCCGGACCGCACCGCGACATCGAAGCGGACTTGGGGCGGATGCTGGGCGGCAGCGCGCGGGTCAGCGCGTTCCGGCGGAAATTCATTGCTCCCGCGGCGAGCGGAAAGTTCGCACTGCTCAAGCCGCTGGCGCGGTGAGCCGGGGGGGGAGCGCGGGCTTAGGCTGCGACCGGCGCGGCCAGCTTCCGTTTACGCCACATCCAGGCGGCGAGCGCCGCGCCCACCAAGATCATGCCGTAGGTGGAGGGTTCCGGGACCGGACGGGCGACCGTGGCGCCGAAGGACATGAAGTCCATGTTGCCGACGCCAGCTGCGCTGGTGTTGGTAAGATAGTTCGTGGTGCTGTTCCAGTTCACCAACTGGGCTGCGTTTGCAGCGACGACGTCGCCACCCATCAGGGAGAAACCCTGGATCGTCGTGCCGGCGGTGACGCCGAGATCGGACAACCGGATCATGATACCCACCAGATTCAGCCCGTTGCCGATGTCGACGATGTTGCCGTTGGCCACGGTGCCGCTGAGATCGTCACCGTTGGTGTAGGTGACGCGCTCGAAGTTGCCGTTGGTGCCGCCGGTGGGGGAGTTGACCGCCGGACCGAAAGAATCGGCGGCGACCAGCAGGCCCGAGTTCACGTAGGTGGAGGGTGCGTTGGCAAAACCATTCACGGTGCCGAGCGCTGAGAAGGCCGCGATCCGGAAACCGTCGCCAAAGTTGCCGGTGTTTTCCAAATCGAAAAAGACCAGGGCGTCGGTGGCGCGAACCACGTAGTTTGGCAGGTAGAAATCGATGCGCTCGATGTTGGTTTCGTCGGAGTTATTGCCGTTCGCGAAGGGATTGCGCAGACCCTCGGTCAAATTCGAACTCAGGAAACTGTTCTGGATCGAGTTTTCGTATTCCCCGATTTCGTTATTGCTGCCGTCATACTGGTAAAAAATCGTGGTGTTGTTCGAATTGCCCACGCCGGTGTTGCGGCGGGTCACGATGCTGGTGGCCGTCGGTCCATCGAAACGGTAGGCGCCAATGCCGGTGCCGACTTGAAGGACGGGAGTGTATTGATTCTGAAAATCGAGATTGTTGTTGCCCTGATTGTTCGTGTTGGCGCCGTCGACCATCGTGCCGTACGTGACGCTGGTGATGGTGACCTGGGCCTGCACGACCGGGACCAGCGCGACGGCGGCAAGGAGTAAGGTCGAGAGCTGAAGGCGGGTTTTCATTCGATGGGGATAGCTTCGGCACAAAGCAGGTGGCGGCAAGAGTGGGGAACTACGCAGGGAGCGCCGACTTTGGACGTGACAGCCTCTTTCCCGCGGAGCTTTCTGTAGGGGCAAAGCATGTGGCGAGACTGGCTGTCATCGGCACGATCCGATCGCGATGAAGAGGAGCCAGCGGAGGCTCGGGAGCAACGGGTGCGCCGCCGGCGTCGTTGGGTTTTCATCGGGGCCGGAGTCCTGATTGTGGCAGTGGCGGGCGGTGTGGCGGTCTACCATTTTGGAGCCGCGTGGCTGGAGGGCCGCACCCGCGCGCGGGTGCAAAGCCATCTGGAACAACGGGATTATCTCCGCGCGCAACTCACGCTCGAGCAGGCGGTGCAGGTGAGTCCGCACAGCCTGACGGCCCGCCGGGCGCTGGCGGAATTTTACGAGGCCGCCAACTCGCCGATTGCAGTCGGGCGTTGGCGGGAGGCGGCCGCGCTCGCCCCGGGCGACGATGAAATTGCGCTCAAATTTGCCAGCGCGGCGTTGCGGCTGGAGGGCCCCGCGGAGGGCCGCGAAGCCCTGGCCCAAGTGTCAACAACGGGTAAATCCACCCTGGCCTACCATCGCGTCGCGGCAGGAGTGGCGCTGGCGGAAGGAAAGGCCGACGAACTTCAGCAGCACCTCGAGGCGATGGCTGCGTTGGAACCGGACAACACGAGGACAAAACTCACCCTGGCGAGCTTGCGGCTGCGCTCGCGCGATCCGGCGGTGGAGTCCGCGGCCCGCGCCGAACTGGAGCAAATCGCGCGCGGCGAAAACCTGCGCATTCACGCCACGCTTTCGTTGCTGGCCGTGCTGCCCCAGGGCAACGACGGCCCGGGTGCGCGGGAACTGGCCTCGCGGATTTTGCCGCCGGGATCCTGGAAGATCGGGACACCGGTGACGTTTCCGCTGGTGGATCACATGAAGGCCGAGCCACACCCATCGGCGGAAGACGCCGCTGCTCTCGCGGATTGGATGGTTTCGCGGGGCCTTGCGCGCGAAGCGCTGGTGTGGCTCTCGACGCAGGAAAATTCGGTGCAAAACGCGTCCCTCGTGCTGGCGGCCCGCGCGGGCGCAGCGATTCAGCTGCGCGACTGGCGCCTTCTGCGCCAGCTGATCGCCGAGGGGGCGTGGGGACGACTTTCGGGCGAGCCCCTCGAACTGGCTTTTGCCGCACGCGTGCAACGCGAGCGCGCCACGGTCGCCAACGCCAAGGAAACCTTCGCGGACGCCATCGAACTGGCGTCCCCCTCGCTGCCCACGCTTAAAGCGCTCAACCGGTTGTGCGCGATCTGGGGCTGGCCGGATGAAAGCGAACGCGTGCTCACGCGGATCGTGCGGGATTTTCCACGCGAGCAATCCGCGTGGATGGAGCTGCTCGCCCGGGCGGCGACGGCCGACAAAAGCGCCCGCTACTGGGAGCTGGTCCATCGCCGCGCCCAACTTTTTCCCGGGGATGCCACGGCCCAGGCGCTGCGGACCTATGCGGCGGTGGTCACCGGCCAGAGCGACGCCGAAGCGCGCAAGGCCGCGCAGTCAGCATTGACGCGTCCCGAGGCGCTCGCCGAGGAGCTGGCCGCCGGCTTGCTGCTGAGATCCCGCGAAAAATCCGCGGCGGACGCGCTGGGCCTTCTTTCCGCCCGACAGGTCGAACTGCTGAGCCGGTCCCAAAAAGGATCCTTGGTTTATGGTTCGCTGCTGGCGGCGGCGGGAAAAGACGCCAGTGCGATTCTCGAGCGGGTGTCGCGCAGTCACCTGTTGCCGGAGGAACGTGCACTGCTGCCCAAAACGGGAGCGCCGGTCGCAGCGCCCCTGGGGAGAAACTAGCCGGGATGAGTTTTCTCGCGCTCTTCGCTTTTGGAATGTCCGTTCCTGCTCGCGGAACCGGGCTTCTGAAAAAGGTAAGGTTCGCTAATTAGTCTCGGACCGGTGCGCGCGCTTCTTTACTTCCCCGGAAGCGTGACAGATTTTCCGTAGCGCTTTGCGCCCCCTTCCCCAACGCAAACCCTCGCAATGAATCCTGTTGGCTTTCTCTTTCGCTCCTCGATCGGCCGGAAAATTCTCCTGGCGCTGACGGGCATCGTCCTGATCGGTTTCGTCATCGTCCACCTCGTGGGCAACCTGCAGGTCTTCTCCACGCCGGATGCGATCAACGGCTACGCGTACTTCCTTCACGCCACGGGACCTTCGCTTTGGGTCGGCCGCATTTTTCTGATCGTCAGTGTCGCGATTCACATCTGGGCGGCGACGGTGCTCACCCTCGAAAACCGGCGCGCCCGCGGCGATGGTCCGCGTTACGGAGTCAATCACACGGTCCGCGCGACCCTGGCCTCACGCACCATGCGCTGGACCGGGTACATCGTGCTGGCGTTCGTCATTTACCACCTGGCGCATTTCACCGTCGGCGCCGCGCAGAAGGAGACGTTCAAGGACTCGCTCAAGCATTACACGATGGTGCATGACTACGGCATTCTCGGCATCCCCGCGGTTCGGGCGGGAACGGACGTGCCCGACGTGCATTCGATGGTGATCCTCGGTTTTCAAAACGTCGCGGTCTCGATCTTCTACATTATCGCCGTGGGGTTGCTGAGCTTCCACCTGCTGCACGGACTGGAGAGTTTGTTTCAGACGCTCGGCCTCCGTTCGAACAAGTGGGCGCGGGCGCTGCGCCTGATTTCGATCGTGTTCTGCACGGCGTATTTTCTGGGCAATCTGGCGATCCCGGGCGCCGTGCTGCTCGGCAAGTTGCAGCCGCGACCCGAGGTTCGCGCCGCCGCCCTCGTCGCCCGCTAATTTTTTCCGACCCCGCCATGGCCATTCTCGATTCCAAAGTTCCAGCCGGTCCGCTCGCAGAAAAGTGGAAGAAGCACCGCGTGGACATGAAGCTCGTCAATCCGGCCAACAAGCGGAAGTACGAGGTCATCGTCGTCGGGGCTGGCCTCGCCGGCGCCTCCTCCGCGGCCACGCTCGCCGAGCTCGGTTACAAGGTGAAGTGCTTCGTGTTTCACGACAGCCCGCGCCGCGCCCACTCGATTGCCGCGCAGGGCGGCATCAATGCCGCGAAGAATTACCAGAACGACGGCGACAGCGTGCACCGGCTTTTCTACGACACGCTGAAGGGTGGCGACTACCGCTCGCGCGAGGCGAATGTCCACCGGCTCGCCGAGGTGTCGGTGAACATCATCGACCAGTGTGTCGCGCAGGGCGTGCCGTTCGCGCGCGAGTACGGCGGGTTGCTCGCCAACCGTTCCTTCGGCGGCGCGCAGGTCTCGCGCACCTTTTACGCCCGCGGCCAGACCGGCCAGCAATTGCTCCTCGGCGCCTACTCCGCGCTCTCGCGCATGATCGGCGCCGGCGCAGTGGAGCTGTACACGCATTCCGAGATGCTCGACCTCGTGGTCATCGGCGGACAGGCGAAGGGCATCATCGTCCGCGATCTCGTCACCGGTGAGCTGAAGCGCTACGCGGCCGATGCCGTGATTCTGGCGACGGGCGGCTACGGCAACGTTTTCAATCTCTCCACCTACGCGCGCGGTTCGAACGCGACCGCGATCTGGCGCGCGTACAAGCGCGGCGCGTGTTTCGCGAATCCGTGCTACACGCAGATTCACCCGACGTGCATCCCGGTGAGCGGCGACTATCAGTCGAAGCTCACCCTGATGTCCGAGTCGCTGCGCAACGACGGCCGCATCTGGGTGCCGAAGAAAAAAGAGGACTGCAAAAAAGACCCGAACTCCATTCCCGAGGCCGACCGCGATTATTACCTCGAGCGGATGTACCCGAGCTTCGGCAACCTCGCGCCGCGGGATATTGCGTCGCGCGCGGCCAAACGCGTGTGCGACGAAGGTCGCGGCGTCGGTCCGACCGGCCTCGGCGTTTATCTCGATTTTGCCGACGCGATCAAACGCCTCGGTGAAAACGGCGTGCGCGAGCGCTACGGCAATCTGTTCGACATCTACCACGAGATCACCGCGGAGAGCGCCTACAAGGTGCCGATGCGGATCTATCCCGCGGTCCACTACACGATGGGCGGGCTCTGGGTGGACTATAACCTGATGTCGAATGTCCCGGGTCTCTTCGTCCTCGGCGAAGCCAACTTCTCCGACCACGGTGCCAACCGGCTCGGCGCCTCGGCGCTGATGCAGGGTCTGGCCGACGGCTACTTCGTCGTTCCCTACACGATCGGCAACTATCTCGCGGACCAGAAGCCGGCGGCGCGGCCGAAGACCGATGCTCCGGAATTCAAAGCGGCGGAGGACAATGTCCGCGCGATGAGCGACCGTCTCCTCGGGCTCAAGGGCAGGCAGCCGGTGAGTTATTTCCACAAGAAGCTCGGCAAGATCATGTGGGACGGCTGCGGCATGGCGCGCACGAAGGCGACGCTGGAAAAGGCGCTCGAGGAACTCCCGAAGCTGCGCGAGGAATTCTGGGCGAGCGTCAATGTCCCCGGCTCGGCCGAAACGCTCAATCAATCGCTCGAGCAGGCCGGCCGCGTCGCCGATTTCATCGAGCTCGGCGAACTGATGTGCCTCGACGCGCTCACCCGAGAGGAAAGCTGCGGCGGCCATTTCCGCGAGGAACACCAGCATCCCGATGGCGAATGCAAGCGCGACGACGAGCATTTCGCGCACGTTGCCGCGTGGGAATTTCAAGGTCCGGGCAAGCCGCCTGTCCGCAACATCGAGCCGCTCAACTACGAATTCGTGAAGATGAGCGTCCGAAACTACAAATAAGCCCGACGAAACCCCCCGCCATGGTTGCCGAATCTTCCACTCCGTTCATCAGCGTCACGCTTCGCGTGTGGCGGCAGGCCGGGCCGAAGGCGCTCGGTCAGTTCAAGGATTACACCGCGAAGGACCTGAACCCGAACATGTCCTTCCTCGAGATGCTCGATGTCGTGAACGACGAGCTTACGGCGAAGGGCGAGGAGCCGATCGCGTTTGCGCACGACTGTCGCGAGGGCATCTGCGGCACCTGTTCGCTCATGATCAACGGCAAGCCGCACGGCCCGGGGAAGGGGATTGCGACCTGCCAGACCTACATGCGCAGTTTTGCCGACGGCGACATCATCGTGATCGAGCCGTTTCGCGCCGCGGCGTTTCCGCTGATCAAGGATCTGGTGGTCGATCGCAGTTCCTTCGACCGGATCATGCAGGCCGGCGGTTTCATCACCGCGCGCGCCGGCTCCGCGCCGGATGCGAACGCCGTTCCCATCGCGAAGGGCGATGCCGATCGCGCGATGGATGCGGCGCAGTGCATCGGATGCGGCGCGTGTGTCGCGGCCTGCAAGAACGCGAGTGCGATGCTTTTTGTCGCGGCGAAGGTCGGACATCTCGGCTTGCTGCCGCAGGGCCAGGCCGAGCGCGACCGCCGTGTGCTCGCGATGGTGCACACGATGGACGACGAAGGCTTCGGCAACTGCACGAACTACTACGAGTGCAGCGCGGTCTGCCCGAAGGTCATCAGCGAGGATTTCATCGCGCAGATGAACCGCGATTTTCGCGCGGCCAGTCTTCGCGCGGCGTTCCGCGCCGAAGCGGCGAGCACGGGTGGCGGGGCGGGCTGAGCTGGGCAAAACCCCCCTCTTTTATTTTGGCGACGCGCGGTCATTCGACCGCGCGTTTTTTTTGGAAATTTCCCGCGGGCTGTAACTTTTTGCGGCGGGCTGTGTTTTCATCGGCAAGCAACCATTCAGTCATGAAAACATCAGATATCGTCCTTCTCTTTGCCGCGGTCGCCGCGTTTCCCGTCCTCTTCGTCAATGTCGCGCTGGGCGCCTCGATGTTCTTCGCGCTCGGCGTCGGCAGCCTTTTGTTCGCCGACTACGCGCCGCGCCTCGAGGTCGCGCGAGCCCATGTAACCATTTCCGGCCGGCGGCTGGAGCGACTTAGCCTGGCGGCGTAAACGCTGCAGGCTGATCCAGGGTGTTGTGGCGGTTGTTGCGTTAGGGGACGCAGCAACCGCCTTTTTTCCGCCCTACAGCAGAAGACCGGATCAAAAAACCGACAGCGCTTTGGCGCTTTCGACGACGACCCAGGCGCAGCCTCCGGCGAGGGCGAGGCGGAAAAGATTCCGCATCAATTTCCGGCCGCGGAGCACGGTATCGTGGAAATCCGTGTCGAGGGCCTTGCGGTTGCTCTGCGTCAGATAGCTGGCGAACCGCGGATCGCGGAGGCGGCTGCTGCCATCACGCTTCATCCCGAACCGGAGGCTCGGGGGACGAAGATGATTCAGCAGGGCGCGGAGCATGGAGAGACCATCGAAAATTTTGAGTCGTTCTTTCAAGGGGAAACTCACTAGCGTCGGCCCTTTCACGCTTTTTTCTATGCATCACTTCCATTACTCCGGCCATGATCTGCACTGTGAATCGGTCGACCTGGCCGGCGTTGCCAAGCTCTACGGCACCCCGACCTACGTCTACAGCGCGGCCACGATGGAGGATAATTTCCGCCGGCTGCAGCAGGGGCTGACGGGGCTGGATGTACAAATTTGTTATGCGATGAAGGCGAATTCGAACCTCGCCGTGCTCCGTCACTTTTCGAACCTCGGCGCCGGTTTCGACCTCGTGAGCGGCGGCGAAATCCGCCGGGTGCTGGCAGCGGGCGCGAATGTGAAGAGCAGCGTCTTCGCCGGCGTCGGCAAGACCGAGGCGGAGATCAAGCTGGCGCTGCAGAACGGGATTTTCGCCTTTCATGTCGAGAGCGAGCCGGAGCTGGCCCGGATCAACCACGTGGCCGGCACCCTCGGGGTGAAGGCGCCGATCGCCATCCGCATCAATCCCGATGTCGACGCGCACACGCACGCGAAGATCACGACCGGCAAGAGCGGCAACAAGTTCGGCATCCCGCTGAAGCACGCCGCCGCCGCCTATGAGGCGGCCTCGAAGTATCCGAATCTGCTGATCAAGGGCGTCCAGATGCACATCGGCTCGCAGCTCACGTCGGTGAGCCCGTTTGTCGAGGCGGTGCAGAAGGTGGCGCCGTTTGCCGCCGAGCTGAAGGCGAAGTACGGGATCACCTATTTCTCGATCGGTGGCGGGATGGGCATCGTCTACAAGGACGCGCTCGCGAGCGGCCAGGCCGCCTGGTGGGACGCGCAGGCGCCGGACCAGCGTCCGCTCACGCCCGAAACGTATGGCGCGGCGCTTGTGCCGTTGCTCCAGCCGCTGGGGCTCAAGGTTCTCCTCGAGCACGGTCGCTTCATGGTCGCCAACGCCGGGGTGCTGCTCTCGCGGGTGGAGCATCTCAAGCGGGGAGCGGGTAAGAATTTTCTGATCGTCGACGCGGCAATGAATGACCTCGTGCGTCCCGCGATGTACGACAGCTATCACGAAATCGTGCCGGTCCATCGCGACTCGTCGCGCCGCGCGCTGGTGGCCGACATCGTCGGGCCCATTTGCGAAAGCGGCGATTGTTTCGCGAAGGACCGTCAGGTTCAGGAGGTGGGCGAGGGTGAGCTGGTGGCTTTCATGAGCGCCGGCGCCTACGGGTACGTCATGGCCAACCGCTACAACACCCGCACCATGGCCGCCGAGGTCCTGGTTCGTGGAAGCAGCTTCGAACTGGTGAACGCCCGCGAGACCTTCGAGCAGATGATTGCAGGGGAGAAGATTCCCGCGTTCCTGAAATAGGGCATGTGCCGGGTGCACTGATCTTTTTCGTGTATTTCCGGCATTTCGCGGCTAACCAACTTCCATGAACTTCTGCGTCGTCGGAGCCGGAGCCTGGGGAACAGCGTTCGCGCTGCACCTCGCGCGCGCCGGTCACGCGGCGATTCTCGTTCCGCGTCGGGTCGAGCAGGCGGCCGCGTTGACGACCGCGCGGGAGAACCGGGAGTATTTGCCCGGCATTCCGCTGCCCGCGTCGCTCGAGGTGACCGCCGACTTGAAGGCCGCCCTCGCGAAGGCGGACGTGGTGCTGCTGGCGTGTCCTTCGCAGGCGTTGCGCGCGACGTGCGAACGGGTGAGGGAGGCGGGTACGGCGGGCGTTTCCTTCCGTTTGATGGTCAGTCTCGCGAAGGGGTTGGAGCTGGGAACGCATCTGCGGCCTTCGGAAGTGATGGCGGCGGTGCTGCCAGGCCGTCTGGTGGGATCTCTGACGGGTCCGACGAATGCCGCTGAGGTCGCACGCGGATTGCCGGCGGCGATGGTGCTGGCTGCGGCTGAGATCGCTCCGGCCGTCACGGATTTGCAGACCGCGCTCAGCGGGGCGCGCCTGCGGGTTTACACCAGCGACGATCTGCCCGGCGTGGAATATGGCGCGAGTTTGAAAAACATCTACGCGATCGCCGCGGGTTGCTGCGACGGGCTCAAGCTCGGCGACAACGCCCGGGCCTCGCTCCTCACCCGCGCACTGGCGGAAATGGTGCGGGTCGGCACGGCGCTTGGGGCGCAGCCGGAAACGTTTTACGGCCTCAGCGGCTTCGGCGATCTGGTGGCGACCTGTCACGGCGAATGGAGCCGCAACCGCGAATTCGGAAAACTCATCGGCGAAGGCCGCGTCGTCGCGGAACTGCTCGATGGCCGGAAAACCGTGGTCGAGGGCTACAAGACGACCCAGTCGTTCGCGGAGCTTTGCGGGGAACGCAAAATCGACGCGCCCATCCTGCTCGAGATTCACGCGATTCTTTTCGAGGGAAAAAAACCGGCGGACGCCTTGTCGGCGCTGATGACGCGCGGACTGAAACGCGAGAGCGTCAGCCCGGCGCCGGCGCACACGAGATAGCGAAAAATCCCCGGTCAGAGTCGACGAGCGAGCCGTGTGACGGTCGTTTTGCCTAACAATCATGTAATCGGGCCGGTTGTTGGTTCGAGACAACCCAGTTCACCTGCGGCCTTAACCCCGTTTGAACGGTCGGAGCGGTTTTACGCCGCGACCTCATCGGGCCCGCCTGTCGTCGCGGCGCAGAGTCGCTCCTGCAGCGCGTCGACCCGATCCTTCACGGGAGGGGCCCCGCGCGGCCCTTCCCGTTTTCGTTTCAGGATTTTTCCCTAACCAATTCAGGTTCTTGCCACGCTTGTGGCGCGCTCGTTGGCTTGGCCCCGCGTTCGATACCCCACGAATGCTTCATTTCGTTTCATGCCGCGGCGAACCTCTGCCGTTTCGGCCGTTCTTTCCTGTTCCCCCAACCCCATGAATAAACTGATCTCCTCGCTCGCGCTCCTGGCGCTTCTCGGTGTCGGCCGCCTTGCTGCGGTTCCTTCGTTTCCCGGCGCCCAAGGTTTTGGCGCCAACGCGCCCGGCGGCCGCGGCGGCTCCGTCTACGTCGTCACGAATCTCAACGACAGCGGCGCCGGCTCTTTCCGTGACGCGGTCAGCCAGCCCAACCGCTACGTCGTCTTCCGGGTCGGCGGCATCATCAACATCACCAGCCGCATCGTCTTCTCGCCCAATCTCACGGTCGCGGGCCACACGGCTCCCGGCGACGGCATCACGATTTACGGGAACGGCGTTTCGTTCTCCAACGCGAACAACATCGTCGTCCGCCACCTCCGCATCCGCATGGGCATCGGCGGCGACAGCGGCAAGGACTGCGTCACGATCGCGGAGGGCAACAACATGATGTTCGACCACCTCTCGACCTCGTGGGGCCGCGACGAAACGTTTTCGATCAGCGGCACCGGCAGCAACATCACGCTCCAGGACTGCATGATCGCGATGGGCCTGCAGACGCATTCGTGCGGCGGCCTCATGGAGACCGATGGCGGCGTGAGCATCATCCGCTGCCTCTACATCGACAACCACACGCGCAACCCGAAGGTGAAGGGCAAAAACGAATTCGTGAACACCGTCGTCTACAACTGGGGCGGTGGTGGGGGCTACATCGCCGGCGACTCCGCTGGTCTCTCGAGCGCCAACGTGATCAACAGCTACTTCATCAACGGTCCGCAGACTTCGATCTCCGCCTTTTCCCGGGCGAATGCGAACTTCACCCTCTACGCGTCGGGCAATTTCCAGGACTCAAACCGCAACGGCGTGCTCGACGGCACGGTGCTGGCGCAGGCTGCGTATGGTCCCGTGACTTGGAGAACCACGCCGTTTGCCTACCCGATGGTCAGCGGACTTCTGACGGCGCAGCAGGCCTACAGCCACGTTGTCGCGAACGTCGGCGTCACGAAACCCCGCCGCGATCGCGTCGACAACCGCTACATCGCCGAACTGCAGTCGCTCGGCACGCTCGGCCAGATTCCGACCAACGAAAACGATGCGCCGATCAGCGGCCCCGGCCCTGTCGCGGGCGGCACGGCGCCGACCGACACCGACAACGACGGTATGCCCAACACTTGGGAAACCGCCAACGGCACGAATCCCAATGTCGCCGACCACAACGGCGACGTGAACGGCAACGGTTACCCGAACATCGAGGACTACCTGAACTCCCTCGCCGGCCTCACGGTTCCTCCCGGCGGTGGCGGCGCGGACACTTATCAAGCCGAGTCCGCCGTGCTCGCTGGCGGCACCGTCACCGAGACCACGAACAGCGGTTTCCTCGGCAGCAGTTACCTTAACTTCCCGACGACGGGCGGCTCGATGCAGCTCAACAACGTCGACGGCAATGGCGGCGGCAGCAAAACCCTCGCGATCCGCTACGCCAACGGCTCGACCGCGCGCACCGGCCGCCTCTTGATCAACGGCGTCGCCCAAAACATCACGTTCGCCGCTTCCGGTGGATGGACGACCTGGGTGAACCACAACGTCACCGTCACGCTGAACAACAACAGCACGAACACGATTCGCCTCGAGTCGAACGGCGCCGATCTGGGCAACGTCGATCAGATCACCGTGCCGTGAACGAGCCGCGGAAAGCTTCCGCGTCCGAAGTGGGGCGGGTCTCTGACCCGCCCTTGCGGGGTTCACCGCGCGCGCTGCGCCATGAGGAAAGCCAGGGCGGGTCAAAGACCCGCCCTCCTTCAACCGCGCCCCGTCGCAGGGTGGTGCTCACGGCCGCGATGCTGGCGATGGTCGGTTTCGCGCTCGGGCGACTGACAGCTCCTTCCTCGGAGCGGCGTGAGGCGGAACCGGCTCGCATCGCTCCTTTGCCCCGTTCGGGAGAAGCGCCCGGCCAGGCGCTTGATGGCGGTTTCGTCCCGACGAGCCGCGCCAGCCTGCTGACCGTTTGGGAAGACCGATGGAGCGGGTTGGCTGCTTCTCCCGGCAATGCCCGGCGGGACGCCGCGCTCGCCGCCTTGCTCGAGGAACGCGCCCGGACTGACGCCGCGGGAGCGCTCGCGCTTGCCGCCGCCGAACCGAACCGGCTGCGCCGGGAAAAATTCCAGCATGCGTCTTTGCGGGGCTGGGCGGAACGGGCACCGGACGCCGCGGCGGATTGGGTGAACGCAAATCTCGCGGAGCCCGGGCGTGACGCCGCCATCGCGGCGGTGATCGAAGGCGCGACCAGCGCACCCGACGCCGCGCGGCAATTGGTGGAGCGACTCACCCGCGCCGATCCCGCGCAGGCTTACGCGTACGGGCACACCTTGATTCAGGCCCTCGCGGCGCGCGGAGAATTTGCGACGGCCGCCCAGTTTGCCACGAGCAGCGAAACCGAGGCGTCGGCGCGCACCGAATGGATCAACGGCGCTTTTTCGTCGTGGGCCCAGCATCAACCGAAACCCGCCGCGCAGGCCGCGCTCACGCTTGCCGACCCCGACGCGCGTCGGGTTGCCCTCGGCGGTGTGACCGCCGGTTGGGCGCGCGCCGAGCCCGCGGGGCTGGCGGAATTTTCATTGCAGCTTCCTGCCGGTGCCGAGCGCAGTGCCGCGCTCGGGGAAAGCCTGCGGCATTGGGTGATGCAGGATGCCGTGGCGGCTTCAGCGTGGATCAATCGCCTCGAGTCCAGCGCCGAAATCGACGCCGGCGCCGCCGCCATCGCGACGCTGCAGCCCTTGATCGCCAATCGCCCCGATGTCGCTCTCGGCTGGGCCGAGAGCATCGTCGAACCGGAGCTGCGCCTGCAGACCCTCGGCGCGGTGCTCCAAACCTGGTCGCTCACCGACCTGGCAGGAGCGCAGCGCTATCTCCACGATCATCCGGGAGCCGTGGAGCAGATGGCGGCAAAGTGAAGGGTAGCCGCGAGCGTGGGCGAGTGGACGCGCCCGTCCGTCGGACCTCGCTCACACCGGCGGCTACACCCAATCGCACTACCCATCATTGGTAATAGTAGTTACCCCTTTTGACCGGCGGGCAGCATTTGCGAGGAGTGGGGGCGTGTTGAAACCCCTCACTATGAAATATCCCCGTCTGTTGTTAACTTCGCTCGTGCTCGCGCTCGCGCCGCTCGGCCCCGTGCTCTACGCGGCGCCTTATCAAATGGAAAATCTCGGCCGTGGCGTCATCGCCATGCGCACCGGGACCAGCTCGGTTTACGTCGGTTGGCGCCAGCTCGGCCTCGATCCCTCCGGCATTGCCTACAACGTCTACCGCGGCTCCACCAAGGTGAACGCCTCGCCCATCACCAACTCGACCAATCTGGTCGACACCGGCGCCACGCTCTCGTCGGCGAACACCTACACGGTCCGCCCGGTCATCGGCGGCGTCGAGCAAGCCGCCAGCGCCGGTTACACGCTTCCGGCTAACGCCCCCACGCAGCAATATCTCAGCGTCCCGCTCCAGATTCCCGCCGGGGGCACGACGCCCAGCGGCGAAGCCTACACCTACAACGCGAACGACTGCTCCGCCGCCGACCTCGATGGCGATGGCGAATACGATCTCGTCGTGAAGTGGGATCCTTCCAACTCGAAGGACAACTCGCAGAGCGGCTACACCGGCAACGTCTATCTCGACGGCTACAAACTTAACGGCACCCGCCTCTGGCGCATCGACCTCGGACGCAACATCCGCGCCGGCGCGCACTACACGCAGTTCCAGGTTTACGATCTCGACGGCGACGGCAAAGCCGAGGTCGCCTGCAAAACCGCCGACGGTACGCGCGACAACGCGGGCACCTACATCGGCAGTTCCTCCGCCGATCATCGCAACTCCTCCGGTTACGTTCTCGCCGGTCCCGAGTATCTCACCGTCTTCAACGGCCAGACCGGAGTCATCCGCGCGACCGTGAACTACAATCCGGCGCGCGGCACGGTCGGCAACTGGGGCGACACCTACGGCAATCGCGTTGACCGTTTCCTCGCCGGCATCGCCTACCTCGACGGCACCCGCCCGAGCCTCGTCATGTGCCGCGGCTACTACACCCGCGCTGCGATCGCCGCGTGGGATTTCCGCAATGGCGCTCTCACCCAGCGCTGGATCTTCGACACCGGCGACAGCACCACCGGTTCGCTCGCCGGCTACCGTGGCCAGGGCGCGCACAGCCTCAGCGTGGCCGATGTCGATAACGACGGCCGCCACGAGATCATCTACGGCGCAGCCGTGATCGACGACAACGGCGCCGGCAAACACACCTCGGGTCTCTACCACGGCGACGCGTTGCACGTATCCGACCTGAACCCGAACCGCGCCGGCCTGGAAATTTTCATGCCGCATGAAGACATCGGCACGAACGGCGGGATCGGTTCCTCGCTCCGCGATGCCAGCGGCGGGGCGCGCCTCTGGACGACCACCGCCACCGCCGACGTCGGCCGCGGCTGCGCGGGCGACATCGACTCGCGCTTCCCGGGCTACGAAATGTGGGCTTCCAACAATTCCAATCTCTACTCGGCGACAGGCACGGTCATCGGCGCGAAGCCGGGCCCGACGAACTTCATGGTCTGGTGGGACGCCGACCTGAAGCGCGAGCTGCTCGACAATATCACGATCTCCAAGTGGGACGAAACCGCCGCCACGATCAGCACGTTGCTCAGCGCGACGGGCTGCAGTTCCAATAACAGCACCAAGGCGACGCCGAATCTCTCGGCCGACCTCTTCGGCGACTGGCGCGAGGAAGTCGTGTTGCGCACCTCGGATAACACCGCTCTCCGCATCTTCACCACGACCATCGTCGCCACGAACCGCCTCTACACGCTGATGCACGACCCGCAGTACCGCGTTGCGATCGCGTGGCAGAACACCGCCTACAACCAGCCGCCTCATCCCGGCTTCTACCTGGGCACCGGCATGGCGGCGCAGCCTGCTGCGAACATCACCTACGTCGGAGGCACCCCGCCTGCGACCGGCGACACCTACCAGGCGGAGAGCGCGGTGTTCGGCGGCGGCTCCGTTTCCGAAGCGACCAACACCGGCTTCCTCGGCAGCGGCTATGCCAACCCCTCGGTGAGCGGCGGCACCGTCACCTTCAACAACGTCGACGGCAACGGCGGCGGCACCAAGAGCCTCGCGATCCGTTTCGCCAACGGCGGCACGGCGGCTCGCGCCGGCAACCTCATCGTCAATGGCGTGACCACCGGCATCTCGTTCGCGACGACCGGCGGATGGACCACGTGGGTGACGATGAACGTGAACATCACGCTCAACAACAACTCGACGAACACGATCCAGTTCGCCTCCACGGGTGCGGACCTCGGCAACATTGACCAAATCACCGTGCCGTAGTTCGGCGGCTGTTCCCGCGGATGATCCGGCGGTTTTTCCCCATTGTAGGCGCGGCTTCACGCCGCGACCTCAGTGGGTCCGCTGACATCGCGGCATCAAGCCGCTCCTACCGCTCAGTCAGAACTCATGCGTGAGCTCATTCCCCTCCTGGATGCCCATCCGGAGGGGAATTTTTTGCATGGAAGATTATTCCATTTCCCGCTGTCTATCTCTGACCCCCCTTAGATCCCCTTTGCCATTGCGAGAAGTTCCGCACCGCGGGACGACGAAGCAATCCAGCTGGAGAACCCCTTTTCCCTTTCCAATGAAATTTTTCGCTTCGCCCGCCCGGCTGTTTCGTTTCGCCGGCCTCCTGCTTTTTTCGGCCGGCTTCGTGTACGGCCACAATCCGAGTTCGAGCTGGGCCACGGTCCGGATCGCGGGAGACACGATCGAACTGAAGGTCGAAATGGCCCGGGAGACCGCCTGGCTCTTTCTCGGCAACACCTTGGATTCCGCGCCCGACATCGATCATTCGGTGCCGAAGCTTCGCGCGGCCGCTCCGAATGTCTACCGGCTCTCCCTCGGCGATCGCGTGCTCACGCCGAAAGAGACGGGCGTCGAACTGCGCGACGAGGACGGCGTGCAGTTTCGCCTCGTCTTCGTTCACCCCAAGGGCGAGCCGCTGGTGCGGTTCGAGCCGGGTTACCTGAAGCGGCTGGCCGCGGACCACCGCACGACGCTCACCTTGCTCGACCCGGCGGACAACGTGCTCCGCGGTGAAATCATGAACCCGAAAAAAACCGCCGTGGACCTGAAGCTGCCGGCCCCCGGACCGGTTTCTCCGGCGAAGCCGTAACTCCGCCGGGATTTGCGCGAGCTATAAGCGGCGCTCTCCTGCGATGCCCGACAAACCGGTGAAAGACGGATTGCTTTATTGGGCGATCGCCCTGGCCGCCGTGACTCTCCTTGTCGGCGCGTGTTTCTTTTTCGGCGTTGCAGATTCAACCACCGAGGGAACGCACGTGGTTGCGCTGCCTTCGAGTGCGCCACCCGTCGCGGTTTCCCAAGCGCCGGAAAATTTCCCTGATCCTCCACCTCTTTCGCTCTCGTCGCTCGCGGCACCGGCACCGGGCGCGGAAACGACGGATGACCCGATCGTCGCGATCGCAAAACTCGCCGCGAACGATCCCGCCGCGGCATTGGCGGAAGCGGTGCGCGAAACGGATCCGGAACTTCGCCAGCGCCTTGTCAATGCCGTGCTCAAAGCCTGGGCGGCGAAGGAACCCGACGCCGCCGCCCGCGCCGCGCTCACCTGGCCCGGAGCCGATCGCGTGGGCCCGATCGCCGCGGTCTTGGAAGGCGTGGCGTCGCGGCCGAGCGACGCGTTGCGGCTGGGTACTTTTTTTTGCCGGGAGGATCCCGCCTGGGCGCCGGAGCACGGCCGGGCATTGATCGCGGCGCTTTCGGAGGCGGGACAGTTTTCCGCCGCCGTGAGCTTCGCGCTCGTTGGCGGAGCCGAGGTGGAAGGAGAGGATCGCAATAAATTGCTGACGGCGGCCTTCGCCGGCTGGTCGCAACGCGAACCGCAACTCGCCGCCATCGCGGCCACGAGCGATCTGCCCGAGGAGGGCATGCGCCAGGAAGCGCTGATCGCGGTCATGGCGAACTGGCGCCGGTTGACTCCGGACGCAGCCGAAAAATTCGTCGAGCAGCTCCCTCCCGGTCCGGAGCGCACCGCCTTGGTCGCTGCCTTGGCGGCGACCAAGGGCCCGTAGCAGCCGAGGTGACGAGGCTGGTCATGGATGTGACCGGGCGGGTCATAGAGGGACGAGGCGGTCATTTTGCCTCCTCAGCCTCGTTACCTCGGCTGCTACGGCCGGATAAGATTGTCCCGCCGGGTCAGTGGCCTGCGCTGGCTTGGTGTTCCTGAATGTATTCCTGCTTGAGTCCGAGTTTTTCGGGGGCGTGGAGCACGAGCATCTTCATGCGGATGTCGGCGGGGACCTGGGCGGCGGTCGCTTTCGAGACGACGATCATCAGCGTGATCGCAAGCGGCACGGTCCAGATCGCGGGCTGTTCGCAGAGGATGCGGAGCAGCGGATGCATTTTCCAAAACTCCACCATGTTCACGATTTTCAAATCGCTGAGGTTGGTGATGGTCGTGCAAGCCAGCGCGGCGAGTCCGCCGCCGAGCATGCCCGTGGCGGCGCCCTTCATGGTCATGCCGCGCCACCACACGCTCATGAAGAGCAGCGGAAAATAACTGGCGGCGGCGATGGCGAACGCCTGGCCAACCATGAAGTTGATCTGGAGCTGTTCAACCTGTGCGCCGAGGAGAATGGAGATTCCGCCGATGCCGACCGCGGCAAATTTGAACATCCGCATCCGCTGCTCGGGCGTGGCGTTGGGTTTGAGCATCCGGCCATAGACGTCGTGCGCCACCGCGCCGGTCATCGAGACGAGCAATCCGCTGAACGTGCTCATGAACGCTGCGAACGCGCCCGCGCAGGTGATTCCGCTCAGCACGGAACCCCAGACGCCGTAGCGCTCGTTGATGAGGCGCGGCAATTCGAGCACGATCTTGTCGGTGCCTTTCGCTCCCGTCGCGGCATAGAGCTCGGGCAGCAGATTTCTTCCGAGCACACCGAAGACCGGCGGAAACACGTAGAAAATGCCGATGAGGATCATGACCCACATCGTGGTGCGCTTCGCGGCCACGCCGTCGGGATTCGTGTAGAAGCGCACGAGGATGTGAGGCAGCCCGGCCGTCCCGCACACGAGCGCGATGATGAGCGAATACGTGTAGAGGAGTGAGTACGGTTTGCCTTCCTCCGCGGAAAGGCCGGCGGCTTTCGCGGCCTTCGTCGTGAGCGGTCCGAACGGCGCGATCCACGGCGCATCCGCCGGGGCTTTGTCCACGAGGGGTTTCCGGTCCACCGTCTGGACGATCGCAGCCGGTCCCGTGGCCAGTGCTGACGCGGCGCGGTCGTTCGCATTGAGATGCGAGCCGTAGAAGCCGTACACCGCCATCAGCACGAAAACCGGCACGCTGATCGCAAACATCTTCATCCAATATTGGAAGGCCTGCACCAGCGTGATGCCCTTCATGCCGCCGAGCGCGACGTTCAAGGTGATCACCGCGCCGACCAGCACCACGCCGCCCCAGTAGGGCATGCCCGGGAAAATGTACGCCAGCACGGTCCCCGCGCCCTTCATCTGCGGCATGGTGTAGAAAAATCCGATGAACAACACGAAGCACACCGCGATCTTCCGGAACACCGGCGAGTCGTAGCGGCCCTCGGCGAAATCGGGGATGGTGTAGGCGCCGAATCTCCGCAGCGGCCCGGCGATGAACAGCAGCAGGAAAAGATAGCCGCAGGCATAACACACCGGGTACCACAGCGCGTCGTAGCCGCTCGACATCACCATGCCGGCGACGCCCATGAACGAAGCGGCCGAAAGATATTCGCCGGAAATCGCGGAGGCGTTCCAGCCGACCGACACCGAGCGGCCGGCGACGAAGAAGTCGCTGGCGGTCTTGGAGGTCTTCGCGGAGCGGAAACCCATCCAGATCGTCACGACGACCGTGACGAACGAGAACGTGAAGATCCATGGATCGACGCCGTTGAGAAACGCGAGGGGGAGGAGCGAGGTCGCCATGGCTTACAATTTCCTCCCGAGGTTCACCGCATTCACTTCATCTTCCTCGAGGGCGATCGAACGCCTGATGAAAACCCACGAGATGATCCACACGAAGGGGAAAAACAGCACCCCGAGGATCAGCCACGTCAGCGTGAAACCGCCGACCCGCGTCGCCATGAGCGCGGGGCTGAAATAGTTGAGCAACGGCATCCCGATCAGCGCGACGAGGAAGGTGGCGGCGCACGCGATCGAGAGGCCAAGCTGGCGCCGCATCAGCGTGCGCAAAAACGACTCGCTGTGAATCGCGTCGTCGTGGAGAGGGGTGGGCGAAGACATAGGGAGGGGAGATTGCCCTCCGGCATGAGCCCGGCAAGTCCGCACTTGGACACCGATCTAGTGATAGACGGGCACAGAGCTTTCCTACGCCTTGGAGACTTCGTTAAGCGGCAGGTCGAAATGAAAAGCGGAGATCTTCATCCGCTTTCTAAGATAAAACCGGTGGGCATCGGTGCGATGCGTGCCGGAGTCGAGCGTGAGCGACGCACAACCGAGTTCGCGCGCCCGCGCCACCAGCCAGTCAAACAACGCGTCGCCGTAACCTTGCGAGCGGCTCGCGGCATCGGTCACCAAGTCGTCGACATAAATCACGCGACCGACATGCAGCCGGTCCATGGGCCGGAAGCCCGCGACGGATCGCACGACTCCGCGGTCGTCCGCCGCACAGGCGAGGCGGTAAGCCTCGGCTTCCTTGCGACGGATGCGCGCCACGAATTCGGTTTCGAGCAGTTTCGGGCGCAGCTGCACCATGACGGGGAAGCACCGGGCAATATCGGCATCGGTTTCAGCGGGGAAAATTTTCATGAGCGGGGGAGGGCTTGGACGAACGCGCGAACGAGCGGCGGCAGTTCGCCCCGCAGCGCCGCGCGTTCCGGTTGGAAAAGGGTGCCGACGAAAAAAGGGTGGACCGCCCCGGGAATTTCCGCCGCCCGGATGTCGCCATTGTCGTCGAAGGCCGTGAAACGCAACCCGGCGCGCTCGAGGGCCGCGCGGTAAGCCGGGTTTGGCCCGAAGCTGCAGCGATAGCCTTCCTGCGCAGTCGCGCGTCCATAGGCGCGGTGGATCAAGCTGCCGGGAGCCAAATGCAGCGGTGCGGCTTGGTGGTCGAGGGGACAGTTCAGTGGGGTGACGACCAGCAGCGCGCCGCCGGGATTGCTCTCGGCGTGATCGGCCTCCGCGAGCCCCGCAACATTGCGCGCGAACTCGATCAACGCGTGTTGGAACCCGCCGCAGGTGCCGAGAAAAGGCCGCTGGGTTTCGCGCGCCCAGCGAACGGCGGCCAGCGCGCCGGCCATGTTTTTGTAAGGACTCGCGGGCACGAGCCACACGGCGGAAAATTCCGCGAGGGTTCGTGCGGCGTCGTGGATTTCGTGAGTGCCGATCCAGCGCCACGTGACGGAAAGTCCTGTTTCAGCCACGGCAAGTTCCAAGGCGCGCGGGATGGCCTGGTGCGCTGGGACATCCCGCGAATAGTCTCCCACCAAGGCGATGGCCGGGGCGCTCATCGTGAAATCATTTCGCCGGCGCCCGGCTCTTTTGCACGGTGATGATGGCGACGGCGGTGACGATGATCACCGAGGCCACGAGCGTTCGCGGACCGATCGGCTCATCCAGCAGCAGCCAGCCGAGGAACACGGCGACCACAGGATTCACATAGGCATACGTCGAAACGCGCGCCGGCGTGGTGTTCTTCATCAGCCAGACGAAAGTCGAGAATCCAACGAGCGATCCCACGAAGATGAGGTAGGCAAACGCGCCCCACGCGTGCGGCGTTATTTTCGCGACGTCGAGCCGGCCGAAGTCGCCATGCAGAACCGCCGTGAAAAGCAGCGCCGCTCCGCCTCCGAGCATATGCAGGGAGGAAGCGAGGAACGCGTCCGCCCCGTGTTTCGCGTGGCGCGAATAGATCGAACCGATCGCCCAGAACAGGCACGCGCTGAGAATCGCAATGATTCCGCCGGCGTTCAGACCACCGTGGTCCATGTCTTGCCACGGGGCCGCGAGCCAGGTGACACCCGCAAACCCGAGCAGCAACGCAGCCATCGTGATCGCGGTCGGACGCAAGCCGCCCGGCCAGGCCCATTCCGTGAGCACGATAAAAAGCGGACTCACCCCGATGAGCAGCGCGGTGATTCCGGAGGGAATCACCTGCTCGGCCCACACGACGAGGCCGTTGCCACCCAGCAGAAGGAAAATGCCGATGACGGTGTTTGCCCGCCATTGGTACGCGGTCGGCCACGGCGCGCCCCGCATTTTCAAAAACGCGAAGAGCAGTCCGCCCGCGATCAGGAATCGCACGCCCGCCATCAGGAACGGGGGCATGGTCTCGACCGCCACCCGGATCCCGAGATACGTGCTGCCCCAGATCAGATAGATCGAGGCAAACGCCACAATGAGGGCCGTGCGGGTCGGCGCATGTGTCCCCTCGCTCATGCGCGGTGGTACTCCATGTAGTCGGCCGTTCGCCGGGCCGCTTCGCTGCCGAGGAGGCGCTCGACCACGTGCAACGAAGCATCGAGGCCGGCGGAAATTCCCGCGGACGTGATGATTTTCCCGTTGTCGTGAAAGCGCGCGGAAGTGTCGACCGTCGCCGTCGGCGCCAGATCGCGCAGCAGCCCGACGCCGTGGTGGTGGGTCGTGACGCGCAGGCCGTCCAGCAAGCCGGCCTTTGCCAGCACGAGCGCGCCGGTGCAGACGCTCAGGATGATTTCCGCGCGCTTGGTCTTCACGCGAATCCACTCGAGCAAAGCGGGCTTTCCCAGGAGGGGACGCGTGCCGAGGCCGCCGGGAATCACGAGCAGATCGAGCGCGGGGCAGCTCTCGATCGTTTGCGTCGGGACGATTTTGAGGCCGTGCCGTGCGCGAACCGTCCCGGGCGACTCCGCCACGGTGAAAACGCTGAAGGTGTCGCCACCCGCCAGTTCGTCGGCCGCGCCAAACACTTCAAAAGGCCCGGCGAAATCGAGGACTTCCACTTCGTCGAAGATGAGGATGGCGATGTTTCGTTTCATCGGAGCATGGTCCCGCGGGAAAGCAGGCGGTTCGAAACGGGAGACGCGTTTTCCCGGCCATCGCTGGTTTTTAGCGCCACCGTCGCGCGGTGTTCGGCTGCGGCTGCGGCGTACCCCGCTGCGCTGGGTTCCACATGAGGACCGTGGTGGTGCAACGCCGCGGACAGCAGCAGAACGGAAAGCACCGCGGCGAACATCAGGGATGCGAAGAGGCGCTTGGGTTGCATCGGAAAAAACGCGGTCGACCGGCTACGGTGCGCGGCGGCGTCGCGGGTCTGGGAAGAGAAGTTGTTGGATCGCGATCATGTCCGGGAAAGTTGCTTGCGCGCGAGTTCACCGAGCGTGCGCAGCGCGGATTCGATCAGTTCGCTCCACGGCAGCCCGCAGTTCATGCGGAGGCAGTTTCGATAGCGGTCCTTCAGTGAAAAGAGCGGGCCGGGCGCGGTGTTGATGTGATGCTTCAACGCGTCGCGGTGCAGCCGCAGCGTGTCGATGCCCGGCGGCACCTCGATCCAAAGCACGAAGCCGCCGCTCGGCCGGCTGAGCCGCGTGCCCTCGGGAAAATGCCGGAGGATCGCCTGCGAAAACAGGTGCAGCTGGTTCTGGTAGGCGCGCCGGATCGAACGCAGGTGGTGGTCGTAGCCGCCGTTGCGCAAGAAATCGGAAATTGTTTTTTGCAACACGACCGGCGTGCCGAGGGTGTTGGTGAACTTCAGGCGGCGCACGCGCTCGAGGTAGCGCCCGGGCGCGCACCAGCCCACCCGCAGCGACGGCGCGAGGGTTTTGCTGAACGAACTGCAAAGCAGCACGCGGCCGTCGGTGTCCCAAGCCTTGAGCGGCTTTGGCCGGCGCTCGCCATAGTGCAGGTCGCCGTACACGTCGTCCTCGATGGCGGGCACGTCGTATTCGCAGAGCAGGCGGTAGAGCTTTTCCTTTTTCTCGTCGGGCATGCACGAGCCGATCGGATTCTGGAAACTCGGCATCACGATCACGACCTTGACGTCGTTGTTTTCCAGCGCCTCGCGCGTCGCCTCGATGCTGAGCCCGGTGCGCGGGTCGGTGGGGATCTCCACCGCCCGCAGGCCGAGGCTCTGGATCGCCTCGAGAAAACCAAAATAGGCCGGCGTCTCGATTGCCACGGTGTCGCCGGGCTTCGTCACCGCGCGCAACGAGAGGTTGATGGCCTCGCAGCAGCCGATCGTCACGATGATCTCATCGTGCGCGAGCGGCGTGCCGGCCTGGAGGTAGCGCCGCGCGATTTCGCGCGTGAGCGGATCGTAGGCCCAGTTCATCGCGTACTTCCCGAGCAGCGAGGGATCGTCGCGGCCGACCGCACCGAGCAGCCGCGCGAGTTTCTTCGTCGGGAAAAGCGTGTGATGCGGACAGGCCGCACCGAAAGGCACATAGGCCGGGTCGGTCGCCAGCGTGAGCACCTCGGCGGTGAGATCGTTCACGCCCACGTAACTCGCCTTCGCCATCGGCCTCGCCATGCGCGGCTCCGGGGCATGGCTCGGCAAACGGGGGCGCACGTAATAGCCGGATTGGGGCCGCGCCTCGAGCACGCCCCGATTTTCGAGCACGGTGTAGGCCTGGATCACCGTCGAGATGCTGACGTCGTGCTGCAGCGCCATCCGGCGGACCGACGGCACGCGGTGGCCGGGCCGGAGGGTGCCCTGCTCGATGAGCTGCTGCAGTGAATCCGCGAGCGCCGCGTAGAGCGTCGGCAGAGGCTCGGGCGTGGGCTTCGCCGGCTTGGGGAGGCTGAGTGTCTGGATCATGGCGGGAAAAAAACGTGGGCGCAGTGTAAGCGGGAAGGGGGCGGTCGCGTAGCAGCAGGGGCCGGAGATTGAAGCCAGCACAGTTGCCGGAGAATGATGTCTGTAACCAGCACAATTATCCGTAACCGGTGGTGGGGTTCCGGAGCGCTGCTTTTCCTTTTGCGCGCGAAGGGTTGTTTGTTTCCCTCGGCCCATGGCCCCCACCGGCGAGGTTTTCTGCGAGATCGTGCAAGAAATTCTCCAGCGCTTCGGTGCGCAGAACGATCTGGTTCTCCCGCCAGTCCCCGCGTTGGGGGAACTCGCCGGCCGGCTCTGGTCGGTGATCGAGGAAAGAGGTCTGCCGACGCCCCTCGCGCCGGGCGACGATGGAAGACCGGGCGATTTGCCGGATGCGGAATGCGCGCCCCTGCTGGCGCGGGTGCTGGGTGACCTGGCCGAGCCTCATCGGGAAAAGCTGGCGGTCCCGGTGCGGCAGCTGGTCAAGGCCTGCTTCCATCCCGAGTTCAAGAACTGCCGCGATTCGTTTCGGGAAGTGTCGCCCGACGGCGCGTGCCGGCGGCAGCAGCTCGCCCGCGTTCGTACCCGTGTGAGCGGCACGCACTGCATCGATTGCCCGCATTGGGTGACCCTTGCGCCCGCGCAGCACCTGAAGTTCCTCGAGGGGGAATGGCAGCCGGCCGTTCGTTCCCAACTGGAGGCGAATCTAGGAATATTTTTACCGGAGGACTTTAGAAAACTGCGTCACTTGCTTTACGCCTGCGCGCGCCGCAGCATATAGGCTTGTCAGCGGGGTCTCCCTGCTGGTTTCTATTTCAGCAATTCATCGTGGCCATCCGCACTGTCATCATCGAAGACGAGTCAGTATTTCGTCATATGCTCAGCATGGCCTTGAGTCGCGTGCGCGGCCTCACGGTCGCCGGCGAGTTTGCCGATGGCAAAACCGGCCTCGACTACTGTCTCAAGGAAAAGCCCGGCATGCTCGTCGTGGATCTTTTCCTCCCCGGTCTCCACGGCCTGGAAGTGGTGCGTGAAGTTCGGGCCAAGCTGCCCGCGACGCGCATTCTGGTGCTGACGGGCCATCCGGACAGCGATCTCCCGGCCAAGCTGATTGCGCAGGGCGTGCACGGGTTCGTGGATAAGTCGGAACCGTTGAACTACATTTTGCAGGCGGTCGAAACCGTGATGGGTGGAGGAATGTTTTTTGCGACAAACGTCCCCCCGCGTTCCGCGAGCGATGCCGGATCGCTGGCGTCGCTGCCCCATACACCGCCGTCGACGAAGGCGGGCCCGATTCCCGCCTCGCTGGCCGCGGTGCAGGTGTTGTCGGCGCGGGAGATTGAAGTCGTCCGCCTCGTGGCCGAGGGATTTTCGTCCAAGGAAGTCGCGGTCCGCCTGAACCTGAGCGTCCGCACGGTCGAAAAGCACCGCGCGAACATCATGGAAAAAATCGGCGTGCGCGAGGTCGCGAGCCTCGTGCGCTGGTGCGTCCAGTCCGGCTTGGTGAAGGGTTAACTGCCGGGAACCCCGGCGAACGCCCGCAGGACGGGCGCAATTTCGTCGAACTTCTGGCGGGCGGCCGACACATCGGCCGGCACGACCTCACCCTCATCCTTCGCCAGGCGATCCTCGAGCTCGGCCATCTGCCGCGAGAGCGCGAGAAGACCCACGATGCGCGAGCTGCTTTTCAGGCTGTGCGCCGCGCGCCGGCGATCCTCGCGATCCTTGGACGAGAGCGCCGCGAGCGTGAGTTCGAAACCGTTGAGAAACATCCGGACCAGTTCCCGTGCATCCTCCTCGCCCAGACCTTGGGCAAGTTCAGCGATGGCATCGTTGGGCGGCGGGGGTTGGGCCATGGTCTATTCGCGTCGGAGAGCGCGCCACGGCGCAAACCAAAAGTTGTTAGCCGGCCGGTGACATCAGGCGTACTTCGCGAGCGCGGGCCCCGTCAGCCGGCAGATTTGCCACTGCGGCAGCCGGCTCGCGCCAAGCGAATCGTAGAACTTGATCGCGGGTTCGTTCCAGTCGAGGACGGTCCATTCCATGCGTCCGTAGCCGCGCTGGTTCGCCAGCCGCGCGAGGTGTTTCAGCAGGGCTTTGCCGATTCCCTGGCCGCGTTTTTCCGGCTGAACGAACAGGTCCTCCAGATAGAGCCCGGGCAGGGCAAGGAAGGTGGAGTAGGTTGTGAAATAGAGCGCGTAGCCCGCCGGCTCTCCGTCCGCGAAGGCCAGCACGCATTCGGCTGCCGGCCGTCCGGTGGCGGGGAAAAGCGTGGCGTGGAGTTTTTCCTCGGTGGCCTCGACTTCGTGCAAAAGTTTTTCGTACGTCGCCAGGCCGCGGATGAGTTCCAGGATCAGCGGGACATCCGCGGCGGCCGCCGGGCGAATGGTGGGGGACATGGCAGGCGGCGTTGCGTTAGCCGATGCGCACTTCCCGGCCGCTGCTCGCGGAGGCGTAGATCGCATCGAGGATTTTTTGCACGGCAAGCGACTCGCTGGGTTTCACGTAGGGTTTCGCTTTTCCGAGCAGGCAGTCGATGAAATGGATCATGCGATTCACGTTCACGACCGGATCGTCGAGCCGCACGGTTTCCGTGGAGTAGCCGTGTTTCGTCTGGCGGCACAATTGCAGCGGGGGGAGCAGCGCGCCGGCCTCGGTCCCGAAAAACTGCGTACCGTTGAAATCATGCATCGGCTGGTGCGCGGCCCAGGAGGTTTCGAGCAGCACCGTGCGGCCGCTCTTCAGCTTGATCAGCGCCACGGCGAGGTCGTCGACGTCGAAGGGTTTCCGCGGATCGATTTCGCTTTTGCCCCAAGAGCCGTCGCCCAGTCCGCGTGGGCCGAATTTCGCGTAGGTCTGGCCCGTCACCGTCGCCGCATCGAACTCGCCCATCAGATAAAGGCAGCGGTCGAGCGCGTGCACACCGATGTCGTAGGTGCAGCCGCCGCCGGCGAATTTTTTCTGCGTGAACCACGAGCCGATGCGCGGGATGCCGGCGCGGCGGGTCCAGGCGGTCTTCGCGTGATAGACATCGCCGAGCACGCCTTCGCCGATCAGGCGCTTCAGCGTCTGGATCGCGGGATGAAAACGGTCGTTCTGGCCGACCATGAAGAGCAGGCCGCGTTTTTTGGCCTCGGCGGCGAGGCGCGCGGCATCGCGGGCATTGGTCGCGACCGGCTTGTCGAGCATCACGTGTTTGCCGGCGCGCAACGCGTCGAGCGCCACGGGCGCGTGCAAATAATTTGGCAGCGCGATCGACACGACGTCGATGTCGTCGCGGGCGAGGAGCACACGATAGTCGGTGACCAGGTCGGCGATCTTGAACTTGGCCGCCGTCTCGCGGCCCCGTTCGGGGGAGACTTCGGCGAGCGCGACGACGCGCGCGGCGGGATGAAGGTTGAACGAAGCGACGTGGTCGTGGCCGATTGCGCCGGCGCCGATGACCGCGACATTGAACGAGGATTTTTTCGCCATGGAGAAGGGGAGACGGGCGAGATCGCCGAGACCCCGCGTGAAGTCAACGTTCGGACGGTGGCCGCGCGCGCGGCGGGTGGATGGAAAACCACGGCGGTTTCCCTCTCCCCTGACGGCGCCATGCGCCCCTCACAAAGTAACCTAACAGGTTATTTTGCCCCCGAGCCGGCCGGCCGGGACTGCATTGCGCTCGTTCCCGCCGGGACTCATCTTCCCCCCATGACGCGTGGAATGTTCGCGGGAATTCTTTTGATGCTCTGGTCCGTCACGGCGCTGCATGCGAGCGAGGGAACGATGCCGGTGAGCAAACCGGCGGTATCCGCACAGGTTCTTGGCGTGGTCGAGGGGCAGCTCGCGGCATTTCGCGGGCACGATTTTCCCAAGGCCTACGGCTTCGCTTCGGCGAGCCTGCGGGCGCAGACGCCGCTGCCGGCGTTTGAGCGGATGGTGCAGCGGAGCTATCCGGAAATCTGGGCGAATACGCGCGCGGAGTTCGGCATCGTGCGCGACGACGGGAAAAACGCGAAACTGGTGGTGCAGGTTTTCGCGAAGGACAGCGAAGCCACCTACGATTACGTCCTGTTCAAGGAAAGCGACGGCTGGCGGATCGGCAGCGTACTGCGGCGCGAGCCGCACAAGGCGGACCGGCTCTGAGCGCGGCAATCGGGCTTAGGCGGTTGAAAGTTGAAGGTTGAGAGTTGAAAGATCGATCCAGGTGCGACCGCAGGCTCCCCAGTGATTCTTTCAACTTTCATCCTTCAGCTTTCACTGCCCGCCGCGCCTCAGTGTCCCCCCTCGAGATCGCCGGGTTTGAGCAGCGGGGCGAAAAGCGATTTGTTCGCGGCCTTCATATAGGCCTCCTTGGCCTCGATCGTGCCGTCCTTCACGCGGGCCATCAGACTCTGGTCCATCGTGATCATGCCCTCGGAACCGCCGCCCTCGATGATCGAGCGGATGTTGGCGATCTGGCCGGTGCGGATCGTGTTCGGCAGCGCTTCGTGGGTGAGCAGGATCTCGTGCACGGCGCAGCGGCCCTTCGGGATGCGTTTGCACAGGAGCTGGGCAACGACGCCGGCGAGGCAGCTCGAGAGCATGACGCGCACCTGGTTCTGTTCGTCGGCGGGAAAGGTGTTGATGATGCGGTCGACCGTCTTGGGCGCGTTGTTCGTGTGCAGCGTGCCGAAGACGAGCATCCCCATCGAGGCGCAGCCGAGCGCGAGCTTGATGGTTTCCATTTCGCGCATCTCGCCGAGGAGGAGGATGTCGGGGTCGTGCCGCATCGCGCCCTTCAAGGCGGCGGCGAACGATTCCGTGTGTTCGCCGACCTCGCGGTGGACGATCACGCTCTTCTTCACCGGGTGCACGAACTCGATCGGGTCCTCGATCGTGATGATGTGTTTGCAGAAGTTCGAATTGATGTAGTCGATCATCGCCGCGAGCGTGGTCGACTTGCCGCTGCCGGTCGGGCCGGTCACGACGACGAGGCCTTCGTTCAAGTGGCAGAGTTTTTTCAGGGACTCCGGCAGCTTGAGTTCATCGAACGACATGATCTTCGCCGGAATCTGTCGGAAGACCGCGGCCTGGCCCCAGTGGTTGTAGAGGAAGTTGCCGCGAAAACGCGCGACGCCGGAAATCTCGTGGGCGAGATCGAGGTCCTTGCGCTGGAGAAAATCGTTCCAGCGGCGCTCGGGCACCAGCTCCTTGAGCAGGGACTCCATCGTGTTCGCCGCGAGGGGCGGGCCTTCGAGGGCGACGAGCGAGCCCGAGATGCGGGCCTTCGGCGGAAGCCCCACGGTGAGGTGCAGATCGGATCCGCCCTGGTCGAGCATGGTGCGGAGGAGTTGGTCGATGGCGGCCATGGTTACGGCGACTCCTGGTCGAGGCGCAGGCGGATGACTTTGTAACGCAGCAAAAAGAAATTCCCGATGTCCCGCGCGAAAACGACGCCCGCGACGACAAACACCGTCCACGCCAGGATCGGGGGAAAGCGAAAGAAGCGCCGCAGCGCGACCGCGACGATGCAGCACACGAGGAGAAACACAAAGTGGCCGAGCACGGTGCGGCGGGATTTGCGGTAGCTCATTTCGAGTTGCTCGAGGTTCTCGCGCCCGGGGTTCATCCCGTGATCTTCGCCAGCAGGGCGCGGTTCGCAATATTGGCGCGCGCGGTCTCCGCGGAGATTTTGTTCTGCTGCCAGAGCGCGAGCACGGCATTTGCCATCAGGCACATGCCTTCCTTCGTGCCCGTTTCCATCGTGTTCTTCAGTCCCTGGGTCTTGCCCTCGCGAATGAGATTTTGGATCGCGGTGTTGTTGACCAGGATCTCACAGGCCATCGCGAGGCCGCCGTCGGTCGTGGGCAGCAACCGCTGGCAGATGACTCCGCGCAAACTCTCCGCGACGCTGGCCCGGATCTGCGTTTGCTGGGAGGGAGGGAAAACATCGAGCAGCCGGTTCAACGTCGTGGCGGCGTCGCTCGTGTGCATCGTGCCGATGACCAGGTGGCCCGTCTCGCTCGCACTGATCGCCATCTCGATCGTCTCGAGGTCGCGCAATTCGCCGATCACGATGACATCCGGGTCCTCGCGCAGCGCACCCTTGAGGGCGGAGGCGAACGACTTGGTGTGCGGACCCACTTCACGCTGGGTGATGTTGCAGCCCTTCGGCTCATGGACGAATTCGATCGGATCCTCGACGGTGATGACGTGATCCGTGCGGGTGGAATCCAAGTAGGCAACGAGCGAAGCCAGCGTGGTGGTTTTTCCCGAACCGACCGGGCCCGTGATGAGGATGAGCCCGTTATGGTAGGAGAGGAGTTTCTTGATGATGTCGTTGTGCGCCGCGAAACCGAGTTCGGCGATGGTGCGCGTTTTTCCCGGCACCGTGCGGTAGGAACCGGCGGGACCATCCTTGTGGATCATCAGGTTCACGCGGTAGCGCTCGTTGCCCGTCAGCGCCAGGGCGTAGTCGTAGTCGCGGCGTTCGAAGAAGATTTTGCGTTCGCTCTCGGCGAGCAGCGCGGTGTTCAGCCGCAGCGCGTCGAAAGCGCTGAGCGTGTTCTCGTGGAGAAACTCGAGGCGGCGGTTTTTCCGGAGAAAGGGGCGCGAGCCCGTCGAAAGGTGAAGATCGCTCGCGCCGCTTCGGGCGGTGCTGCGCAACAAGCCGCGCATCGCCTCGGCGAGGGCGGCGTCGTCGAGCGCGGCCAGTTTTCCGAAGGGAAATTCCTGCGGCGTGCCGCTGAAGGTGGAATGACCCACCGCGGCCGCTGCTGCCGGGGCGTGGTGCGCGCCATTGGCGAAAGGCGCGCGGGTTGCCGTGAACGGATCGCGCGTCGGAGCGCCGGCCTGTCCCCGGGTGATCGCGATGCCGGCGAGTTTTTCCAACGCCTCGATGTTTTCGACGATGCCGTCGTCGATTAATTTTTGCGCGAAGTCGGAAATGTCCGGGGATTCGCCCAGCGCCGCGCGCACGGCGCGACACTGCTCTTTCGTCATCAGGCCCTCCTCGAGGCCGAGACGCGCCAGCCAGCGGACGTCCGGCGTCATGCGGAAGTCAGCGGGTTTGCCCGGCGCAACGCGTGCGTCCAGGTCCGGCGCAGGGCAGGGCTACTTCGCAGCGACAGCGGCTTGGGGAACGAGGTGCAGCGCGATGCCGTCCGGGTCTTGGATATGTTGTTCGGCCGTGCGTCCCGCCTGCGCGAACCTCGCCTCGGCAAGCCCCAGGACCCCCGGAGGCAATGGCCGGCGGGGGTGACCCCAGGTATTGAGACCGAGGTGGTGGTGATAACCATCCGCCGCGAGGAAGCGTGCGCTTGTTCCATAACGCTGGGTTAGCGTCACACCGAGGGCATCGCTGTAGAACTTTTCGCTGCGGTCCAGGTTTGTAACACGGATGTGAAGATGCCCCCAATGCGCGCCTGCGAGCGGTGCTTCGGTGCGCGGCAAAGCGGCGGCGGCAGACAAAAGATCGGGCAGTGCCAGGGGCAGGGTGGTCATGGCGATCCCGCCGTTTTCGCGCGGCCAGGATTCCGGTGGCCGGTCGGTGTAGAACTCGAGCCCATTGCCGTCCGGATCGGAAAAGTAGATCGCTTCGCTTACGCCGTGATCCGAGAAACCGGCGAAATTCATGCCGGCATCCCCGGCTTGACGCAGCCAGCGACCGAGGGCGGCGCGATCCGGCAAAAGAAGGGCGGCGTGAAACAATCCGGCCGAGTCGGCGGGAACGGCCGCGGCCCCGCGATCCTCCGTCAGCGTGAGGAGGGGAGAGGTTTGCGGCGAAGTGGACAGCTCTGCCCGGTCCGCCGTGCGGGTGGTGACGGTGAACCCCGCTTGTCGCGCATAAAAATCCACGCTGCGCGCGAGATCATGCACGCGCAGGTGGATCGAGGTGAGCTGAAGGGAGGGCGTCATGCGGCGGCGAGCTGGCGCACGGTCGACTGGGCCGCGATCAGCGACGGTTCGCGCTGGGGATTACCGTCGGTCTGGCTGTGGAGATAAACAAATTCCACGTCGGTGATGCCGATGAATCCGAGGATCCCGCGCAGATAGGGCGACAGGAAATCGTACGCGGCGCCGGGCGTTCCGGGACGGAAATCGCCTCCGCTGGCCACGACCACTTTCACCCGCCGGTTTCCCGCCAGCCCCTGGTACCCGTTCGGGCCAACGGCAAACGTGCGGCCCGCCCGCACCACCTGGTCGATCCACGCCTTGAGCGCGGCCGGGACGTTGAGGTTGTACATCGGCGTGGCGATCAGGACATCGTCAGCCGCGAAGAGTTCGTCGATGTAGCGGTTGGAGACGGCGATCGCGTCTCGCGCGGCAACCGGTTGGGTTTCAACCGGTGCATAGGCTCCCACCACCCACGCTTCGGAAACAAACGGCGGCGGTTCGATCGCAAGATCGCGCGTGATGATTTTCCCGTGCGGATGGGCTTCGCGCCAGGCGTCGACGTAGGCGCTGCTGACTTTGCGGCTGTGCGAACGCGCGGAGCGCGGGCTGGCATCGAGAACGAGGAGGGTGCGGGTATCTTGGCTCATATTATTTCTAGGATTAGTGGTTGGTAGTTTGGTAACCATTTTGGTTACATAAATGGACAAATTTTTTTCTACTTCTTATTGGGGCAGACCGCCTGGAGTTGCGCGTGAACGTCGGCGACGCTGGTGCGGGCGAGCTCGGCTTCCATCGCCGCTTGGGCCTTCGTCAAGGCGGCGGCGAGAATCGCTTCGATCTTGGCGCCAACCGGGCAGTCCTGGTTGGGGGCGAAGTGCCGCATGCCGCAGTCCGGGCTCGGTTCCACGGCGCGATAAACGTCGCGCAGGGAAATTCGCTCGGGACCTTTCGCGAGTTCGAAGCCGCCGGCCGCGCCCTTTTGGGCGGTGACGAGTTTCTCTTTCAGCAAAGCCGCGAGGAGACGCCGGATAACGACCGGATTGGTGTCGACGCTGGAGGCAATTTCCGCCGACGAAATCGCCGCACCCCGCCGGTACGTGAGGTAGGTGAGGATGTGGACACTGACGGCGAATCGGGAATTACCAGCCATTGTTAATGTAACCACAAGAGTTACGTTTAGGGCTTTGTCAACGCCGGGTTTGAGAAAATCCGCGGCGCGCCACCGGTGGCGGGGGAAATTTCCCCTCCTATCTCCGGGGTTGCAAAGCCGGTGCTTTCGGCGACTCTGACCGGTTTCCTACCTGTCATGTTAAAGAAAATCTTCGCGAAGCTGCGCGATACCATTTCGCCGTCGCGTGCCGCCAAGTCCGCCGCCAGCGCAAAACCCGTTTCCCCTGCCAAGCCGCATTCCGCCGCACCGCGCCGGGAGCACGATCCCAAGCGGGAACACGAGCCGCGCCGCGATCACGGGCGTTCGCATGATTCGCGTTCGCATGATTCGAGAGGCCGCGGGAAACCGCACGAAGGCGAAGCGGGGAAGCCGCATTCGCATCCGGGAACCGGTCAGTCGCAGGGACATGCCTCTGCCGGCCGCAGCTCACACGAGCCGAGGGCTCGCCGGGAAGATTCCCAAGGCGGATCCTCTTCCGGCCACGGGCAGGGTCACAGTCAGAGTCGCGGCGGAAGCCGCGGTGGCGCGTCATCGCACAGCGGGGGTAGTGGGGGACGCGGTCTGCATTCGAGGTCGGGTGGCGGTCCTGGCCGGGGCGGCCCGGGAGGCGAACGCGAGCGGCCAATGATCGACAAGAGTTTCGATCATCCCCGCACGGCCGATATCAAGCCGGCGATCCCGGTGGATGTTCCGAAGATGGACACGGCATTTACGGCGCTCGGGTTGTCCGACGCGCTGGCGTTTGGTGTGCAGGAAATGGGGTACGTCACCCCGACGCCGATTCAGGCGCAGGCGATCCCCGTGGTGTTGTCGGGTCGCGATTTGATCGGCTCGGCGCAGACGGGCACGGGCAAGACCGCGGCTTTCGCGCTGCCCATCATCCAACGGCTCGGCACGCACGGAAAATTACGCGTGCTGATTCTCGAGCCGACCCGCGAACTCGCGCTGCAGGTCGAGGAGGCGTTCCAGAAATTTGCCAAGTTCACGGATCTCCGGGTCACGATCGTTTACGGCGGCGTGGGCTACGGTAAGCAGACGGACGACCTCAAGCGCGGCATGGACATTCTCGCGGCGACGCCGGGCCGGTTGCTCGACCATTTGGAACAGGGCAACTGCTCGCTCAAGGACATCGACATTCTCGTGCTCGACGAAGTCGACCGCATGCTGGACATGGGATTTCTCCCGGATGTGAAACGCATCGTTTCGAAGTGCCCGGCGACGCGGCAGACCCTCTTCTTCACCGCCACGCTTCCACCCGAGATCGAGCAGCTCGCCGCCTGGGCGTTGCGCGATCCGGCGAAGGTGGAGATTGGCCGGCAGCGTTCGCCTGCCGAAACGGTTTCGCACGCGTTCTATCCCGTGGTGGCGTCGCAGAAATTCGATCTGCTCCAGCTGCTGCTCGAGCAGACCGATTTCAAGAGCGTGCTCATTTTTTCACGCACCCGCATGGGCGCGGACCGCATCGCGCACCGGTTGGTGAGCAAGGGCCACACGGTGGGCGTGATGCACTCCGACCGCAGCCAGCGCGAGCGCATCGAGGCACTGGATGGTTTCAAGAGCGGAAAATTCGAGGTGCTCGTCGCGACCGACATCGCGGCCCGCGGCCTCGACATTGCCGGCGTCTCCCACGTCATCAACTACGACGTGCCGGAAAACGCCGAGGACTACGTGCACCGCATCGGCCGCACCGGCCGGGCGCAGAACACCGGCGACGCTTTCACGCTCGTGACCGAGGACGACGTGCGCGATGCACGCAGCATCGAGCGCTACATGGGCGTGACGGTGGAGCGGAAAAAAATCGAGGGCTTCCCGTACATCTACTCCGCGCTCTTCGATCAGAAGGTCCTGGCGGACGAAGTGGCCGCGGCAGCGAAGCCGACCAGCCGGCTCCACCGCGGAATGCGGCGGTAATCCGTCGAATTCGAACATGTCACTTATTAAGTGACATGTTCGGACTGAAGGCTGAGCAAACGGAACGCCTTTGGGTTAGTCAGCTTCGTTGACCAGCCGATAGACCAGCGCGGCGACCGCGGCACCGGCGAGTTCCGAGCCGAGGTAGACGCCGAATTGCTTGGCGGACTCCAAGCCCATGGTGAACACGCCGAGGCCGACGGCCGGGTTGAACGCGCCACCCGAGATTCCGCCGACCGTGATCGCGCCGACGAGCACGGTGAAACCGATCGCGAGGCCGTAAAAGGAATTGCCCATCGTGGCCTTGGTCGTCGCGACGTTCAGCACCACCCAGGCGAGCGCGAAGGTGAAGATGAATTCCACGATGAAGGATTCGAGGGTCGGGTGATTGCCGACCACGACCGGATTGGCGCGGCCCGTGAGCAGGAAATTAACCAGGAAGCCGGCGACGACCGCCGCACCAAATTGGGCAATCCAGTAGGGGAGGACATCCTTTTTGTCGCAACGCCCGCGCAGAAAGGCGGCGAGGGTGACGGCCGGGTTGAAATGCCCGCCAGAGATATGTCCGCCGGCGAAGATCATGACCATGAGCACGGAGCCGATGGCGATGGGGGCAAGCGGTGCGCCCTGGCGCACGGCCAGGCCGACGGTGAACACGAGGAAGAACGTGCCGATGAACTCGACGAGATATTTTTTCATGGGAACAGGAGGAGGGGTTTGACGGCCGGACGCCCCGGCCGAGACACCGGGCTAGCGGACCGACGTCGAAAGACAAACGCGATCTGCTCGGGCGGGCACGGGCGAAACCTTCCGGTACGAGGCTTTCCGGCAGGGGGAAAACTAAAACTTGATCTATATTCCTTTGTGGGCATATAGGTTTTCCCATGGAGTTGGTCAAAATCTACGAGTGCCTTTGCGATCTCACCCGGCTCCGGGTGCTCAACGTTCTCGCGCAAGGTCCGCTTTGCGTCTGTCACTTTCAGGAAATTCTTGGCGAGCCGCAGGTGAAGATTTCCAAGCACCTGGCTTATCTTCGGACCCGCGGTCTCGTGGAGTGCGAGCGGGAGGGGAACTGGATGGTTTATTCGCTCCCGGCGAAGCCGTCGCCCGAGCTGAAACGAAATCTCGCCTGTTTGCAGGACTGCACGGGGGAGACCCCGGTTTTCCAAAAGGACATCGCCCGCCTGAAGAAGATCGCGCCGGCCGAAGCGGTGGCGGCGGTGTGCGCGAGCGGCGGCTGTGGCTGCGAGTCGCCCAAACGCCGGCGGTCATCGATCGCCGCCACATAAAACCGCAGCAAGAAGCCTATTTCCATGAGCCAGAAACCACCTTTTAAAATTCTCATTCTCTGCACGGGCAATTCCGCGCGGTCGGTCCTCGGCGAGTATCTTTTGCGCGCGAAGGGGCGCGGCCGCTTCGAGGTTTTCAGCGCCGGGTCCCACCCCACCGGAAAGGTGAACCCGCTCGCGATTCGCACGCTGAAGGAAAAATACAATCTCGACGCCAGCGATGCCCGCTCGAAGTCGTGGGACGAGTTCAAGGGGGTGAAATTCGATTTCGTGATCACGGTTTGCGACCACGCCAAAGAGGCGTGTCCCGTCTGGCCGGGCCAGCCCGTGATCGCGCACTGGGGCTCGCCCGATCCCGCCGGCGTGGAGGGAACGGAGGAGGCGAAGTTCCAGTTCTTCGTTACGGTGGGCTCCCAGATCGCACGGCGGGTCGATTTGTTCTGTGCGTTCTCGGATGCGCAGCTCCTCGACGCTGTCGCGGTGCGTCGGGTGGGCGAGCAGTTCAAACTCGAGAATGAAACGGAGATGAAAAAATGAATTCCAACCAAGATAGTTCCGCGTGCGGCTGCGGCACGGCCACGGCCACGGCCACGGCGACAGCGACGGCGACGGCGATGACGGTGTCAGCTTTCAAGCTCGCGCTGGCGGCGGCACCCGAACTGCCGTTGACGGTACTCTGGCCGGATGGCGATCCGATCGAGGCGCATTTTCACGTGACCGAGGTGGGGCGGGTGCAGAAGGATTTTGTCGATTGCGGCGGCACGGTTCGCCGCACGGTGACCTGCCTTTTGCAGACGTGGGTGGGCGGGGATGTGGACCACCGCATCACCGCGGGAAAGTTGCTCAAGGCCTTTGCGCATGCCGCGCCGGTGCTCGGCTCCGAAGATCTCCCGGTCGAACTCGAGTATGAGGCGTGCAATGTGATCCAGTTCACCGTGACAGCGGTCGAGCGAGAAGGGCAGCGGTTCGTGGTGCGGCTGGGTGGCAAGCATACGGACTGTCTGGCGAAGGAACAGTGCGGTGCCGCGCCCAAGGATGAGGGGACGGCCTGCTGTGGTGCGGGCGGTTGCGGCTGAAATCCACGCCGGGCGCCCTGCCATTTCCTGCGTTATGAATTCCCCGCTCAACCGGCTTTCGTTTCTCGATCGTTACCTCACGGCTTGGATTTTCCTCGCGATGGTGGCGGGGGTGGTGGCCGGGCGGTTCCTGCCCGGGTTGCCCCGGGCGCTGACGGCGTGGAGTGTCGGCACCACGTCGGTGCCAATCGCGATTGGGCTGATTTTGATGATGTATCCCCCGCTGGCGAAAGTGCGGTACGAGGAGCTGGGGGATGTGTTTCGCGACAAAAAAGTGCTCCTGCTCTCGCTGATGCAGAACTGGCTGATCGGGCCGGTGCTGATGTTTGTGCTCGCGGCGATTTTTCTGCGCGATCAGCCGGAGTACTTCGCGGGGCTGGTTCTGATCGGGCTCGCGCGGTGCATCGCAATGGTGATCGTGTGGAACGACCTGGCCGGCGGGAGCCGCGAGTATTGCGCCGGGCTCGTGGCGGCGAACGCGCTTTTCCAGGTGTTCTTTTTCGCGCCGATGGCGTGGCTGTTTCTGAAAGTGCTGCCGCCGCTCGTGGGCGTGACGACGGGCGAGTTGGATTTGTCGAGCGTAACGATCGGCGCGGTGGCGAAGAGCGTGTTCATTTATCTCGGGGTGCCTTTTCTCGGCGGATTGCTGACGCGGCTCGTGCTGCGGCGGGGCGGGCGGGTGGAGTGGTTCGACCGGAAATTCCTGCCGGCGATCAGTCCGGTCACGCTGCTGGCGCTGTTGTTCACGATTCTGGTGATGTTCAGCCTGAAGGGGGAAACGGTGATGCGCATTCCGCTCGATGTGCTGCGCATCGCGGTGCCGCTGCTCGTTTATTTTGGAGTCATGTTCTGCGCGACGTTTTGGATGAGTGTGCGCGCGGGCACCGGCTACGAGCGGGCGGCGACGCTCGCGTTCACGGCCTCGGGAAATAATTTCGAGCTGGCGATCGCGGTGGCGGTGGGGGTGTTCGGGCTGGCGTCGGGCGCGGCGTTCGCGGCGGTGGTGGGGCCGCTGGTCGAGGTGCCGGCGCTGATTGCGCTGGTGACGGTTGCCCTCCGGTGGAAGGAACGCTTGGGCCGGGCACGATGAAGCTCGACCTCATGAGCGAAGCCGACTGGCCCGGGGTCGCGGCGATCTATCGCGAAGGCATCGCGACGGGACATGCCACGTTTGCGAGCGCACCACCGGACTCGTTTGCGGAATTTTCCGACGGGAAGTTGAGGGAGTGCGCCCTTGCCGCGCGGGATGAGGCGGAAAAAATCCTGGGTTGGGCAACGCTGTCGAAAGTGTCGGACCGCTGCGTTTATGCGGGAGTGGCGGAGGTGAGTGTCTACGTCGCGGCTGCGGCGCGGGGCGCGAAGGTGGGGGCGGGGCTCCTGGGGGAATTAATCGCGCGCTCCGAGGCGGCGGGCGTCTGGACGCTGCAGGCCGGAATTTTCCCGGAGAACACGGCGAGTATCGCGCTGCACGAGCGATTTGATTTTCGACTGCTTGGACGGCGCGAGCGCGTCGGGAAAATGATGTTTGGGCCATTGGCGGGAAGATGGCGGGATACGTTGTTATTTGAGCGGCGCAGTACGGTCGCCGGCGTGGATTGAGTGACTTCTTCTGGCGCGGCGGTCTGTGACCGCCGAGGAATACCCCACGGGCGTCGATCGCTTCCAGACGGCGGTCATAGACCGCCGCTACAGTTCGAATCGGATCAGCTTTCGCGTTGCCTCGCGGCGGGTTTGCCCGTGGCGTGCGCGGCTCGCATGAAACTGGACATTCCCGACGGCAAATTCGCCGGCTACATTTTCGACCTCGACGGCACGCTCATCGACACGATGCCGCTGCATTATCGTGCGTGGGATGCGGCGATGCGGCAGGCCGGGCTGAAATGTCCGCTCGACGAGGATTTGTTTTATTCCTTTGGCGGGGTCCCGACGCGTCGCGTGGCCGAGCTCATCGCGGAGCACTACAAGCTCACGATCGATCCGCATGCGGTGTTTCACCACAAGGAGTCGTTGTTCATGGAGATTCAGGCCGACGCGCAGCTGATCGAGCCGGTAGTGGCGTTTGCACGCCGCGTCGCGGCCACGCATCCGGTGGGAATCGCGTCGGGCGGCCCGCGCAATGTCGTGCGGCGTTCGCTGGAACTGGCCGGGCTCGCGGCCTTGTTTCCCGTGGTGGTTACCGCCGACGATGTCACGCATGGCAAACCGTCGCCGGACATGTTTCTGCTCGCGGCAAAACAGATGGGCGTCCCGCCCAAGGAATGTCTGGTTTTCGAGGACGCGGAACCGGGCATGCGCGCGGCCGAGGCGGCGGGGATGCGCTGGGTGCGCGTGCCCAGTCGCAAAAAATGACGCGGCATCGCGCGTAGCAGCCGAGGTGACGAGGCTGAGGATTTTGTCTCCGGGTCTCTGCCTCGTCACCTCGGCCGCTACGTTGTTGGCAAGATTTAGGGCTTTCGCGCCTGGCGCGAATCGTGTTCCTGTCTCGCGATGAAACTCGAGTCGTTGGTCAAACCGTCCGTGCTGACCCAGCCGGTGTATGAACCGGGAAAGCCGATCGAATACGTCGCGCGCGAGCTCGGGCTCGATCCGGCGTCGATCGTCAAACTGGCATCCAACGAAAATCCCCACGGGCCTTCGCCGCGGGCGGTGGCGGCGGCGAAGCGGGCCCTCGAGCAGGGCGAGCTTTATCCGGACGGCGGCTGTTTTGCGCTGCGGCAGAAACTCGGCGCGGTCTACGGATTGCCGCCGGAGCAGTTCATCGTGGGCAATGGCTCGAACGAAATCATCGAGCTGCTCGGCCACGTTTTCCTCGGTGCGGGCGATGAGGTCGTGATGGGGGCGCCGGCGTTCGTGGTTTATAAACTGGTGACCCTGCTTTTCGGCGCGAAGGCGGTGGAGGTGCCGCTGGTGAACCACCGGCACGACCTTCCGGCGATCGCGCGGGCGATCACGCCGAGAACCAAACTCGTGTTCATTGCGAGTCCGAACAACCCCACCGGCACGGCGAACATGGAAAAGGAGATCGTGGATTTCGTGCGCAGTCTCCCCGAGCATGTGATGTGCGTGGTGGACGAAGCCTACGCGGAGTATGTCGAGGCGCCGCCGGATTTGCGGCCGCTGGTCAAAGAGGGGCGGAAGGTGATTTGCCTGCGCACGTTTTCGAAAATCTACGGGCTGGCCTCGCTGCGCGTCGGCTACGGCTACGCGAGCGCGGAGATCGCGGCGCTGCTCAACCGGGTGCGCCAGCCGTTCAACGTGAACGCGATCGCCCAGGCGGCGGCGGTGGCGGCGCTCGACGACCGCGAATTCACGGAGAAGTGTGCGCGCGAAAATCGGGCGGGCATGGCGCAGCTCGAGCAGGGATTGCGGGCGCTGGGACTCGAGATCGTGCCCAGCGTGGCGAATTTCCTGCTCGCGAAAGTGGGCGAGGGGGCGCGCGTCTTCGAGGCGTTGCAGCGCCGCGGGATGATCGTGCGGCCGTTGCAGCCCTACAAAATGCCGGAGTGGATCCGCATCACGGTCGGCACGCGCGAGCAAAACGAGCGGTTGCTGGCCGACTTGAAAGCGGTGCTGCCGTTGCGCGGCTGACGGACCATCGGAATCGTCGTCCCAACCGGATCCGCCTTATAATGGCGCCGGCCGCGACGCTTTATTTTTCCCGGGCCGAGCGGTTCTGACTCAGAGGCAAAGTAACCTATCAGGTTACTTTGCAAAAAGGCGGATTTGATCAGGTGTTCCCCTGGAACGCTACTTCGCCGCGGCGCGGCGGAGGCGGTCGTTGATCGCGTCGGCGAGGCCGTCGCCGCGGGCAAGCTCGGCGTTGATGCGATTGAAGCTGGCCCCATCGAGCTGGCGCAACATGGCGAAGAGCCGGCGGGCGGCGCCGCGCAAATCCCCGCGGTCATCGAGCCAGAAAACGTTTTTGCCGTGTTCGCGGCGGCCGGGCTTCGCGACAAAGAGCCAGGCTTCGTTCACCGCGGGTTTGGCGGACGCGCGCATCGCCTCATGCAGCACGACCGGGGTGCGCGGGCTGTAGTGGCGCGCGAGCAAACCGGGGGCGACCTGGGCTTTTTTCGCGGGAGCGCGTGCGGCAACGGGCGGGCGCGCCACTTTCGTCCCGAGGGCGCGTTCGAGCTGGGCGAGGGTGATCGCGCCCGGACGGAGGAGTCGCGGCTTCCGCGGATTGCGCAGATCGATGATCGTCGATTCGAGGCCGATGCGCGAAGCGCCGCCATCGAGGATGTGGGAGATTTTCCGGCCGAGACTTTCCTGCACGTGCGCCGCGGTCGTCGGGCTGACGTAACCAAAGGGATTCGCGCTCGGCGCGGCGAGCGGCACGCCGGCGAGTTTCAGCAGCCGGCGGAAGAGCGGATGCGCCGGCATGCGCACGGCGACGCTGGGGAGACCCGCGGAAACCACGGTGGGAATCGCGGGGGTTTTCGGCAGCACCAGGGTGAGCGGGCCCGGCCAGAATTTTTTCGCCAGCTTGAGCGCGGCGGAATTGGGCACGGCAACGAGCGGAAGATCTCGAAGGCTGGCGATGTGAACGATCAGCGGGTCATGGGCCGGCCGGCCCTTCGCGGCGAAAATTTTCCGGCAGGCGCGGGCGTCGAGCGCGTTTGCCGCCAGGCCGTAGACGGTCTCAGTCGGGACGCCCACGAGTTCTCCGTTCCGCAGCAACCGGGCGAGCCGGGCGAGATTTGCCGGGCTCCCGCGATAGAGCCGGGCGGTGCGCGGTGATTTCTTCGGAGTGGGCACGAAAAAGGCCGGAGCTTTGAGGTCTCCGGCCGAAAGAGGAACGCGGGTGCCGCGTTACTGAGCCAGCAGCATGTTGCGCGAGTGCTTGATCGTCTTCGTGATGGCGCGCTGATGCCGGGCGGTAAGGTGGGTGTATTTGCGGGGGAGAATCTTGCCGGTGTCGGTAACGTAGTGGCTCATGACCTCCGGGGTCGTGAAGGGAATCTGGGCCGGGGTGGGAGTCTGCTGCTTCGTTTCGGTGGTGCTCATGCTTAAAAAGGAAGGGTCAAGGTGGATTTGAGAGGAGGGTTGTCAACCCGCATTTTGGAGTGGAAACCGGACCCTTTTGCCCGGAGCGTCGCCGCCGGTTGGCCGTCCCCGTAGCTCAACTGGATAGAGCAGTGGTTTCCTAAACCGCGCATCCCGGTTCAAGTCCGGGCGGGGGCACCAGAGGGGTTATCCTTTACTATTAAGAAACAAGGAGGGCCTCGCGGGGTCGCATTTACCCCTGTTTCGCAATCCCGCGCTCGACTTTGCCTGTCGCTAGTGGCGACCTTCCGCCCCAGAACCGTCCGACTGCACGACCCCCTTGCGTGCATTTTGCCCCTCAACTTTCTCCTTCGTCCTCCGATGAAAACTCTTCGCCTGCGGGCTGTCCGCTGTCTGTTCGCGGTGGCGATTCTCTCGCCGCTGCATGCCGCACAATACGATCAGCGGCTCGGCGCGCTTTCGACCCGCGCTTTGGTGGGCACCGGCGACAACGTGATGATCACCGGCTTCAATATCGGCCCGGGCGCGCCCAAGAAAGTGCTGATCCGCGGACTCGGCCCGAGGTTGACCACTTCCCCCTACAGCATCTCGACGGGCACCCTCGCGAATCCGCTGCTGCAGGTCTACGACGGCACCGGAACCAAGGTGCTGGAAAACGACGACTGGTCCACCGACGACTCGGCCAACATCGTCTCGACCACCGCCGCCGTCGGTCTTGTGAGCCTGACGAATAACAGCCGCGACGCCGCGATTGTCGCCACGCTCTCCCCCGGAAGTTACACGGTGCATGTGAGAGGCTCGCCGAATTCAAACGGCAATGGCATCGCGCTCCTCGAAGTCTACGACGTGAGCGGCGCCGCCCGGTTGATGGCGCTCTCGACGCGCGCCTTGGTCGGCACGGGAGCGAACATCCTCATCCCCGGACTGAGTGTCGCCCCGAGTCCCGGCGCGCGCCGCGTATTGATTCGTGCCGCGGGCCCCGGCCTCGCCACGCTGCCGGGTTTCTCGTCCTCGACGCCCGTCGTGCCCGATCCGGTGCTGGCGGTGCTGAGCGGGGGCAGCACGATTGCGAGCAACAACGACTGGGACGCGAACAACGCGAATGCGGGCGGCCAGCTTTCCAACGCCTTCGCGCAGGGCGGATCGTTCCCTTTTGCCGCCGGCAGCAAGGACGCCGCAGTCGTCGTCGATCTCCAGCCCGGCGGCTACACGATCCAGGTCGGCAGCAACAACAACGGCCCCACCGGACTCGCCCTCGTCGAGATCTACGATCTCACCCCGGAAAAAATGTCGTCGATCGGCGTGACGGCGACCGTCGCGACGACTGACACCACCGGCTCCGCGCCCGGCGTCTTTCAGCTCACGCGGATCGGCGATGCTTCGGCGGCCATCACGGTCACCTATTCGATGGGCGGGACCGCGGTGTCCGGCGTCGACTACGAGCCGCTCCCGGGCTCGGTCGTTTTCCCGGCGGGTGTGACGTCGCTCACTATTCCAATCACGGCCAGGGCGAATGCGCAGAACCTCAACAACCGCACCGCGATTCTGACGCTCTCGGCCAATCCGGCGGGTTACGGGATCAGCAACAACGATCACGCCAGCGTCACGATTTTCTACAACCCCGGCACCCTTTTCGTTTCAAACCTCCGCGCGGCGCCGGGCGTGTCCGGCACCACGGCGTTTGGCACCGCGACGCTGCAGCTGAGCCCCGATGAGCAGTCGGCGTTCGTGAACGTCAGCTTTTCGAATCTCAGCGGACCGGAGACCGTGGCCTACCTTTATATCGATGGGAACTACGTGCTCCAGTTGCCGCAGGGCCAGGTCACCGGCACGAAATGGAATTTCAGTCCCACCGGCCTCTACGGCACCGCCGATTTGCTCGCGGCTTTGAAGGGCGGGCGGGTTTACGTGGGCATCGGCACCTCGAACAATCCCTCCAACGAACTCACCGGCACCCTGGTGCGCAGCACGGGCTCGGCGGCGTTCAACGTTCCGCCTCCGCCTCCGGCGATGAACCTCGGCACCGTTTCCCAACCGGACGCCGCGCGATTCCTCCAGCAGGCGACCTTTGGGCCCTCGAAGGCCGACATCGATGCGCTCGTCGCCAAGGGCTACACCGCGTGGCTCGCCGAACAATTCGCCGCGCCGCCGACCCTGCAGCGCGTGGCCACGATGGCTGATTTCGCCGCGAACGACACGGTGGGCGGCCAGGGCAACCGCGACATGGTGACGAACGTTTACCAGTATCCCGGCGGCTCGCACCGCCAGGCCGCGTGGTGGAAAACCGCGCTCACCGCCCCCGACCAGCTCCGTCAGCGCATGGCCTTCGCCCTGAGCGAAATCCTGGTGATCTCCGACCAGAACGGAACGATCAGCGCCTGGCAGGAAGGCGCGGCGAACTACCACGATATCCTCGTTCGCGGCGCGTTCGGTAATTTCCGGACCGTCCTCGAGGAAGTCACGCTGAGCCCGATGATGGGCATTTATCTCAGCTCGCTGCGCAACGGAAAGGCGACCGCCACCACGCTCGCCGACGAAAATTACGCCCGCGAAATCATGCAGCTGTTCACCATCGGGCTGAACGAGCTGCAGCCCGACGGCACGTTGAAACTCGATCCCTCCGGCCAGCCGATCGCGACCTACAGCCAGGCCACCATCACCGAGATGGCGAAGGTGTTCACCGGCTGGTCGTATTTTTCGACCGCGGCGACGCCGAACTTCCGCGGCGGCGCCTCCGATTACATCAACCCGATGATGATCTATCCGGCGTTCCACGACACGACGCAGAAGACCATCATCGGCGGCAAAATTCTGCCCGCCGGCCAGGATGGACCGAAGGACCTGAAGGACGCGCTCGACGCTCTCTTCAATCATCCCAACACCGGTCCGTTCATCTGCCGCCAGCTCATCCAGCGCCTGGTGACCAGCAACCCGAGCCCCGGCTACGTCTACCGCGTCGCCGAGGTCTTCGCCAACAACGGCGCAGGCGTCCGTGGCGATCTCGGCGCCGTGGCGCGCGCGATCCTCACCGACTACGAGGCCCGCTCGCCCGCTTTCCCCAACACCGCCGCCTACGGCAAATTGAAGGAACCCATCCTCCGTCTCACCGCGTTGCTGCGCGCGTTCGGCGGCGCTTCGAACAGCGGACGTTTCACCATCTCGAATCCCGAGAACAGCCTCGCGCAGGCGGCCCTGCGCGCGCCGACGGTGTTTAATTTCTTCGAACCCGACTACGTGCTCGCGGGCGATCTCGCGGCGGCCGGGCTCTACGCGCCGGAATACCAGATCCTCACCGACACGACGGCGATCAGCATGCCGAATTTCTACTACACCTACATCTACAACAACCGGTCCACGACCGATCCGGCGCAACAGACGATCGGTCTGACGCTCGATGCCTTCGTGCCCTACGCCAAAACGCCGCTGGCGCTCATTGACCAGCTCAACCTGATCCTCTGCGGTTACTCGATCCCCCCGGCGATGGCGACCCGCCTTGTTGCCGCGCTGAATGCGATGCCGACGAACTCCACCGCCAACGACACGGAGCGCGTCCGCGCCGCGATCTATCTCATTATCACGTCCCCGGAAGGCGCCGTTCAGAAATAATCCGATTTGCCGCCATGAACTCCAAGACCCAGGCCCTCGATCCGAATCGCCGCCAGTTTATCGGCTCGTGCTGCGCCGCTGTCGGCGCCACCGGCATGCTCTCCGCCCTCGCCCAGCTCCGGCTCATGGGCGCGATCGCGGATCCGTCGAACGGCCCGCGCATTCCCTCCACCGGCGGCGCGCTGCCGGCGGACTACAAGGCGCTCGTCTGCCTTTTTCTCGCGGGCGGCAACGACGCCAACAATCTCATCGCGCCAAACGACACCACCGGCTACGGCCTTTATTCCGCCGGCCGCGGTGCGCTGGCGCTGCCCCGCACCGCGTTGCTCGGGCTCAACCCGAAAACCTCGGACGGCTACACCTACGGCCTGCACCCCTCGATGCCCGAGGCGCGTGACTTGTTTGAAACCGGCAGCCTCGCGGTCATCGCGAACGTCGGCACCCTGTGCGTTCCCACGTCGAAAGCGCAGTACGTGTCGAATTCCGTCCCGCTGCCGCGGCAGCTTTTCTCGCACAACGACCAGCAGGTCGAGTGGCAGAGCAGCGTGCCGGACAAGCCGTTCGCGACCGGCTGGGGCGGACGGCTCGCGGACCTGACGAATGCGTTCAACACGAACAACAGCATTTCGATGTCGATCAGCCTGAACGGCGCGAACTCGTTCCAAGTCGGCAGCCAGGTCGTGCAGTATGCCGTCGGCACCAACGGCGCGATCTCGCTCACCGGTTCCTCCACGAGCGCGACCAGCGTCGCGGGTCTGCGCACCCGCGCGCAAAACGACCTGCTTGCCGCGCAAAACAACAATCTGTTCGAAACCGCTTTCGCCGGCCTTACCGCGAATGCGGTCGCGGACAGCGCGCTGCTTTCCTCCTATCTCGGCGGCACGGCGCCGTTCACCACGGCCTTCCCCAACACCGGCCTGGGTTCGCAGCTCCGCACCATCGCCCGCCTCATCGCGGCTGCGCCCAGTCTCGGTTTGAAGCGGCAGGTTTTCTTCGCCCGCATCGGCGGCTGGGATTTGCACGACCAGCAGGTGCAGGCGGGCAACACCGCTGCGGGAGCGCACGCGAATCTGCTCGGCGATGTCAGCCGTTCGCTCGCGGCGTTTTATGCCGCCACGAAGGAGCTCGGCGCCGAAAAACAAGTGACGACCTTCACCGCTTCCGATTTCGGCCGCACCTTCAACACCAACGGCGACGGTTCCGACCACGGTTGGGGCAGCCATCACCTGGTCATGGGCGGCGCGGTCAACGGCACCAACATCTACGGACGCATGCCGACCTGGACGACGAACGGCTCCGGCCCCGACGACACAGGTCGCGGCCGCTGGATTCCTTCGACAAGCGTCGACGAATATTCGGCGACGATGGCGAAGTGGTTCGGCGTGAGCGCAACCAATCTTCCGATCGTGCTGCCCAACATCGGCCGTTTCGCGAAGCCCGACCTCGGCTTCATGGCCTGAGCCAGACGCGCCGGCAAAGCCGCGTGGCCCACGCCACCATGTCACGTTTTCTCGGCGCAACCGTCGTCATCGCCCTCATTGCCGCGGCGGTCTGGGCATTGCGTTCGCGCGAAGCCGCCGTGCCGGGCCGAGATTCCGCTCCCAAAGCCGCCGCCATCCGCGACGGCCTCAGCCCGCCGGCCCTCGATGCTTCGATGCCCGCGGGAGTTGCTCCCTCCAAGTCTTCCGCCACCGGCGCCGCCGGGCCGCGCACGGCACCGGTTGTTTCCGCGCCGACGGCAGCGGCTGCCGCGGGTGACGTTCCGGTGGAGTCGCCGATCGTCCTCGCGGATCCGCTCAACTCGCCGCGCGGAACCTTGGGCGCCGATCTCGATACGTTGCGCATCATCCTGGAAGCGTGGCGTTCGAACTTCCCCTATGAAGGAAACCCGGTCGGCGAAAACGTGGAAATCACCGCGGCGCTCACCGGCCGGAATCCGTTGCAGCTCGCGCTGATTCCGAAAAACCACCCGGCGATCAACGCCGAGGGACAGCTTTGCGACCGGTGGGGCACGCCCTTTCGTTTCCACCAAATCAGCGCGGATCGCATGGAGTTGCGCTCGGCCGGACCGGACAAGCAGTTTGGGACGGCTGACGACGGATTGCTCCCCCCGCCCTAGGGCGGGGCGGTTGAAAGTTGAAGGGTGAAAGTTGAAAGCCAGGCAGGTTGCGATCCTACGCGGTGCACCGCGTAGATCCCCGGAGATCGGGCTTTCAACCTTCGCCCTTCAACTTTCAACCGGCCGAGCGCAGCTCGGGCCTGAAAATCCCCTCGCAATCCGCGGAAACTTTCCTGCCTTGGGGGCGTCTCGACATGTTCCTCTCCACAACCATTGTTGCTTCCCCGTATGCAGCCTAAAATCCCCGCCCGACACTTTCGCCGCCTGTCACGCTCTGCCATCCGCGGCTTCACCATGATGGAGCTTCTCGTCGTTATCGGAATCCTCGCCCTGCTCGCGACCCTCGCGATCGTCAACGTCCAGGGGATTTTCGGTGGCGCGCAGATCGATACGACGCGTCTCTTTGTGAAGGAAAGCATGAGCAACCCGCTCATGGCCTACCGCCTGAGCATGGGCGATTATCCGACGACGGGGGAAGGTTTGCAGGCTCTGACCGCCGCTCCCGGCAACAAGTCCGACCGCTGGCGCGGGCCCTATGTGAAAGACGGCAAGATCCCGCTCGATCCCTGGGGTGAGCCGTACCAGTACCGCTATCCCGGCGTAAAGAACAAGGGCGGCTACGATCTTTGGTCCAAGGGCGTCGACAAGATCGACGGCAACGAGGACGACATCGGCAACTGGGACACCGCTCCCGCGCCCGCGAAGTGAGTGAGGCCGATGAAAACCACGCGCCATTCGCGGCGGCGCCTGGGTGGTGGGAAAACCGTTCCTAGTGATCCCGCTTCAACGCCGAACCCGCCTCCGCGGCAGCGGAGACAGCGCGCGTTCACGCTGATCGAAATCATTCTCGCGCTGGCGCTCGTCGGCATGATGGCAGCCGTGCTGGTCGGCGGCTCGGCGCGGATGCTTTCCGACAAGCCCGAGACGGCCGACGATGTTTTCTGGAAGTCCGTGGCCGCTGCGCGCAAACGCGCCCTGCTCGCGGGGCGTGACGTGCGCCTCGGGTACGTCGACGACCGCGAAAACGGGAAGCGTTTCACGATCGGCGAGGGTGCCGATCTCAAGGCCTTTCCGGTAACCGCCGCCCCGCCTGACCTCGCGGTGAATTTCATGTCCGCGCAAAAGGTCGTGGGCAGCGTCGTGATCCTCGCGGGCCAGGTCGTGGAAACGCAGTCGCTGCCGTATGTGACGTTTTATGGCGATGGCACGTGCACGGCCTTTCGCATCCAGATCCGCGCGGGCGTCGACGCGCACGTGCTCAGCATCGATCCGTGGACCTGCGCCCAGGTGCTCGTCCCGACGGATTCGTTTCCCCGCTGACCATGCCTTTCACGTCCTCTCATTCATCCCGCTCGCGGGTCCGGGCGTTCACGCTGATGGAGGTGCTGGTCGCGCTCGCGATCTTCGCCCTCGCGGCGATCGTGCTCGGCGCCTCGTACGTCAACGTCCTGAACGGCTACGCGATTGTCGGGAAGGCGAACCAGACGAATGAGGATTTGGCGTTTGCGCGCGCCCAGATGATCGCCGAACCCGACCGGAAGCTGGTCGAGGAGGGCGGGGAGTTCGAGTCCACCGGCGGCCGCCGCGTGAAATGGACCGCGACCATCGTCTCCACGACGATCAACGACCTGTTCACCGTCACGTTCGTCTGCGAGATCAGCGCCGATCCGGGGAAAAGCGAATCGGACCGGATCACCGAAACCTTCACTCTGCTCCGTCCCACGTGGTCGGAGCCCGCGGAGCGCGGCCAGTTGTTGGAAAACGTGAAAGCCCGGATCCAGGAACTGCAGGGAAAGAAGGCCTGATGAATTTTCGATTTTCGATTCTCGATCCCCGGTTGGGCGCGCCCTCGAAGCAGCGGAGGCTCTGCCCGCTTCCGAAATCGAAAATCAAAAATCCAAAATCGAAAATCCGGGCCGGGTTCACCCTGCTCGAGATCATTCTGGCGCTGGCGCTCGTCGCGATGATGCTGGTGTCGCTCAACACGTTTGTCTTTTCGATGGGCGAGCTTTGGGGCCGGAACACCGATGTGCGCCTCTTCGACCAGCACGTGCGGGCCGTGACGCGCTTCCTCGAAAACGAGCTGCGCACCGCCACGCTGCCGCCGTTCGCGCGTGCGGGCTCGACGCCCGTGGCGGCGAAGGAGATCCGTCCCACGAGCGGGATGTCCGACAACCTGCTCACCTTCGAACTTCCCGCCGGCAGCCGGCTGCTGATCTGGCCGGAGCGGCCGCTTCCGGAGGTCGTCTGTTCGTTGCAGGCGCGCGAACGCGAGGGGCTGATTCTCCTCTGGCACTCACGGCTGGAAAAAAATTTCGAGACGGACTCGCCCCGTGAAGCGGTGGTGACGCCGCTGGTGACCGCGCTCGCCTACGACTATTACGAGCCTGACCTCAAACGGTGGTCGACCGAGACCATTCTGAAGAAGGACAACACCGGCGCGATCCTGACGCCGCAGCGCCTCCGACTGAAATTCGCCTATGGAAAAATGACCGCCGAAAGCATCGTCACCCTCGCCGCCGCCACGGAAGGACTGCCGAACTTCTGATGAATTTTCGATTTTCGATTTTCGATTCCCGATTGGATGTGCCCTCAGGCGCGTCGGGACTTTGCCCGGGCCGAAAATCGAAAATCGAGAATCCGAAATCGAAAATCCAGCGCGGCTCCGTGCTCGTGATCGTGATGATCACGCTGATTTTCACCTCGTTCGCGCTGGTGGCGTTTATCGACAAGGCGAGCAACGACCTCCTGGTCGAGTCGCGGGTCGTCGAAGGCAAGCGGCTCCGGGCCGAGGCCTATTCCGCCCTCGAGACGACGCTGGCGGTGCTGGAGGATTTCCGGCAGTTCGGCAACGGGCTGCACAGCCCCTCGGAGGGCTGGAACGATCCGCTGGCGTTCGCGGAGTGGGTTCCCACCGAGGGCCGGACGGTCACGGTTTCCTTCGAGGACGAGAGCGGAAAACTTTCGCTCCCCCGCGTCGACACCCCGACGCTCACGCGGCTTTTCCAGGAGTGGGAACTTTCGCAGGACGACGCGGAGCGTCTCGCCGATGCGCTCATGGGCTGGATGAAGGCCGAGCACATCTACAGCACGACGGTCTCCCCGGATTACGAGCGCGCGCAGATTCCCTATCTGCCGCCCGCGCGTTCGCTGCGCTCCTACCGGGAGCTCGCCGTGATCGAGGTGGCGCGGGAAATGTTTTTCACGGAAGACGGGCAACCCAACGCGCTCTGGCACCGGTTCACCCAGAACATTTCGCTCTACGACTTTCGCCGGCCGAACCTGAACGGCGCGAAACCCGACGTGCTGGCGGCGCTCGGGCAGTTCGAGGAGGCGCAGCGGTTGAAAATCACCGAGTATCTCGCGGGCGGCGGGCCGTTCGCCGCCAGCGGCCAGTCCTGGTTTACCGATACGGGCACGGTGCGGACGATCGCGGGCGAGGCGGGAAATCCCGGGAGCTTCGGCACGACGATCAGCGCCCTGCGGGTTTTCATCACCGTGCAGGAAGGGCTTTCCCAGTTCCGGCTCTCGGCGGTGGTCGCTCCGCCGCAGAATGGTGCGACGACCGTGCAGAAAACGGCAACCGATGCCCGGGCTCAGGCGTCTGCTGCAGCGGCCCAAGCCGCCGGCGGACAACCCCAGCCATCCGGCGCGGCCGCCGCCAGCGCCAATCCCAACGCCGCCTCCAACGCGAAAAAGTTGAACTACCCCTTTACTCTCCTCGAAATCCGGGAAAATGATGAGATTCCCCCGCCGCCTCCACCTCCCCCTGCTCAACCCTGACCATGTGCGCTTCGCCGCTTAGTTTTTTCCGCGCTGGTCCTCCACCGCCCAACGTGGCGCTGCTGCCGGACTCGATGTTCTTCACGCGCATGGTGCCCGTGGCCGCCGGCGCGACCACGGCGGAGGTCGCGGCGCAGGTTGAGCTCGCCCTCGAGGCCCTCTCGCCCTTCCCGGTTACCCAGCTCTATCACGGCTATTATTGGAAAACGGGCGGTGATCGCGCGCTGGTGTTCGCGGCGTACCGCCGGCGTTTCACCGCGGAGCAGACGGCCGCCTGGGCTTCGGCGGAACTGGTCCTGCCGGCCTTTGCCGCGACCTTTGGGGCGGAAGTGGCCCCGGCCACGACGCTCATGCTCACCGCGCCCGAGGGTTTGACGGCGGTGCATTGGGAAAGCGGCTCGATGCCGGGCAAGGTTCTTTTCCGCCCGCTGATCCCGGAATCCACGGACGAGGATCGCGCCCGCGTTCGTGACGAACTGGTCCGGGCCGTGGGCGGCAGCCGCTCCGTGGTCGATCTTTCCGCGGCGCCGGCGGCCGAGCCGAAGAGCAGCGACAATGAAATTGTTTTTCGCGCGGGCGGATTCGGGTCGCGACTGCCCACCGCGATTGCGTCGGGCATGGATGTGCGGGACAAGGCGCAGCTCGCGCAATTGCGCCGCGCCCAGCTCCGCGATCTCTGGATGTGGCGCACCGCGCTCGGCTGCGTGGTGGCAATCCTGTTGCTCATCGTCGGTGAGTTCGCGCTTTTGGGCGGCAACAAGCTCTGGCAGAAATCCCGGCTGACGAAGCTCGCCTCCCAGCGGCCCGTTGTCGAAAAAATCGACAACGCGCAAAAGGTCGCGAACCGCATCGAGGAGCTCGCGACGAAGCGGCTTCTGCCGATGGAGATGCTCTCCCTCATCTACTCGAAGAAACCGGAGTCAACCCAGCTGCTCCGGGCCACGACGAACGGTTTGAACACCATGATCGTCGAGGCGCAGACCGGCAACGCCGGGGAAGTCGGCGTCTACAAAACCGCGCTGCGCGCCCTGAACGAGTGCGAAAAAGTCGAGACCACGGAACGCACCGTCAATAACATCACCTCGTTCGTCCTGACCGTTACCTTCAAACCCGGGTCGATTGTTCCCACCACGCCCATCCTATGAGATCCATCCGGGCCCTTTTTCTTCGGTTCTCGATCAGCGAGAAGACCCTCCTCGTCGTCTTCGCGCTGCTGATCGTCGTGGTGTGGTTTCTCGGTTTCAACCGGCGCGCCTGGAAATTCAAGGCCGAGGCCCGGGCGACCGGCAGCGAGCTCGCGCTTCAGCAACAGTGGCTGGACAACCGCACGGCGATCGAGGAGGCGGCGAAAAAAACCGCGGCCCGGCTCGATCCCGCAAAAACCTTGGACGCCTCCGCCTTGAACGCGACGGTCGTCGGCCTCGCCGCGGAGGCCGGTTTGCGCAGCAGCACGGGCGACCAGCGCGAGGAGAGCACCGGACAGTTCAACGTGCACACCCTCGTGATGCGCATCGACAAGGCGGAGTGGGCGGCGCTGTCCAAATTCTACCTCTCGTTGCAGTCGCGCTCGCCCTACATCGGCATCGAGCAGTGCACGCTGGTGCCGGATCGCGGGAGCCCGGGGCTCACCAGCGCCAACCTTCGCGTTTCGGCGCCCGAAGTGGTGCGCTGACGCGCCCAGCCACGATGCCGGCCAACCTCGAGTTCCGACTCCGGTTTGCCCGCGCTATGCGACCGTTTTGTTACCCTTTTAAACTAGTTCCAAAGTGACGGTTGAGGATTGTGTTTTCGCATGAAGCTTTCCGCCGATCTGTTCACCCCAGCTTCCCAATTCCGGGGCGCCGCGATTGCGGCGTTTCTCTTCCTGCTCGTGCCGCGGGCGCGGGCGGAAGGCGGGATCAGTTACAAGTACCAGGATTACCAGGAGGCGGGCGGCCGCATCGGCGTGCAGGTGCACAGCGCGCTGATCGAGCAGGGGATCGGCACCGAAATGCGGCTCAAGCTCGCGGGCGTGGTCGATGCCATCAGCGGAGCCACTCCCAACGGGCAGCCGGCGCCCGCCGGCAGCGACCAGGTTCCATTTTCGAAAATCGATGAGCGGCGCAAGGCGTGGAATGCCGAGTTCTCCCGCCAGTTCCCCCGCATCAACGTCGCGCTCGGCGTCGCGAACAGCCGCGAGAGCGATTACGTGTCGACGGGCTGGTCGGTGAACACCCTCACCGATTTCAACGAGAAGAACACCACGCTGCTCGCCGGCGTCGCCGCCACCGATGACGACGTGCGGGTGTTTTATCAGGCGGACTACGCGAAAAAGCGCGCGACCGACCTCATCGTGGGCGTGACCCAGCTGCTCGATCCCCGCACCTCGGTGACGTTTAACTTATCCTGGGGCCGGAGCACCGGCTACCTGAGCGATCCGTACAAAGCCGTCGAGAAGCGGGCCGAGGTGATTCCCGGGGTTTTTCTCCAGCGCACCTTTCCGGAAAACCGCCCGGCGGAACGCACCAAATGGCTCGCGCTCGCCTCGCTGAACCGCGCGTTCCCGGAACTGCACGGCGCCCTCGAAGGCAGCTACCGGTTTTATCACGACACGTTCGGCACGGACGCGCACACGCTCGATCTCGCGTGGTTCCACCGGATCGGGTCGAAGGTGATTCTGCGGCCGGGCTTCCGGTTCTACCAGCAAAGCGCCGCGGACTTCTTCCACTACCGGCTCGATGCCACGACGATTGTGCCGACGTTTGGCGCGCCGCGCCCGCAGGGGCCGTTTTATTCGTCGGACTACCGGCTTTCCGCAATGCGCACCACGACGGCCGGCTTGAAGGCCACCTGGCAGGTGACCTCGCGACTGGAACTCGATGCGGCTTACGAGCGCTACCAGATGCGCGGCCGCGACGGGATCGTGCCACAGAGCGCCTATGCCCGCGCGGATATCGTGACGGTGGGCGCGCGTTTCACCTGGTAACGACACGACCATGCCCATCCTCGCGACAACGCAGCGCACGCCTTCGCTTCCGGCCTCCGGCCCGGACGCGGCTGCGCCGTTGCGCAAGCTGTCGTTTCCCGCGCTCGGCACGAATTGCGAGGTGCAGTATCACGCGATCGGTGGCGACGCGCAGGCGGCTGCATTCGAGCGCGCCGCCGTCGGCTGGGTGATGGCCTTCGAGGCGAAGTACTCGCGGTTTCGCCCTGATAGTTTGGTGAGTCGCATCAACGCCGCGGCGGGCAGCGCGTGGGTTGAGGTCGATGACGAGATGGAACAGCTGCTGAAACTCTGCGACACGCTGCACTTCATGACGCAGGGCGTGCTCGATCCGACATCGCTGCCGCTGATCCGGATTTGGAATTGGAAAACGGAAACGCCCCGCGTCCCCTCGGCCGCGGAAATTTCCGAGGCGCTGCGCTTGGTCGGCTGGAAAAAAGTGCAGCGTTCGCCCGGGAAAATTTTCCTGCCGGAGGCCGGCATGGCCCTCGACTTCGGCGGATTCGGCAAGGAATACGCCGTCGATAGGGTCGCGCAGCTGGCGCTCGATCACGGCATCGCGAATGTGCTGGTGGATTTCGGTCACGACTTGCGCGCCCTCGGAGCGCCGCCGGGCCGCCCGGCGTGGCACATCGGATTGGAAGACCCGACGCGGCCCGGTCATTCCTCGGTCAGTGTGGGACTGACGGGGAAGGGGATCGCGTCCTCCGGCGACTACATCCGCGGCTTCACCCTCAACGGACGCCGCTTTGGTCACATCATCGATCCGCGCTCGGGATCGCCGGTGGCGAATGGCTGCACCCAGGCAACCGTCATCGCCGGGACGTGCCTCCAGGCCGGCGTGCTGTCCACCACGGCCTTCGTGCTGGGCGTGCCGAAGGGCGTGGAATTCATCCAGGCGTGTCCGGGTGCGGAAGGCTTGCTCATCACCGCCAAGACGCGCGCCCAAACCCGCGGCTTCTTCAACCATGTCGCCTCTTAAGCAACGGTTTCAAATTCTGTCATTGCGAGGAGTCCCGCCTGGCGGGACGACGAAGCAGTCCAGCTGGATCGCAACGAGTGCGTCCGCCGTCGCGCGCTTCGCGCACCTCGCGGTTTTGCTGGCGTCGCTGATGGGCGCCGGCGCCGCGCAGGCGCAGATCAAATCCGGCGATGCCTTTCCCTCGCTCGCTGACGCGGGGCTTTCCGGCGGCGCGGTGCCCGCGACTGCGGGACAGGTGGTGCTCGTCGATTTTTGGGCGTCGTGGTGTGCGCCGTGCAAAGCGTCGTTTCCCGCGATGGCCAGATTGCACGCCGACTACGGTTCGCGCGGGCTGGTCATCGTGGCGGTGAGCGTGGACGACAAGCCCGCCGCGTATGAGACCTTCGTGAAGAAGCTCGCGCCGCCCTTCGTCACCGTGCTCGACGGCGGAAAAAAGCTGGTGCGCGAAGTGAAGGCGCCGGCGATGCCCACGAGTTATCTCATCGGCCGCGACGGCAAGGTGCGTTTTGTCCACCCGGGCTTCCATGGCGACGAAACCGACCGGCAGCTTCGCCAGCAGATCGACGCGTTGCTGGCCGAGAAAATTTAACCGACCAATCCATGAAAACATTCCGTTTCCTTTTTTTCACCGGGATCGCGGCGGGCGCCTTGTTCTGCGGCGGCTGCGCGAACACCAACCTCGTCCGCGTGAAGCCGTGGGAGCGCGCGACGCTCGCCGACGCCACCATGAATCCGAATCGCGATCCCATTCACACCGCGATGAACGAGCACACCTTTTTCTCCCGCGAAAGCGCCACGGGCGGCCGCGGCGTCGGCGGCAGTGGTTGCGGCTGCAACTAAAACTTCGTTTCCTGCGCCGTGCACATCCTCGTAATCGAAGACGAAGCGCAGCTCGCGCGGCACATCAGCCGGGCGCTGACGCGGCATGGCCACACCGCCAGCGCCGAGGTCGACGGGGCCGAAGGCCTCGCGGCGGCGCTGAAGCAGCCGCCCGACCTCATCGTGCTCGATCTCGGGTTGCCCACGCTCGACGGGCTCTCGGTGCTCGCCCGGCTGCGGCAGGCCAACTCGCTGGCGCGCGTTTTGATCCTGACGGCGCGCGGCGACGTCGAGAGCCGCGTGAAAGGCCTCAAGGCCGGGGCGGACGATTATCTGCCGAAGCCTTTTTCAATGGACGAATTGATCGCGCGCATCGAGGCGCTCGGCCGCCGCGGAACGGCGCCGACGGCAGCCGACCTGCTCCAGGTGGGCGATCTGCAGATGGACGTGCAGCACCGGCGCGTGGTGCGCGCCGGCCAGTCGGTCGCCCTTTCCCCGCGGGAGTTCGATGTGCTGCAGGTGCTGATGCAGGAGCCCGGCCGCGTCTTCTCGCGTACCGAACTTTGCGAACGCGTGTGGCAGCGCGACCACGAATACGACACGCGCACCGTGGAAATTTTCATCGCCCGCCTCCGCAAGAAGATCGAGGCCGGTTTCGCCGGTCCCTTGATCCACACGCTGCGCTCGGTGGGCTACACCATCCGTCCGCCCTGAAACGAGCGACCTCCCGGGCGGTTGACCCGCGCGTGATTGCACTTTTCGAACCTCAGTCGATCCTAACGAACCCCTTTCCGATGAAGCTTCATCGAATTTTCGCCGCACTCTTTTTTGCCTTCGGGTCGATCGCCGGTCCTGCCCGCGCGGAGGCGGTCATTGAAGGCCGGGTCGAGCTGCCGAAATCGCGCGTCGCGCCGGTGATGAACAAGCGGTACGAGGTTGTCACCAAGGGCGGGGTAGTGGGAACGAATCCGCCGCTCGCCGTCGTTTACCTCGAGGGAAAATTTTCGCCGGCCGCCTCGCAGCCGATGGCTCAGGTGCTGCAGAAGGATTTCACCTTCATCCCGCTTCTCCTACCCGTTCGGCTCGGCACGAAGGTCGAGTTTCCGAATCTCGATAACGCCTACCACGACGTGTTCTCCTATTCCGCGCCGAAGCGTTTCGATCTGGGACGCTACCGCCCGGAGGAAAAGCCGATTCCGTCGCAGGTCTTCGATGCGCCGGGGCTGGTGACGCTCCGCTGCGATATTCACGAACACATGCGCGGGCTGATTCTGGTGGTCGACACGCCGCATTTCACGGTCACGGATCCCGACGGGCGGTTTCAGCTCAAAGGGCTTCCGGCGGGCAGCTACACGCTGAAGGTCTGGATGAACAGCAAGACCACGCTGGAACGTGCGGTGGAGGTGAAGGCGGACGCGACGTTGCAGGTGGATTTCCCGTGAGTTCCCTGCCTCCGGCGCCGGTGAAGTCCCCGGTCACCCGGTTTCGGGTGAAGCTCATGGTGGCGATGATGCTCGTGGTCTCGGCGGTCATGGCGGTCGCTTTGTATTTCGCGCAACGCAACCTCGCGGAAAACGTCGAGCGCGACATGCGACGGGCGTTTCAGAACGAACTGGCCGGGCTGCATCGCATCCAGGAAATCCGCTACGCCGCGCTCGCGGAACGCTGCCGCATGCTCGTGCGCAAACCCCGGATTCACGCCGCGCTGGAGGATGGCGCGCTCGATCTGCTCTACCCGGTCGCGAAGGACGAGCTCCGCGACGTCATGGAACCCGTCGTCGCCGAGTCGCCGGAGCAGGCCGTCTATGCGTTGCACGCGGAGTTCTACCGGTTCCTCGACCGGAACGGCGCGCTCATCCGTCCACCCGACACCACGGAGGTCGGGTTCCTGCGTCCCGCCGAGGCGGCGCGACTGGCGCTGCCCACCGCGCCGCAGGGCCAGCAGATCGGTTATCTCGTGCGGAAATCCGATGACGGAACCGAGACGATCTCGGAAGTGATCGCGCTCCCGATTTTTTCGAGCGAGACGGGCGAGGCGATCGCCGCGCTCGTGATGGGGTTCAAGCCGGTGATCTTCGGCGCGGCCAACACGGGGATCCGCCGCGGCATCTGGGTCGACGGCAGCCTGCACATGGGCGCGCTGACGCCGGAGCAGCAGACGGCGGTCGGGGCGGAGATTGCGCGGGCGATCGCAGCACCGGAACAGGCGGTCGGAAGTTTCGGCGCCGAAGTGGCGGGCATGCCGGACCGGTTTTTTTTCAAACGCCTGAATCCGGATTCGTTTTTCCCGCCGGCGTACGAAGTCTGCATCTATCCGCTGACCGAACTCATCGCGCGCCAGCAGCAGCTCCGCTGGCAGATGGCGGGGGCGGGCACGCTGCTCCTGCTCGCGGGTTTGATTGCCAGCCATTTTGTTTCCCAGCGTTTCTCGGCGCCGGTGGAAAAGCTCGCGGTCGATTCGGCGGATAATCTCGCGCAGCGCCGCCGGGCCGAGGCCGCGCTCGAACACACCACGGAAGAGCTGCAGCGCGCCGCCCGGTTTTCCGCGGATGCCTCCCACCAGTTGAAAACGCCCGTCACCGTGCTTCGGGCCGGACTCGAGGAGCTGCTCGCCCAGGAAAACCTCACGCCCGAGGAGTGCCACGATATTTCCGCCCTGATTCACCAGACCTACCGGCTCTCGAGTGTGATCGAGGATTTGTTGCTGCTGTCGCGCATGGACGCGGGCCGGTTGAAGATCGATTTTGCGGTGGTGGACCTGAGCCAGCTGATCGAGGCCGCGTTGGACGATCTCAGTGCGCTGCCCGATGAGATGAAGCTGCAGGTGGAAACGGATTTCCCGAGCGGGCTTAACGTCGCGGGCGAGAAACGCTACCTCACGATCATTGTCCAAAATCTCCTGGAAAACGCCCGAAAGTATAACCGCCCCGGCGGCCGCATCCGCATCGCGGCGCGGGAGCTCGCCGGCTTCGTTCACCTCAAGGTGGGCAACACCGGCAGCGCCATCGCGCCGGCGGCGCAGCAGCACATTTTCGAGCGGTTTCACCGCGGCTCGATGGGCGAGAATGTCCCGGGCTACGGCCTCGGTTTGAATCTCGCCCGCGAGCTCGCGCGGTTGCACCGTGGCGAGGTGAGCCTCCTTAGCTCGGATGACAAGTGGACGGAATTCGAAGTGCGCCTGATGGTTTTTCATGCCGCGCCGGCCGGCAGTGTGAACGCCTCATGAACCCCATGCGTGGTGCGATCGGCGGTTTGTTGGTGTTGGCCGCAACCGCGGCCTGTTGCGGCGAGGAGCTTTTCGACCGCATCGAATCGGCCCTGAGCTTCAGCGCCCTCGAGCACCAGTTGCGCGCGCGGGTGAGCGGCACGATCGATCTCGAGGCTTATCACGTTCAGCACCCTTCGCCCGGCCTGGTCTATTCGGCGCGCGACACGCTGTTGAATCCGCGGCTTTCGCTTTTCCTCGACGCCCAATACGGGGCCGGGATCTACGCTTTTGCGCAGGCGCGGGTGGACCGCGGGTTCGATCCGAGTGAAGCGGGCGGCCGGGTCAGGCTCGACGAATACGCCGTGCGCTTCACGGCGCGTGGCGGGGTTTTCAATTTTCAGGTGGGGAAATTCGCGACCGTCGTCGGGAACTGGGTCCCGCGGCACGGCTCCTGGGAAAACCCGTTCGTGACGGCGCCGCTGCCGTACGAGAATCTCACCGGCGTCTGGGACATCGCGGCGCCGCGTTCGAACGTGCAGCTGTTGAACTGGGCGCACGTGCGGCCAAACGGCCTGCCCGGTGCGGAGTTCACTGAAAAACGCCTCCGCTCGCCGGTGATCTGGGGCCCGAGCTACACGCTGGGCGGGACCGTGTTTGGGGAAATCGGAAAATGGAAATATGCCGTCGAGCTGAAGAACGCCAATCTCTCGTCCCACCCGGAGATCTGGGGATCGACGGAGGACCACTGGCGCCATCCCACGTTGAGCGGCCGCCTCGGCTACCGTCCCAACCCGACGTGGAACTTTGGCGTCTCGGGTTCGAGCGGGGTTTATCTTCGTCCCCACGTCAGCCCCACGTTTCAGCCCGGATACAATCTCGGCGACCACCGGCAGACGGTGGTGGCGGGCGATCTCAGTTTCGCGTGGCGCCACGTGCAGGTGTGGGGCGAAATTTATCAGGCGCGTTTTGAAATGCCGAACGTGGGCGACGCCGACACCGTCGCCTACTACACCGAGGTGAAATACAAATTCACCCCGCAGTTTTTCGGTTCGCTCCGCTGGAACCAGCAGCGCTTTGGCACGATTCCCAACGGGCCCGTGGAGACGCGGTGGGGGCGCAACACGTGGCGGATCGATGTCGGCCCGGCCTACCGCTTCACGCCGCACCTGCAGGTGAAGCTGCAGTACAGTCTCCAGCGGCAGAACGATGCGCCGCGAAATTATTCCCATCTGTTCGCGTCGCAGTTCGTGCTGCGTTTTTGAGCGGTGTCGGCGCGGGCGGTTTTCGTTCCCGCCCGGAGGTGAAAAAGGGCGTGAATTTCGGGGCACGGTAACAGGCCTGTTACGGTCGCCGTCTTTCCCCGCGCGGGAACTGTTTAATCATTTCTTCGCACGCTGACGTTTGCGTGTCCACCCAACGACCTTGAATCTTCCCCGTCCGCCCCGCCCCATGAAACTTTCCTTCGCGCTTCAACGCCGGTTGCTCTGGCTCAACCTCCCCGGCGCCGTGCTCATCGCGCTGCTCCAGCGCACGCCGGCTTTGCGCCTGGTCGCCAGCGCGGGGCAGACGATTGTCGCGTCGCCCGTCGGCACGCTCCTGAAATCCGCCGCGGCGGCGGTGGCCTCGCTCGGCGCGGTTCACTCCCTCGCCGGCGCCACGGAACTTTCCACCACGCATCCGAGCCCGTTGAATGTCACCGCCGGCACGCCGATTCCCACCGTGGTGTTCGATGTCATCGGCACCATCGGCCTGGCGAATTCGTGGCAGATCCAGGGCGACATTCCGCCGGGACTGAATTTTTCGGGACGCACCTCGCCGGGCGTGTTGAACATTTCCAATCCCACGTTCACGGGGACGCCGACGACGGCGGGAACATTCAACATGACGCTGCAGGCGTGGATGGGAGCGGCCCAAACGGGCAACGCCTCCCCGGTGTTTAACTACACCATCAATGTGGCGCCCGGCGGTCCGGCGAATGTCGCGCCCAGCTTTACCACCCAGCCCACCAGCCAGAACGCCGCGGTCGGGGCAAACGTCACGTTCACGGTGGCCGTTTCCGGCACGCCCAATCCCACGGTGCAGTGGCGCAAGGACGGCGCGAATATCGGCGGCGCCACCAACACGACTCTCACGCTCGCGGGAGTCACCGTTGCCAGCGCCGGGACCTACACCGCCGTCGCGACGAATGTCGCCGGCAGCGTGACGAGCAGCGGCGCCGTGCTGACCGTGAACACGACCAGTGCACCGACACTCGCGACGCAGCCGGTTTCGCAAACCGTCGTGGAGGGCGGGACCGCGGTGTTCAGTGTGGAAGCAACCGGTACGCCGACGCCGTCCTATCAATGGATGAAAAACGGCGGCGCTGTCGCCGGTGCGACAACTCCTCTCCTCGTGCTTCGTCCCCTCTCAGCGGCTTCGATCGGCGCTTATACCTGTGTGGTGACCAACACGGCGGGCTCGGTCACCAGCAACGCCGCGAATCTCAACGTCGTGGCGACCGGCGATCCGGGCAGGCTCTCCGCACTTTCCATCCGCGGCCAGGTGGGCGCCGGCAGCGATCTGATGATCGCGGGCATCATCTCCTCCGGATTGACCGCAATCATCCAGGCCGTCGGCCCGACGCTCGGCGTGTTGTCCCCGGACCTCGCGAACTCGGTGCTGACGAATCCCAAGCTGGAACTTTATCAGCTTAACAACGGTGCTTTCAACAAGGTGGCCGAGAACGACGACTGGGCCGTGCCGGGTGCGGGCGCGGCGGCCGTCACGGGTGCCGCGGCGGCCGCTGGCGCCACGCAGCTGACCAACCAGGCCAGCAAAGACTCCGCCTTGCTCACGACTCTTCAGCCCGGCGTCTACACGGCGAATGTCAGCGGCATCAACAACGCCACCGGCGTCGTGCTCCTCCAGGCCTACACGGTTCCCGGGCCGGGCAACGGCGTGCTGTCCGCGCTCTCCATTCGCGGACGGGTTGGTACGGGCGGCGACCAGTTGATTGCCGGCATCATCATCGCCGGCTCGACCTCGCAGACGTTGATCATCCAGGCGGTGGGCCCGACGCTCGGCGTGTTGTCGCCCGATCTGGTGAATTCCGTGCTGAACAATCCCAAGCTGGAGCTTTTTCAACTGGTGAATGGCGGCTTCGTGAAGGTGCGCGAGAACGACGACTGGGGCGGCGACGCCCAAATCATCGCGATGGAAAACGCCGCCGGCGCGACCGCCTTGTCGAACGCGGCGAGCCGTGATTCCGCACTTTTGGTGACGCTCGCTCCCGGCATCTACACGGCGAACGTGAGCGGAGTGAACAACACCGGCGGCGTCGTGCTTCTCCAAGCGTACGCGGTGCCGTGAAAACAGCCGGATCTGACAAGTCGTGTCATAAGCGACTTGGACGGGTCCGTGCGCTTGACGCGGGGCGACCGGGGCATCGTCGTCATTGTAATTACGGCGCATTCCAGCGGCGTTTTTCCAGCAATGAATTTTCCCCGTGTTATTTCACATGGCTTCTGCCGTGTCTTGTTTTTCGCCATCGTGTCGGTCTTTGCCCACAAGGCGGCAGCTGCGACAGTCGGCTACTGGCGTTTTGAGAGTGCCGCCACCCTGACCGCCGACTCGGGCGGGCACGCCGCCGGGCCATTCACGCTCGGCAACCAGGGAGGCGACAACGCCAACGATGCGATCCTCCTGCCCGGCACTGGCCCCGCCTCGGCGTTTTCGCGCGCGATTCCGCGCACAGGCGTGGTGAATGCCGGCGCGGCGCGATTCGTTGCGAGTGAAGTTCCCTGGGATGCTTTCAGTGTCCTGCATAACACCGCGTTCAACACCTCCTCATTTACGATCGAAGCCCTCGTGAACATGGCCTCGTCCGCCGAGGGCAATCAATCGCGCACCATCGCCGCTAAATACGGCACGAGTAACAGTGATCGCATGTTCCGCCTCGCGGTGGTGGGCAACGCTCCTTCCGGCGGATTCGCGCCGGGCAGCCTCCGGCTTTCTGTCACGGGCAACCGAACCGGCCTGGGTTTCAGCACCACGACCTACAACAGCAACCTCACGCTCAACGTGGGGGAGGATTATTGGGTGGCATTCACGTTTCGGCTGAAGCCCGCCGGGGGAGCGGAAGTCTTTGCTTATGTGAAGAACCTCACGCGAAACACGCTGGTGACGGTCCGGTCCGCCGCGCCCTCGGACTGGACCTCGGTGAACGTGTCGCCCCAGCCATTCTGGATCGGCACCGCGACCGATCAAAGCAACGGCGAGCTCGCGTGGGACGGAGTCATCGACGAAGTGCGCTTTTCCAACACGGCTCTTCCCCAGAGCGAGCTTCTGCTTGCGCAACCGCTGCCGGTCATCACGACGCAGCCCGTTTCCCAGACCATTGGGACGAACGATCTGGTGGTTTTCAGCGTCGAAGCGACGGGCGCCGGCCTGACCTACCAATGGTACGACGACGAAGGACTGATGCCCGGCGAGACTTCGCGTTTCCTTGCGCTGCGCGCCCCGTCCAGCGGCGGATTTGTGGGTGACTATTTTTGCTCGGTCGAGAACGACGGAGGATTCGTGGACAGCAACCTGGCGAGACTTTCGATCGTTGCATCGGCGGATCCCGGCAAACTCTCGGCCCTTTCGATCCGGGGCCAGGTCGGCACTGGCGACGACGTCATGGTGGCCGGTCTTATTGTCGAAGGTTCGACTGTGAAAACCCTCATTCAGGCAGTCGGACCCACGCTGGGCGCCCAGTTTCCCGATCTCGCCAGTTCCGTTCTGGCTGATCCAAAAATCGACCTGCATCAGTTCACCGGCGGCGAGTTCATCCTCGATCAAGTGAATGATGATTGGGGTGGATCCAGCTCGATCCTGGGGGCGGAACAGGCAACGGGCGCCACCCGGTTGAGCGCAACGGCAGATGCCGCCGTTCTTTCAACGCTTTTGCCCGGAATCTACACCGCAGGTGTGAGCGGAAAAAAGAACTCCGTCGGGATCGCTCTGCTCCAGGCCTACGCGGTGCCGTCAGCTCAGGACACCGGAGAGCTCGCCGCGCTTTCCATTCGCGGAAAGGTTGGCACCGGCGGCGACGTGTTGATCGCCGGAATCATCGTGGGAGGCACGACGTCCCGCACCCTGCTGATCCAGGCGGTCGGACCGACTCTGGGTGTTCTCTATCCCGGACTGGCGTCCTCGATTTTGGCGAATCCCAAACTCGACCTCTACCAGCTCGTGAACGGATCTTTTGTGAAGATTCGCGAGAATGACGATTGGGGCGGCGACACCGACATCGGCTGGGCGGAGGTTTCCGCCGGGGCAACGACGCTTTCGAATCCAACAAGCAAGGATTGTGCTCTCCTCATAACGCTCCCGCCTGGAGTCTACACCGCCAATGTGAGCGGCGTCGGCAACAGCAGCGGCGTGGTCCTGCTCCAAGCCTACACGGTGCCCTAGAAAAACGACTGGGTTGAATTGAAGTGGCTCGTGAACTGGCATTCGCGGCCGCAGTCTGAATGGCATGCCCCTGACCCTTGGTTTGCGGTTGTGCGCTCTCCTCGCCGCGCTCGCGCCCGCGTGGGTTCGCTCCCAGGAGACGCTGGAGATCCAGGTGCGTGACTATGCAGCCGCCCCGATCACCGGCACGTTGAACAGCACCGCGGGCAACGCGCCGTACGCGGCCCGCATTAATTTTCTCCGGGAGGAACCGGGCGGCGGCACGAATCGCTTTTTCATCAACGACCTCAACGGCACGCTTTCGATTTTCGATAAGGCGGCGAAAACCTTCACCGTTTACCTCGATTTCAACCGCAACACCGCCGAGACGCCGGGCGCGACCGGACTCTTTCCTTCGTTCACGCGGGCCAACGGCTACGCGAATGGACTGGTGACGTTCCAGTTCGATCCCGAGTGCCGGAATGCCGCGAGCGCTCACTACGGAAAGTTCTACACGGTCCACATCGAGACCGACACGGCGGATGGCGCCGCGGCGCGTCTGCCTAATGCCTCCGCGTTTCCCGGCTTCACGAATGCCGCGGGCTTCACCCCGACGAACGCGCAGGAAGCGCCCGGCACCGACGGCGTCAACACCCGGCAGGCCGTGCTCATCGAATGGCAGGACACCAATCCCGCCGACGCTATTTTCCAGGGCACGGCGCGCGAGTTGTTGCGCGTGGAATTCAACGACCGCATCCATCCCATGGGCGACCTGCTTTTCAATCCGCTCGCCACGAATGCCGCGCATCCGGACTGGCGCCGGCTCTACATCGCGATCGGCGATGGCGGCGCAGGGGAGAAAAACAATGCGACGCTGCATGCCACGCCGCAGCGGCTCGACGTGTTGCAGGGAAAAATCCTGCGCCTCATGCCCGACGATCCCGATGGCGCCGGTCCGGCCCGCTATGGAATTCCCGCCGACAATCCCTTCGTCGCCAGCGCGAGTGCGCGCGCGGAAATCTTTGCGTATGGTTTTCGCAACCCGCACCGGCTCGCCTGGGATGCGGTCACGGGCGTGCTCATCGCCGCCGATATCGGCCTTCATTCCTGGGAGGAGGTGAACGTGGTCCACGCGGGCGGAAACTACGGTTACGCCGAGCGTGAGGGGACGTGGGTGCTCGACGTCGCCACCGGCTTTGCCACCGGAACGCTTCCGGCCAACGACGCCGCGAATAATTTTATTTATCCCGTCGTGCAGTATCCGCACAGCGCCCTGCTTGGCTTTGGCGACGGGATTTGCGGCGGCTTTGTTTACCGCGGCACGCGCGTGCCGGCGTTGCAGGGCAAATATGTTTTCGGCGACATCACAACCGGGCAGATTCTGGCTGCTGACCTCTCCGCGCTCCTCGCTGCCGACGATGGCAGTCCTGCGACGCTGGCGGCGTTTCAGCGCGTGCAGATTCTTTGGGACAATCCGCGAACGCCCGCCGGACTGGAATCGTACTCGCGGATGTACGAGATCGTCGCGAGCGAATATCACGCCCGCGGCGGACCGGATAACAATCTGCCGGGCTCCGCAACGGTTTCCGATCTCACGGGCGGGGGCCGCGCGGATATCCGTCTCGCAGTCGATGCGGCCGGCGAGCTCTACCTGCTCAGCAAAAGCGACGGAATGATCCGCGAGGTGCTCGCGGCACCGATGCCCGCTGCACCGCCCTCGATCGCGCGCTCTCCCGAAGCGCAGACCGTCGGCGTGGGCGGGACGGTTGTTTTCAGCGTGGAGGCGGTGAGCTCGGTGGCGCCCGGTTATCAATGGTACAAGAACGCGGTTCCGATTCCCGGCGCGACTTCCGCTTTGCTCGTGTTGCGCAACGTCACCGCGGCCGACGTCGCGAACTACAGCTGCACAGTGACGAATGCACTCGGGTCCGTGATGAGCAGCGCGGCGGCTCTCATCCTCGGAGGCGCCGGCGATGCCGGGAAACTGACCGCCCTTTCGATTCGCGGACGCGTCGGAACGGGCGGGAATGTCATGATCGCCGGACTCATCGTCGAGGGCGGGTCGGCGCCGACTCTCCTCCAGGCCGTCGGCCCAACACTGGGCGTGCTGGCGCCGGAACTGGCGCCCACGGTGCTCGCGAATCCGAACCTCGAACTTTATCAACTCACCGCCGGCACGTTTGTGCGCACGCAGTCGAACGACGACTGGGCGGTTCCGACCGCAAATGGCACCGCCGTTGCCCTCGCGGAAACCGCGACCGGCGCCACGCTCCTGACGAATTCGCAGAGCAGGGATTCAGCTTTGCTTACGACGCTTTCGCCCGGAGTTTATACCGCGAACGTGAATGGCGTCGGCAGCACGACCGGCGTGACGCTGCTCCAGGTTTATGCGGTGCCCTCGGCAACGGACACCGGTGTGCTATCGGCGCTCTCGATTCGCGGGCAGGTCGGCACGGGTGGGGAGGTGATGATCGCCGGCCTCATCGTTGGCGGTTCGAGTGCGAGAACCGTGCTCATCCAGGCGATCGGGCCGACGCTCGGTTTGATGTCGCCGGATTTGGCGACCTCGGTGCTGACGAATCCCAAGCTCGAACTTTATCAGCTGGTGAACGGTGCATTCGTGAAGATTCGCGAGAATGACGACTGGGGTGGCGACGCGCAGATCACGACGATCGAGACGGCCACGGGTGCGACCGGCCTGCTCAACCCCACGAGTCGCGATTGCGCCCTGCTCGTGACGCTCCCGCCGGGCGTCTACACCGCCAACGTCAGTGGCGTGGCCAACTCCGCGGGCGTCGTGCTCCTCCAGGCGTACGTCGTGCCGTGAGCGCCCGGAGGGTTCGCACCGGTTTGGGCTTCGAACGGATTTGGTTCGAGCTGTAGGAGCGGCTTTACGCCGCGATTGCAGCAGGGCCGTCATCCCATCGCGGCGTAAAGCCGCTCCTACAGCTCGGTCAGCGAGGCAGGAGGGCATCCTACTTGGGCGAGGGCATCGGCACTTCCTCCTCCGGCTCGTAGCCGATCAGGTCACGGGCGCTGGTGAGATCGAGATAGTTTTCCGGCGCGCGCGAGCGGGCGTAGACGATGCCGTAACCGAAATCCGGCGCGGCGACGGCGAGTTGAAAAAAGCGCCCACAGTCGCGCGGCCCCAGCCAGATCCGGTTGAGAAACGGGTCCGCCAGCGCCGGCTCGGCGTAGCCACCGCTGAAGTAGCCGATCCGCACGGCGAGAAATTCCATCTGGTATTCGTCGTGGAACCAGCGGCCGAGCAATTCGCCGAATGCCTTGGTTGCGCCGTAGGGATTGAACACGTGAAGCGTTTCGGTCGTCAGCTGCTTCGCGTCCTTCGCCCCGAACGCCACATTGCATGAGCTCGCGAAGATGAAACGTTTCACACCCGCCAGCCGCGCGGCGTCGAGCATGTGCCAGAGGCCCTCGACATTGGGCTTCAGCAGGTCACGCATGAACTGGCCCTCCATCGAGGGACACGCCCCGAGGTGCACCACGGTGTGCACGCCAGCCACGGCGCGCTCGACCGCGGCGCGGTCCGCGAGGTCGCCGAGCTGGGCGGCGGGGTCATCCGGCATCGGCGCACGATCGAAGGCGCGCACGGAATAGTTTTCGCGCAGCGCGGCGGCGACACACCGGCCGACCCGGCCGGCTGCTCCGGTGACGAGCACGAGAAGCGAGGGCGATGCCATGGTTGAAAGTTGAAGGTTGAAAAGTGAAAGACGGAACTCAGTCCCAGGGCAGTCTGCCGGAGATGGGGTGGGCGGTGAAAGGAAGCAAGCGGAGCTGATTTCTCCCCGATGGGATCGATCTTTCAACTCTCAACCTTCAACTTTCAACCGCCCGCGCGTCGCGCGGGCTCAGTGCCCCAGCTTGAAACTGGAGCTGACCTTGAACACCGCGCTCACGATCGAGAACGCGATGAATCCCACAAAAGTGAAGACCGTGATCAGCACGCCGCTCGAAAGCACCTTCGTGAAATAGTTCAACTGATTCGAAATCAGCTTTTGGTAGGCCTTGCCGATCTGCTTCAGGCTCGGGACGACGTTGCCGGTGTTTTCACCCACGGCGAGACGGTCGAGCACGAGGTCGGGGAAACAGCCCGTGCGGCCCAGCGCCACGGAAAGAGCTTCACCCTCGAGCACGCGCGCCGTGGCGGTGTCGAACGCGGCGCGATGCACCCGGTTGTTGATCTGCTTTTCCGTCATGCGCAGGGCCTCGGCGGCGGTGATGCCGTTTTCGAGCAGCACCGACAGGGTCTGGCTGAAAGCCAGGACGGTTTGGGAAATCGCGAAGGGACCGACCATCGGAAGCTTGAGCAGCCAGGCATCGCTCTTGGTGCGGCCGGCCTCCGTCGCGCGCCAGCGCCAGAAGGCGAGCGCGCCGATCACTCCCGCGACGATGATGAACGGGCCGTAGTGAATCGCGAAGTTGGAAACGGCGATGAGGATCTTGGTGGAGGTGGGCAGCTCGCTGCCCAGCGAACTCAGCAGCGACTGCAGCTTGGGCAGGAGGACGAAAATGAAAAACAGGACGACGACGAAGGCCACGCACATCATCAGCACCGGATAGGCCATCGCGGTGAGCAGCTGCTTCCGCAGCTCGCGTTGCTCCGTCAGATGGGCGATCAGGCGCGCGATCGTGTCGGTCAGCGATCCCGTCGCCTCACCCGCCTGGATGAGATTGGTGATCGAAGGATCGAACACCTGCGGAAAACTCGCCATCGCGCGGGAGAGCGGCGCGCCTTCGCTCAACTGTTCCCAGAGCGCGACGCTCAGCGCCCGCTGTCTCGGCTCCTTGATGCGCACGGAGAGGAGCCGGACCGCTTCGCCCGCGGAAAGTCCGCTGGAAATCAAATCGTGCAGCGATTCCAGAAACGGCAGGCAATCGGCGCGCCGCGGCGTGGTCGCGGAGGTGGTGCCAAAGAGCGAGGGTTCCTCCGCCGCGGCCTGGGCTTTCTTGCTTTTCTTGGGCCGGTTCGTGCCCGCGCTGTGTTCCGTCACGGCGACGATCTGCAAACCGCGCGCACCCAGCAGGCGCAACGCGTCTTTCCGGCTGGGGGCGTCGAGATCGGCCGTCAGCGTTTTTCCCGCGCGGTCGCGTGCGGTGTAGGAGAACCGGGCCATGGCTTATTTTTCCGTCACGGTGACCACCCGCAGCACTTCGTCGAAAGTGGTGTAGCCGGCCTTCACTTTTTCCCAGCCGCTCTGGCCGAGGGTGCGCATGCCGTGGGCGCGGGCGCAGTCGGTGAGGGTGCGCGTGCTCTCCCGCTTCAGCACGAGTTCGTGCATCTCGTCGTTGAGCCGGAAAATTTCGAAGATGCCGATGCGGCCGCGGTAACCGGTGCCGCGGCAGCGGTCGCAGCCCACCGGGGCTTTCACTTCGCTGAGCGTCTCGGCCTGCTTCGGGTCGCAGCCGAGGATCGCGAGGTTTTCGAGCAGCTTGATTTTTGTGATCGGCGTCAGGCGCGAGCACTCGGGACAGAGGCGGCGCACGAGGCGTTGCGCGATCACGAGCTCGATGGCCGAGGCGACGAGGAAAGGCTCGATGCCCATGTCGACCAGACGCGTGATCGCGCCCGGGGCGTCGTTGGTGTGCAGCGTGGAGAAAACCAGGTGACCGGTCAGCGAGGCGCGGATCGCGATCTCCGCGGTGTCCTTGTCGCGGATTTCGCCGACCATGATCACATCGGGGTCCTGGCGCAGCACGTGGCGGAGCGCGTCGGCGAAGGTGAGGCCGATCTCGGGGCGGACCTGCATCTGGTTCACGCCGGGCACCTCGTATTCGATCGGGTCCTCGATGGTGATGATGCGGAGATCGGTGGAGTTGATCTTCCGGAGAAACGCGTTGAGCGAGGTGCTCTTGCCGGAGCCGGTCGGGCCGGTGACGAGAATGATGCCGTGCGGGTAGTCGAGCACGTGCGTGATCTGGGACTGCTCCTCGGCGCTCATGCCGAGGCGGTCCATCGTGTAGGCCTCCTTCTTCTGGTTGAGGAGACGCAGCGAAATCGACTCGGCGTAGATCGTGGGGACGGTCGAGACGCGGATGTCGAGCACGACGCCCTTGGCCTTGAAATTAATGCGGCCGTCCTGCGGCAGGCGTTTTTCGGAGATGTTCATCCGCGCCATGATTTTCAGGCGCGAGATGATTGCGTCCTGGAAGCGCAGGAGATTTTCCGGCACGGGCACGGGCACGAGCAAACCGTCGACGCGGTAGCGGATGCGCAGCTGTTCCTCCTGCGGCTCGAAATGAATGTCGGTCGCCTGATCCTCGACGGCCTGGGAAATCACGTCGGTGACGAACCGCACGACCGCGGCATCCTCGTCGACGACTTCCTCTTCGCGCTTCTGGGCTTCCGGGGCGATGTAGGAATCGTCGCCGTCATCGAGCGAGCCGGAGCCGACGCCGAAGTTTTCGATGATGAGCTGGTGGATGCGTTCCGGCACGGCCAGGTGCCACACGAGCGGGCGGGGCGTGAAGGTGTGCAGCCAGTCCGCCATGATTTCGTCCGGCAGCCAGGCGGTCGCGAGATGGAGCGGGGACAAAAGCTGAGAGCTCGGAGCTGAGAGCTGAGAGCCTGAGGCGTCCGGGCTCTCGGCCTTGGGCTTGATCGGGATGATCTGGTAATCGTGCACCAGCCGGGCCGGCACGAGTCCGCGCGCGTCGGGATCGGCTTCGAGGTTGCTGGCGATATCGAGACCGGCGGCGGCGGCGAGGATCGCGAGCGCTTCGGGTTCCGTTGAACCAAGCGCGGTCGTGAGAACCTCGAGGCGTTTCTCGCGCGCGGCCTCGGCGATGGCCTGGCGTTGTTCTTCCGTCAGCCGGTCCGCGATCGATGAAGGAAGGGAATCCGTGGTGGGCGCAAACATGGTTCGGGAGGGGCCGGCGCGGGCCGCTTACTTGATGATGTCGATGAGGCTGTCTTTCGCCTGCACCGTCGGATCCTTGAGATACTGCTTGATCTGCTCCTTGTTGGAGAGCTGCTCGATCGACTGGTAGGCCTGGGTCTGCCCCTCGGTGAGACGCATCACGTGCGGCCGGATGAAGATCAGGAGCTCGGTGCGGTCGAAAGAGTTGGTCCGTCCGCCCAGCAGCTGGCTGAGGAGGGGGATTTCGTAGAGGAAGCCGAGCTTCTGGCGTTCGCGGGAATTCTTGGTGCGTTGCAGTCCGCCGAGCACCCGGATTTCCCCGTCGAAAACATTGAGGTAGGACACCGCCTGGCGGGTGCCGATGATCGGCACCGGATTCGAATCGACGGTAACCGAGCCGATGACGTCGTCGATCTTCTGGTCGATCTCGAGCTGGATGCTGCCGTCGTCGCCGATCAGCGGCGTCACTTTCAGAACGAGCGCGATATCCTGCAGCGTATAGGAGGATGAGCTTCCGCCCGTGCCGGTGTTGCCGGTGACGGTATTGCTGATGATCGGGCGTTTTTCGCCGACGGTAACAGTGCCAACCTTGCCGTGGGTCGTGGTGATGGTCGGCACGGAGAGAAGCTTCACATTGCTCCGGGAACCGACGTTTCCGAGGGCCGCCTTGAAGGCGAGGGGGTTGACGACGCCTTCGGTGACCGCCCAGCCCGCGACGGTGCCGGCGAAGTTCGTGATGTGCGTGCCGCGGCCGTTGTCGCCTCCCGTTCCACCGGGAGTGTCGGTGCCGACCGTGAGGTTCAACGCCTGCAGACCGGTGCTTTGTCCGTTCTTCAGCGTCACCTCGGCGATGATCACCTCGATGTTCACCTGGGCGAGGATGATATCCACCTTCGCCACGAGTTCCTTGATCAGGCGGACGTCGTCGGCGGTGCCGGAGACGATGATGGCGTTGCTGCGATCGTCGTTCACGATGTTGACGATCGTGCTGAACTCATTGGACGGACCCGCCCCCTCGACGCCGGTGAGTACGGCCGGCTGGGCCACGGGTGCGGTTGGTGCACCGGGCGCGCCGGGGTTGACCACGGGTTGGGTCGGGCCGGTGATCTGGCCGGGCCGCACCGACTGCGCGGCGTTGCGCTGGGCGGCGGCATTTTGTCCCTGAACCAGGAGGGCCAGCAGGGCTTTCACTTCGGCGGCCTTCGCGTGCTTGAGATAAATGACCTCGTTGCGCGTGTTCGGGTCGGCTTTCACGTCGAGTTTCGCGATGAGGTCGTCGAAGAACGAGTGCAGGCGCGGGTCGGCGATGAGGATGATCTGGTTGGTGCGGTCGTCGGCGTTGAACGTGGTCGCGGTGCCGAGCTGCTGCTGGAGCGGGCCGTTGATCACGCTGCGCAGCTTGTTCACGACCTCGCTCGCCTTGGCGCCGTTGTGCAGGACGTAGAATTTCGGCGTCATTCCGGTGGTCACCGGCTTGTCGAGGGCCTTCAGCAAGGTTTCGATGCGCTGAAGATTGGAAACGGTTTCGGTGACCATCGCCGCATTCGCCTTGTCGAGCACGACCACGCCGTTGCCGCCAATGCCGGAGGTGAACATGGAGTTCAGCTGGGGCATGAATTCGGCGGCGCGGAGGAATTCGAGCTGGAAGATCTTCGTCGCGATTCTGCCGCTGGGCGGAAGGTCCATCGCAGAGCCGGTGATCATCTCGGGCGCCTCGGTCTTGGTCTGGGCGAGCGCCACGACTTTCAGAAACCGGTCGCCGAGCGGGGTGACGCCGATCTGGTTGAGCGAAAGCAGGGTTTCGAGGGCGAGGATGGCCTCGGACTTCGGAATGTTTTTCAGGTTAACCGTGTAGGGCGCGGTGGGGAGCCCGTTGCCCGGCCGGAGGATCGACCGGCTGGTGTAGTTGGCGAGCAGCTCGAGCACCTGGTCGATCGTGTCGTCGCTCAACTTGATGCTGACGAGCGGGTCGTCGCCTTTCGGCACGAGCGCAGCGGCGGAGGCGGCGGTCGGCGGCGGAGGAGTCGCGGTCGGCGAGGGGATTTGAGCGGGCGTGCTTTGGGCAGCGGCGAGGAGAAAAGTGGCAACGCTCAGGCGGACGATTCGCGGGGTCATGCGGAAAATTCGGTGATGAAAAAGCGCCGGGTAGCGCCGGAGCGGGATGAGAGGTGAAAGCGGAGGGCTTGTAAACCGTGTTGTAGGTCGTGCGGGTCCCGGGTGTGACGCCACAGCACACAGAAAGTTGCCGCGATGTTTTTAATCCGTGGGACGAAGGTTTTCGCCGCAAGGACGCCGGGATTTGCCGCTTGCCGGGTTCCGCACCCCGCCCAACGCTCCGGCCCCGCGATGCCAAACAGCTTTGGAAAACTTTTCACCATCAGCACATGGGGCGAGAGTCACGGGCCTGCCGTCGGTGTTGTCGTGGATGGCTGCCCGCCGCGACTGCCGATCACCGCGGAGGAAATCCAGGTGGAACTCGACCGCCGCCGCCCCGGCCAGAGCGACATCGTGACCCCGCGCAAGGAAGACGATCGTGTCGAAATCCTGGCGGGCGTGTTCGAAGGCAAAACCACCGGCGCGCCGATCTCGTTGTTGGTGCGCAGTGCGGACCAGCGGCCCGGAGCCTATGATGAGATGAAGGATAAATTCCGTCCGTCGCACGCCGACTACACCTACCAGTCGAAGTACGGCATTCGCGATCATCGCGGCGGCGGGCGCAGTTCGGCCCGCGAGACCGTCGGCCGCGTGGCCGCCGGGGCGATTGCAAAAAAGATTTTAACCTTGGGCGGCGCCGTGGAGATCCGGGCGTTTCTGACCCAGGTGCACGACATCGCGGTGCCAGCCGGGGCGTTGGGACATTTCCCGACGCTGGCGGAGGTCGAAGCGACGCCGGTGCGTTGTCCCCATCCCGCCTCCGCGGCTGCCATGATCGATCGCATCAAGGCGGTGCGCAGCGACGGCGACTCCGTCGGCGGCGTGATCGAGTGCCGGGTGCGCGGCGTGCCGCCGGGTTTGGGCGAACCCGTGTTCGACCGGCTCGAGGCCGATCTGGCGAAAGCGATGCTCTCGCTGCCCGCGACCAAGGGTTTCGAAATCGGCAGCGGTTTCGCCGGAGCCCGGCAAAAGGGAAGCGAGCACAACGATCTTTTCGAATCGCGCGAAGGCCGGGTGCGCACCGTGACGAACCGCTCGGGCGGCGTGCAGGGTGGCATCAGCAACGGCGAGGAGATCGTGTTCCGCGTGGCGTTCAAGCCGACCGCCACGATCCTCCAGCCGCAGAAAACCGTGGATGTCCGCGGAGCCGCGACCGAATTGATGGGCCGCGGCCGCCACGATCCCTGCGTTGTGCCGCGGGCCGTCCCGATCGTCGAAGCGATGGTCGCGCTGGTGCTGGTCGATCACTGGATGCGGCAGAGCGCGCAGTGCGGGGTGTTTAAGTTTTAAGATGAGAGTAGCCGCCGAGGTAACGAGGCTTCCGCCCGGGTGCCGGTCATTCGAGCAGCCTCGTTACCCGGGCTGCTCCAGCTCAGGCGATTGATTCTGTTCACTCTTTCTCAATGCCTTCCCCTGAAAAACCGCTCGTTTATCTGATCCTCGGTGCCGCCGCTTCCGGCCGGCGCGAGATTTTGACCGATCTGATCGAAGCCGGCCTCACGGAAACCGATACCGCCGCCGTGATGCTTTCCCAGGCCGAAGCGCCGAGCGATTTCGATGCGAAGCTGCCGAACCTCACGCGTTGGGCATGGACGGACGAGCTCATCGTCGGCGAATTTCCGCGCGATGCCTCGCATGTGTTCTTCGTGACCGACGGCCGCCAGAATCCCGTCGAGCAAACCGAAGTGTTCAAGGCCTGGCTCGAAGCGCAGGGCGGCGAACTCGCGCGCGTGCTGAGCGTGGTGAACTGCCAGCTCGCCGAGAAAAACCCGCCGCTGCTGGCGTGGTACGAAGCGTGTGTGCATTTCTCCGACGTCATCCTGCTCACGCGGCGTGAAGGCGTGGCGAACAAATGGCTCAGCACCTTCCTCGGGCATTTCGAGAAGCAGTTTTATCCGTGCCTCTTTGAACTCGTGAAGGGCGGGAAAGTGAAAAACCCGGTGCTGGTGCTCGATCCCCTCGCGCGCCGGATGTCGCACGTGTTCGATGCCGAGCAGGACTGGGTGTTCACCAACGCCGAAGGCGAGGAGATCGACGAGGAGGAGGAAACCGACGGTGACGAAGAGGTCGAAGCCAAGCCGGCGGAAGATCCCTATTTCGCCCGTGACGCCGCCGGCCGCCGCGCGAAACGAATCCCGGACATCGCGAAGTTCCTGTGAGGGTGCCCGGGGAAAATTAATTCGGAAGCCAGGAAGCAGGATATCGAACCGCGCTTCTTGGCCGTGTCTTCAAACAAGGTCTGTTCTGTCATTCTGAGCGTAGCGAAGAATCCAGCGGGAGATTCGACCCGCTTCACCGGCCCGAGTGGTGTTGCGCTACCAGGGCAACACGGTCCGGCGGCCGGCGGTGCGGCGTTTCAACCGGGGGCGTCCTGTTGAAAGTTGAAAGGTGAAAGTTGAAGGATCGATCCCGCGAGCGGCCTCCGGGTGGTGGCATCGCGATTCCCGGTGCTCGCGGAGAAGCCGCGCACGTGGAGTGAAAGTGCGGCCGCCGCCTGCCGGTCTTTCAACGTCCACCCTTCTTCAACTTTCAACGCCCGCGTTCGACTCAGGCCGCCTTCACCGCCGCGACGGCGGCGACGAACGCTTTCGCTTTCGCGGTGATCGCGGCCCAGTTCTTTTCCTTTAGCGCCTTGGCCTCGACCAGCGAACTCCCGGCGGCGGTCGCGAAGGCGCCGGCCTTGATGAACTCGCCGACGTTCTCGGCATTCACGCCGCCCGTCGGAACCATCTCCACGTGTGGCAGCGGCGCCTTGACGGACTTGATGTAACCGGGACCGAAAAATTCCGCCGGGAAAATCTTGGCGGCATCCGCGCCGGCTTCCCAAGCCGCGATGATTTCCGTGGGGGTGAAGGCGCCGCTGAACACCGGAATGCTGTAGCGTTTGCACATCGTGATGACTTCCGGCCGCAGCGCGGGGGTCACGATGAACTTTGCCCCGGCCAGAATCCCGGCGCGGGCGGTTTCGGAATCGAGCACGGTGCCGAGACCGAAAAGAAAATCGGGCAGCTCTGACGTCGCCTTCTCCAGCATGCGAATCGCGCCGGGGGTCGTCATTGTCAGCTCGATGCTGGTGAGCCCGCCGTCGGCGAGCGCCTTCGCGCAATCGAGCAGCCCGTCGGGATTGTCGGCGCGGATGAGGGCGATGACTTTCTCGGTTTTGATCTTCTGGAGAATGGCGTCTTTTTTCATGAGGAGCGGCGAGTGTGGCGGTCGCGTCAGAGGAGGGAAATCAATTTTGTGGCGTGGAAGAAACCGGAATTTTCGCGGCCGGAACCAGACGGAGAAACCCGGGCCGCGTGTGATGCACGAACGGTTTGTCGGCGTTCGTGCCCACGGCATCCGCACTGAGGCCCGCCAGCCGGGGCAGCATTTCGGCTTCGGGAATCGGTGCCCAGGTGTTGCCGGTGGCGGAGACTTTCCAGAGGCGTGTCACCACCGCTTCGGGCCGGGCGCTCGTCGCGCGCATCTCCGCGCCATCGTAGGCGACGGCCGAGACGCGGTAACCGTAGCGCGTCACCTTTTGCCTGGCCGGCCCGAGGCGGGCGGGTTCAAGCAAAACGGCGCTCGGCGGAATGCCCGACGCGGGCGTGGTGAAGGTGGAGATCGGCGAGTTGCTTGGAGGGACGACCGTGCTGCGGGGAAGCGAGGCGGAAGAGAAGGCGGGGGACGTGGAGTTAACGGTGGATGCAACCACGGCGTTCGCCGGAAACGGAAATTCACTGGGTTCGAAAACCTTCGCGATCGTTTCGTAGGTATCGGTCACGGGCGGCGCGACGAAGACATCGAGCCAGATGATCGCGTCGGCGGCTTCCGTTTTTTCCGCGAGGCGGTAACCCTTGGCGAGCAGCGCGGTTTTAAAATTTGCCGCCGCCGCCTGAAATTCCGGATTCGCCTCGGTATATTTTCCACCCGGTGCCGGCAGGAGTTCGAAGGAAGGCCGGGTTTTGTCCCACGGACTGGCCACGGCCGAGGTCTTGACCGAGATGTCATCCACCGAAAGACGGGAAGGGGTGGAGGCACATCCCGCCAACCCCACCAACGCGATTGCTACGATCCGGCGCACCCGTCTCCTGTACTGGGGCGCAATCCCGCGGCCAAGGTTTATTCGACCGGGGTCGCCGCTTGGGAGTGGGAAATCAATTTTCTTGCGCGGGACAGGGGCGGCGTGTCTCCTGCCCGTCCGCCTGTTGCCCGGGTGGTGGAATTGGTAGACACGCAGGTCTCAGAAGCCTGTGCTTAACCGCATGGGGGTTCGAGTCCCCCCTCGGGCACCAACTTGTCAGTGCTGTCAGCGCGACGGCGTCTTTTTCTTTTTCGCGGTGGCGGCTGCGGCTTTTGCCTTGGTGGCCTTCGGCTTCGCCGCCTCGGTGACTTTTTTGTCGGTGCCGGCGAACTCGATGAGTTTTTCGGTCTTCGTTTCCTTCAGGGCCTCGACGTCCTTGATTCCAGTCGCGCGGAGTTTCGCCGCGGTTTTCGGGCCGACGCCTTTGATGTTTTCCAAAGGCGTGCTTGCGCGGTCCTGCGGTGCGGGCGTCGCTGGTTTTTCCGTCGCGGGCGGAGGAGTCGGGGTGGCGGCCGCGGGCTTGGAGGCGACTGGAGCGGGGACGCGCGGAGTCGCCGCAGGCTTTGCGGGGGCGCGGGGAGGCGGGTCGTCGGTCGATCCGGGAGGGGGAACGCAACTGCCGCCGTCATCGATGACGATTTCGCGGTAGTCGATGGCGCCAAGCTTCGGGTTAAGCGGTTCGGTTTCGCGATGCAGGAGCGTCTGCTTCGCATCGTAGACGCGAATCTCGGCGCCCTTGCCGCGGCTTTCGTAGCCGGTTTGGGAAGAGGTGCGCATGCCGGCGCCCTGGAGCCGGTTCACCGCATCGGCCTCGGCGGCCTTCGCGGCGCGGGCGGCCGCAGCCGGGGTCTCGGCCGTTTGACCACCAGCCGCGGACTTTTTCTCCGCCGCTTCCTTCTCGGCGGCGCGTTTGGTGGCTTCCTCAGCGGCGGCTTTTTTCTTCTCGTCGGTGGCTGGGGTTGAATCCTTCGGGTCTTTCGGGTCCGTCGTGTCGCGGGCAAAACGCAGGATGAAATATCCCGTTTCGTCCGTGCAGCCGTAGCCGAGCTCGCGCAGCCACGCGCCTTTCTCGTCGTAGAGCGCGACGGTGAGGCGCGAGAGGGGCTGGCGCTCGCGGTTGCGGACGAAGCCGTGAAACACGTAGCTGTTGGCGTCGACCCTGGGCGCCGGCGTGGCGGCCTGCGTGTGCGCGACGTAGATTTCCTGGCGCAACCGCGTGTTGTTCTCCTGCAGTTTTTGCGTGTGCAGGACACGGCGGTCGGTGGCGCCGTATTTTATCGCGTAGATTTTTTCGCGGCGCTGGAGCGAGCTTTGCTTGGCGGAGCGAAGCGTGGAGAGTTCGCCGTAGGCGGCGGCGCGGTCGCCGTCGACCTGGCCGATGCCCGCAGTGAGATGGCGCAGCGCATCCTCGACGATGATGGGCTTCGGGGTGGACTGGTCCGATCGAGATTTATTCATAAAAGAGAGGGGAGGAAGTGGGAGGTGCGAGGGAGTGCGGCCGGGTTAGCTGATCGGATCGCCAATGGCCAGTCGGGGCGGGACGCCGACCGAGCCGATCCCGGTGTCTGCCGCGCCGGCCAGCATTGCCCCCAGCATCTTCAGCATGTTTTCGCAGGTGAGCTCGTTGTCGTCGCCCACGAGGAACTGGAGCAGCGGGTTGGGACCGATGATGGCGGTGTTGCCCTGGTCGACGAGCTTGCCGCCCATTGCAAAGATACAGTGCGTGCCTTGATTGTGCGCGGTGGTGTTGGCCAGCAGGCCGACCGTGAGCGCGGAGAGGAAGGCGCTGATGATGCCCTCTTTGAATCGATTGCCGGTGGTGCGCAGCGACATGCCGAAAAGCAGCGCGTGCGAAAGGACGATGTCGTCGAGCAGGTAGGTGTTCGCCTCGCACTGGTTGTCGTGAAACCCGAGATCGTCGAGCGTGACGATGAGCACCGCGGCGATGCTGAAACTGCCGCCGAGGGCGAGGAGGTCGGTGTTGACCTGATTGTCGCTGAACAACACCTGCCCGTTGGCCATGACCTTTCCGACATGGAAATCGTCGAGGTTGGCGCCCATGTTGCCCATCGGATCGATCTCCTGTCCCTGACCGAGGTAACTGAAGGCCCCGTGCTGGAAAAAGATCTCGTTCGAAAGTCCGAGATTCAGGATCCACACCGTCGAGGCGAGGAAACCGCCGGAGAATCCGCCGCCGTTCCCGAGTCCGCGCGTCGTAAACTGATTCGCCTGCACCGTAACCGGGCCGAGGGCGGAGAGGGAGAGCGCGCGGCCCAGGGGTGCCGTCACGATGTTGTCGTGGATTTTCGCGGCCGGTTCGCCGACCTGAAGCGGAGCGCGGTCGGCGAGATTGTTGAACAGATCGTCGATCGCGGTCACGCGCGTGGGGGCGAGCGCGTAGGCAATGACGATGCCGCCGCGGTAGCCGCGCTTCGGGGTCACCGCGGCAGGAGCGCTGGTGGTGCCGCCGGTCGTGGCGGTGTTTTCGCCAACGAATCCGTTGTCGAGAATCCGGTTTCGGGTGATCTCGACGCCTTCGCCGTGCAGCACGAACACGCCGCAGACGGCTTCGCGCGGGCCGGAGCCGCAGTCGCGGATGATGTTGTCCTGGATGACGAGGTTTTCCACGTCGGCGAGCGCGATGCCGCCGTAGCCGATGCAGAACGAGAGCGAGGAGCTCGGCTCGGCGATCGCGCGCAGCAGGCAGCGGCGGATCAGGTTTCGCTGAATCGCGAGGTCGATGACCGTGATGTACTCGTCGAGCCCGTCGAGATTCCAGAAGCGGTCGACCGCAATACCGCAGCCGCCATGGTCGAGGATGCGATTGCCGACGATGCGGATATTCTCGAGGGGGCCGGTCGAAAAGGTGCGGGAGGTCGGATCGGTGGGATCCACTTCGATGGAGATATCGAGGTCGTTCGTCGGATCGCAGAGATCGATCGGGCCGAAGCGGCCGTCGTCATCGCCGGGGCCGACCGTGCCGGGAGTCGTCGAGGTGCGCACCGAGCCGAGCGTGATGCCGTTTCCGCTGCCGCCGCGGATGAGATTGTTGTGAATGAGCACGTCGTCGCTGGTGCCTTCGATCTGGAGACCGCCGCGGCCGTTGGTGCCGGGAAAAAACGCGGCTGGCGCGGGCAAGCCCGAGCGTTCCGGTGTGCCTCCGGCGGCGGTGACTTCGGCGGCGACCTCGATCACGTTGCGCTCGAAGCAGACTTCGTCGGCGAGCAGCACGACCGAGTGTTCGAGGCAGGCGCGATCACGGTTGCTGAACTCGCAGCCGGTCACGCTGAGCTGGCGCACGAAACGCGCGCGCAGTCCGCTGCGCTGGCCGGCGCTGACGCTGAGGCCGCTGAGCGAGGCGTTGACGATCTCGCTCGTGGCTTCGCCAGTGAGTTCGGAAAAATTATTCCGGCCGAGCAGCGAGATGCCGAGGCCGGCGAGGGCGGCGCCGTTGTCGAAGGCCTCGACGGCGAAATCCTCCAGGCTGAAGTTGTAGCCGCCGACAATTTCGATCACTGGCGCGACCGGATTGGTGCCGGTCGGGGCGATGCCGACGATCCGCGTGCGCGGGCCGCAGCCGCTGATCGTGATGTCGTGGCGGTTGAGGATGCGGACCGTCTGTTCGTAAACGCCGGGGAGCACGCAGACGCGTCCGCCGCGTTCGGGCAGGCTGTTCACCGCCGCCTGGATCGAGGTGAAGTGGCCGTGGCTCTCGTTGCCGTCGCCGACCGTGACCGTGCAGCAACTGCGGATGCGCGTGAGCGGGAGAAACGTTTCGCGGCAGTCGTTGACGACCGTGCCGACGTTGCCGGCTCCACCCGTCCAGTGGATGACCGCGAGCGGCGCGAGCCACCGGCGAACGCCGTGCGGGCGGCGGTTTGTGCCGAGTTCCCAGGGGACAACCTGGTTGGGCGCATCGGGCCGCGCGGCAATGATCCAGAAATCGTCGGCCCGCAATTGCGTGCCGGTGAAACGCACGCGCAGCCCGGTGTGGAGCAGATCGACGGCGCCACCGAGCGGAATCGGAATGCGCGCCGGCGACGTCGTGTCGGAGCCCCGGTTCCAGACGCGCAGGTAGAAAAACTCGCCCTCGTCGTCGAGGGTGGCCGCGTCGCCACCGGTGCCCGTGCGCTGTTTCCACGTTTCGCCGAAGGGCTGGCCGCTGGCGTCGTTCGAGGGCGCGACGTCGATGTCGAAGAAGTTGTCGTCGGGATTGTAGCTGGTCGTGACCTTGGCGAGATGGCCGTGCAGCTCGGAGATTTTCTGGTCGTTCGCCAGCACCGCGGACCACGGGATCAACTCGACGGTTTGATTCGCGAGCGGCCAGTGGGCCTGGTCCTTCGGCAGCGTGAGCATCGTGATGCGCCGCCGCTGGGCGGAGGTGTCGACCCCGAGCTGCACGCGATAAAGCGGCGCGGCGTTGTCGAAGCCCCAGGTGCATTCGGTGGGGCTGACGAGCTGCACGCGGATCGCCTGGTTTTCGGCGCCGAGGTAACCGCCCGTGACCGGCGGCGAGCAAAGGTCGGCCGTGCCCGTCGTGCCAATGGGCTCCACGCGCAGGCGCGCGTCGGGGACGAGTTCGAATTCACTGTTGAGCGTGCCGCGGCTGGAGAGGCTCGCGAGCAACGCGGCCCACGCTTCGTGGCAATCGCCGCTCGTGACTCCCGACAGCACGCGCACGCGGCGCAGATTGCGGATGCGCGCGGAGGTGTCGGGTCCGCCGAGGGCGACTTCCAGCAGCTCGCTGTCTTCGATCGCGGAGACGGGCTGCTGCCACGTTTCGAGATACGCCAGGTCGAAGCGTGAGCCGGCGGGCGCCGACGGACGGTCGCCGGCGGCGGCGCCCTGTTGCAGCCAGTCTTTCTGCAGGTGGTAGAGTTCGTCGGCCTCGAGCGTGAGGCGCTGGCCGCCCAGGTAAAATGTGCCGGCCTTGATCGTGAACGTGGTGGTGAAGGTCGTGCCGAACGAGCGAGGCACCGGATTCGTGATGAGGAAGCCATCGTCGGGGCTGCCGACGGGTCCGATCACATCGATGCGCGTGCGCCGGGTGTCCTCGGCGTCGAGGCGCGCCTGCTCGTTGAAATCGTCGTCGGTGAGCACGCGACCCTGTTGCATGCGGACACCGGTGTATTTTTTCCGGAAGTCGGTGGCGTGGCGGGAGAGATCGATGGTGGCCATGGGAAAAGGAAGTGGAAGGGGAGGTTAGGTTTCGAAAATGGTGAAAGGGAGGACGCCGAACGGCGCGAACTCGTCGACCTTGGCGCTGAGGCTGTCGGCCTTGATGGGATTGAGCAGGCTGCTGAAGGCGCCGATCTCGGAGCCGTTCTCCGCGCCGCGCTGGAGCGACTCGGGTGCGGCTTCGCTGAGTTGCGCGTAGCCGGGCTGGCCGAACACCGTGGAGGTGAAAAATCCCGTGGTGCTCGGAAGCAGATAGGACTCGTAGGGACGCGGCACGCGGGTCTGCGGATTGCCGGGGCCCGGAGGCTGGAGGGGATTGCGACGCTCGAGAACCGCGCTGAAACGGAAGCAGCCTTCCTGCGTGTTGGTCACGTCCGCGAAGCCGGTGATGAACGTCTCGGACGCGTAGAGCCACTCGATGTTGAGCTCGCCGAAAACCGTGACGCGCTCGAGCGAGACTTCGCCGTTGGCGATGTCGATGGCCTGGTTGCCGGCGATGTTGCGGCCGTCGACAATCGAGTCGCTGATCTCGATGCGCTCGACGCTGCCGCCGGCGCCGAGACGGATCGGACCGACGATGGAATGTTCGATGATGAGCCGCTCAACGCTGCCGACGACGCGCAACGTGACCGGAGGGATCGTCTGGTTCTGCGCATCGACGCCACCCGGATCGAACGTGGCATGGCGGATCGTGACCGTCTCGTAGTCGCCGCGCAGCTCGATCGCGCGGGGCGCACCGGTCGCGCCGACCCACAGGCCGTCGATGAGGAGCGTGGCCTCGGTGTTGGCGTTCGTGTTGAGGGCCCAATTTTGCGCGAGCACGAGATAGGGGCGCTGGCGGTTCGCGGCGCGGATTTCCAGATTGTCGATCGCGCTGCGGTTGCCGACGGACGTGTAGGTCCGCGAGTCGGAGATCTCCGTGACGCCGGAACTGGGATTGGTGGCCGCGATCGCGCCGCCGCCGGAGATCGTCAGGGTCGCGGAAGTCGTGATCGCATCGGAGCGATCGTAACCGCCCGCGCCGATGGGGCCGGAGAAGCCGTAGTAGTGCCCGACGAGCGGTGTCGGCGCCGCGCCGGCGCCGACCCAGAGCAAGCGTCCGCGCGCGGGATCGATGACCCATTCGCGCTGCGAAACGGTGAGCGCCCAGGTGGAGAGATTGCCGGCGGCGGTGTTCTGGCGGGTGGGAACCGCGTTGCCGACGCGCACATAAACGGAGGCATCGCTCGTGTCGGCGTTGACTCCGCCCGGGGAGAGGAGCGCTTGTTTGCCGCACTCCTCGATCAGGGTGAGTCGGAGAAATTCCTCCCAGACGGCCTCGACCTGCAGCGCCGTGACGAAGGCGGGGGAGATCGAACCCGTGACGGTGCGGAGCCGCGCTTCGGTCGGGAAACGATGTCTCCGGAAATGCATCAGCTGGGCGACCGCGCTGGTGGCGTCGGCGCCGCTGAGACCGCCGGGCGTAATGAGCAGCGGGCGCAGCGTCGCGAGCGCGGCGGCGGTGATGATGTACTCCGCGTGATTGAGCACGCGGCAGTTCATCGGCGCGGGCAGCTCCCATTCCTGCGCGGTCTGCCAGTCCTCCCAGTTGAACTGGTCGCGATCGTCCGTGCGGTGGCGGCGGATGAAGAGCGGGATGTCGCGGCCCGACGGATCGAAGAGAAACGTGCCGGCGGACGGTCCCGGCGCCGGTTGCACATTGTCGAGCGCGGTGGACGCGAGCCGGTAGAGATGGAACGCGAGCTTCGCGATGCCGTGGCGGCCGTCGCGTCCGTTCGGGCGGCGGTAGTCCGGCGTGTGGTGAAACTCGTCGAACGGCCCGCTTGCGAGTTCGGCGCCGCGGGTGTTGCGCAGATCGGCAAGGCCGCCGGGCAGCGTGCCGGTGAAACGGCCGGCGAGCGGAACCGGCGCGGGATCGAGTCCGTGGCGCAGACGGCCGAGCCGGCGGAATTCCTCGACGAGTTTGCCCTCCCAGCCGGTGATGTCGGCCACGAGTTCCTCGAGGATGCGCGGCGTGCCTTTGCGGCGGCGGTAGTAAATCGTCTTGGCGACGTCGATGCGGCGGCCGCGGCGGTTGAGCGCGGAAACCATGCGCGTGCCGACGAGTTCGCCGATGTAGGGCACGGCCCACTCGGAGCAGAGCTCGATGAGCTGGTCGTCCCAGAGTTTGTCCTGGCTGCGGCGCAGCACGGCGGCGTGGCCGGCGAGCGTCTCGATGAAGGCGCGCAACACGCCGGGAGGGGTCGCGAGTCCGTCCTCCTCGCGAAACGCCTCTGGAATCATCGTCCAGAGTTTTTCGGCGAAGTATCGCTCAAAATAATCGCGGGCTTCGGTGTTGGGCATGGTCAGGTTCCGTTCAGCAGCAGCGTGCCGTTTTCGAAATCGAAGTAGTTGCCGGCGCCGGGCGAAACGGCCCACTCGCCAAACTCGACGTCGTCGAGCAACAGGCTCGTCACGGAGGACGCTCCCGGGGTGCGCAGCACGAACTCGTAGATCCGGCTGCGGAAGAGCGCGAGGCCGATGCCGACCCGCTCCGCCGCGAGCAAACCGGTCTCGGTGTCCATCAGCGCCGTGCGCACCGCCGCGACGACGTCCGCCTCGAGGTACCGCGGATCGATCTCGATCTGGATCGTGAGCGTCTTCGGCAGCGGCGTCGCGGGCACGACGTCGATCGGAAGATCCTCCTCGGAGAGACCACGCAGCCGCTGCGTGATCGTCGAGTCGAGTCCGCTGTCGCCGATGTAATAGATCTGCGCGCCGGGCCGGAGGCGCAGCTGGTTCCAGCGCCACTCCGCGCGCGCGGCGCGCACGCCGCCGACCAAGGCGGCGGCCGCTTCAAGATCGAGCAGCGAGACCGCGCGGCCGAGCAGCAGGGCGGAGCGCGGCGCGTATTTTTTGAGTTCGCTCGCGGGTTCGGCGTCGGCACCGCCGGCGGCGGCGACGGGATTGCGGATCCCGCGGAGGTCCTTGATGGGTTTCGCGAGCTGCTTGATCGAACCCGCGGGCGGCATCGCGGAGCCGCCGCCGAAACGATAGTACGCGACGACCGACGCGCCCGTGGGCAGCCGGCAACCGCGCGCGCCGTCGCCGAAGATGACGTTGCTCTCCTCGTCGTCGTTCTGGCGCACCAGATAAACTTCCGCATCGGACGACTGGCCGTAGAAACTCGCGACCTCGGTCCAGAGCACGCCGTCGACATAGACGCTCAGCGTGCTGGCGACGCCGGATGCATTGCTCGTCGTGGGCGAGGGCAGGTAGGTGAGCGGACTCTTCTTGAGCGTGAACGTCTGGTTCACCTCGGCGGAGTCGCCGGTGCCGAGCCTTTCGGCGTTGACCGATTCGCCGCGGGTGGCGGTGACGATGTTGCCGAACGCGCGCACGGGCGTGACGAGTCCGTCGGTGGTCCACGCGGTGCCCTGGTCGAGTTGGAGCACGCCGGTCGGATAGATGAGCGCGCCGCCCACGGTGACGCCGTTTTCGTTTTTGTCCTCGAACTGGAACCGGCTCGGCTCACCCGCGTCGACGGGATGTTCGACGGGCGTCTTGATTTTCAGCGGATCGGTGGGCTGCAGGGTCGTCAGTCCCTCGACCGTGATTCTGCCCGCGGAGACGGACATGTGGGAAATCGTGACTTCCGCGGCAACAATGGTGAGGCCGAGCATTTCGAGCATGTCCGGCTCGACGACAAGGTAGGTCGTCATCTCTTCGATGGCCGGCACGGGGATATTCGCCGTCACGGTCGAGCCGGTGCCGCTCGTCACTTGAATGGTTCTCGCGGCGACGAGCTGGACGGAAACCGTGCTGACCTTGTCAACGCGTCCGTCCCAATGCTGCCCCAACTGGCTGACGACGACGTCCTGATCCGTCCGGAACGAGGTGGAGGGGCTGCTGAGATAAAACCACGTGGCGTAGGGCATGCGCGTTCCATCCGTGGTGGAGAGAACTCCCGACGAGGTGCTCGTTCGCGTCCAAACCGACGCGGTCACTCCGGCCTTGAGCAACTTCACGGAGGCCACCGGGGTGTCAGCGGGGATCAACACCTGGTTGGAAAGCGTGATGGCGACATAGGGCTGTCCGTCGGCACCCGTATGATCGGCGAGCGTGCTGACGAGCCGCGCATTTCGGACCGCTCCGACTTTCACCATCACGAGATCGCCTTCCTTCACGGACACGGTGCCCGGCTGGCACAGGAAGGTGGTCATCCATTCCGCCGTCGCGCCAAACGTCGTGGGGCGGACCGGCAGGAGTTTCCACTCGTTCGAGAGCGGGTGGATCACCGTCTCCGCGGAAAGTTCGAAAACCTGCGGCGGGTTGCCGTCGAATGCGCCCGAGCGAAACGCGGCGCCTAGCGGCAGCGTGAGGGCTTTGCGTCCGTCGGCGAACGCGGCGAGATCGACCGAGGCGGCGACGCTCGGCCGCGGCACGTAGCCGAGCAGGCCGATGAGCTTGCGCAGGCTCGCGCGCTGGCGGGCGGTACGCACGTAGTTTTCGTGGGCGAGGACCTCGTCGTAGAACGACGTGACGTCGCACACGTAGGCCCACATCTCCAGCAGCATGACGCCGAAGTCGTCCGGCTGCCGTCCGCGCCAGTCGGCGAGTGCGGAGTAGTTGCCGATGTCGCGCAGCAGTGCCGCGCGAAACTCGGGGAACGTCGCGATCTGCCGCGGGAGGCGGGTCAGTCCGGCCGGGATGTAGAGCCGCGGGGGAAATTCAATCTGGTCGCAGGGACAGCTCATTAGGCGCCTCCATGGGTGATGAGCCGTACGGCGCCGCGTTCGGGCAGCAGGCGGTTGTTTTCGATGCGGATGATCTCGTCGCCGCTGACGGCGTAGGCGGACTCGGTGAAATCGCGCCAGCCGAACCAGCCGCGGCGGCGGATGGAGATTTCCTCGACGGCGCGGACGCCCGCGACGGCCTGGATGGTGGCCTCGAGCTTCGCGCGGTCCAGCGCGGTGCCGAAGGTGAAATTGTCGGGCGAGAAGAAACCCACCACCGGGCGCAGGCCGGTTTTGCCGAAGAGCGCCTCGAGCACCGAGGCCTCGACTTCGCCGCGATACGATGCCGGCTCGATGCACACGTTGATGCGAAGGTCGATCGTGACGAAGAACGGATCGCGCGCGTACGCCTCGCGCCCGGCGAGGCGGAAGCGGTTGAGCTGGGCGTCGAGTTCCCTGTGCTGAGCGTCGGTGAGCTCGAAGCTGTTTTCCGGATCGGGTGTGGCGAAGAGCGTGAGCCAGCTTCCGGTCCAGCGGAACTGCGCGCCGGCGCGCTGCACCCAGTCGAGCCGCTCGACCGCCTCCGCATAATCCTCGGAGCGGACCGCGCGATACGTCACGGCGCGGAACGCCTCGGGCGCGAGCTGCCGGATCTCCTCGGAGGTTTCCGGCACGACGGCGTCGGAGACATCGAGCGGATTCGTGACGGCGGTGACGAAGTTGAGCGTCGCGGGATTGAAGTCGGTGAGCGAGCCGGCGGCGACGTTGTCGCGGCGCGCGTTGCCGAGGCGGTAAACGGCGTTGAAGGTCGCGCCACGCGTGGGCGGAAGACCGAATTCGCCGTCGCCGAAACGCACGGTCGAACCCTTGCCGGTCGCGTAGTCGCGATGCGTGTGCTCCGCGACGGCGCCGTTTTCATCGATGCGGCGATAGCCGGCGATGCGACGCCAGATGCCGTCCTCGAGCATGAAGTGCGTGTCGGAGGGCTGGGAGGAATTCGTGCCGAGGAAGGTGCGTTTCCATTCCCACTCGAGCGAACCGCCGCCGGTGGTTTCGAAAAGCCGGACCTCGGGCGCGGCGTCGTCGAGGTTTGCGCCGCGCCAGATGACGGCGCGTTCGTCGGAGTCAGGCAGGCCCATCAGGAAAGCGGGGCTGAGCTCGGCGTCGTCGTTGTCGTCGGCTTCCTCGGCGGAGCGCGGCGGCGGCTCGTTGAGGAGCGGGCCCTGGCGCTCGACGGCCTGCTCGTGCGTGGCGAGGCCGGGCGGAGTTTGCGGTTCAACCTGGAAACTCGCGCGGAGGGTTTCGCCGGCGGTGGAGGGCACGAGGTTGCCGCGCACGACGAGCGATTCGTATTCGAGTTCGAATGGGGTCGCCTGCCCCTCCTCCCATTCCAGATAGGTGATCTGCTGGCCGGCGGGCAGGTTGAAGAGGGGATCGATTTCGTTGCGCACAACGATGAGCCGCACCATCCAGGCGCGCGCGGGCACGCCGGCATTGACCGGTGTCGTGCGGAGCAGAACCCATTTGCCGGGCACGTCGGGATCGGTGAAGTCTTCGAGCGGGAGGGCGGCGGCGTGGTGGCCGGTGATGTGCAGCGAGGTGGAGCCCACGGGCAGGCAGGTCTGGTCCTCATCCCACGAGTAGGGCGTGAATTCGTTCGCGGCGACGCGCACATTGAACGTGGCCGCGGGCGTGATGAAGGTGGCGTGGCCATCGCCGAGGCCGTGGCCGGTTTCGAAAACGGCGCGGCTGGCCTCGAGGCGCAGCGCCGCGTCGGGCTCGGAGGCGTCGGTCACGGCCCAGATCGGCACGCCGGCGGCAATCGCGCCGTTCGCATTGACAGTGAAGTCGAGCCACGTCGTGGCGCCGAGGCCGTCGTGCACGTGGTAGTCGACGAGCCGCGCGTGCCGGCGCAGCGAGCGGCGCTGCGTGGCGGTTTCGAGCGAAGCCTCGCGCGCGACGCGATCCTGGTAGTAGGCAAACTCGTCGCCGAGCGCGCTCATCGTCTCGATCAGCATCATCCCCTGGTCGGCGACGAGGCGGTCCTTCCAGTCGGGATGACGCGCGCTCGCGAAGTCGATCAGCGCCTGGCGGAAGCTGTGGAAATCGCGCGCGAGATAGTTGACGGGAAAATCGACGGGCGTCTCGACCGGGCATTCGTGTTTCGCCGTGGCGCAGTCGAGATCGCTGGGGCAGTTCGCCTTGAAGGTGAAATCGAGGTCGTTGAAAAACGGATCGAGCCGGCCGGTGGTGTCGGCGATGGCCAGCTTGTAGCGCGAGAAATCGCCGGGCTGCTCGGTGACGATGCGGAGCACGCGGCGGCCGTCCTGCGTCGCCCAGCTCACGGAGGAGACCGGAACCTCGGCGAGGGTCTCGCCGCCGGAGGGGCTGTAGATGCGCACCTGCCGGTTCGCGATGGCGCCGAGGATCTGTTCCGCGTTCTGGGAAAGCGCCGGGTGGAAGAAGACGGAGAGCGTGACCTGGTCGGGGAAAACGTAGACGAAGTCCATGCCCACGACGGCATTGGTCTGGTGCAGCGCTTCGATGCGATCGGGCGTGGGCATGGTCAGCGGGCGACTTGGAGGTTGAGGTAGCGGCGCTCCTGGCGCGCCTTGAGCGTGTACGCGATCGTGATCTCGAGCCGCTCGTCGATGGCGATGGCCTTGATGTCGTTCACGGTGATGGCGTCGCCGAGCCACTTGGTGAGCGACTGGTAGATGGTCACCTGGGCGAGCGCGGCGCCGACGACACTGTTGGGGGCGAAGACCATCCGCTTGATGCCGCAGCCGAAGTCGGGGCGGTTGATGCGTTCGCCGGGCGCGGTGAACAGGACCTGCTTGATGAGCTGCTCGACGTGCTCGGCGTAGTCCTCCTCCTCGGCGAGGCGGCCGCGCGCAGCGTCGATGGCGAACGGGTATTTGATGCTGGTGAAAGGGGTGGCCATGGGAGGAAGCGAAGCCTCAGCGGGTTTGCGGGTGGGCGGCGTTGCCGATGGCACGCTCGTCGAAACGGTTTGTCATTCTGAGCGGAGCGAAGAATCCAGCAGGAGATTCGAGACGTGAGAGGGGAGCGATGGTCCAAGTGGATTCTTCGCTGCGCTCAGAATGACAGAGTAGGGAACGAAAGGCGGAAAGCTGGGACGGGTTTGTTTTCATCGTCAGTCGCCGGAGGCTTTGGATTGGGTGTTCGCGATCGTCACCGGGCCCTGGGGGGCCTGGGTCGCCGCGAGGCAGAGCCCGACCGAACTTTTGTTCAGGTTGGGCGTGCCGTTGGTTTTCGTGCGCATGTTCGTGACGACCCATTGCACGGTCATGCACGGACTCGGAATGGGAGGCGTGGCGGGAATCTGGAACGAACAGCCGGAGATGGTGAACGTGTCGGTCGCGAGCGCGGCAAACGCGCCGTCGGCTTTCACCTTGGAATTCGCGCTCGAGATCGAGACCGATCCCCCGTGCGGGCACTGGAGCGTGGAGCTGACGTTGAGGAGATTGCCGGCCATGGTCACATCACCTCGAAGGCGCCGTTGTTGATTTTCACCGCGGAGTCCGTGACCTCGACCTTGCCCGAGCCTTTTTCGCTGGCGACGCCGGACGAGCTGACGGTGTGTGTCGCGCCGCCGGCCTCGGTTTTGGCTTCGTCGGTGAGCGCGACTTTGGCGTCGCTCGAGGTGGACGTCACGATCTCGTCGGCATCGTCGTCGATGCGGATCGTGATTTTTTGGGTCTTCCAGATTTTCACCGGCGCGCCGCCCGGATCGGGCAGGTGGCCGGTGCCCCAGAAAAATCCCGTCCAGACCGGATAGCTCGGATCGCCGGCCTCGAACTCGATCCACACACCCGTGCCCGCCTCGGGCAGGCTGTAGAAACCGACGCCGTCGCCCGCGTACGGCACGCAGGGCATCGCCCACAACTCGAGCGTGCCGAGCACGGAGGGAACGGTGACCTTCAGCCGCCCGACGTTGGCGGAGTCCTGGTTGTCCTTCACCACGCCGCGGTATTTCCCGAAGAAGTGACTCCGGGCCCAGGTGAGGAGCTGTTGCGAGGTGTCTTGGTATTCCATGGTCAGGCCTCCCAGCCGTTGCGGATCAGTTCGAAGTTCATGCGGTGGCCGACGTCGTCGATGACGTGGTGCACGGACGAGCAGAGCCATTTTCCACTGTGGCGTTTGCCGGCGCCGCGGAGGTTTACGACGGTGTGCGAGCGGAGCACGCCGCCGAGCGCCTGCGCGGTGGTCGAGCCGGTGGCGCGGATAAAAAACTCCTCGTCGATCAACGCGCCTTCGCTGCGCGCCTTGAGGTCGCTGGCATCGTCGGCCGGCGCGTGCAGATGCATCGTGCGCGTGCCGGCGGCGATGGCGGCGAGACCGAGGGCGCCGAGCGGGTTGAGCGGGGACTGGGCGGCCTCGCCGTCGATGTCGGACATGCTGCCGAGGTCAACCTGCGCGGCGGCCGCGCTGGTGGGACGCTCGACGTTCCAGGAAATTTCGAGCGCCGCGAGATTCGCGGGTGGATCAACGAGGTTGATGGTGAGTTCGCTAACGGGCTCGCCGTCGATCGGCGGGCGCTTGAAACTCGCGGTCTCGATCAACCCGGTGTCGTCGCACGCGACCCAGAAGAGGCAGCCGTTGCGGCGGGCGAGCCGGCGGACAAAGGCGAGGTCGGTCTCGCGTTGCACGAGGATGTGCTTCGTTTCCTCGTGCGTGGCGGAAGTGGTCTCGACGTCGGGCGTGAGCTGGTAGGTGCCGAGGATCTGGGAAACGGCGCTGCTGTCGGTGCCGGTCCAGAGCGCGGCCTTGTTTTCGCGGTCCATCGTGATCGACGTGTCGGCGCCGGTCACCTCGAGGACGGAGCCCGCGCCGCCGTGCACGAGGGTGATTTTCTGGGAGGTGATCGGTCCCTTGATGAGGCAGGGCAGGCCGGCGGCGGTCTGCGCGAAGACGCTGATGACTGTTCCCGGCGAGAGACGCGCGTCCGCAAGCAGCGGCAGGTCGCCGTCCTTGATGTCCGCGCCGTAGGTGAGCCGGAACGTGGCCGGACTTCCGATACACTCGTGCACCTCGAGCGAGGCCGGGTGGCCGAGCTCGGGGTCGGGAGCGTTGTCGATCAAGATGGAATAGCCTGCGCCCATGGAGGGTTATTTCGTTTTCTGCGGGATCTCGATTTCACGCTGCTCGGTGAGCGTGTCGGGGAGCATCGCGTCGTTTTGTTCGGCGAGGCGCCAGTAGCCGGCGGGGTCATTGAGATATTTGGCGGCGAGGTGGTCGGAGCGTTCGCCCTGGCGCAGCAGGTGGACGCCGAGGAGCGTTTGCGCCGGCGCGGGCGGCGGCACGACGACGTTGACGGTGCGACCGCGCGTGTCGGGCACGGCTTGGGTCTCGGCGGCGGCGTAGCGGCTTTTTTCGTCGAACATACAAAGAGGTGGGAGGCGGGAGGTGGGAGGGAGGAGGAAAATTGGGAAAGGGGGAAACTAGAGCGGGAGCATGCCGACGATGGACTCGACGGAGTTGGCGAGATTGGCCATGGCGAGGGCTTCCTTCTGCACGCGGGTGAAGGTGTAGCAGGCCTTGGCGATCTCGACGGCGGCGGCGTTGCTGGTTTCGCCCTCGGCGTTCACGAGGTCGTCGGCGTCGAGCACGGTGAGGTTGAGGGAAACTTTCGCGCGCACCGGATAGAGCAGCGGGGAATATTGCTGCTCCTCGATGGAAACGCTGGTGATCCGCACCGGCACGATCCGGCCGGGGCCCCAGAAGAAGAGCACGACGGGGACGGATTTGCGGTTGAGCACATCGGCGGCGGCGCCGGTGCTGGCGCTGATTCCGCCCGAGCCAATGGAAACGCTCACGGAAACGTTCAGCAGTCCGCCGAGCGCGCTGTCGCCGGGCGGATAACAAAGCATTTCAATCGCGGAGATGCGGTCGGCCACGCCGGCGACGACGGCGACGGGATGCGTCGAGGGCGATTCGAGCGCGTCGGCCGCGTCGAGTTCGAGCACCAGCGAGAACGTTTCCTTGGGATCGTACGGTTGGGAGAGGGAGCTGGTTTGCTTGGCGGTGGCGGCCGCGTCGGCGGCGGGCTCCTCTTCGCCGGAGGCGGGCGCGGGCGGCTGCCACGGCGTGAGCGAGCGCGTCATCGTCTCCGGGTTGTACTGGAAAACGATGATGTTCGGGATGGGGATCAGCATCGGCGCGGAGAACTGGATCAGCGCGCCTTTCAGCAGATTGGGACTGCGGGAGTAGCCGTTGGACATCAGTTCCATCCTCCTTTTTCCATTTCCTGCCCGTTCTTGCCGACGGCCATGTTGAAGACGTGGGAGAGTTCGCCCGCGGTGATGGCCAGGCCTTTGTCTTTGCCGAGTTCGTTGTAGTATTTCATCTCGGCGGTGAGCAGGGCGGCCTGCAGGCGCGGCTGCATGAACCCGCGCATCCAATGATAGGTGTCTTGCATGGCGGAATAAATCGTCTCCTGCACGGCGCCCGGTGTCTTGCTGTTGGTGCGCGCAACGTAGGCGCCGAAACCCGCGCCACCGTTTTCGGTCTGGGCGTTGAGGTACGAGGCGTCGTGGCTGTTGAGTGCTTCGTGAAATTTCAGATTCACCACGCTCGCGGGACTGTCGACCGCCGTGGCTTTGTTTCCGCCCTGCGTCCAGTCGTCCGCTTTCGTGGTCACGTGGAGCCGGCCGGTGCGGTGGGTGGGGGTGGCGAGCAGGATCGCGGGCATGTTTTCGCCGCGACCTGCCTCCCATTCCCTGACCTTGATGGGCTTGGGGGCGCTCTTGGCCGTCACGGTGTCAACCAGGCCGCCGCTGCCGGTGACGCCCGGATAGACGGTGGGCTGGGCCTGCAGAAGCGGGAACGGTTTGTAGGCGCCTTCGCACTTGTTGCGGAAATATTCCAGCAGCAGGTACTGCGTGATGTGATGCGATTCCCGTTCGGTCCCCTGCTGGGTCGCATCGCCGTAGACGCCGAGGCGCAGGCCGATGTTGTGGGTGGAGAGGTCGCCGGCCAGATACTCGAGTGGCGGGGGCAGCTGATCCTTGGGCAGTGCGCCCTGCGACGCATCGATGATTTTTTTGACCTCATCGAGGAAGCTGGTCTTCAGCTGATAGGTGGATGAATCCCAAATCCCGATGCCGGGACCCCGGGCGGCGATCACCGAGCGGACCCGGGGGAGGAATTTTCCGGTGTCGTCCGCGCCGAAGACGCTTTTCCACACGGTGGGATTGATCGCCTTTTGCCAGAGGCTGGTGCCGCCGTGGAGTTCCGCGAGGTGCACATAGACCACCTGCAGCGAGCGAAACGTCGGGGCGGTCTTTTCGTCGACGCCTTCCTTGAGCTTGAAGCGGATCAACACGCCGGACGCCGCGAAGATGAACCGGGAAAGGGCGATTTCGAACCGGTCAACGTTGAGGACGTAGGTGATTTTCTCCGGCTCCGTTTTCTTTTTGCCGGGAATCTTTTTCTCCTCCGCCGAATCGTTGGCCAGGTCTCCCAGTGCATCCTGAATCGCCTGGCCCGCACCCGACTCGGTGGCGGAGCGGACTTTGCTTTTCAGGTTGGCCACGATTTCCTTCTTCACCTGGTCGAAGGGCGAGGTGTAGGCGGCGCCTTCCAGCGCCTTTTCGAATCCCATCCAGAGTTCGTCGACCTGGGACTTGATGTTTTTGGGAAGAGCCTTGGAACCCGTGCCGGCGCCGCTCTTCTCCTCCTTCGCCTCGTCTTTCTCGAGGTCCGTGGTGCCCGCCAGGGTGTCGAGGAGTTTGCGCGTGACGTCGATCAGGCCGAAGGGCTGGAGGCCCGCGCCCGCGGTGCTCCGGCCTGACACACGGGTGGACCGGCCGCTTTTCAGCGCGTCGGCGGCATGGGAGGCGGCGCTTTCGCTGGCGGGATTCACCGTCAGACCGCGGCCCCGCGGAACCGGCACCGGGGAAAGACTGTGCGCGCGACCCAGCGGCCGCGGCCCGGTTTGTTGCACGACGTGCGCGAGCTCGTGATTGAGGATCCAGTTGCCCCGCGGCGTCGAGGGCCGCGCACTGGCGCCGAGGAAAACGTGGCTGCCACCGGTCAACGCTTCCGCACCCGAGGCTTGGGTGAAGGCGCGCGCCGCGGGTCCGGTGTGCAGCCGCACGTGGCCGAAGCCCTGGCCGAAGCCGCGTTCCGCCGGAGCGCGGAGCGAGCGCGGCAGCGGCTGCCCCGGTTCGCTCGGCAACCGGGCGGAGGTGGGACGCCGTGCGCCCGTGGCGTAGGGCGTGACATCCGGCATTTCGCCGGGAGTGACTTTGAACGCGCCGGGTTCAGTGGGCGTTTTCGCGGCTTCGAATTGCTTGCGATGTTCGTCCGAGAACAAAACCACGCTCGCCATCAGCGTCAGCAAGGTCTCCGCGAGCTGGTTTCGCGCGAGGCGGAAGGGTTCCTCGATGTGCTTCGCCTTCAAATCCTGCCACGGCTTGTTCGGGTCGAGCCCCGCCTGTTTCAACTGCTCCGCCGCCGCGTCGAAGAGCGCCTTCTTTTTGTCGAATTTTTCCAGCAGGAACATGATCACCAGCGAGGCGATCTTGAATTTGAGCGGCAGGCGCTGCAGCACGAGGCTGACAGCGATCTCGATCAGGTCGGAGGTGGGGATGATTTCCTCGGGCAGCTCCATTTTCGAAATGACATCCACCAGCTCGATCACCTTGCCCGGCCACTCGGTCATCGCGCGCTCCAGCGAAACTTTGTACTCCGCGAGATCGGGCACCCCAAACGTCGAGCTGAGTTTGGCGTCGCGGTCGGCGGGCGCGAGCTTGCCCACCAGCTCGCCCGTCTTGCCGATCACCTCGTCCATGTGATCGGCGATCATGCGGAGGATCCAGGCGAGAACGGGATGGCTGAGGACGAAAACCTCGGCCGTTTCCACCTGCCAGCGCGTCTTCGTCTGCAACCGCCCCACTGCGCCGGCGAATCCCTTGCCGAAGCCGTACATCCGGCCCACGACGCGCGCCAGCTGGGCAGTCGCGTTCTTCGGCATCTTGGGCTGAACCTTCGGCTTGCCGCCCGAGTGCAGCCGGTCGAACGGGTTGTTGCCAAAGAGCAGGGAGTCCCAAAGCAGGTCGGGCCGCGCGAGCTTTCCGATCTCGATGGCGACTTTCTCGATTTCACCGATCGGGTCCTTGGCGACGAGCTTCAGGATTTCGTCGAACTCATCGCTTCCGACAAATTGCAGGATTCCGATCGCGAGCCGCGCCGCCATCAAGACCTGGCCGGGTCCGGGGATGAGCTCGATGAGGTCCATCGTCAGCTCCGTCGCGCCTTTCATGAACTCGCCCAGTTCGTCGAGGGAGCGCGTCAGGGAGATCCAGGTGACGGCGATCGAGAACTGTTCGAGCAACTGTTCGTGCTGCGGGCCGCCGGTGAGCGCGATGGTTTTCCCGGTTTTGCTGAACTTCACGTCGAGCAGCGGCACCGAGGGATCGATGGGGGTCCCCTCGCGGTCGGTGACGATCGCCTTCTCCGTCCCGTGCCGGGGATGGTAGATGAAGCTGGTTTTGATCGCGACGAGTTCGTAGTCGACGCCGTCGATCGTGAAGGGGTCGGGCGGGTGGAGAACCTGCCCCATGCCGATGCTTCCCAGATAGGATTCGGAGCCCGCCACCGCCTCGAGACCGACCTGGCTTTGCGTGAGGATTTGGGCGGCGTGAAACTTTCCCGCGAGGTCGGTCAGCATCGCCGCCCGCGCCAGCACCCAGGCCTTGTCCTGCTCCGGCTTCAGGACGAGGCGGAGCATGTCCGGATCCGCCGCGGACAGCTCAACCGCCGCGGCCGCCGCGGCCTCCATCAGCGGGAGATAGGCGGCCACGACGTCCGGCCGCGGAGAGAGGCCGGTGATCTTGCTGACGGTGGCCAGCGGGACGAATTTTCCGGGCGAGTCCGTCGTGCCCGCCAGGGTCTCCGCAATTTCGAGCATCAGAGCGGTCTCGTGCAGGGTCTGCTCCTCGCGCGGCAGGGTGTGGGCGACCGTCCGCGTGATTTTGCGGAGGGCGTAGTCGGGAATTTGATAACGATAGCCGCTGATCTTGGTGCTCTTTGAGATCTCGTCGAAGCGGTCGTAGTCCCCGAGCACTTCGTTCAGGTGGTCGGCCACTTTGCGCCGGTCGAAGTTCGAGGCTTCCGTCAGCGCAAGCTGCATCCGGACAAACTCCGTGATCCACTCCTGGCCGACTTTCATTTTCTCGGATTCGGCGTCGCGGCCGACTTTATCGGCCAGCTCCGCGTCTTTTCGGAAATCGGGCGAGCTGGTGGCTTCGAGGAAAAGCGTCCACCACGCATACCAGTCCATCGTCGCGATCGGGGTGAGATCCGCCGCGGGATCCGGCGTGCGGCCGGCCTTCGTCTCGACCAGGCGATAAACCAGCTTGTTCATCGAGGGGATCGTCTGAAACCGCGCAATCAGCCGGTTCATCGGCGGGAGGATCCAGATCAGGACCATTCCCCACGCGATCGGCCTCGGCACGATCCACGCCGCCTCGATCGGCGCGCCGGTGAGGGGGTCAACCTGCTTCTGGCTGTCGATGAAACCCTTCACCTTCGGGTGCTGCGTCACCACCAGGTCGAAGCGCTTCAGATCGGCGTCGCGTGGCGACTGGGAAACATCGCGATTCACCCAGCGCGTCGGCATGCCGGTTTGTTTCTCCATCTCCTCCGCGTTCACCATGGCGCGGTCGACCATGCCTTCCTTCTTCGAACCGGGCTCCTTCGCTTCCGCGTCCAGTTCCTTCCGGAGGAAGTCGGCGATGGTGCGGAAGCGCTCGAGTTCGAAAAAATCCACGACCTCGCGCGCCGTCAGCGGGGCCAGCCCGGTCAAAAAGACGTCGTCCTTGAAATCGACGGTGAGGTCGTAGCCGGCCGGGCCGTCTTTTTCCCATGGGCCGAAGATCGCGAGCAGGCTTTTTTTCTGGGAGTCGGGAACGATTTTTGCCTCGTACGCATTCTTGACGACGGACTCCCAGCCGAGCGGCGCGGCCACGGCTTCGACGAACGTCGCGACACGCAGCCGGTTGCGGATGCGCACGTCCGCGGCGGGATTGGTGTTGGTCGGATCGAGCTTGGCGTACTCCGCCTGGATGCGCGCGTCCTCCTCCGGCGTGTACTCGGCCAGCGCCGCGAGCAATTCGCCGAGCCGGGTGATCGTCCAGCCAAGTGCCAGCGTATCGGCCAGACGCAGCCGGTCTTTCTCGGTGGTGGCTTGCGGGGCGGTAAAGGTGGTTAGTTGCAGCGCCGGCATCCACAGCCGGATCAGCTCGGGCTCCAGGCTCACCTTGATCCGGTTTTGGATCGCGGCGGCAAAGGCGTCGCGCGCCGCCAGGTATTCCTCCGGGGATTGGGGGTTGCCCGCCGGGTCGAGGCGGAAGAGGCGCATGCTGTTGTACCAAAGCTCCTCCTTCAGCGCGACGCCGCCATGACTGGCTGCGAGTTTATCGAGTGCGATGCGGGCATCGGTCCAGCCGGTGCCGGTGTCCCCGGATTCGCGCGAACGGATGAACGGCAGGATCAACGACCAGAAGGTCACCGCCGCGCTCCCGATGATCACGATGGCATCGGCATAGGCGGAAAACAGCGCGTCGCCCTCGGGAGAACCGGTCCCGGCCTGCGTCGCGTCCATGCTCACTTTTTTGGCCCATTCCGAAACGTCGCCGGCGACCTTGGCCCGTTCCTCGGGCGTGAGCTGGTCCGCGCTTTTCTTCGGACCCCGTTTGCCGGCGAGCTCGATCAGGTGGGTGACGCGCCTCTTGTCGGCGAGCCGGATCGCATCGACCGCGATGAAGAAGAGTTCGTTTTGAATCAGCGCGGCGGGAGCATCGCGCTCGGCGAGTTTCGCCTCGGCGATTTTTTGGAAGTCGGTCTCGGGCTTCTTCGGTTCGAAATTGTTGTTGAGATTTAAAATGCTCCGCGTCGGGCCGAAGAAATATTCGATGTACGTGTTGAGGAAACGTTGCGGGCGGAAGGCCTCGAGGGCGGGGTCGTTTTCCCAGGTGTTGCGGAGAAACGTGTCGTGACTCCGCCCGGCGAGATCGTTCCCTTCCGGAAAATTTTCATAAACCTGTTTCGCGAAAAACGTCGTCTTGAGCGCGTTGTCCTCCGCGAGCAGGGTCACCGCCCCCTTCCAGCGTTCCGCGAGCTTCAGGGTGTCGAAGATAAACGCGCGGACATTGCGGCCGGAGGAAAGGGCGCTGTAGGTGCTGGTGCCGGTCACTTGGGTTTCCAACCGCTCCCAATAGCCGGCCACGTTGTTTTGGGCGACGGCGGTGTCGCGCTCGCCGGTGATTTGTTTGATCGTCGCGGCCAGCGTCTTGTCGGCGGGCGCCGCGGCGCTGTGCCGCGCGGCCATGGCCTCGAAGGTGGGCAGGGTGGCCGAACTTTCCAGCCGGCTGGTGCGGGCGAACTGAAGCTCGCCCGACCCTGCGGCGGGTGTCGCGTGCAACCTGCCATCAGCGTGGCGGCGGCCGGTCTGCTGGAGGACGTGAACGAGTTCGTGGGCGATCAGCTGCCGGCCGTCCGTCGTGTGCGGTGCGAAACGCCCCGCGCGGAAATAGACGTCGCGTCCGCTGGCGAACGCCTCGGCCTCGTGGTGGCAGGCCGCTTCGTTCGCCGGGCCGCCGGTGTGCACGCGCACCGCGCCCAGATCCGCGCCGAGCGCGGCCTCCATTTCCTCCCGGAGGGAACGGGGCAGCCGCGCCCCCGTGCTGTTCATGGGCCGGAAACCGGCCGCGGCCGCCGGCATGATCCGCTGGCCGATGGTTTTTTCGCCGCGCATGATGCGACTCGCGATCTCGTCGGCCTGGCGCTCGAAGGAATCGCGGCCCTGCCGGCGGTGGTTCGCCATGCCGCCGGGACGCGCCTTCGCCTGCACGCGCGGGGCCGCGGCCGCCCGGCTGGCACCGGGTTTCGCGGAGGAGCGGCGGGCGTGGGCGGCGGCTTTCATTGCAGGCTGCCGCGCAGCGACGCGGCGATTTGCGAGGCAAGTTGCTGCGTGCCGCCGGCGGCCGAGCCCGTGACGCGGAGATTGATCGCGCCGAGCTGGCGCGGCGTCGACACCGCCGGCGGATGGGCGGCGAGCTCGCGGGCGACGGCTTCGCCGAGACGGCGGGCCTCGGCGCGTCCCATGCCCGGAACGCGGATGCGCAGATCGCGAATCGTGATGGCGGGCTCAGCCATGTTTCAAAATCCTTTCGCGGTCGCGCGGACCGATGGAGCGGCCGTCCTTGGCAATCTCGCGTTCGAGACCGTGCAACAGGTGCCGCGTCGCGAGCGGCTGGTTTTCGCGCTGCGCCTCGAAAAGCGCGGCGAGCACGGCGTACTTGATCTGCGCGCCGGTCGCCTCGAGTCCGCCGGCGAGGGCGGCGAGCGACGGTTCCAACGCGCGGGCCGCCTCGGCGCCGGCGAGCTCGGCGACGAGCTTTTCCCAGAGTGTGCGCTGCAGCGCGGCATCGGGCTTCGGGAATTCCACGAGGTGGCGCAGGCGGCGGAAGAACGCGGGATCGATGTTGCCCTTGAGATTCGTGGCGAGCAGCGCGACGCCGGGAAAATTCTCGATCGCCTGCAGCAGGAACGCGGAATCGGTGTTGGCGAACTTGTCCTGCGCATCGCGCATCTCGCTCGAGCGTTTCGCGAAGGGCGCGTCGGCTTCGTCGAAGAAGATGATCGCATCCATCTCCGCGGCCTGCGTGAGGAGGAAGTCGAAATGCTTCGCGGTTTCGCCGACCCACTTGCTGACGAGCTGGGCGACGTTGACGCGGAAAAGATCCTGCCCGAGATGCGCCGCGATGACCTGCGCCGCCATGGTTTTTCCCGTGCCGGGCGGGCCGCTGAAAAGTGCGAGCAGACCGCGGCCCTGCGGAAACAGCCGGCGCGGCGCGGCCTGCTCCCAGAAACGCACGCGATGTTCCGCCTCGAACGCGATCGCTTCCAGCGACTGGCGGATCGGGGCCGGCACGACGAGGTCGTCCCACTTGAAAGGGGTGTCGAGCAGCTGCGCGAGCGGGCCGAGCCGCGTGCGTGCCGCTTCGCGGGCGAGCTGGCCCGCGGCGGCGGGGCGCGCGGGTTGCAGCCGCGCGGCGCGGGCGATGTCGCCGGGTTGCACGCGGTGGCGCTCGGCGAGGAGATTCAATTCGTCCACCGGCCAGGTGCGCGCCGCGGGCAGGTGATCGCGCCACAACTGCGCGCGCTCGGCGATCGAGGGCGGCGGCAGGGCGAGACGGCGTTCGACGAGATGCGAGGCGGCGGGAGATTCCTGTCCGGGATCGGCGATGAGGAACTGCAGCGGGAAATCCGGCACGCTTCTCGGCCACGGACGTCGCGCCAGCGAATCGCCGGTCCACGCGAGCGCGCAGCTGTCGAGGTAGGCCTGGCGTTGCGCGTGCACGAAGAGGCGGCGCCATTGCGCGTCGTCAACCTGGTCGGCGTCGATGACGAGCAGCGGCAGTCCGAGTTTGTCGGCCACGGCGGCGGCGAATGTCCGCCGTCCCGCGCCGCGCGCCGCTGCGACCTGGAGGCGAACCCGCCCGGCGGGCGGACCTTCGAGCGTGCGCGCGAGCCATCCCGCGGTTTCCGCCACCGGCCATCCGGAGAGCGGGGGCTGCGGCGGTTGCAGGCGCGCGGCGCCGGTGAGGGCCTCGGACAGCACGGCCTTGCCGAGCAGCCAGTCGCGTAGCTGGGGATCGCACATGAGCAGGCGCGGCTCAGTCGGGGAAATTTCGCGATGCACCACCAGCTCCCAGCGGAAAAGCGGCGACTCGGCGGGCCACACCCCGCAGCGGCCGTGATCGTAGAGGCGGGCTGCGAGATCCTCGGTCACGCCGGTGCGGCTGGCGTGGTCGTGCAAATACGCGCACACCCGCCCGAGCGCGGGGTCGAGCGCAACCGCGGCGCAGGCTTGGAACAAATCGAGGTCCGCCGCACTGAGTCCGAAAACCCGCGCGAGCCGCGCGAGCCGGGACTCGGGAAAGTCCGCGAGTGCGTTTTCGATTCGCTGAAGCTCGTGATCGAGGGCGGCGAGTTCGGGAATGCCGGCGCGCCACGCACTCTCGGCCTCCGGCGAATCGCGGTCGGCGAGGATCGTCGAGAGTTCGGCGTGGGTGATGGTGTCGCGACCGCCGGGTTCGCCGTCCTGGCCCCAGAGATTGATCAGCCAGAAACTGCGGCGGCGGGCCCGCAGCCGGAAGCGCGTGAGCATCAATTCGAGTTCCGTCGCTGGAACCGGCGCGGAGGCAGGAACGTCGCCCGGGGGGGCGGCGTCCGGGGCCGGCGCCGGCGTCGGATGGAGCGTGAGGTCGGGCGCGTTCATGGGGCTTCCACCCAGCGCGGGGCGTTTTCCGCGCCGTTGATCCGGATGCGCAGCGGCACGACATCACCGGAGTTCACGCCCGCGATCGGAAACTGGAAACGGATCACGAAGGGCCGCGTGGCATCGTCGAGGGCGAAGGGAAGCGGAAGCGTGCTGCCATCCATCACCTCGAAATGGCCCGCCTGGAGCGCGCCGGTCGTTTCCCGCGGCAGTTCGCCGGCGCCGACGACGACCCTGAGATCTTCGTTGGCGAGGGCGGCGTGACGGAAGAGGTGCCCTTGCACGACCACGACGCCGGTCGCGTCGGCCGTGGCAACCGTGACGGCGTCGGGCGAGGTGATCAGCGGGGCGACGGCAAAGGTGACTTCATTCGACGTGCCCGTGAAATCGCGGAGATTGCCATCGGGCATCCGTTTTCTCCGCGTGACACTGGCCATCGCGGTGTAGAAGCCGGGCAGCATCGCCTCGGTGTCGGCGAGCGGTTGCACGGTGGCGAAGATGCGATCGGTCGTGGCGCTGACGCCCCATTCGAGGCCGACCTCGATCGGCTCGGCGAAGCGCGCGTGCTTGATGAGCAGCGTGGTCTCGTCGCCGGAGAGATCGGTGCCGTGAAACGTGAGTTGTCCGCCGACGGGCGCCTCGGCCGGCTGAATCGTCGCTTCGCGATTGGTGGTTTCGCCGGGCAGGCGATACACGACGAGGCTGCGGCTCGCGTCGAGCCGTGGCGCGCCGCTGACAAACGTGTGCACCCCGTAGCGCAGCACGCGGCCGCTGTAGCGCGAAGGCGGCTCGGGTTCGAGCAGCGTGGCGGCCACCTGGTAATACGCGGAGAGCCGGACGGATTGCGTGCCGGCGGTCCAGAATTGCGAGGCCTCGGTCGAGGGCACGGCCTGCAGGGAGATGCGGAAAAGGTTTTCGGTGCCGTCCAGTTCGGAGGGAAACGGGGACGACCCCTCGACCTCGATGTTGCGGTTGACGCTGGGAAAATCGCGCAGCGCTTTCATCGCGAGGCCGAAGAGCCGGTGCGTCATGTACACGCCGCCGTCGCCGGCAATGCTGCTGTGTGCGCTGAGCTGGTAGAAAAGATCGAGGCCCATCGGCGTGAACCGGACGGCCGGTGTGTCCTGGCTGGGCGGCGGGATGTTCTTCAGCGCGGACGATTCGGCGGCGTGATAGAGGTAGAAGCCGAGGGTCACCTCGCCCGAGAGCTGGTCCGGTGGCAGCGTGGAAACCAAAAGTTGAGCGATGACGGGATTGGGCAGGCCAAGGGCGGTGAGCCCCGCGCGCACGCGGCGCTGGATCACGTTTTGCCACGTCTGGGTAACGAGAGAGAGGTCGAGCAGTGGCATGGCGGGTCAGAGCTGGCCGAGACCGAAACGGGCGGAGGAGCGCGCGGCGGGGAGTGGACGGGAGGCGGAGCGGCGGGCGGTCGCGCGTGCCGCGGGAGCGGGTCGCGACGGAGCTGCAGGCGGAACGACCTCGACGCTCAAGCGGCCGATGACGACCGAGGGTGCCGGAGGTGGCGGCGGTTGCGCTGGAGAGGCAGAGGCGGGTTGGAGCCGGGGAGCAACGGGTGTGGAGACCGCGCGAACCGGGGTTGCCTCCGGTGAGACCGGCGACGAACCGGCCGGGGAAGGAAGCGATGCGAGCACCGATTCGGCCCGCGGCGAGAGACGCGCCATGAACGAATCCGCGATGCGCTGAAGCCGCGCTTCCTCGGCCGCGGCGGAAGGAGTGGACGACGAGGCGGGCACCGGCGCGGCGGAGGGAGGCGAAAGCTTTTCGGAATTTTCGCCGGGCGCGGGTTTGGCGGTGAGAATTTCCCGGAACGTGGAATTCGAAGGCGGTGCGACCGGATCCGCATGGGGTGGCTGCAGAATTTTTTTCGCCGGCTCGATCGATGGCGCGGCGTCGCGGCGCCGACCTGGCACCGGGGGAGGCACGAGGTTCAGGGGTGTTGTCGCGGCGATCGCTCCGGAAAGATCGGGTGAGGGAAGAACGGAAGGGCGCGACGGAGGCATCGCCTTCACGGGAGACGCGAGGGGCGACGTGGTGCCCGGGCTCCGATCGGCCGCCGGTGGCACGATGGTTTGGGCGGGGTTCGCCGCGCGCGGAAGCGAAGTGGGTGCGATCGGCGCGGCGGGCGGCGGGGTGAGCGGGGCCGTTTGCTCGAAGGGATTTTCCGCGACCCCCGCGGCCGACGGGCGCGAGGCGATGGCCACCGGGGAAAGCGGTGACTGCGCGCGGGCGACGAGCCGGGAGAGATAGGTTTTCATCCGAAGAGGCGCCGGGAACGCGCGGCGGCGTCGTTGTCGATCAGCTCGATGAAGTGCCGGCGCTCGTGCCGGCCGAGGGAGAGGATTTCCTGCATGGCCCAGCCGTACGCGATGGCGATGCGGTGGATTTCCTGGGCGAGCCGCGGGCGTTCGCCGAGCAGCGCGCCGAGGAGGTAACTCTGGATGTCGAATTGCAGCGCGTGGACGTGGCGGCAGTCGGGGCAGCGCGCGTCGAGCTCGAGATCGACCAGTGGTGCGACCTCGGCGAGCAATTCCTGGAGCGCGTTGGCGTCGGCCGCGGCGATCGGCGCGGAATCCTCCACGGCACAGCAGCGCAGCAATCCGGTTTCCGCCTCGGCGGCGGGCAGCGCGGCGATCGCGCGTTCGTCGTGTCCGGTGGGAAGGCGGAAGCGCAGGCCTTCGGGCGTTTCGAAACGGTTGCCTCCGAGGGAACGCGCGCGGGTGGAGCCGGCGGCGTTGTTTTCGAGCGATCCCGCGAGGCCGCCGAGGGAGAAATTAATGTCGAACGGATTCGCGCAGCGCGCGCAGGTGATCGTGTTTTCGATCCGGTCGCCGAAAGCGCGCTGATAAACGGCGACGAGCAGGCGGTCGCGGTCGGACGCGACGAGATCGTCGGCGCGCGGGGGCGCCGGTTCGCCGGGCGTCGTGATGATGAGCGCGTCGAGCAGGCGCAGGGCGTCGTCGGTCGCGATGCCGACGACCGCGCGCTCCTCGGTGCCGGTGAGTTCGCGAAGGCGAACCCGTGGCTGACCGGGGGCGAAGCGAAGGGAAACCGAATCGCTGGCCATGGCGGCAAACGGTGGCGGGGGCAGCGTGGCGGAAACCACGCTGCCCGGGCGGCGCCGTGATTAGGTTTCGGTCGGCTCGACGACGTCGACGTCGCGTTCCCAGCCCTCGTTCTGGAGCACCATGTGCTCGATCGCGATGGCGTGGGCGTTGGCGTCGAGTTCGGGCAGGGCCTGGTATTCGCTCACCCAGCAGCGGTAGACCTTGAAGGCCATGGCGACGGTGCCCTGCTCGTTGAGCAGCTCGATGATGAGATCCTTGCGGAAATCCTTCAGCGAAATGGCGGCATCGCCGTCGGTGCTGTAGATGAGGTTCGCCCACTTCTCGAATTCGGGGTCGTGGGTGCGGCCGCGCTCGAGGGTGATGGCTTCAAATTTCCAGGTGGATGGCGAGACGCGCGACGTGCTGGGGTCGCCGCCTTCGCGGTGGGTGACGGGCTCGGTCGAGCGCTTGAGGGCGCTGATCTTGCTGACGCCCGCGACATAGCGGCCGTCCCACTTGATCCGAAACTTCATGTTCTTGTAGGGATCGAAGCGGGTGGCGTTAACGGTGAATTGAGGAGCAGCCATGGGAGGATGTGCTTAAGTTGTGGTTGCGTGGCGTGGATCAGGTTTCGATCTGACCCGCCATCTGCTGCAGGTAGAGGATGACGAACTCGGCGGGCTTCAGCGGGGCGAAGCCGACCCAGACGTTGACGATGCCGAGGTTGCGGTCGTTCTGCGTCGTGGTTTCCGAATCGCATTTGACGAAGTAAGCCTCCTTCGGCGTGCGGCCCTGAAACGCGCCCTGGCGAAACAGATTGTGCATGAACGCGCCGACGTTGAGCCGGATTTGCGAGTGAAGCGGTTCGTCGTTGGGTTCGAAAACGGCCCACTTCAGCCCCCGGTATAAACTTTCCTCCATATAAAGTGCGAGGCGACGGATCGGAATATATTTATATTCGCTGCCGAAGCTGTCGTCGCCGTCCATCGTGCGCGCGCCCCAGCTGACAATGCCGTTGGGGAAGATGCGCAGCGTGTTCACCGCTTTTGGATTCAGGATGCCGTTCTCGCCGTCGGAGAAACGCTGCTCCAGCCCGATGATGCCGCGGAGATCGGCCTCGGTGCCGGCGGGCGCTTTCCAGACGCCGCGCGTGCCGTCGGTGCGGGCGAAAAGTCCCGCCATCGCCCCGGCGCCACCGATGTTTTTCGCGAGGCCCGCGTCGTTGATCGTGACGCGCGGGAAGAAGAGCGCGCTGTAGTCCTTCACGAGACCGACGCGCAGCGCCGCGATCCCGGTGGAAGCGGTCTGGGCATCGGCCCATGCGGCCGGAGGATCCATGATGAGAAACGCGCGCCGGCTCTGGCAGAAGATACTGGCGTTGCCGTAGAGGCTTTGCACCGTGACGACCTCATCCGCGACGGGCGCGAGGATCATCAGGTTGAAGATGTCGACCTCGCGATCGATGATCTCGTAGGCGGCGTCGTAATCGGCGGCGAGCGGTGGCGTGCCATCGGAGGCGGCGGCGCCGGCGGAGACTTGAAGTCCGCCGATGCTCTGGCCGTCCGCACCGACGCTGTAGTAGTGAACGTTCCGCGTGAAGGCCGTGGCGGCCTGCACGGGAGTCGTCGTCAGCGGGACCGCCGTGGAGTTGACGAAATTGTCCTCCAGGGAATCCGTCGGCAGGATGGCGAGCCGGTAGCCGTAGGTCTCCGCCTCCCAGTACCACGACTGACCCGCGGGGGGCGTGAACTCGTTGATGAGTTGCGCGATGATGGCCAGTTTCTCGCGGATGCCGTCGGAGTTGCCGTTGGCCGACCCGACGTTGCCGTCTCGGAACACGGGATCGGTGGCGCCGGCCGTCCGAACATGGAGCGGACCTCCCTGCAGATCGATGGGGGTGGCGACAGCGGTGCCGGTGGCATCGTTGATCGCGTCGAGCGTGATGGTGTCGAGGTCCTGCTGGTCGACGTCGCCGAGGGCGGTGACGTGGGCCTGCGTGAACGCCGAAAACGTGATGCCGGTGGGCGCCGGACGGCGACCGGCGAACGCGCCGACCTCCAGGCCGCCCTGCTCCGTGCCGAGCATGAGCGAGACTGCGAGATCGCCGTGGCCGTTGAAGGTGGTGCCCGGGCGGATGAAGACATCGCCATTTGTACCGGACGTGCGGGTGATGCGGAGACGGCGGCCGTTGGCGGCGGTGCCGACGAGCGTCACGCCCACGGTGACCCCGGCGAAGCCGGCGTTGGTGAACGCCGTCTGGATCGCGGTGGTGATCGCGGCGGTGAGATTGGCCGGCGTGTCGTCGACCACGATCGAGCGGAGATCGACGTCGATGTAGGGACTGCCGCTCAGGCTGATCTTGAAACGATTCGAGGTGACGGTGGAGCCGAGGAGCGCGCCCCACGCGGCGAGGAAATCGCCCGCGGCGCCAGCGTCGGAAACCGCGCGGCCGGAGAGCGAGAAGCCCCACGTGGAATTGGCGGCGGGAGCGGCGTTGAGATCGGCGGCGTCAACGAGCTTCGAATTCTGCGTGATGAACGTGGGCGCGTAGCTCGGTGAATTCGGATCCATCGAGAGATTGCGCCACGTTTCGCCGGCTTTCTTCGAGCGGGTGCCGGTCGAGTCGACCTCCCAGCGGAACAGCTCGAGATTGAACGTCACCTCGGGCTGCGAGCCATTGTAGGTGACCAGCGCGCGAATGCCCTCGCCGGCCACGCCGAGATCCTTCGCGGTGAGCGAGAGCGTGTTCGCGCCAGCGGGAACGGCCGGGGTTGGCTCGTTCTGCAGCGTGACGGTCGACGCGCTCGCGCCCTGCGCGATGCGCATGACGTAGCAGTCGGTGCCGCCATTCAGGAAAAACAATTTGACGTAGTGAGCGAGCGAGCCGGCGCTGGAGTCTTCGCCGAACTTGTCGCGGAACGCGGAATAGTTGACGCAACGAATCGGTGAGAACATCGGGCCTTTTTTGGAGGCGCCGATAAACATGCCGACGGAGGTGCTGACACCGGCGATCGTCCGAACTCCGCTGGGGACTTCCTGAACGTAAACGCCGGGATAGGTTGGTGTGACTGGCATAAAAGGGAATGGCTGCGCGCACGCCGCCCTCCGCAAAGCCGCGGGGAGAGGCGCACACCGTTGGAGGAAACTCTGCTGGCGCTAGGCGCCGCTCAGAGAGGGAAGGGGAAGGAAGCTGACAAACAGGCGCGGGACATTCTGCGACGGGCACCTGGACGACTGACTCTACAGGAGACTATCTAGTTGTTTCTATTTAGTTTTTTTCTGGAGACTGTGATCCGCGCAGCTCTTCCCGAGGGCCGGGAAGAAATTTTTAAGCTGCTTGATCGCAGGTGCCTCGCCGGCGTGCTCGTTGAAGTCACCGGGAATTTTTTTTTCAACTACCATTTCGGAAAATGCCTGAAAATATTTCGTGAATACAGCCAGCGAATGGCGGCAGCGTTTACAATCGTAGGAAACGTCGCGCGCCGGCCGCTTTATTTTTCTGTGATAGGGAGAGGGGTGTTGTGAGAACGAAGAATGCGGCCGCTTTCTTTCACTTAATCTTCGAATCGTGAAATTTCATGCGCGGCACGGGCGGCGCATTTCGCCATCGCCGAAGCGGTCCACGTCAATGAGTCGCAGCGCGGCCGGCCAGGTAACGATCCGGTTACTCTGAAACGCGTGCAGGCGGAGCCGAAATTCGAAAGACAGGACGCCCCGGTTGGGAATAGTTAACCACCCTAATGAAAAAACCGATCATGCCCGGGTCGCTGGCTTCCTCTTCGGCCGCCGTTGCCGCCGTGGGTCAGTTTGAAATGAGCGCGGTGCTTGCAGGCCGCCGCGAACCCGCCGGGAAAAATGTTTGCGGCGCGTAGCAACGCTTCCGCAGGCTCGCCGATGTGACCGCGAAAATTTGGAAATGGCCGCTCGCTAACCAGATTCTCCTCGGTCTGGCGCTGGGTGCTGTTTCGGGACTCGTGGTCCAGCAGACCTTCACGGATCCCGAATCGCTCGGGCGGTTGCAGTGGTGGCTGGCCAATGTGATCCAGCCCGTCGGGCGGCTTTTCATCCGGATCATTTTCATGATCGTGATCCCGCTGATTTTTTCGGCGATCGTCCTCGGGGTCGCGGAAATGGGCGACATCAGGAAACTCGGGCGCGTCGGGCTCAAATCGGTTTTCTTCACCCTGCTGCTTTCCGGCACGAGCGTCGCCTTGGGGATCACGCTCGTGAACGTGCTCAAGCCCGGCAACCACCTCTCCGGGGAAACGAGAAAGACGCTGACGGAAAAATACCGCGGCGACGCCGCCAGCCGGGTCGAGCAGGCCGCAAAGAAGACGCCGCTCGCCGACACGCTGCTCAACCTCATCCCGCAAAACCCGCTGACGGAGGCGGTGAACGCCTTCACGCCGAACTACACGGGCGGCGGCTTGATCGCGGTGATGGTCTTCAGCCTTTTCTTCGGCGTGGCGATGGCGATGGCGCCGCCGGAGAAGATCGCGACGCTGACCAGTTTCACCCAGGGGGTCTTCGAGGTTTGCATGCTCATCATCGGATTCGCGATGCGGCTCGCGCCGGTCGGCGTGGCGTGTCTCGGGTTCAGCCTCACGGCCACCCTGGGCGCGGATATTTTGCGCAGCCTCGGGTTCTACGCCGGGGTCGTCATCCTCGGCCTCGCGCTGCACCAGTTCGGGACCTACTCGCTGTTTCTCAAATTCGTCGGCGGCAAATCGCCGCTGAAATTTTTCCGGGAGGTGCAGGAGGCGATGATCACGGCGTTCAGCACCTCCTCCAGCAATGCCACGCTGCCGGTTTCGCTCCGGGTCGCGGAGGAGAAGCTCCGGCTGCCGCCGCAGATCAGCCGTTTCGTGCTCACGGTCGGCGCCAGCGCAAATCAGAACGGCACCGCGCTCTATGAAGGCATCACGGTGCTTTTTCTCGCGCAGGTTTTCGGTGTCGATCTCTCGGTGTCGCAACAGATCGTGGTCGCCCTCATGTGCATCATGGCGGGCCTGGGCACCGCGGGCGTCCCGGGTGGATCGCTGCCGCTGGTGGTGGGCGTGCTGGTGACGATCGGCGTTCCCGGCGAAAGCATTGCGATCATCCTCGGGATCGACCGGCTGCTCGACATGTGCCGCACCGCATTAAACGTGACGGGCGATCTGGTTTGCGCGGTCCTCGTGTCGAAGGGGGAGCCGGGCGCGCCGGTCGATTGACCGCCCGGCCAAATTCTTTTCGGCGGGGGAGGAAACGCCGCCCGCAGCTGAATTGCAGACGCAGGACTGGACCGCGGGAAAATTTTCCGTCATCGCCGGGCCATGTCGTCATCGCGATTCAGCGCCGTTCTTCTTGCCGCCGGGCAGTCTTCCCGCATGGGCCGGGACAAGGCGCTGATTGAAGTCGACGAGCGCGTGCTCTGGGAGCGGCAGCGGGATGTGTTGGTGGCGACCGGCGCCTATGAAGTTTTTTTGTCGGCCCGTCCCGACCAGGAGTGGGCGAAAAAAGCGAAGGGCTTTAACGCGGTGCTGCACGACGGAAATCCGGGCTGCGGTCCGCTGACCGGGATCGCGGCCGCGCTGGAGCGCTCAACCACGACACATCTCGTCGTGCTCGCCATCGATCTGCCGCGCATGATCCCGCAATGGCTCGATGCCCTGCTCGAGGAACGGACACCCGGGGTGGGAGGGGTCGGCAGCCACAATAATTTCTACGAGCCCCTCGCCGCGGTTTATCCGCGCGAATTTCTCCCGCGGATCTGGGAGGCGATGGCGGCGGCGCAGTACGGTTTGCAGCCGTTGCTCAAAAAAGCGGAGGACGACGGCATGATGCGCGCCTTCGAAATCGGCGAGGTCGAGGCGCCGTGGTTCGAAAACTGGAACGACATCCGGGGGTAGACAGCGCAGAGATTAAGCGCGAAGACGCGAAGATGCTAAGATCGAACAAACCATAGGGAATGTTTGTTCTTTGCTCCGAGCTTTGCGGCTTCGCGTCTTTGCGCTTCAAGGTTCAGGCGTAGCGATCTTCCGTCCAGGGATCCGCCGTGTTCGAGTAGCCGCGCACTTCCCAGAAACCCAGCTTGTCCTCCGCGAGAAACGTGATGCCGCTCACAAACTTCGCGCCCTTCCACGCATACAGTTTCGGAATGATCACGCGCGCCGGCCCGCCGTGCTCCGGTGATACCGGCGCGCCTTCGAAGAGCGTCGCGACCAGCACGTCGTCATCGAGGCATTTCTCCAGCGCGACGTTGGTCGAGTAGCCGTCGTAGCTCGTGAAATAGACAAACTTCGCCTCCGGCTCCGGCTGCACGAGTTCGTAGAGTGTCGTGAACGCTACGCCGCCCCAGCGGCAGTCGTATTTGCTCCAGGTCGTCACGCAGTGGAAATCGCTCACGTCCTGCACCTGCGCCAGCGCGTTGAACTGCACCCAGTCCAGCGTCGCCGGCTTTTCGACCAAGCCGTCCACCTTCAACGTCCATTTGCTGAGCGGAATCTCCGGCTTCACGCCGAGATCGAGGACGGGAAATCCTTCCGTCAGGCTTTGCCCCGGGGGCAGCCGGTCCTGCGAGGCCGTCGCACGCGCGGTCACGCCGCGGGCTTTTTGTTTCTCCGCCCATTTCTGTTTGGCGGCGATGTAGCGTTCCTTCGACATGGGGCGAACGGCGAACGGTAGCGCCGGGCTTCTCCCGCGCAAGTGGAGCTATTCCGCCGCGGCCAGCGCCTGGGCAACCGCGGCGCGCCGGCGAAAATAGTAAAACGCCATGCCGCCCTGGTAGAGAAACGTCAGGAGCGCGAGCAGACGGAAGCTCAGCCGGTAGACCATGAGGAGATAGTCATCGGTGGCCATTTTCCACTGCTGCGCACTCATCTCGATCATCGGCTTGAGGGTGTCGGGGATCGGCGGCAGCGCCACGTGGGTCAATCGCATCGCGCAGTAGCCAAGCACGACCGCCATCAGGTAAAGCTGGCTGCCGATCAGCCACTTCATGCCCAGCGGAAAACCGTTCCGAAGCAGGCCGTCGCCGTGCAGCTCGATCGCGCCCGCCGCCGCGATGACGAGACCGATCAACGCGCCCATGTAGTCTCCCGCCGCCGCCGACGCCAGGGCGAGGAAGCCGGCGATCAGGAGAACGCTCATGCCGTCAACACGCGCAACCCGGAGCACGCGTTGCAGGGTTTCCTCGGGGAGAAGCGGAGGTGTTTTGGACATTCGGTGTGGCGCAAAGCCTCGACGCGAGCGTTGCATCGAGGGTTCGCTACCCGTGGATTCTTCGCTTCGCTCAGAATGACAAACTAAAAGTCCGTGCCACCGCCGTCCGCCAAACCGTTTCCCTTTCGCGTCAGCTTCCCCCCGGAGCTGCCAATCAGCGTGCGCGCGGAGGAAATCACCGCGGCGATCCAGGCCCACCAGGTGGTAATTCTCGCCGGCGAAACCGGTTCGGGCAAAACCACCCAGATTCCGAAAATGTGCCTGGCCGCGGGTCGCGGCACGCACGGACGCATCGCCTGCACGCAGCCGCGCCGCGTCGCCGCGCTCTCGATCTCCCGCCGCGTGGCGGAGGAACTCGGGGTACAATGGGGACGCGAGGTGGGCTGCAAGATTCGTTTCAACGACGAGACCACGCGCGACACCGTGATCAAGTTTCTCACCGACGGGATGCTGCTCGCCGAGGTGCAGGGCGATCCGCTGCTGCGTGACTACGACACCATCATCATCGACGAGGCGCACGAACGCTCGCTGAACATCGACTTCCTCCTCGGGCACCTGCGCACGCTGCGTTACAAGCGCCCCGAGCTGAAGATCATCATCACCTCCGCGACGATCGACACGGAGATGTTCAGCGCCGCCTTCGACGACGCGCCGGTGATCAAGGTCGAGGGCCGCACCTACCCCGTCGAGGTGATCTACGCGCCGCTCGATTCGCTCGGCTCCGACGCCGCCGAGGGCGACGAACGCGAGGCGAAATCCGAGGCGCTGCACTACATCGACGGCGCCGTGGAGGCGGTCGAGCGGATCATCCGCGAGAGCCCCGGCGGCGACATCCTTGTGTTCATGCCCAGCGAGCGCGACATCCGCGAGGCGAGCGATTTGCTCGAGGGGCGCCGGCTCCGCGACTGCGAACTCGTTCCGCTGTTCGGGCGGCTTTCCAACGCGGAGCAACAGCGGGTCTTCGCACCCACGCAGCGGCGGAAAATCGTCGTCGCAACCAACATCGCGGAAACCTCGCTCACGATTCCCGGCATCCGCTTCGTCGTGGACACCGGCCTCGCGCGGCTCAGCCGCTACTCGCCGCAGGCGCGCACGCGCCGCCTGCCGATCGAGCCGGTCGCGCAATCCAGCGCGGACCAGCGGAAAGGCCGTTGCGGACGGGTCGCCGACGGCGTGTGCATCCGGCTTTATTCGGAAAAGGATTTTTTGGAGCGCCCGCGTTTCACGCAGCCGGAAATCCAGCGCGCGAATCTCGCGGACGTGATCCTGCGCATGAAGGCCTTCGGCCTCGGAGACATCGAGCGCTTCCCCTTCATCAACATGCCCGCCGCGAAATCCATCCGCGCTGGCTACGCCCTGCTCGAGGAACTTGGCGCAATCGCCGCGGTACAATCGCCGCGGAGGTGGGAGGAGGGAGGAAGGAGGGTGGAGGGATCGGATAAAAACCGAGAACCCCCAGATTTCGTCCTCCAACCTCCCACCTCCAACCTCCCACCTCCCCTGTCAGCGGAGCTGACAGCGCTCGGGCGCGAACTCGCGCGGCTTCCGGTCGATCCGACGGTGGGGCGGATGATTCTGCAGGCGCGGACGGAAAAGGCGTTGCGCGAAGTCCTGGTGATCGCGGCGGGTTTGAGCGTGCAGGATCCGCGCGACCGTCCGCTGGAAAAACAGCAGCAGGCCGACGCCGCCCACCGCCGTTTCGCACATCCGGATTCGGATTTTCTCACGCTGCTCAACATCTGGGACGCCTATCACGACGAGTTCGAAGCGATGTCGCAGGCGAAGCTCCGGCGGTTCTGCCGCGATCATTTTCTCAGCTACACGCGGATGCGCGAGTGGCGTGACATCTATGCGCAGCTCCTCGACACGCTCGAAAAGCGCGAGGACTTCAAGCTTACCTCCGTGTTCGACGGGGCTCGCGCATCCTCCGTGGGATCATCTTCAGCTGTAGGAGCGGCTTTACGCCGCGACCAGGGCGACCGGCCCGGCCCATCGCGTGGAAATCCCGATGAAACCCAAGCGTCGCGGCATAAAGCCGCTCCTACAGCGGCAGATCTGCTCGCGTGGGGAGGGTCAGGCTATCGCGCGATCCATCGGAGCATCCTCGCGGGCCTGCTGGGCAACATCGGTCATCTCGACGAGGAGAACGGCGGCTACAAGGCGACGCATGACCGGCGCGTGACGCTTTTCCCGGGTTCGGTGCTCTTCAAGCGCGAGGAACCGAAAAGGAAAGGCGCGCCGGCAAAAGATCAGCCGAAGACAAAGGCGCCGCGCTGGATCATGGCGGCCGAGATCATGGAGACCACCAAGCTCTACGCGCGCACCTGTGCGCGGCTCGATCCGGTGTGGGCGCTCGACCTCGGGGCGCATCTTGTGCGCGTCGCGCACAGCGAGCCGTTTTGGAACGTCGATGGCGGCCGCGTGATGGTGAAGCAGCGCACCCGGCTCTACGGCCTCGAGCTCGAGAGCCGCGCGGTCGGCTACGGGAAGATCAACCCGGCGGAAGCGACAGAGATTTTCATCCGCGAAGCGCTGGTGAACGACACGGTCGTGTTCCCGCTGGACTTCATCACCCACAACCGGAAGGTCCGCGAAAAAATCGAGAGCCTGCTCACGCGCACGCGCGACGCCGGCTATCTGAACCTCGACGAGGCGGCCTACCGGTTCTACGCCGCGCAGTTGATGAAAGGTAGGGACGGACCGCCGGGCCGTCCTTCCGGGAAAACGGCGGACCCAGCGGTCCCGCCCTCCGGAATCAGCTCCGTCGCCGAGCTCGTCGACCTGGTGCGCGAACGCCGCGGGGCCGAGCCGCGTTTTCTGATGATGGAGCCGGACAATCTGCGCGATCCCGAGACCATCGCGGTCGATGCCGCGGCGTTTCCCGAGGCGCTGCCGCTCGCGCACACGGCGCTGCCGCTCAACTACGCTTACAAACCCGGCCAAGCTGACGATGGTGTTACCCTCGATGTGAGCCTGCGCGAAGCCGAGGCGCTGACGCCGGCTGCGCTCGACTGGGCGATCCCCGGTCATCTGGAGGCGAAGGTGGAGCATTACCTGAGGGCATTGCCGAAGGAATTGCGCCGCTCGTTCGTGCCGCTCGCCGAAACGGCAAGGAGCCTCGCGGTGCAACTCGCCTCGCGCGACCGGCTCACCGGCGGCCGTGAGTCGCTGACGGCCGCGCTGGTCGCGCAGATTGCCGAGCGGTTTCGCGTCGTGGTCGATCCGGCCGTCTGGACCGAAAAACCGCTGCCGGAACATCTGCGTGTGCGCGTCCGCGTGCTCGACGACAAGGGGCGCGAACTTTGCACGAGCCGCGAACTCACTGAGATCGACGCCGCCCTGCACGCGCAGAAACGCTCGGCGAGCGCGACGGTCGCGCGCGTCGAACCCGAGGCGTGGCGCCGGGCCCGCGCGAAGTGGGAGACGGCCGAGCAGACGGCCTGGACGTTCGGCGACATTCCCGCGCGTGTACTCGTGACCGAGCAGGCGGGGGTGCCGGTGTTCGCGTTTCCCGCGCTGGTGGCCGGACGCGATGGCGTGGCGCTGCGGCTGTTGCCGACCCCGGAGGAGGCGGACCTCGCCATGCAACGCGGACTGGCGGCGCTGCTCGAGCGGCAGCTCAGTCACGACCTCGGCTGGCTCGAGCGCGACCTCAAGGCGGTGCGTTCGCTCGGTCCGCTGATCGCGACCCTGGCGCCGGCGGACGAGTTGCAAGCACAGGCGTTTCAGGCGATCCGCCGCTGGCTGTGCGATCCGATCCGCGTAGCCGCGAGCATGAGCGAGGGGTCGGGGAAAACGGCTGATTCACTCGCTCACGCTCGCGGCTACGCGGCGTCGGTATTCACGGCTGCGCTCGAAAAATCGAAAACGGATATCCGCGGTCTCGTGCCCCGCTTCGTGGATCAGTTGCGTGAGATTCTCACCCTGCGCCAGTCGCTGCTCGTGCAGCCGAATCCGCCGCCCGGGCTCGACCGCGATCTTGCGGCGCTGATCCCGCCGGATTTTCTCCGGACGACGCCATACCTGCAGCTCGTCCATTTCCCGCGTTATCTGAAAGCGATGAAGCTCCGCGCCGAGCGCTGGCGGCAGAATCCCGCCAAGGACGCGGAACGCGCCGCGCAGCTTGCCCCCTATTTGAAAACTGTCGCGGCGGTCTATGACCGCCGTCCGGGTTCGGGTACGGCAGCCGCGAGCGTCGGCGGTCATGGACCGCCGCTACAGGAAAATCCGGCAGCCGAAGCCTTCCGCTGGCTGGTGGAGGAATTTCGCGTGAGCCTCTTCGCGCAGGAACTCGGCACCGCCGAACCCGTCTCGGTGGTGAAACTCGACCGTGCGCTCGCCGCGTTGCAAAGGAATCAGAGTCTCCCCGCGTCGCGCACCGAAACGGCGCCGCCGCCCAAACCGATCCTCGCCGTCCCGGTGGTGCCGGCGAAAAAATCGCCCGGGCTCAAAAATCTCGGCGCCCTCGACAAACTGTTCCCGCGCTGAGGGCTGGCGGATTGTCATCACCAGCCGGCCACAGCCGGGCGCGGCCGACGACGCGTAGCAGTCGTCGTGATCCCGCTGGATTGCTTCGTCAGCGCGGCGAGCCGCGCTTACTCGCAATGACAACGGTATCACCGCGGAATTTTCTTTTGCGGTCGTCGTGGGCGCGACGCATCTTTTCCCACCCCAAAACGACTCACGAACGTGCGCTGCGTTCGTGCGGCCGCGAGTCACCCCATGCCCCTTTTGTCCGAGCCCTCGCTTTTGATCGCAGGTTTGCTGGCCGTTTGTGCGGGTTCCGCCGTGCTTGCCGCGGACGTGTCGCCACCCCTCATTCGCGCGGAGCACACCACGGGGGCGCTTTTGGAGAAGCATTGTTTCGACTGTCACGACTCCGCCATGAAGGAGGGCGGCCTCATCCTTGAAGGCATTGCGGGCAACGATCCCGCGACCGATCCGGAGTTGTGGGAGCGGGTTTTCAGAAAACTCAACCACCGCCAAATGCCGCCCCTGGGCGAAGACCGGCCGGACGAGGCGACTTACCAGCAGCTCGTTGCGCGCATCGGCTCCTCGCTCGATCGCGGGGCGGCGGCGCAGCCGAATCCGGGGCGCACCGACACGTTTCGCCGGCTCACGCGCACGGAATATCAAAACGCCATCCGCGATCTGCTCGCGCTCGACATCGATGCCGTCGCGCTGCTGCCCAATGACGAACCCAGCCACGGCTTCGACAACGTCACGGTCGGCAACCTCTCGCCGACACTGCTCGACCGCTACGTTTCCGCCGCGCAGAAAATCGCCCGGCTCGCCGTTGGCACCCCGCGGAAAACGCCGGGCGGCGAAACGTTTCGCGTGGCGCCGGATGTGACGCAGGAAGATCACGTCGAGGGACTGCCGATCGGCACGCGGGGTGGGGCGGTCTTCCGTTACGCGTTTCCGCAGGACGGGACCTACGAACTCAAGGTGCGCCTCGCGCGCGACCGGAACGAGGAAGTCGAAGGCCTCAAGAAACCGCACGAGGTCGAGCTGCTCATCGATCGCGAGCGCGTCGCGCTGGAGACGGTCAAGCCGCCGGGCCCGGACAAGAATCAGGAGCGCGTGGACGCGCATCTCTCGTTCCGCATCGACGTGAAGGCCGGCCCGCACGACATCGGCGTCACCTTTCCGAAGAATCCCTCCAATCTCCTCGAGACCGAGCGCCAGCCGTTCGTCGCCCGCTATAATATGCACCGGCATCCGCGGACCGCGCCGGCGCTTTATCAGCTCACCATCACGGGTCCGTTCGATGCGAAAGGGGCCGGCGATACGCCGAGCCGGCGAAGGATCTTTGGTGATTCCGGAGTAGGGCGGGTCTCTGACCCGCCCTTGCTGGACAACGCATCGGGCGCGGAAAGGACGGGTCACAGACCCGCCCTACCTCAGGCCCACGCAGTCGCGTCGGCGCCCGGTGACGAAGCGCGGGCGCGCGAGGTTCTGACGCCGCTCTTGCGCCGCGCGTACCGGCGGTCGGTGACCGACGACGATCTGCGCAAGCCGCTGCAATTTTTCCGCGAAGGCAGCGCGGACGGCGCCGGATTCGAGGCCGGCATCGAGAACGCCCTCAGCGCCATCCTCGTCAGCCCGCGGTTTCTCATCCGCGTCGAGGAGGATCCCGCTGGCATTGCGGCCGGTACCGTGTACCGCATCAGCGATCTCGAACTGGCGTCGCGGCTTTCGTTTTTTCTTTGGAGCAGCATTCCCGACGATGCGCTGCTCGATGCCGCGGTGCGCGGCGACCTGCACCAGCCGAAACTCCTCGAGCAGCAAGTCCGGCGCATGCTGGCCGATGAGCGTTCGCGGAGCCTGGTCACGAATTTCGCGAGCCAGTGGCTGCATTTGCGCAAACTCGAATCGATCACGCCCGACCTGCGGCTCTTCCCGAATTTCGACGACAACCTGCGCCAGGCGTTTCGCGAGGAGACGGAGCTCTTTGTCGAGAGCGTCGTTCGCGAGGATCGTAGCATCCGGGATCTGCTCGCGGCCGACTACACGTTTCTGAACGAGCGCCTCGCGAAACACTACGGCGTTCCCCACATCTACGGCAGCCGCTTCCGGCGCGTTTCGTTTGCCGGCGATCCGGACCGCCAGCGCGGCGGACTGCTGCGGCACGGGAGCATCCTGACGGTTACCTCTTACGCGACGCGGACATCGCCGGTGATTCGCGGACACTGGATCCTCGCCAATCTCGCTGGCGAGCCGCCGCCTCCTCCGCCGCCGAATGTCCCCGCGCTCGACGACAACACCGTTTCCGCGTCGCTCCCGATTCGCGAGCGGCTGGCCGGGCACCGCGCGAATCCCTCCTGCGCGAGCTGTCACAACGTGATGGATCCCGTTGGCTTCGCGCTGGAAAACTTCGATGCCGTCGGCCGCTGGCGCACGGCGGAGGATCACAAACCCGTCGACGCTTCCGGCGGCCTGCCCGACGGCAGCACCTTGGTTGGCGTGGCCGCGCTCGAGCGCGGATTGCTGCAGCGGCCGGAACTCTTCGCTGGCACGTTGAGCGAGAAGCTTCTTATCTTCGCCCTCGGCCGCGGCGTCGAAACCCACGACGCCCCTGCGATCCGCGAGATCGTCCGCCGCGCCCAAGCCGACAACTTCCGCTTTTCCTCCCTGATTCTCGGCATCGTCAACAGCACCCCGTTCCAAATGAGGAAATCCCCATGATCATTACGAAAAAGGCGCTTCCCCGCCGGACATTTTTGCGCGGCATCGGCGCCACGCTCGCCCTCCCCCTGCTCGATGCGATGATCCCGGCCGCGACGGCCGCCACCAAGACGTCCGCGCTGCCGGTGCGGCGGCTCGGCTATGTGTTCATGCCGATGGGATGCGACCAGTCGCGCTGGACGCCGGCCGGGGCCGACGGCTTGCTCGGCGAACTTTCGCCGATCCTCAGTTCGCTCGGCCCGGTGAAGCAGCACGTCACGGCGATCACCAACCTCGAATTGCGCAACGCCTATCCCGGTTCGCACGCGACTTCGAATTCGTCGTTCCTCAGCGCGGCGAAGGCGAAGCACACGGAGAGTTCGGATTACTACCTCGGCACCACGGCCGACCAGCTGGCGGCGCAACAGATCGGCCGCGAGACGCAGCTGCCCTCGCTCGAGCTGTCGATGGACATGCTCCAGACGACCGGCCAGTGCGACAACGGCTACGCGTGCGTTTACCAAAACAATCTCTCGTGGTCTTCGCCCACCACGCCGCTGCCCTCCGAGGCGCATCCGCGGATCGTGTTCGAGCGGCTTTTCGGCGAGGGCGGAAATCTCGCCGAGCGCCGCGCTGCGCTGCGCAAGCGCGCGAGCCTGCTCGACTGGATCACCGAGGACATCGCGAACCTGAAGCGGAATGTCGGCCCCTCCGACCGCGCCCGCATCAACGAGTATCTCGACACCGTGCGCGAGGTGGAGCGCCGCATCCAGAAAGCGGAGGCCGACGTTGCGGCCAGTTCGCTGCCGCCCGACCTCGAACGGCCGCTCGGCGTGCCGGCTTCCTATGCGGATCACGCGCGCCTGATGTTCGATCTGCAGGTGCTCGCGATGCAGGGCGACATCACGCGGGTTTGCACCTTCCAGCTCGCGCGCGAAACCAGCAACCGCACCTACCCGGAGATCGGCGTGTCCGATCCGCACCACCCGCTTTCGCACCACGGCAACGACCCGGAAAAAATCGCGCGCATGGCGAAGATCAATGCGTTCCACGTCTCGCTCTTCGCGTACTACCTCGAGCGGCTGAAGGCCACGCCCGACGGCGACGGCTCGCTGCTCGATCATTCGCTGATTCTCTACGGCAGCGGCATCGGCAACCCGAATGTCCACGATCACACCAACCTGCCCATCCTCGTCGCCGGCGGCGCGGCCGGTGGGATGAAAGGCGGGCGCCACATCCGCTACAAAGAGCCCGTGCCGCTCGCGAACCTTCACCTCACGCTGCTCGACAAGGTCGGCGTGAAAATCGATTCGTTCGCCGACAGCACGGGAAAGATCGGTGACCTTTTCAATCCGCTGACGGTTTAGGCAATTCGCGAAGGTTTCCCATGCATTGTCCTTCTGTGGGTACTAAAGAATCTGAGCGCGGGCGTAGCAGCCGAGGTAACGAGGCTGATCGAATCCGCGAACGGAAGCGTCACGCTCGTCCCAGCCTCGTCACCTCGGCTGCTACCTTCGGAAAATCGCTCGCATGAGATTTCTTGATTTCTTTCGCGTCGTTTTGTTTCTGGCCGGGGCTGGCGCGGGACTGGCCGCGACTGCGCCTGCGCCGCTGGCGGATGCGGTTGAGAAAAAGGATTTTGCTTTCGCGCGCACGCTGCTGAGCGACACGAAGGTCAACGCGGCGCAGGTCGACGGCATGACCGCGCTGCATTGGGCCGTGCATCATGATGAGCTCGCGACGGCGAAGTCGTTGCTCGCCGCCGGCGCGAATGCAAAGGCGGAGAACCGCTATGGCGTCACCCCGCTCTCGCTCGCGTGCATGAATGGCAACACCGCCATGGTGGAGCTGCTGCTCGCGGCGGGGGCGGATCCAAATTTTCCGCTGCGCGGCGGCGAGACACCGCTCATGACCGCGGCGCGCACGGGCAAGGCCGGACCGGTCAAAGTGCTCCTCGCGCGCGGCGCGGATGCGAACGCGAAACTTCCGAGCGGCCAGACGGCGCTGATGTGGGCGGCGGCGGAGGGACACATGGCCGTCGTCGAGACGCTCCTCGCCGCGGGGGCCGAATTTCGCGCGGCGGTGAACACCGGTTTCACGCCGATGCTTTTCGCCGTGCGTGGAGGCCACACCGACATCGTGCGCGCCTTGCTGAGGGCGGGCGTCGACATCAACGAGCCCGCGCAGCCTTTCAAAAACACGGCGAAATTTCTCCGCAAGGGTGCGAGCGCGCTCACGACCGCGGTCGAAAACGGTCACTTTGAACTCGCCGCGCTGCTGCTCGATCTCGGTGCCGACGCGAACGACATGCGCTCGGGTTATACGCCGCTGCACATCCTTTCGTGGATCCGCAAACCCGACCGTGGCGAAGACGAGGGCGACCCGGTACCGGAAGGGTCCGGCAGTCTCACCAATGAGGATTTGATTCGGAAGCTTGTCGCGAAGGGCGCCGACGTGAACGCGCAGCTTGCCGGCGGCCCGTCAGGCGGTGGCCGCATCGCGCGGAAAGGTTGCTCGCCCTTCATGCTCGCGGCGGACACCGCGGACACGGCGTACATGAAATTGCTCGTCGAGCTCGGCGCCGATCCGACGATGACGAACGCCGAGAATTGCACTCCGCTGATGGCAGCGGCGGGTCTTGGCACGCGCTCGGCGGATGAGGAGGCGGGGACCGAGGACGAAGCCGTCGAGGCGGTGGGTTATTTGTTGAAGCTCGGAGCGGACATCAACGCGGTCTCGGATTTCGGAGACACCGCGATGCACGGCGCTGCGTATGCGAACTTTCCGAAAGTGGTGGCGCTGCTCGCCGCGAAGGGCGCAAAGATTGAGGTCTGGAACAAGGGCAACAAACGCGGCTGGACACCGCTGCTCATCGCGGAGGGCCATCGCTTTGGGAACTTCAAGCCCTCCTTCGAAACGATCGCCGCGATCAAGGAAGTGATGATCGCCAACGGCCTCACGCCCCCGCCGCCGACTCCGCCCGTCCCGGTGCGGGGCTATGGGCTGTGATGGTAGGCCGTGGTAGCGTGAGGTTTGAGCCCGCCGCGTCCCGAGCGAAAACCCCGGGGACTGGAACCCAGCTATTGTAGGAGCGACTTTACGCCGCGACGGGAAGGCGGCCCCGTTGAGGTCGCGGCGTAAAGCCGCTCCTACAGCGCGGGCGGGGCTGCCGGCCTCGGCCAGGGGAATGTGGCGCATCGCCTCGAAGTATTCCCGAAAGTTGTGATCGGGAGGCTTGCGATGCGTTCGTGCGCTGCCATGTTCCCGTCCGTTCCCACTGGTCAAACCGCGACGTCTTACCCCCGGCGTCAAAACCCCCAGATAAAATGAATACTCCGATCTCCGCTTTGCTGGAGCGCAAGGGATCCACTGTGCACGCTGTGACGCCGACGATGACGATCGCCGACGCCGTGGCGGAAATGAATCGTCACCACATCGGCTGCGTCGTCGTGATTGAGAGCGGTCGCATTGTCGGCGTGTTTACCGAACGCGATGTGTTGCGCCGGGTCGTTGGCGACGGTCTCGATGCGAAAATCATGCGGGTGGCCGACGTGATGACGTCGAGCGTCATCACCATTACTCCCGAGGCGAGCGTCGAGGACACGATGGTGATTTTTGCCGAGAAGCGCTGCCGCCATCTGCCCGTCATCGAGAACGGGCGGCTGGTCGGCCTGATTTCGATCGGGGATATTTCGCGCTGGGTGTCGGATATTCACCGGGCCGAGGCCGAGCATCTGAAAAATTACATCGCCGGCGGATTCCCGACATAGGGCGGCAGGCCCGCGGAAATTCAGATTGGTTTGACCACGGGGCGGCTTGCTTCGCGACGGAGTTTCCCCTTTCTGGCGCGCATGGACCTCGCGAATGCCCGCCAACTCATTCAAAGCAGCCTGGAGCGCATGCGCGCCCTTTATTCCAAGCCGGTTTTCGATGAGTGGATGATCCTTGCCCCCGGGGCGAAGCATGGCGGCGTGGTGGCGTATTCCGGCGCGCGGGCTGAAACCTTTCGCAGCGAACTCAGCGCCGACGTCGAACCGCTGCGCGCTTTGGTGGAAGGCCGTCAGCTCACGGTGGGAGATTTCGAGTTCGCGCCCGAGGCGGCCGGTCCCCGGTACGATGCGCTGATGAAAATTGGGGCGTCGGCGTTTCTGATCTGCAACCACACCGTGAAAACCATCGCCGAGATCCGCGCCGATCCCCGCTGGTTGAAAGCGCAGGCGGCGTTTGTCGATTTGAGCGAAAAATTCCGGGCCGATCCCTTCGAGCTGCCGCCGAAGACCTGAGCGGAGCTCAGGTCGGTTGAAAGTTGAAGGGTGGGAGTTGAAAGATCGATCCACCGATCGCGTCTGCCTGTCCGGGCTCCTTCAACTTTCACCCTTCAACTTTCACCCCTGTGACCGTTGAGGTCACGTGAGCAGGCCGATGCCGACAAATCCGGCATAGGCGGCGAGCAGCGGCCAGCCCATCCACCGGGGCAGACCGCCGGCGAAGGCCACGCAGCCAAAATGCACGGCCACCGCCGCGAGGAGAACGGCGAGGCCCGTTTCAAAAAAAGCGGGGACGGGCAGCGGCGAAATCAGCGCGGCGATCCCAATGCAAAGCGGGATGCAGACGTGTCCATCGCCGACTTGGGAGGCGTAAACAATGTCCGGCCGGCGCCGCGCGGCGTAGTAGAGGGCAAGCAGCGCATTCGGCAGCACCATGAGCCAGCCGCTCAGCCAGCCGAGATGAGTCGCGTTGACGAAGCCGCCTTTTTGAACGGAGAGCCACGTCACGAGCCACTCGATGCTCACGTAAAGTCCGTACGCTCCGATCAGCACCACGAGCACATCGAGATAAAACAGCGGGCTGAACGAACGCTGGCGGCGGACGTTGTGTTTCAGGACGTCGAACACCTGGATGCATTGCCAAAACAGAAACAGCGCCACCAGTGCGAGCCCGTCGCTGAATTCCAGCCGGCCGTCGCGGCCGAGCACCCAGAGCGCGCCGCCGAAAAAAAGCGCGGCCACCAGGGTGAGCAGCAGCGAAAGACGCGTGAGCTGATGGGCGGTTTCCGCCGAGGCCCGTCCTTTTTTCTGCGTCGATCCCTTCGCGGATTTTTTTTCGCCACGCAGGGAAAGCCCCCAAATCAGCGCGGGGATCGCGAGCACCAGGGTGAGATTGGTGACATTGTTCACCAGGCAATTGGTGAGAATTTCCTGCGCCGGTCCGTGCTGGCGCGCGACGATCGCGACGAAAATCAAATTCCCGAGTCCCGAGCAGTAAGGCATCACGAGCGTGCCGAGGGCGGTGCCTTCCAGCCCGTGGTCCAGCAACGCTTCCAACCGCCAGACCATGAGCATCGAGGCGCCCAGGAAAAGCCCGAGGTAGGTCCACACGCCACTGATCCCGAGATTCTCGATGAGATCGGAAAGAGGATTCACACGGAGGTGGCTGAGAGCTGATAGCGGCGTCCGAGGCGTCGAAGGCTGAGCCGCGCCCCAAACGTCGCCGAGAGTTGCGCCGAGTTGAGCACATCCTTCCGGGCGCCGGCGGCGAGGACGCGACCTTCACGGAGGAGGAGAGCGTGGGTGAACGCCGGGGTGATTTCCTCCACGTGATGCGTGACGAGGATGAGAGCCGGCGATTTCGCGCCGCGTTGGCGGGCGAGCCGGTCGAGGAATGCCAGGAATTTTTCGCGCGCCACCGGGTCGAGCCCGGCACACGGCTCGTCGAGGATCAGGAGCCGGGGGCGCGCCATCAGGGCGCGGGCGATGAGGATGCGCTGGCGTTCGCCTTGGGAAAGATAGGCCCATTCCCGTTTGGCGAGCCGGGAAATCCCCACGGTGGCGAGCAGCTTGGCCCCGGCCGCGCGGTCTTGCGTCGTCACGCGATGCCAGAGATCGAGCTGGGCAAATTTGCCGCTGATCACCGTGTCGAGCGCGCGCTCGGAGGGGGGAATCGATGCGATGAACGCGCTCGTCACCACGCCGGTTTTCAACCGCAGGTCCCGCCAGTCGCTCGCGCCGTAGCGCTGGCCGAGCACGCTGATTTCGCCGGCGGTCGGGGAGAGAAAGCCGGTCAGCGCTTTCAGAAGGGAAGTCTTCCCGGAGCCGTTGGCACCGAGGACAACCCAATGCTCGCGGGGTCCGATCCGCCACGCCACGTCGTGCAGGATCACGGTGGAACCCCGCTCCACCCGCAGGCCGCTGACTTCGAGAATTGCGTTCATTGTCCGCGAGTGTGCCGGCCGGTGATTGCGGGGGTCAACCGCGGCTTGTGGACTGGGGGAAAGTGGAAAGGTAAAAGTTGAATGATCGAGCCAGCGGACGGGCTGCCCTTTCAATTTTCACCTTTCAACTGGCTGCGGCGTAGCGGCGGCTCAGCGCTTGCCTGTCGCCGCCGGGCGGGGAACCCTTCCGGCGATGGTCAAGGTTTACACCTATGCGAACTGCGACACCTGCCGGCGGGCGGTGAAATGGCTGCGCGCGCACGGGGTGGACTTCGAGGAACGCGCGATCCGCGAAACGCCGCCGGCGCCGGGCGAGCTCCGGGCGATGCTGGCGGCGCAGGGAGGGGAGCTGCGGAAACTTTTCAACACCGCCGGCCGCGATTATCGCGAGCTGAAGCTCGGCGAAAAAATCGCGACGCTGGCCGACGCGGAGGCCTTCGCCCTGATGGCGCGGAACGGAAACCTGGTGAAGCGGCCGTTTCTCCTCGGGCCCGGCGTGGGGCTGGTGGGATTCGACGAAGCGGGATGGAAGAAGGCACTGGGCCCGTGAGCGCCGACCAGCCAACCGTCCGGATCGAGCTTCGCCTGCGTGAGCTGGCGCAGCTTTTCAACTCGTTCGATCCCTCTCCGTTCATCGATCGCGATCTCGATCCGAACGCCGAGGAATTCATCATGGGCTGGGCGCGCGAGCATGACCGGGGCGGGGAATTTGAGCTGAGGATTCACCTCGCCACCCCGGCACCCGCGGATCGCTCCGGCGGGGTCGAGGAGGCGGTCAGGCATTATTTTTTAGCGCGATCCGAGACGAAGCGGCGGAAGTTCAGCCAGCTGATGCGCCGCGGCCGCATCAGCCTGTTCATCGGGCTGCTCTTTTTGGCGGGCTGTTTTTTCCTGAGCGAGATCGTGACGAAGGTCGCGCAAGGTCCGGCGGCGGGCCTGCTGCGCGAAAGCCTTTTGATTGGCGGCTGGGTCGCGATGTGGCGGCCCCTGGAAATTTATCTCTACGACTGGTGGCCGCTGCGGGAAGAGCGAAGGCTGGTCGAACGGCTTGCACGGATGCAGGTGCGCCTCATCCTGCCGCAGACCTAGTGTAATGAACGCCTTTTCCCCCGATCCACTCCGCGACACCGTTCGCTGGCTTGCCACGAACACCCGTTTTCCGGCCACCCGCCTCGAACGCCATGCGGAAACGCTCCTGTGCTTCGCCGCGGCGGCTGCGATTGAGGAAGCCGCGGAAAGCCAGCGCTTCCTGATCAAGAGCCGCGACCCCGCACAAACCTCGGCCCAGCGCACGCATGCGCTGCGGCGCTCGCAGGTTCATTTCAAGTGCGACAATAGCGCGAAGGTTTAACCGCGCCGGCGTATTTCCGTAACTTTTCGGGCGGGGCGGGGTTTTAGGAGCACGCCTCCCACCCATGAACATCATCCCCCGCTCCCTCCTCACGGCCGCCTTGCTTGCCGTCGCCCCTTTCGCGCACGCCAAAATCGAGCGCATGGTCGAAAAAACTTTCACGGTTCAGCCCGGCGGCACGCTCACCGTCGAAACGCAGGGGGGAAACATCCAGGTTCAACCCTCCGCCGATTCCGTGGTGAAGGTGATCGCGAAGCAGAAAATCAATGCGGGCTCGGACGCCGAGGCCGATGAAATTTTGAAACGGCTGACGATGAGCATGGAGCAGACGGGCAATGATGTCGCCGCTTCGGCCAAGTTCGAACGCCGGCCCCCCGGTTTCAATTTCGGGTCCTGGCCGCCGGTGCAGGTGGATTTTATTGTGACGGTGCCGGCCAGCTTTGCGGCCGAACTGAAAACCTCCGGTGGAAACCTGGTGGTCGGGGATCTCGATGGAAAAGTTAATGCGCGGACCTCCGGGGGCGACATCCGGCTCGGAACGCTCCGCTCGGTCGTCGACGCTTCGACGTCAGGGGGCAACGTCTCGCTGACGGAAGGGAAATCCGACGTGAAGCTGCGCACCTCGGGCGGAAACATCACGGTGGGTCATGTGGGGGGATCGGCCGAACTCGAGACCTCGGGCGGCGACATCAAGGTGGAGTCCGTCGAAAATACGCTGCGCGCCCGGACGAGTGGCGGCAATGTGCGGGCCGGAGTCTTTGGCCTGTTGAAAGGCGACTGTGAATTGCACACCTCGGGTGGCGATGTGACGGCGGTCATCGATAAATCCGCCGCGTTCCGGCTGGACGCCTCGACGAGCGGCGGTCGCGTCATCGCGGAGGGAATCACAATCACGCTGGAGAAATCCAATCACGGTAAAAGTCATCTTTCCGGCAACGTGAACGGTGGCGGCCCGTTGCTGAAACTGCGCTCGAGCGGCGGCGACGTGACGGTCAAAACGCGCTGAGGAAATCGCGGAGGAAACGGCTCCGCGCACCTGGCGGACACGAGGATTCTTCATGCGGGGTTGGGATTGAGGCGGGTAATCCTACGCAGGTGCGCGTGCTTGCGGAACGCATCCGGATTCCAAAGACTCCGGCCGGTGACTTTTCGAGCGCTTGGTTTTTTATTTTTAAGTGGGATCGCGATGGTTCCGGCGGTTTCGGCGGCAGAGCGTGTTGTGAAACGCACGTTCGCGGTCGGGCCGGAGTGCTCGCTGGCGATCGATACCTATCGCGGCGGCATCGTCGTGGAGGAAATCGACGAGCCGGAGATCCGCGTCACGGTGCGGATGCAGAATGACCTCGACGACGAGGGCGAATCGAACCGCGTGCTCGACGCCGTGCAGCTTGAGATGAACCCCGGGCAAAACGGCGTGACGATTCGCGTCCGCAATCCGGCCGCTTCCGCCCCGCATCTCACCTGGCGCGATCGGGCGCTGGTCGAAGTCGCGCTGCTCGTGAGCGTGCCGCGGCAGTGCAGCGTTAATCTCACCACCGTTACCGGCAGCATCCAGGTAGGAAACCTCACCGGCGCCATGCGCGCCCGCGCCGGGACCGGAACCGTTTCGTTTCGCCACATCGATGGCTCCGTGAACGCGGCAGTCACCACCGGTGACGTGCTCGTGGCCCGTTGCAGCGGTGCCGTGACAGTGGTGGCTTCCCGGGGCAATATCCGGCTGGGCGTCGCGGGCGGTCCGGCGGATTTGACGGCGTCAAATGGCGACATCGAAATTCAAAATGCGAAAGCCGGTTTGCGCGCCGTGGCGACAGCCGGGGACGTCATCGCCGGCCTGGCGCCCGGGTTTACGGGCGACGCGGATGTTCGTACCGCCGCGGGAACCATCGTTGTGAAGCTCGATCCCGCGGAAGGATATTCCGTTCAAGCTTCCTCCGTCTGGGGCCGGGTGGAATCCAAGTTGCCTATGGCGGTGAGCGCGGGCGCGTCGGGCAAAAGCAAATTGTCCGGCCAGATCAATGGCGGCGGCCCGCGGTTGAAGCTCCACGCCAACGGGGGCCATATCAAAATCGACCGCGCGCTGCCGGCCGAGTGATTGCGCGAGGAGGCTCGCCTCGGATTGGCGGGTGGTTTCAAGCTGCGGGGCATGACGGTCGATTCAGTCTACGCGGAGCTGGTTTCCCGGCTCAAACACGCCCACACGCTCGGAACGGTCGGGGATCTGTTGTCCTGGGATGAACAGGTGAATCTTCCTCCGGGCGCGGCCGAGCAGCGCGCCGCGCAACAGGCGGCGCTGGCCGCCGTGCACCACGACGCCGCGGTTGATCCGCGGATCGGTCAACTCCTGGAAAAACTCGAACGCCCCGCGGTGGAATTGAAGGAGCTGCAGCGCGTCGTGGTCGCCCAGGCGCGGCGCGACTACGATCGCGCCACCAAACTTCCCGCTGACTTCGTCACCGAAAAAGCCGCCCAGGGCAGCCGCGGCTACCATGCGTGGGCGAAGGCAAAAGCCGCGAGCGATTTTGCGGGCTATGCGCCGGTGCTCGCGAAAAATCTCGAACTCGCGAAACGCGAGGCGGGATATCTCGGGTGGGCGGGACGCGAGTACGACTACCAGCTCGACAAGCACGACCCGGGAATGACGGCGGCGGTGATCGGAAAACTTTTTGCCGAGCTCAGGAGCGGGCTGGTGCCCTTCGTGCGCGAGGTGATCGCGGCGAAAGGCCGGTCGCCCATCAAGCCCGTGCGGGGTTTGCCGGTGGAAGGACAGCGGATTTTTCTGCGCGAAGTGACGGAGCGCATCGGCTTCGACTACGCGCGGGGCCGGCTGGATGTTTCGCTGCATCCGTTTTGTTCCGGAACGGGAAGCGATGTGCGGATGACGACGCGCTTCAAGGAGGAGGAACCGCTCGATGCGTTGTTCAGCTCGATTCACGAGACGGGGCACGGGCTCTACGAACAAGGCCTGCCGGCGGAGCATCTGGGGACCGCCCTTGGCCTGCATGCCGGGATGGCCGTTCACGAATCGCAGAGCCGGCTCTGGGAAAACCAAGTCGCGCGGAGCCGCGGATTCTGGCGGCATTTTGAGCCGCGGTTTCGCGCATTGTTTCCGGCGCAGACGGCGTCGGTCGCGCCGGAGGATCTTTATCGTGCGATCAACGCCGTTGAACCGACGCTGATCCGCGTCGATGCCGACGAGGTGACTTACAACCTGCACGTGATCCTTCGCTTCGAGCTCGAGCAGAAACTTTTTTCCGGCGAGCTGGCGGTCAACGACCTGCCGGCGGCGTGGAATTCCGCTGCGACGGAATTGCTGGGCCTCACCCCGGAGACGGATCGCGAGGGCGTGTTGCAGGATGTGCACTGGAGCGATGGTTCGTTCGGTTATTTTCCGAGTTACTGCGTCGGCAACATGCTCGCCGCGCAGCTGTGGTATCGCGCGAAGGAGCTGCGCCCACCGATCGAGGAAGACTTCGCGCGGGGCGATTTTTCCTGGCTGCTCGGATGGCTGAGGGAAAACGTGCACACGCGCGGCCGGCAGTTCGATGCACTCGAGCTCACGCGGCGCGTCACGGGCGGAGAGTTGTCGCCAAAACCGCTCCTGCGTTATCTGCGCGAGCGGTATGGCGGCGCCTTGAAATAATCGTTCTCGTGCAGGCATGACCTTGATCGACACGCACACGCATCTGGAAACGTTCGCGCGCAACAGCACGCTCGACGCCGTGCTCGGACGGGCCCGCGAGGCGGGGCTTTCGGCCATGATTGCGATCGGCACCACGCCGGACGACTGGGGTTTGTATCGCCAGATCGCGGGAAAGCATCCCGGTTTCGTCCACTATTCGGTGGGTCTGCATCCCTGCTCGGTGGACGCGCGGTGGAGCGAGGCGGTGGGTGAGATGGAGAGCTTTGGCGACGCAACGGGTCCGAATCCCGTCGCGCTCGGGGAGACGGGCCTCGACCGGTTTCATCTGCCGAAGGAAGCGGCGGAAGCGGAAAAAGTTTTCGGATGGCAGCGGGCGGCGTTCGCCGCGCAGCTCGTGATGGCGAAGCGGCTGAATTGTCCGGTGGTGATTCATTCCCGCGGTGCATTTCGCGAATGCGTCGAAATGATCGACGCCAGCGGGGTGGACTGGGCGAAGGTGGTTTTCCATTGCTTCACCGAAGGTGAGTCGGAGATGGCCGAACTTACCCGGCGCGGGGGATTTGGATCCTTCACCGGCATTCTCACCTACAAAAGCGCCGACAACCTTCGCGCCGCCGCGAAGGCGCAGGGCCTGAGCCGGCTGATGATCGAAACGGATGCGCCCTATTTGACGCCGATGCCGCATCGCGGAAAACCGAATGAGCCGGCCTTTCTGCGTCACACCGCGGAGTTCGCGGCGGAACTGTTTGGGGTTGGCTTGGAAGCACTCGCCACCGCCACGACCGCCAACGCGCGGAAGTTTTTCGGAATTTAACTGGAGGAGCGGCTTTACGCCGCGACTGGTCGAGGCCGAGGGGCGTGAGGTCGCGGCGAAAAGCCGCTCCTCCAGCCAGCAGCAACCGGAGGTTGATGGCTCAGGCCTCGTCGAACTTGCGGGCGAAGAGCTGTTCGAGCTCCGCGAGCATCGCCGGGGCGTCGTCGCCGGTGGCGAGAAACTTCACTTTCGAACCCTTGCCGGCGGCCAGCATCATCAGGCCCATGATGCTCTTTCCATTCACCTGCTCCTCGTCTTTTTCAACGAAGACGTCCGCTTTGAACTTGTTGGTGATCCGCACGATCATCGCGGCCGGCCGTGCGTGGATGCCCATCTTGTTTTGCACCACGAGCTCCTTGGTGAGCTGCTGGGCGGGTGGTGTGGTGTCACTTTTGTTCATCTCGTGTGGCAGGAAAGGACCGGCCAAAATCCGGATGGTGCGCTCGGCTTGCAACCTAAAAACCGGCCGCCAGCATCCGCAAGCATGGCCAAAGTGGCGATCATCGTGCCCTGTCGATTGGAGTCTACTCGCTTCCCGCGCAAGCTTTTGCATGAGATCAAAGGGAGGCCTTTGGTCCTCTGGGTGGCGGAGCGGATCGCCCGGGAGGCCCCGGATTTTCCACTTTATTTTGCAGTCGATAGTGAACTTTTGGAGACGCCACTCCGGGCGGCGGGCTATCAGACGATTGTGACCGGGGTGCAGCACCAGAGCGGAACCGACCGGATCGCCGAGGCCAACCGCATCGTGAAAGCGGAGTACGTGATTAATGTCCAAGCGGATGAGCCCTTGGTCAGCGGCGGACAGATCCGGGAACTGGCGCGCTTGATCCAAGGCCCGGTGCCGATGGCGACGCTGGCCACGGTGTTCAAGCGCATCGTGGATTTCTACAACCCGAACCAGGTGAAGGTTGTGATGCGACAGGATGGGCGGGCGCTTTATTTTTCCCGGTCGCGCCTGCCGTTTTCGCGCGATCTCGGGCTGACGATCGATGACGCGTGGCTGGCCGCCAACCCCTGCCACAAGCACCTCGGTCTCTACGCCTACCACGCGGACCTGCTCGAGAAATTCGCGAAGCTGCCGCCCGGGCGTTACGAGCAGATCGAGCGCCTCGAGCAACTTCGGGTTTTGGAAAATGGCTACGACATCGCAGTGGGCATCACGGAGGACCCGACCATCGGCGTCGACACGCCGGACGATGCCAAAAAATTCGCACAATGGCTCGGCGCTTGAATTTATTCGTGAAGGCAGTCGCCCGGCCGGCATCGGGACGGAGACGAAGGTGAAGCCGCGTGTTTTCGCTTTGCTGTTTTTGGTGTGCTCCAGCTTGGGACTCTCGGGCTGCGTGAGTGGCATGCTGGCCCGGAAAATTGTCGAGGCACCGAACCGCACGACCCAACCCTGGCCCCCGAAAGGCTCGGCGACGGCGGAGCGGATCGCGAAAACCTACGCACTCACGTTTCGCGTCGCGGTCGCACCTGCGACTGAACTCGCCGTGGCGATTGTCGAGCCGGCGGACTACAGCCTGCGTTACGGCACGGGCATTGAAATATCGGCGGAGGGCCGGAGGCGGCCGCATTACAGCGCCGACTGGAATCCGCAGCCGCGCAAGGAGCAGGCGGTGCACCGGAAAGGCACGATCGTGCTGCTCCACGGATTTCTGATGGCGAAGGAATCGATGATGCACTGGGCGGTGTTTTTTGCGCAGCAGGGCTATCGCGCGGTGCTCGTTGATTTGCGCGGCCATGGGGAATCGGGTGGCAGCTGGATCACTTTTGGCGCGACCGAAGCCGGGGACCTGGTGAAAGTGATGAACGAGATCGAGCGGCTCGGACTCGCCTCGGACGGCGTGGGCGTGCTGGGGTCGTCCTACGGCGCGGTGATGGCGCTGCACTGGGCGGCGCGGGACCCGAGGGTGAAAGCGGTTGTTGCCATGCAGCCGTTCAGCGATCCGGAAAAAGCGGTGATGGAGTTCGCGCATGGATTTCCGGACATCCAGAAACTCGTCGGCGGATTGAGCGACGCGACCTTTGCGGCCGCGATCAAGCGCGCCCCGACACTGGCGGGATTCAAATGGGCGGATGCGAATGTGATGGAATCCATCCGGCGCCTGCGAATCCCGGTGCTTTTTTATCATGGGACGCGTGACACTTGGGTGTTGCCCGCACACAGCCAGACACTGGCGTCCGCCGCGCCTGCCGGCAGCCGGCTCGTGCTCTTGACCGAGGACGATCACGCGTCGCTCGGCGTGCGGCTCGACCCGATCGCCATGGATGTCGCCGATTGGTTCGTCGAACACGACGCGCGCGTGCTGATGTCGGCGGGCGGAGCCGCGGCGAGCCCGGTGGCGGCGCCCGCGATTCCCTGACGATGAAACCCGTGCGCACCTTCAACCGTTTTGTGGCCGCGGTTGCCCTGGCGTTGCTGGCGGGCCGGCCGGCGCAGGCCGTGGATTTTCCGCTGCGCGAAAAACTGGAGCGCGATGGCTGGACGATCGGGTTTAGTCCGGCTGACCGGCCGGTCGCGGAGGCGCTGGCGGCGCACCTGATGGATTTCGAAAAACGTTTCGCGGCCATGGCGGACGCGAAGCTCGAACTGGGACCGGCGGAAGTGGAGGCGCGCACGGCGGAGATTGCCCTCGCGCTCGCGAAATCGTGCGGACTGCCGGGTCGCGAGGCGGATTTTCAGCGCGAGATCGGGCGGTCGCTGCCGCAAATTCGCGGGCTGCAGGCGAAGATTCTCGCGACATTTCTGCTGCGGTCGATCGAGATCTGGCGGGAGGGGGAGGTTCGCGACCGGATCAAGGCCGGGGAAAAAATTCCCGGCCTCATCTGGGACGAAAAAACGGGCAAGGCGCATCGCCGGGCCCGGTTCAACTGGACGCTGAATGCGCAGGATTACTCGATCACGACGAATGTGGCCGCTCCTCCTGCGACGATGCTGATCCTCGACGAAACGCGGGCGATCCGCCCCGCGGTCGACGTGCTCCAAAAAGATTTCGCCAGCTGGGTGGACGGGCTGCGCGGCTTTTATGCCGATAGCTCCGCCGATGCCGTTCGCCGCTCGATGGCGGTCGCGACTTCGAATCTGCTTCACACCGAATGCAGCCCCGGAATTTCGACGATGTGGATTTGTGCGGGCATGGGGGGATGGGCCTGGCGCGAATGGGTGGTGACCGCGTTGCCCCGGAAGTCAGTCGACCGTTATGCCCTGCGTGTGGCCCAGCTCCCGGTGCCGAGCCTCGGAGGCAAACCGATCAACCTCGAAGCCTGGCCACGCGACCGTGAGGACGATTCCTGGAACATGGCGCGGCAGGTTTTCTGCAACATCGCCGAGCGGCACGGAGCGGAAACCGTTTCGCGCCTGATGGGCGAATTTTGGAACCGTCCGAAAGCGGAACGAAACACCGCGAGTTTGAAGCGGGTGTACGCAGAGCTGCTGCATGAGCCGCTGGAAGGGCGCGCGCCATGGCGGAGCCTCGGTGTGGCGGAGGAAAAAAACGCAGGAGTGGAGAAGAGCGGTTAGGCGTCCGCTGTAGGAGCGGCTTTATGCCGCGACCGAAAAGCGGGGGCAGGCCAGTCGCGGCGTAAAGCCGCTCCTGCAACCGCGGAAGCCTCGGGCTTCGCCCCTTGGTAAAGCTAGATTTTCCCGGCTTTGCGCTTCTCGACCATCTTGTAGAAATCGACGAAGAGCGGGTCGGCGTCGTTCGGGCCGGGAGCGGCTTCGGGATGGTATTGCACGCAGAAAATCGGGAGCTCCTTGTGCCGCAGGCCCTCGACGGTGTTGTCGTTGAGGCTCACCTCAGTGACCACCGCGCCGCGGTTTTCGATGCTTTTCGGATCGGTGGCGAACCCGTGGTTCTGCGCGGTGATCGAAACTTTTCCGGTCTCGAGATTTTTCACCGGCTGATTGCCGCCGCGGTGGCCGAACTTGAGTTTGAAGGTCGAGCCGCCGAGCGCGTGGGTGATCATCTGGTGGCCGAGACAGATCCCGAAAATCGGGAAATCGGGCACGAGTCCCGTCACCGTTTTGTGGATGTAGGGCAGCGCCGCGGGATCGCCCGGACCGTTCGAGAGGAACACGGCGTCGGGTTTGTGCTCGCGGATCTGCTCGTGCGTGGCGCCGGCGGGAAACACCTGCACGTCGAAGCCATGATTCACGAGTTTCCGGTAGATGCTGTGTTTTGCGCCGTAGTCGAAGGCGGCCACGCGAAATTTTTTCGCCGGGATCCCCGGGGCGTTCATCGTTGTGCCGACGGGAAGGTAGGGGGCGTTGTGATTTGCGGGATCGTTCGAGCCCCAGAGGTAGGGCGCCTTGCAGGTGACGTCCTTCACGTAGTCGGCGCCGGCCATGTCGCGCCAGTTGCGCGCCCGCTTGACGGCTTCCTCGTCGCTGAGCGGAAGGGTGCTGAGGCAGCTCTTCATCGCGCCGTCGACGCGGAGCTTTTTGGTGAGCGCGCGGGTGTCGACTTCGGCGATGCCAGGGATGCCGTATTTCGTTAAATAGGCATCGAGCGACATCTGACTGCGCCAGTTGCTGACGACCGGGGAAAGTTCACGCACCACGAGTCCGTTGGCTTTTGGGGCGGTGGCCTCGGTATCCTCGTCGTTGACCCCGTAGTTCCCGATTTGCACGGCGGTCATCGTCACGATCTGCCCGAAGTAAGAGGGATCGGTCAGGATTTCCTGATAACCGGTCATCGACGTGTTGAACACGCACTCGCCGGCGATGGTGGCATCCGCCCCAAAGGCGAGGCCGCGGAAAATAGAACCGTCTTCGAGGGCGAGAACTGCGGGTTTGGCCGTGGACATTAAAGCCGAACGAAAAGCCGTCGCGTTGCACGTGCCAAGGGGAAACGAATGATTTCGGCGCAAATTCTCCCACGCTGCGCCCTGGAAATTCCCGCGGGCCGCCACCGCCGTATTGCGGTCTGTTATTTGACAGACTTCGTTAGGTTCCTAACCGTCTTCGGAAACCAAATGCCGTATATCGAAGATCGCTCCGCCTGGTTTGAAGGCCAGGGACTCTGGCAGCACATTCCCGAATCCGACTGGCAGGACTGGATCTGGCAGCTGAAGAACCGGATCACGACCGTTGAGCAGCTCGAGCGGCTGATGACCCTGACGCCCGAGGAGAAGGCCGGGTGTATTTTTGCCAACCAGAAGCTGGCGCTCGCGATCACGCCTTACTTTTTCAACCTGATCGATCGCAACGATCCGAACTGCCCAATCCGCAAGCAGGTGATCCCGCGGTCGGACGAAAGCGTCGTTTCCGAAGAGGAACGCCTGGATTCGCTGGGCGAGGATGAGCATTCCCCGGTGCCGGGACTCGTGCACCGCTATCCGGATCGCGTGCTGTTTCTCGTGACCGATCGCTGTGCGGCGTACTGTCGCTACTGCACGCGCAGCCGGCTGGTTTCGAACGCGCAGGACTACAATTTCCACCCCGAATACGAGCAAGGGCTGCGTTACATCGAGGCGCACCCGGAGATTCGCGATGTGCTCCTTTCGGGGGGTGATCCGCTTTTGCTTTCCGACAAGAAGCTGGAGCACCTGATCAGCCGGCTGCGCGAGATCAAGCACGTGGAGTTCATCCGCATCGGCTCGCGCATCCCGGTGTTTCTGCCGCAACGCATCACGCCGGCGCTCTGCGAGATTTTTAAAAAATACGGCCCGATCTGGATGAGCATTCACATGAATCATCCGAAGGAAGCCACCGCCGAACTTCGCGCGGCTTGCGAGCGGCTGTCGTTTGCCGGTGTGCCTTTGGGAAATCAAAGCGTGCTGCTGCGCGGCGTGAACGACGACGTCGACGTGATGAAAGCGCTGGTTCACCGTCTCCTGCGCATGCGCGTGCGGCCTTATTATCTTTACCAGATGGACCTGATTACGGGCGGCAGCCACTTCAAGGTCGATGTCCGGAAAGGCATTGAAATCATCCGTGCGCTTCGCGGGCACACGACGGGTTATGCGGTGCCGCAATTCGTCATCGATGCGCCCGGCGGAGGCGGCAAGGTGCCGCTCAATCCGGACTACGTGGAAAAAATCACGGACGACGAGGTGATCTTCCGAAATTACGAAGGGAAAGTTTTCCGCTATCCCCTCAAGAGCACGCCGATTCCGGAAAGCCGGAACACACCCGCACCGCTCGAGATCCCGCCGGAGCATATCTTGATTCAGTGAGATCGCGGCGCGTGTTCCTCCCCCTTCATGCCGGCTATCGATAATCTCATCATCCCCTGGGATGAACGCACCGCTCACCACCATCCCCGGGGGTTGATGCATCCGTTTGTGAACGAGAAATGCGGCGCGCAGCAGCTCCGCATGCACGTTTCAGTGATCAATCCCGGCGAGGCTCCCCACGAGCCGCACAAACATGCCGGGGAGGAGATTATTTATTTGATGGAGGGCACGGCGGAGACGCTCGTGGGCGAAGCCTGGCGGCGGATCGACGCGCCGACCGCGGTATTTTGCCCCGAGCACGTGATGCACGGCATGCGCAACGCCGGCGCCATACCGATGAAGTATGTCGTGATCCGCGTGCCGGAAGTGCCGGCGAAGTAGCGCGGCGGCCCCCAAAACCGCGACCGGTTATTTCAGGGAGAAAACCGCGCTGACGGTCACGGTCATCGTCTTGTCGAGGGAAGTGGTGTCGTTGTTTCCCTCCCAGCTCGTGGCGGTGGAGAAGATCGGGTTGATCTGCACCACTCCCATGCGCGCGGAACGCAGCTCCTTCACGTCGCGATTGCCCTGCGACGCGATTTGCTCCGCGCGGGTGCGCGCGTCCTTCGTCGCCTCGCCCATCATCTCGATTTTCGCCTGGCCCGCCTTGGTGTAGATAAACTGCGTGCCTTCCGAAACCAGCGCCACGCCCTGCTCGAGGAGCTCGGTGCATTCGCGACTGAGTTTCGGCGTGGCCTCGACGTCCTCGGAGTGCACCTCGATCGCCTGCGTGAGGTGGTAACCGATCCGTTTGCCGCGCACCTCGTCGTCGTCGCTGCGGGTGCGTGCCATCACCTCGCGAATTTGCAGGGGCTGAATAGTGATTTCCTTCACACCCTTCGAACGGAGAAACGCGTCCACCTTGGCCAGGTCGGTTTTGAGTTTTTCGTTGGCGCCGAGGAGGGTCTCATCCTCGACGGCGAAGCGGCCGCGCCAGATCACGAGGTCGGAACGCACGTTTTTGCGCGCCGAGCCGGTGACGTCGATGATTTGGGATTCATGAATGTGGGTCCAAGTGCGGGCGACCACCAGCGAGGCGAAGCAAAGTCCGGCGGCGAGAAAGAGTCCGGCGAGCAAACCGAACAAATGAGGGCGGGGTAGAGTATCCATGTGAACTGAGGCATTGACCTCACGCCACGCGTCCACGCTGTCGACCCCAACTCATTCACAATTCGCTACCAGTTGGATCGCAGCGGATTGCAGTTCGATAAGTTTCCTCAAAATTTCTCGTGGGAATTTTGAGCGATTCACTGAACACCGCATCTATCTCCCCGTAGTC
>DATAKE010000092.1:0-6424 GCA_036261745.1 Opitutaceae bacterium
GGCGCCGCGGGTCGTGTTCACGGCTTGCGTGAAAAGCGCGATCTCCTCCGGCGTCAGCGTCATCGTGCGCGCGCTGTTGATGCTGCTGAGGGCGCGGCCGAGGGCGTCGCAGACCTGCTGCACGACCGCGGGCTTGCCCGACTTGACCAGCTGCTGCGCAAACTTTCCGGCGGCGGGGCGGTCCCGCTTCATCATCGAGGTGAGCAGCGCCGATTGCGGCCCGGCGTCCAGGCCCGGGTAGAGCCGCACGAACTCCGGCATTGCTTCCGGCGGGCTGTAGCTGATGAGCAGTCCCAGCATGTTGCCTTGTTCGTTCGGTTGCTTTTCCCGCGTGACGCGAGCGAAGGCGGTTTTCAACAGCGCGGGCTGGTCGAGGTCGCGCTGCATGGCGGCGAGCAGGGGCGGAACGTTTTCGGCCGGCGCGGACGCCAGCGCTTTGCCGAGCGTGCTGAAGCCGTGGTACCACGGCCTGACCTCCAGCGTGCGGGCGAGCTGGTGGCGCTCGGCGGACGTGAGTTTCTCCAGCTGCGATTCGATGCGATCCGCCAGCGGCTCGATCATCAGCTCGATGGCGATGCAGGAAATGTCGGCCACGGATTTTTTGGCGGAGAGCGAGGCGGAGGCGGCCTGCACAAAGGCGGCTTCGTTGAACAACGCGTTCTCGCGCGACAGCGGCGCCGGCGCGGCATTTCCCGCCGACTTGAAATGGAGCGCCGGCAGCGCGGTGAGCGCCGCCGCCAGCTTGGTCTTCAGCGCGGCGAGGCGCGCAACATTCAGGTCCTTGAACTCATCGTGGGCGGTCCGGCCCCGCGGAATTTTCAGCTCGAAGGATTCCGGGACCGGAAGCTTGAGCTCGAGGTGGACCTGGTCGCCGGATTTCTGGGGAAGGTTGTCCCAGGTCGAGGGGTAGGCGTTGAAAGCCTTATGAACGATGATCGTCACGCCCGCGCCGGAGAGCAGCCCGTCCGAATTGCGGTTGTTGAAATAAGCGCCGCCTGGCTCGGCATTGGGCTCCTTGCTTTTCAGGACGTAAGTTTCGACCGTCACCCCGATCTTGAAAGTGACGGTGGCAAACGTCGCCGCTTCCTCCGCCGGCCCCATTGGCGGGCCGAAGACGAGCGTGAAGCCCGGCGGCAACACGAGGGTCTTGAGCATGTGGTCGAGCGTCATCGCCTCGTAGTCGTCCTCCGACGCATCGATGCTGATGCGGATCCAGCGCGTCGCCAGGGCGCGGCGGATCTTGTCGAGGCCCGCGGAGCGCGCGCTGAGTTCCTCGGCGAGATTGTTGCCGCCGACCGTGGAAAAACTCCGCACGAGCCGCTGGACCGTCGCGGTGTCGATGCCTCCCTGCGCGATCTTCGCGAGCTGGCTTTCGAAATCGCGGCGCGCCGCTTCGCCGATGCGGGCCTCGAGGCGGTTCAGTTCGCCGCTGAGCGTGCGCCCGGGTCCGAGCGTGGGATCGCCCACGGCGCGCAGCGAGCGGCGCAGCGTATAAAAGGTCGTGTCGCACAACTCGCGGCTTTCCTGGTAGCGGTGCTCCACGAGCAATTTCTCGATGGCGGGCAGCGCGGCCTCGATGGCCTTCAGCTTCTCCTCGATCTCGGCGGGCGTGAACGCGTAGGCCGACGTGGGGGTCGAAGCGCTGGCAAACCACTGCGTGATTTTTCCGCCGGGAAGCGAGAAACCCACCACGAGGGCAATCAGCACGGCAGCGATGGTGATCGAGCTTTTGGACATAGGTGCGAAGAGGGGGCGAAAATCGCAGACGGTTTATCGGCGCGATGTTCCACCAGTTTCGCAAGAAGTTACGAGGCCCGTCCAGCCGGCCGGGGAGCCGGAGGGTAAAAGGCTCCTCAAAAAGCGGTCTCGCCCGGCTGAAGGGCTCGACGGCATCCTCGTTCCCGGCGGTTTCGGCGATCGCGGCACCGAGGGGAAAATCGCGGCCGCCCCGGTTTGGGAGGCGCCGCGCCATTCCAACGCCGCGTTCGCGGCGGCCGCTCACTTCCCCGCGCGAAAATATTCGGCCTGCGCGAGCGCGCGGGCGACTTCCGGGCTGTGACCCTGGCGCTCGTACGTCTTCGCGCGCGGCTCCGTGATCTCGCGAACGTTGCGCAGCCGATCCTCGCGAATTTCCTCCTGGGTGCGGGCGTAGGTGGCGGCCGGCTTCGTGCGCGATTTGCTGCCCGCCGATTTCGCATGGTGGCAACCGCTCACGGAAAAGGAAATCAGCACGAGCAGGCAGGGGACGAGTTTCATGGAATGCTCCTGGTTGTCGGGAATCGGACGCTCTTGGTCGGGACGGAGATTTGCGCGGCAACGTGGGTGATGAAGTCCCCCTTGGCAATATCTGGCTGAGCGCGGCCCTTCTGAACATGTCACTTATTAAGTGACATGTTCAGCGGGCAAATCGGACCTGTCCCTCATCCATCCCGTCCACTCGCTTGCGCTCGCGGCTACCTCTCAAAAAAAGCCCCGCGCCATCCGCTCCTCTTTCGACTGTCATGCTGAGCGCAGCGAAGGATTCAGAAGAATGCGCTTCACGAACAAGCACGGCCCCTCCGCCCCGCTCTACTTGTCATCTATTAGATGACAATATTCGGAGGCCGTCGTGGCCGCTTGGCTGGGTACGCGTGGCGATCCAGCTAGCTGGATTGCTTCGTCGCCCGCGTTGCGGGTTCCTCGCAATGACAGACAAAAAAGCCCCGCGCCGGTGAGGGCGCGGGGCTGAGAGTTTGCTGATACAAGCGGGGTGAGGGCACCCCGCCTCCATCAGATCAGATCTGATCAGATCAGTTCAGATCACATGTCACACGTCACACGTCACACGGATCGACCTCACTTCTTCGCCGCCTTGGCGTCCGCCACCGCCGCCTGCGCCGCCGCGAGGCGGGCGACCGGCACGCGGTAGGGCGAGCACGAGACGTACGTGAGGCCGAGCTTGTGGCAGAACTTCACCGAGTCCGGATCGCCGCCGTGTTCGCCGCAGATGCCGAGCTTGATGTCGGGGCGCGTCTGCCGGCCCTTCGTGATCGCGATCTGCATCAGCTGGCCCACGCCGGTCTGATCGATCGAGGCGAACGGGTTTTTCTTCATGATCTCGGACTCTTGATAAGCGCCGAGGAAGGAACCGGAGTCGTCACGCGACATGCCGAGGCAGGTCTGCGTGAGATCGTTCGTGCCGAAGCTGAAGAACTCCGCCGTCTGCGCGATCTCGTCGGCGGTGAGCGCACCGCGCGGGATCTCGATCATCGTGCCAACAGTGTAGTTGATTTTGACCTTCTTCTCGGCCTGGACCTTCGCCGCGACCTCGTGAACGAGCGCGGTCTGGAGATCGAGTTCCTTCTTGAAGCCGACGAGCGGGATCATGATCTCGGGCTTCGCCTTGAAGCCGGCCTTCGTGGCATCCGCGGCCGCCTCGAGGACAGCGCGCGCCTGCATGGCGGTGATTTCCGGATATTTGATGCCGAGACGGCAGCCGCGGAAACCGAGCATCGGGTTGAACTCATGGAGCTCGTGCACGCGGTGCATGATTTTCTCCACGGGAACGTTGAGCTTCCGCGCGAGATCCATCTGCGCCTCCTTCGAGTTCGGGAGGAACTCGTGCAACGGCGGATCGAGGAAACGGATCGTCGCGGGGAATCCCTTCAGCGCCTTGAAGATTCCGAAGAAGTCGTCGCGCTGGTAGGGGAGGAGTTTCGCGAGCGCGGTTTCGCGGTCGGCGAGCGTGTCGGCGAGGATCATCTCGCGCATCGCGTCGATGCGGTCGCCTTCGAAGAACATGTGCTCGGTGCGGGTGAGGCCGATGCCCACCGCGCCGAACGCGACCGCGATGCGGGTCTGGTCGGGCGTGTCGGCGTTCGTGCGGACCTGGAGCTTGGTGGCTTGCGCGCACCATTTCATGAGCTGGGTGAAGCTCTTGAACTTCTCCGTGGCCTGCGCGGTTTTGTCGTCGTTGACGAGACCGGCGATGATTTCCGACGAGGCAGTCGCGATCTTGCCGGCGTAAACCGTGCCGGCGGTGCCATCGATCGAGAGGAAGTCGCCTTCGCCGTAGCTATGGCCATCGACCGTGACGGTCTTCTTCTCGTAATCCACCTGGAGCGCCGCAGCGCCGCACACGCAGACCTTGCCCATCTGGCGGGCAACGAGCGCCGCGTGCGACGACACACCACCGCGAGCGGTGAGAATGCCCTCGGCGGCGATCATGCCGCGGAGATCTTCCGGCGACGTCTCGACGCGAACGAGGAGAACCTTCTCGCCCTTTTCCGCGGCCTGCACGGCCCGGTCGGCGTTGAAGTAGATCTTGCCGGTCGCGGCGCCGGGGCCGGCGGGGAGGCCGGTGGCGATCACTTTGGCCTTCTTGACCTCGGCGAGATCGAAGATCGGGGCGAGGAGCTGGTCGAGCTGGTCGGCCGGGTTGCGCGTGATCGCGGTCTGCCAGTCGATGAGCTTCTCCTTCACCATATCGACGGAGAACTTCAGCGCCGCGGCGGCGGTGCGCTTGCCGTTGCGCGTCTGGAGCATGAACAGCTTCCCTTCCTGAATCGTGAATTCGATGTCCTGAACGTCCTTGAAATGCTTCTCGAGCGTCGCGCGAACCTTGAGCAGTTCGGCGTACGACTTCGGCATGACGTCCTTCAGCTTGAGAACGGGTTCGGGCGTGCGAACGCCGGCGACGACGTCCTCACCCTGCGCGTTTACCAAGAACTCGCCGTAGAATTCGTTGATGCCGTTGGCGGGATTGCGGGTGAACGCCACGCCGGAGCCGGAGGTCTCGCCGGTGTTGCCGAAGACCATGGCCTGCACGTTGACGGCGGTGCCCCACTCGGAGGGGATGTTGTACTTCGCGCGATAAACCTTGGCGCGATCGTTCATCCAGGAACCGAACACAGCGCCCGCGGCGCCGCGGAGCTGGTCCCAGGGATTGTTCGGGAATGCTTTTCCGGTGCGGTCTTTGACGAGCGCTTTGAAACGGGCGACGAGTTCCTGCTGGTCCTGGGCGGTGAGCTTCGAGTCCTCGATGTCGCCGTGATATTTTTCGTGTTTGAAACCGTGGATGACGGACTCGAACGGATCGTGGTCTTCGCCTTCGCGTTTTTGGACGCCCATGACGACGTCGCCGAACATCTGGATGAAACGGCGGTAACAGTCCCACGCGAAACGCTCGTTGCCCGTGGCGGCGGCGAGGGCGAGGACGGCCTGGTCGTTGAGACCGAGGTTCAGAATCGTGTCCATCATGCCCGGCATGGAGTCACGCGCGCCCGAGCGAACGGCGACGAGGAGCGGCATGCCGTCGGTGGCGCCGAACTTCGTGCCCATGATCTTTTCCATGTTGGCGACACCGGCTTCCATCTGGCTCTGCAACGCGGCGGGGTAGGTGCGCTTGTTGGCGTAGTAGTAAGTGCAGACCTCGGTGGTGATCGTGAAGCCGGGGGGAACCGGGAGGTTGATGCGGGTCATCTCGGCGAGATTGGCGCCCTTGCCACCCAGCAAATTTTTCATCGAGCCGTTACCGTCGGCTTTGCCATTGCCCCACGTGTAAACGTATTTCGGGCCTTTGGAGGCGGGTTTGCCCGTCTTGGCGGGTTTCTTTTTCGGAGCGGAGGCTTTCTTAGCTTTGGATTTGGCGGCCATGGATGGAGGTTTGTGTGGAAAAAACGAACGGGTGCGCGAAGCGCGAAAGGGGCAGATGCAAAACGCCCCCCCGCCAAGCTGTCAACGGCGCAGGGGCGGGGATGCCTTCCGGTCAATTATTTTTAACGGATCCACCGTGTCCGAAGCTCTTCTTCAAGTTGCTGGGACAATTTTGCTAAATGCGCGTTTTTTGGATGCCGCCTGCGACCATCCTCCAAAGTAGTGCGTAAGCCGTGGAGCGTGCTTTTTTCTTCGGAAGGCCGCATCGAACGAGTTTTCACCCACTGCATCATGTTTCCGACAAGAATGTGGTAAGAGTGGGGATCCCGGTCTCCGCGCGTGGCGATATTTTTCCTCAGGATTGCTTCCGCTTCTTGAACAAACGAAACGGCGTCCGGCCCGCTCGGATTGTCGAGGGCTTTTAACAGCAGCAGATACGCATATTCAGTCAGCGTATTTTGGTCTCTTTGATTTATTCCCCGCGCTTGATTAAGGAAACGTTCAGCTCCGACCAAATTACCATGCTCCAATTCAAGACTCCCACGATGCAGCCAGTAGTTGAAATCCGGAGCTAGGACCTTTTCCAATTCTTGGTAGTAATATTTCGCCTCGTCGTAGCCCACCATGCGATTCAGAAAGTCATGGTCGAGGAGACCGCGAATGAGTCGGCGCTTTGGACTATTGTTGTCAAAGAAATCATCCAGCTCCGTGGCGAGGGACCAGACCAGATCAACGATGACTTCTCCTAGCACTCCGTTTTTCCCCAACTGCTTGACCAGTTCTTCAGCGA
>DATAKE010000009.1:0-8636 GCA_036261745.1 Opitutaceae bacterium
TTCCACCGGAATTACGCGGAAGATGGGGCCTGATGTGGCTCGTTAGAGCAAGGCTTTCGCGTGTGAGTCCTTAACGCCGCTCAATGCGCGAAAAAATCGACCCGACGGCAGAGAGGACCAGGCCGTTTCAGGTTACATTTCCGTGCGGACGTCGTGGAGAAAGGCGTCGAGGTCGCGGAGGCTGCCGCGCGATTCTGGCATGGAGTCGGCGACGGCGGGTAGGCGCGAGTTCGGTGTCGATGAACTGATTGATGACCGGCACGGCGGCGCCTTCGTCCAATTCTTCGGCGGCTTTCTTCCGCTCCACTAGTGCATCGATCGCAGCGCGAAGATCGGGCGGGATGTTGGCGGCGTTCAGCGCATCGACAAAAGGCATTGGCGGAGGACCGGCGGTCGGGTCCCGTTCGATCCATCGGCAACAGAGAAGCGGACGGGTAATGTAGAGATACTTTTTGAGTTTCACGTTCGGCGAACTGCCATCGCGCATGTGCTCGCGGTAGTTGTGGCGCGCCATCGAGAGATAGTGATGCATGGCCGCCTTCGGCGAAAAGAACGGCACGACCAGATCGCGCACGCGTTTCCAGATCGCAGCTTCTTGGTAGACGATCAATGACTGCATCCACTCGAAACAAACCGGGTTCGATTTGTTCACGAGGCCGAGAAGCTTTCGGAAGTCCCAGCCCGGGTACCCTCAAGGGGTCACTGTGCGACTTGCGAGAAAATCCGAGCCGACCGTCGGACTTAACCCGGCGAGCGGACAACGCAATCGGTCCCACAGCCAAGCGCGTTTTTTCGCAGGTCGAACAGTGATCCCTTCCGGCCGCTTCACGTCAGCGAAGCCGCTCCGAACGGGGCGTCATCGCCCAAGCTGACGGTGGAGGGGGACTAGCCCGGTGGAGATGCATCGCCAGAGTCCGATGCGTCTTCGGCTAAGAGATCTTCGTAGAAAGACACCTGCATCGCCTCACTCATCGTCACGCTCGAGGCCACGATGTTTTTGAGCACCGCAAGGAGACGGGAGTAGTCGTAGGATGCGACACGCGAAGTTTGCTCCAGAAAACGTTTCTTATACGCGTCCTTGTTGACCAGTTCGCCCTGATAGGCACCCGCCTCGCGATGAAACGAACTCCATCTAACCACGGGATCGTTCGCCAGATCGAGATAGCACTCAATGGCGGCCGCTTTGCCATTGATGTCAGCGATCGCCTCACCACTGGGCCCAACCGTCTTGAAGCCGGAGAACGCCTCGAGATCTGGGAGTTTGAGGATCCGCATGTTCGCTGGCACTCGCAATTCATTGCACCGGATGAAACCGAAACTTCCTTCGGCGTCGTTGTCGAAAAGCACCAGCACTTTGTTCTGCACCGCAATGCTGATGAGCCCCTGGACGAACCGGTAGACATTGCCCGTTCCTGAAAACGGGTAGCCTTCCTGCATATCCACGTAGTGGAAGAAGTCCGCCACATGAGGCATCAAAAGCTCAAACGCGCGGCGCACGATCAGTGCATCCGAGCTCCCTTCGGTGACGATCAGGAACCGGTTCCCAGCCTCGAGCTGGTGCATGTAATCGGAACGCCTGGCCCAGCCACTCTCCTCGTGGTCTTTGAAATGCCAGATGACCGGCAGGTCTTTGGTTGAAGCATTCTCGGCCAAGAGAGTGAGGATCGAATAGGCGCTCAGGTTCTCCATCGCCTCGCCGATTTCGAATGAAGACATCGCTGCCTTCTCGAACACCTCCCGCAGTCCCAGGCGTGTCACCAGCTCGGAGCGAAAGAACTCACCAAGAGTGTCAAAATCGGTCTCGTAGTGTCCGTTTAGCGCTTTTACGTCGATCCGTTGCAAGGCGTTCCTGAGGTCGTCAAAGGAGATCGCCGACGGATCAACCGACGCCATCTGACAAGCATACTCGAACTCTTTTCGCGCCGATTCGACCGTGTGGCCCAGGAGGCGAATCCGATCGATCACCCGGCCCAGCGGGCTGGACAGCGCCTCCTTCCACTCCGTCGCAATGTCACATTTCTTTTGCCCTCCTGCGTCCACATGCTCCGTGTCCCCATCTGCATATTTATACGGGACCTTGGTCAAGTCGCCTGGCTGGAAGAGGGCACTGTGATCGGTAAATCCGTGGTTCTTTCCCCAATCAATTTCCAGGTTTCCAACTGCCAGATGGATCATCGTTCCCATGACATTTCCTGCCGAGTCTCTCATCGAATCGCGCACGCGCCAGAATTCTTTTGAGCGCCGATCACCGGTTAGCTTGCCCAAAGGGTGTCATCCGGCTGAGCGGCCCGGAAGATGTCAGGTTGCCCATTTCCCAGTCTGTTCAGAGCTGTTGAGCAATGGCGCTGCGTATTTTTGGGACCTCAATCCGCTTTGATTCGCGACTGAATCTGCTGCATGAGCTGCGCGACCTTTTCGCGGTCCGTCGCAGAGAGAGTAGCCCACGTCTTGGCATGTTGTGAGATCATTTTTTCGGCATACGGCGTTCCTTTGAATCGGGGTGACTCCGCGGCAACTCCAAGCCATGCAGCGCCTAAAATTTCATTTTGCTCGACGCCCTCGCCGTGCAGAACTTTCAGCCCGTAGTTTAATTGTGCAGCCGGCTCACCCGCTTCGGCCGCAATTTTGAACAGTCGTGCGCATTCCTTCAGATCGCGCTGAACGCCGCGCCCCTCCTCGTATAAAAAAGCCAAATTGACGGTCGCTTTGATGTTACCCTGTTCCGACCCTTGCTTCCATAGCTCAGCGGCTTTCTTTGAATCGCGCGCGACGCCGTTGCCTTCGTCGTAGAGCAGGCCGAGCCCCCAGAGCGCATCGGTGCTGCCACCGGCTACAGCGCGCGACCACCATTTGACGGCTTCCTTGTAGTCCACGGGAATGCCCCACCCAGCGTTGTACATCTGGCCCAGCAACCCTTGTGAAGCAGCGTCTCCTTTTTCGGCAGAGGTCAATAAAAGCGTTCGGGCTTCTTCGAACTTACGTTGACGGATCAGAGTCAACGCAGCGGTAGCGGTGTCGGTTTCCATTTTTCTGGTTTGGTTGGCTGCGATGTTCGACGGCGCGTCTGCGTATGCGTTTAGGAAGAGGACGTAGAGGCAAAGCCCAGTAGCAAACACGCGTAAGTAGAACGGCACCGATTCGAGAAGGTATTTCCGTGCGGACATCGTGGAGAAAGGCGACGGTTCACTGCATCCAAAATCAGGGTGTCTTTGCCGAATCATCCAAGCGGCATCGCTCACCAAGATGGTAGATTATTCTGCGAACTTGCTCGGTGCGGATCGGCTTGGGCGAGGTGGTCGGAAAATATCGATGCAGCTTTTTCGAAGATAGGACGATCACTTTGGGCCGCTGAACGAGCCTACGCTCCACCCACCAGCCCGGCAACGTGAGTATCGGTTGGCAGAAGACATCTTCGCCGGTCGCATTCGAGAGCCATTCTGAAACCGTGTGCGCATTCCTTTCGGTTTGCTCCAGGCCAAACCGGTCCGCTCGGCCCGAGGGCCATGTTAAGCTGTTTCCGTCGTATCGAACCATGTGTGCGGGGTGTTTCAGATCCTTCACCTTCCACTTTCTCCTAGCCTTCGTTTCAATGACGAAGACACCCGCGGGACCAACCGCGACATGATCCACATTGAATCCTTCGAAAGGCACGTCGTGGAACACCCGGTACCCTTTTGAAAGCAGTTGATCGAGCTCCTGCCCAACCAAGCGTTCCCCTCTAAATCCCAATCGATATTTCCAATAATTCCGTAGCGTCCTTAGAATACGCGGAGCCGTGACGGCTGTTACGCCGAGGACGATCAGTCCGCCCATTCCTGCCAAAGTGAGTTGATTTCCGTTTTTCCATCCTGCGACGGTCATGCCAAAAACCGCACAGCTGCCCATCAACACCAGAAGATTCTCCATGGCAGTTTCGAACAACTTTTCAGCGGCGACTCGCGAGGACTCGCCAGGAGGGCGCAGCGGAAATTCTGTGAACGGTATTTTCGCTTCCTCGTCATATTTGCGGCGCTCCCGTGCCACTCGCCACAATAGCGCGACCACCGGCGTGGAAAAAAGCGCGACCCAGAACAAATTCTCCACGATCTCCCTGATGAGCCGCCAAATTATCTCGGGCATAAATTCATTCCAACACGCGAGAATCAGTGGGGCAATCGCTAGGACGAGGCAGCGAAAATTTCACGGTGGATGCGGCCATATGATAACGGAATGTTCGAGCCGGGTCACGTCAGGAGTCGGCGCAAACTAAACTTCCCCCCGCGCAAGGCACTGCACTCCGGAATCCTTCAATTCTCGGGCAGGGCAAGGCTCGCAATGCCTTCAAGTTTGCTGCGGAGCAGACCGATCCGCTCTTCTTCATCCGGCGCCAGGTATCCGGGCAACGCATCAGGAAATTTTGGGTCGGATAGCAACTGCCGGGTACTTGTGATCACAAATCGGCGCAGCCCGAGCGGCGCGCGATCAACTTCCGCCACGATCCCTCCGCGGCCGTCGACGACGGTCATGAAATCCTCGAGATCATGACTGCCATAATAATCGTGATGACCCCGATCAAGGAACGCGGTGTACTTCGTCGCGAGAAATGCGATGGGCGAGACGATGCGGAACTCGGAATGCGCTACGGTCTGCAACGTGGACGTGGCCAAAGCTTCAGCAAACCAAGCGGTATTTAGCCCAAGGCTTGCTCCGTCCGTTGGCATGATATCGACGGTCAAACCGCTAAGAATCCAACGACACTTTGGTGCGCCTTGCCGCATGTCGTGGCTGAAGCCTATAGCTCGAAGCTTGGCTTCAATATCGGAGTACCTCGCACCCGAAATCATTTCGATGATTACGTCCACGTCGTCGGTCGGTCGGGCAGGGATCAGCTCCGGATGATCGATCAACAGGTTGACGATCGAGCCGCCGACAAAGGCGTAAGGAAGGCCAACGCGATCAAGCCGCTCAGCAACGGCTCGCAGTGCTCCGAGGTTAGGAACGGACATGTGTTATCCTCTTTTGCAGCTCTGCTTCGGCAAACTCACGCTCCCGCGCACGTCCGACCCGCAACACGTCGACGAGCGCGAGCAGGGCATACAACTCTTTGTCGGTCCGCGTAGCGATTGGCACTCCAACGTGAAGCGGTTCGATCGCGCGTCCCTTGATCTTACCGTCGCTGTCTGGCCAGACCGGAACGAGTTCTTCGGATACCAGACTAGAGAGACTGGTGTCTTTTAGCTCGGGGCATGCCCACGCAGTCGGAACCCCTCGACTGATCTCTCCTAGCCGAGCAGGGAAAACAAAGGGAAGTCCGTGGACAATGAACCTCGCCAGGTTCGCCCGTTGCACCGTTTGCTCCGATTCCACAAACAGTCGCGACTCACTCAGCCGCGCAATCGAGCGGTGCACTTGGGATAGGCTCATTCCGAGTGACTGGGACAGATCTGCGAATCCCGGCCACTGGGGTGATTCCAGTAACTTGAGGGCGACGACTACATCTTGTGAGATCATGTTTTACCATTTTCCGGAAAAAGGAAAATGTCCATCCATAATTTCCATTATCGTTACATCGAAGGCGTTTACCACATTCCGGAAAATGGAAATATTGCGCGGAAAAAAACCGGCGCCAACCTAGGCCAAGTGAATCTACGACCCGTAACGTTGAAAGAGGTCGCTGAGCGTTCCGATTCCGTCGAGGAATTCGGGCGGCATCTTCGCGACTGGCTGCATGAATTGCGGCGCCTATCGTCGCGCGATGAAGCGCTGGCAACCATTGCGGACGAACCACAACGCCTCAGCGAAAAATTCCAGCAAGGCCACGTGGCAGATGCTTGGCTCGGCGCCTACGCCGAACACTTGGCCATCGCGGCTGATCTCCCTCCGCCGGACTGGGCGTTCGTACCTTGGCGCACTGCGGCCGAGCCACTGTTCGATGAAGGCGGAGAAAGTCCAAAGCTGCGTGCCCTGGCGCTCGAACATTCTCCCCAGGCATTCAAGCGAAGAAACATCTTCACGCCGTCAGTTGATCTCCCGCTGCCGCGATTCGCCGTCAGCGCAGCTCTTAATCGTCAGCCCTGGTCGAAGCAGCTCAGTGCAGAGAAAAGCGCTGAAATTCTGCGAGACAGCCAAGGCGCGTGACTAGGAGGTGTGCGCCTTCGCGTTGGGCATTCGCAGTAGGTGAATAGCGGATGAGGCGAAACGCGCCTCAGATTCCCACATTATTGAACAACTGCTCAATCGTCTAACCGCGTCGTTAATCGTCGCTCGGGAGAACCGCGGAGCACGATCCAAGGGACAGATTGCGCCGCCCCTGCAACCGGGGGGCTAGTGAATTGAAAATTTCAGCCACGCTGCAAGTTTCAGTCTGCCTCTTAATAACGCGCGCCGTCCAGTCCGTGCGAAATTTTGTCCGGTTTTTCCAACGGCGCCGCTAGTAGGATAGGAAGCCCCATGATCGACGATGCCACCCTTCTCGAACGCTACGCCCGGGATCGCTCGGAAGAAGCATTTGCCGAACTGGTGCGGCGCCACCTCACCCTGGTTTATTCCGCAGCGCTGCGGCGCACCGATGGCGATGCGCATCGCGCCAAGGATGTGGCGCAAATCGTTTTTACCGGGCTGGCGCGTGACGCTGCCAAGCTTTCTCTCCATCCGGCGCTCGCTGGCTGGCTTTATGCCGCGACGCGCAATGCGGTGATCGACCTGCTGCGCGCCGAGCGTCGTCGGCGGGAGCGCGAAGAAAAGGCCCACACCATGGAGGAAATCTCATCGTCTCCCGAAATCCCGGCTGACTGGGAGCAACTCCGCCCCGTGCTCGACGACGTTATGGAGGAACTCGACGACCAAGATCGCGAGGCCGTGCTGTTGCGCTTCTTCGAAGGCCGCCCGTTCGCTTCGGTCGCCTCAGCCCTGCGCGTTAGTGAGGACGCGGCGCGCAAGCGCGTGGACCGGGCGCTCGAAAAACTCGGCGCGCTCTTGGGACGGCGGGGCATCACCTCGACGAGCGGAGCACTCGCGTTATTGCTGGCAAATCAAGTTGCTATTGCCGCGCCGGCGAACGTCGCGGCCTCAATCACCGTCGCAGCCCTGGTGGGTGCGGCCACGGCCACCGGAGCAAGTGTGGCGGGGGCGTCAGTGGCGGGAGGAATATTAACCATCATGAGCACAACCAAAATAGTGACGGGAGGTGCCGCGGTCGCCGTGCTTTTCCTCGGCTCCCAATGGATCACGCATCGTCAAGTCGTGGCCGAGTTGGCCCTGGTAAAGGAAGAAAACCGCCGGGTGGTGGATCGACTGGCGGAAGTGAAGACGGCCGCTGCGGAGAATCTGAAAGAGCATGACCGGCTGGCCGCCGTGGTCGGCTCTCAAACTAAATCCGCCGCTGAGATCGGGCGGGAGGCGGCACGCGAGGCCGGCCGTCTCTTCATCGCGGATCACCCGGAATCGAAGGAACTGGTGAGGTCCGCCATGGTGGACTTGGCGAACAGCTGGCCGGCTCGCGTCGGCCGCGAGGCGGGGTTTAGCGACGAACAGATTAGGCAATGGACGGATCTTTTCGCGCGTCAAAAAGGGGCTCCGCCCTACATGGTGCGCGGGGTCGAGCCGGACTATGGGGAGGTGGATGACCGTGAGATCCAGCGCGAGAAGGTGCGGGAGATCGTCGGGGATGCGCTGTACGCCAGGTACCGGGAGCTACAGGCAACCAACTATGGCCGTTACATCACCGCGCTCATCGCCAATCGAGCCGAGTCGGCGGGTTCACCGCTCACGAGTGAGCAGATCCATGCGCTGGCGGGGGTTTTCGGAAAGGCCAATCTGAACGACATGCGCGAATGGGATCGCAGCCGGAAGGAATCGACCGGGCTGCTCACACCGGAGCAGCAGGCGATTTTCGACGAGGAAGCGGCGGCTCGCCGTGCGTCCGACGACTTGTCCGCCTATCGCAATGCGTTCCTCCACGGCAAAAAGTAATCGCGATATGAACAGCCGAAAATTAATCCTGCTTGGCCTTTGCGTGGTGGGCATTGTCGCCATCGCTTCGGGTTTCCGACTGCGCGCGGCTTCTGCCCAAGCCCGGGTGGATCTGCTCGCGGCGCAAAAAGCGCAAGACCGCGAGCGCGGAGAAATCCAGCGTCTCGAAAAAAGAAATCGGGTCGTGGCCGATCGCGTCGCCGAACTGCGCGCGAAACCGGAAGCGCAGGCAGCGCCCACGACGCAGACGGCGCAGGAACTCCTGGCAAAAACGCTGGTAGGGGAAGAAAAGCGCCGCGCCTTGCTCGACGATCCCCAGATCACTCGGTTGGCCAATGCGAGCAGGAACGCGTGGCTGCGGGTTCACTATCGAGATCTTTTCCGTCAGCTGGGCTTGTCGCCGACGCAAACCGCCGCGCTGGAAGCACTGTTGAGCGAGGGGCAGGCACGAAAGGAAGACATCCGAATCATCGCTGACTCTTTGAGAAAACCCATGTCGGACCCGGAGATCCGATCCTTGCTGGACGATGAAAAACGCGCGCTGGAAAGTCAGGAGCTCGCACTCCTGGGCCCGGAAGCCTTTCAGAAATTGAAGACGTTCCAGGAGACTGCACCCGGCAGAGCCCTGGTGGACGACGTGGCCGAGGCGCTGACATTTTCCGCTGACCGACTCAGGGTGGACCAGA
>DATAKE010000012.1:0-19128 GCA_036261745.1 Opitutaceae bacterium
TTTGCCTCGATCGTTTTTTGCTCCGCGACCGTGACCTTCAGGCTGAAGGCTCTCGAGGGATTGTAGTTGAGCTCGATTTCCTTGCCCTTCGAGGTCACGTCCGAGGTTTCGGCGATGCGGTACGCGTTCATCTGGGCGAGCTGGTCGACGGAAACGCCCATCGCGGACGCGACCTGGGTGGCGAGCTGGTCCGCTGTGATGGTCGGATTGCCGGCCGTGATCCAAGCCGACGCCTGGCGCTGCAAGTTGAACTGGTCATTGTTTCCGCCGAAAGCGAAGTCGAGGCGGCCGGCGCGAGTGGCAATGGTGCCGGCATCGCCCGTGCGGGAATCGATTTGCTTGATGTCGTAGATATTGAATCGCAGGTAGAGCTTCTGGCTGAGGCTGAACGAAACGCCGAAGTCCTTGCCCTTCGAAGACGGATTCGGGAGCAGCTTCAGGTTTAGATTCTGCGCGATTTCCGCGGGAAGGAAGCTGTCGGCTTGATTGTAGTGGAAGTTGAGCGAACGCAGGAAATCGTAGCCGTGGCGGACGATCCCCGTGTTTTGTTCGGCCCGCCGGTCAAGCCAGGCCCAACCGCGCAGCGGCTTCACGACCGCGCCGGCGGTCTTGGTTTTTCCTTCGCGCCGGAACCAGTTGTTGGGCGAGGTATCGTCGGAACTATAGTCCGGCGAAATGCCGTCCGGCAGCATGGTGGTGGAGGCAAAGTTGCGGTTCAGGTTCGTGTCCCGGCGCAGGCCGAAGGTCGTCACGATCCGGTCATTGAAGAAATGGTTTTGGGTCACCCCGCCATAGGTCTTGATGACATTGATGAACCGGGAGTTTGCCGGCACGAAGCCCTCGCCGATCACGGACGGCTCGTCGACCCACTGGCCGAGTGCGGCGTTGTACCAGGAAAGATTGCGCGTGCCGCTCAGCTTTTCCCACGCGGGGGAACCGTACTCGATGTTCTGTCCCTGGTTGTCGCCCAGGTAATACCGGTAATAGGCACGACCGGCGGTGATGGCGGTTGCCTTTGCGGTGCCGGCCGGATTCCACGCGTGGTCGTCGACGATCACATCGCGGAAGCGATAGTTGGCCCAGGTCCGCTCCTTGTATTCGGAATAGCCGCTGACCGTGTGGTCGCCGAGCCAGCGCAACCAGTTCTTCTCCTGCGCGAGGTTCAACTTGTACGCGAGCTGGCCGCGATAGTTGTCGCGCAACTCCGGTGCGCGGAAAATCGATGGCTCGAGTGCGTTGACGTAGGGCCGGAGGAAGTAGGGGTTGGTGCGGCCATCGAGCAGTTTCTCGTTCACGTCGACATAGACGACCATCGGGCTCTCGCCGCCGGTGCCGATGAAGGAGCGCGTGTAGCGAAACGCATCTTCGCGACGCCACGCCAGCTGGGCAGCGAGCACATGCCGCGGCGTGTTGAGGAAGAAGTGTTCGAGTTCGACCGTGTAGGTGTTGACCTTGTCTTGGTTCCAGTTGGCCGCGGCGATGTTCGTTTCGCTCCAATCATAAAGAGACTTGTCGGTCAGGCTGACCACCGTGGGAGCAAGCGGCCCGACGCGCGGAGCCGGGGCGCTTTCCACAAAGCGCGGATTGCCCGCTTGGAAATCGGGGGTGGGGATCGGGTTTGGATTGGCCGCGCTTACCGCGGGGATGCCGGTCATGCGTCCGACCATCCACAAATTCACCGCGCCAAATTGATCGACGAAGATGCTGGGGCGAGCCGCGAGGCCGGTGCCGCCCGATTCCAAGCCGGCGCCGAGCAGGGCGGTTTCGGTGCCCTGGTTGCTGTTGAACGGGACAACGGTCTTTACGCCGTTGCGGGTGACCGTCCAGGTCGACGGGTCCCAGGTGGGCCGGCCGTTTTGCTGCCAGTACGTGATCGCATCGCGCGGCAGAATGGCGTTGGGGCGGCGCGCGTAGTTTTCGTAGCGCTCGTAGGTGCCGCGAAGCGTGGTGTTTTTAAACGGCTTGTAGGTGACGAGGCCGGTGTAGCGGTTCGTGCGGCTGAACGAAGGCTGCCGCACATACTGGGCGTCCTCGTAGACGCCGATGAAGCGGGCCGCGAGTTTTCGCCCGAGGATCGGGCGGTTGAGGTCGAGCACGGTGCGAAAGCCGCCGAGGTCGTCGACGCGGAATTCCACGGCGGAACGTTCGCGGGTGAGGTTCGCCTGCGAGGCGATGGCGTTGACCGTTCCCGAGCCGGAGCCGAGGCCGAAGATATTGGAGTTCGGGCCGCGGCTGATTTCCAACGCATCGATGCTCGAGGAATCGAAGGGCACGCGCCCGCTGCTTTCGAAATTGCCATACGCCTGGTTGGCGGGGCCGATGCCGCGCACGCGGTTCGCGTTGTTCGGGTTGCCCGCCACGTTGTCGACGGCGACCCCGTTGCGGTCGATGAACACGTCGGTGTAGTTGCCCGTGCCCTCGGTGTTCGCCTCGTAGAGGAAGATGTCGTTGATATCGAGCAGCGCGAAATCCTGCATCTGCTGCTTCGTCACGACGGTGATCGACGCCCCGAGGTCCTCGAGTTTCGAATTGATGCGGGTGCCGGAAAGGGTGTTGGAGGCGTAGTAGCCTTTGTCGTTGGCGGCGTTGACCTGAAACGGCGACAGCTCGATGACGTCCTTGCCGCTCGCGGGTGCGGCATCGCCGGTCGTGGGTGCGGCTGCGGCCTTTGCCAGATCGGCGTCCAGGGCGCTCGCTTCATTCGCATCGAGCTGGCCGTTTTTGTTGAGGTCGTATTTGGCCAGCGTGGCGGCGTCGGGCGCGGCCGCGCGTTGCGCGAACAGGAGAGGCGAAGCGAGGAGGAGCGAGGCGGGCGCGAGCAAAAGCCAGCGCAGGCCCGCGGAAGGGCGGGGCGAGTTCATCGGGGTGGTAGGATCGGGTTTGCTAAAACGAGGCCGACCGGGACACGCGCGTTTGCCATCGCTTTGGTGCGATGAAAGCCGCGCGGGCGGTTCGGCCGCAAGGGGACCGATAGACTAGCCTTTTCACCGAAACCCGCATCCCCACTACTGGGGATTTTCGAGGGAAGATGTCGCTTAGGCGGCGCGAATCTGATTCCCGTTCCGTCGCGTCCGATGTGTTTGAAAAGCCTTACTCCGCTTCCTGCCGCCGAGGTCCTTTCCGTGGACAAATCTCCTCCCGCATCGCCTGGCCGCACCCTTCGATTCCTAGCGGCGGCCCTGGCGCTCGCCGTCATTTCCCTCTCCGGGCCGGCGGCGGAAACCGCGCCGGTCAGCTATTTAACCAAAAGCTGGCGGGTGGATGACGGCCTCCCGCACAATGCGACCACACGGATCGTGCAGGATCCGCGCGGATTCCTATGGATCGCGACCGGGGGTGGACTGGCGCGTTTCGACGGGCGGGAATTCAAAGTCTATCCGGTGCCCAACGCTTCGCCGGAAGCCAGCCTCAACATCCGCGACATGGTGCTGCGCGAGGATGGCTCGCTGGTGATGGTACCGGCGAGCGGCGGAGTCATTTGTTTTCACGACGGCGTGTTTACGCCGCATCCCTCGAGCGCGGCTTTCGAGAACCGCCAGTTGTTATTCGTTTATCTCGAGCCGGGCGGAGCGGTGTGGGTCGTGTCCGGACAGGAGCTGCTTCGCTGCCACGAAGGGAAAATCGAAACCTTCGGGCCGCCTGACGGGTTGAACCGCCGGGGTCACCGGCCGTCGATCGTCGCCGACCGCCAGGGGCAGGTGTGGGTGGCGGTCGGAGATTTTTTTGGGCGCTACGAAAAAGGCAGGCTGGTGCGGTGGCCCGACCCGTTCGGCTCGCCGGTGACGCTCGCCCCGGCGCGCAACGGTGGAGTGTGGGTCGCGACCAGCACGCGGCTGTGGCGGATGCAGCAGGGAAAGCTGGAAACGGTCAGCTCCGGTCCGGAGTGGAGCGAGGACCGCGAGGCATTGCAGGAACTTTTCGAAGACCGGAAAGGCATTCTCTGGATCGGGTCGCGCCGCCATGGCTTGTCGCGCCTGGAGGGTGGACACGTTTATCGCACGCCCACGTCGCATGAGCAGATCGCCGCGATCACCGAGGACAGCGAAGACAACCTCTGGGTCGCATCGAGCGGAGGCGGAATCGAGCGGCTGAAACCTCAGACCTTCGAACTGCACGACGCCACCACCGGGTTGCCGGACGACATGAGCACCTCGGTCTGCAGCGATGCCTCGGGCGCATTGTGGGTCGCGAACCGCCGGGGAGGCCTCGTGCGGATCGTCGATGGCAAGAGCACGGTGATTCGCGGGCCGGCCGTGACGCCTTCGTTTTATGCGAGCGTGGTTTGTCCGGATCGCGAGGGCGCGATTTGGGTCGGCGCCGTGCACGCGCTTTTCCGAATGGGGACGGCTCCCGGGAGCGAACTGGAGCGGGTTTCAAGCGACCTGTCCGATGCCCACGTGATTTTTTGCTCGAGCACCGGCGACGTCTGGATCGCGTCGGAAGAAGGGCGGCTCGGTTATTTTCGCGGAGGGGTCTATCGCGATCTCGGCGAAAAAGAGGGCTACAACCATCGCCGGATCTACGCCATCACCGAGGATAGGCGCGGCGCCGTCCTTTGTGTGGCGAGCGACCGTCGCGTGTATACGTGGAATGGAAGCCGGCTCGAAGACAAACTGCCGGGCGGTTCGATTCCGGGCGGTTTGCTTTACGCGGCCCACTCCGACGCGCGCGGGCTGCTCTGGTTTGCGACCTCGGCGGGACTGGTTCTCTGGCGGGACGGAAAATTTCATCTCTTCGGTACCCGGCAGGGCCTGCCGGACGATTTGCTGTCGCAGATTCTCGAGGACGAACGCGGCCGGCTTTGGTGCGGGAGTCGTCGCGGCGTTTTCTCGGTGGCCGTGGCGGATCTGCTGGCTGTGGCGGATGGACGCGAGAATCGCGTCAACGCGCTGACGCTCGGCGTCGAGGAGGGAATGCGCGGGGCTTCGACCCTGAATGGCTTTCAACCGGCCGCCTGGAAAGGACGCGACGGGCGCCTGTGGTTCACCACCTACGAGGGAGTTTTCGGCATCGACCCCGACGCGTCACAGCCACCGTCGCGGCCGCCGCGCGTTTACATCGATGAAGTGTTGGTCGACCAGCAGCCGGTGAAGGTGGAGAAGACACTCCGCCTGCGGCCGGAGGACCGGCAGGTGGAGTTTCGCTTCACGGCCCTGAATTTTGCCGCGCCTGAAAAAGTCATGCTGCGCCACCGTCTGGACGGTTACGATTTCGGCTGGGTCGAAAGCAACCAGCGCATGGCGAGTTACGCGCGGCTTCCGCCCGGCGCGTACACCCTGCGGGTTTCGGCCGCTACCCAGGGCGGGCCATGGAGTGAAACGGGCGAGGCGGTGGCGCTGACGGTTTTACCGGCGTGGTGGCAGACCTGGTGGCTCCGCGCCGGTTTGGTGATCGCGTTCGCGGCGCTGGTCGGAGGATTCGTGCGGTTCTGGTCCCATCGTCGTCTGCGCACCCGACTCGTCCGGCTCGAACACGAACATGCGCTGGAAAAGGAGCGCGCGCGGATCGCGCGCGACCTGCACGACGACTTGGGCGGCAGCCTTACGCAGATCGGGCTGCTGGCCGACCGGCTGAAACGGCAGGCGGCGGAGGCTTCGCTCAAGCCGGCTCTCGCGCAGCTCGCGTGGCGGACGCGGCAGCTCGCGGGGGATCTGGAGAGCATTGTTTGGACGGTGAGCCCGAAGAACAACACGCTCGACCGCCTCGCCGTGTTTGTCGCGCAATACGCCCGCGGTTTCTTCCGTGACACCTCGGTCGAATGTGTCGTGGACGGCGAGGAAACGGTGCCGGCCGTGCCGGTCGCGCCCGAGGCTCAGCATCACCTGCTCGCGGTTTTGAAAGAGGCGTTGAACAACGTGCTCAAGCACGCGCGTGCGACCACGGTGAAGGTGACGATGGCGGTCACCGACGGGCACTTTGTGCTGCGCATTGCCGATAACGGCGCGGGCTTCGACCCGGCGGCGGCCGAGCATTCGGAGCGCAACGGGCTGACCAACATGAAAGCGCGGGTGGCTGATCTCGGCGGAACGCTGGGGATTGCGAGCGGCCAGGCGCGCGGGACCGAACTCGTGCTTCGCCAGCCGCTCGCGGGCATCGCCCCGGCGCCCACCGCGGAAACGCGCCAACCCTGACCAACGTGCACATCACCATTGCCATTGTGGAGGACAACGCGGGCATCGGGGAGGAACTCGCGCAAATCATCGCGGAGGCGCCCGACTGCTCCTGCGTGGTCATCTGTCGCAATCTCCAGACCGCGCTGAAAAAAATCCCGCCGCTGCAGCCGGACGTCGTGATCATGGACATCAATCTTCCGGACGGCTCCGGCATCGAAGGCACGGACCGGCTCAAGCGGCTGCTGCCCGCGACGCAGTTCCTGATGTTCACGATCTACGAGGACAACGAGCAGATCATCAAATCGCTCGAAGCCGGCGCGAGCGGTTATCTCCTGAAGCGCACGGCGCCGGAGGATCTGGTGCGCGCCATCCGCGAAATAAAAACCGGCGGGGTGCCGATGACCCCGGAAGTGGCGCGGAAGGTGATCCAGACGTTCCAGCGCCCGCCCAGGGCGAATTCGGCGGAGTCGCTGACCTCCCGGGAGGAGGAAATTCTCCAGCTGCTTTCACGCGGGATGCTTTCAAAGGAAATTGCCCGCGAGCTTTCGATCAGCATCGAGACCGTGAACAGCCACCTGAAGCACATCTACGGAAAACTCCACGTGCGCACGCGCACGGAGGCGGTGATCAAATTCCTCCGCTGAGGCCAGCGGAGGGTTGAAAGTTGAATGGTGAAAGTTGAAAGACCGGAGGTTCCCGGCTCGCACTTTTCGTGCAGCGGTGGGGATCGGTCTTTCAACTTTCAACCTTCACCTTTCAACCCCCTCGCCGCAGGCGAGGGATCACAGCGATTCGTTCTCCACGCTCGCGCGTCGGGTATCGGCGAGACCTGCGGCGCCGCGGGTCGAAAAATCCTTCACCCCGCGGAGCACGAAGAAGGGAGCGCTTGCGGCGCGTTCCGCTTTCGCGTGATCGAAGGTGATGCCGGCCACGTTCATCAGGACGACGGCCGGGCGCTGGTCTTCCTTCGCAAAACTGACCTCGAGACGTTCAACCGTCAGATTGGTCGCGTGGCGCACAAACAGGCCGTACGCGGGCAGCAGCCCGAACATGCTGGGCTCCGGATAACCGTTCTCGCGTTCGGGAATGTCGTAGGGTTCGCGCGGAGTCGCCTGGGGGGGCGGCGGCGGACCGCCGGCTGAATCGGGAGTCGGTGCGGTGTTGTTCGGGTTGCGCGCGCCCGTGCGCTGGAAAAACGTGTTCACGATGTCGACCGGCTGCTGGGCGACCTGCTCCATCGTGATGCCGCCCCGGTAGTCGACCCGGATGTCGCTCAGGCGAACGTCCTCGATCGGATGCCCGGGCAGCCCGGCGATGATGATCGGGTAGCGCGGGTCGACGTTCGAGGCGACGATGTTGCTGATCGTGATGCGGCGCATCGTGGCGACCGGCGTGCCCTCGGGACCGCGCGCGCGATTGCCGAGCCGCAGGAAAATCGGGGAGTTCGAGACATCGCGCATGGTGATGTTTGTAATCGTGATGTCTTCGATCGGTCCGCCGTCCACCGTTTCGAGCGCCAGGCCGCGGCTGCGATCGAAAACGCAGTTTGAGATCGTGATGTTTTTAAACCCGCCGTTCGACTCCGTGCCGAACTTGATCCGTCCGGTCGGTCCATCGCGATCGGGCGCGCGCTCCATCGTGCGTTTGTAGGTGCCGTCGAGAAACGTGCCCATGTCGTAACCGGTCACCTGGCAGTTTGTGATCGTGATGTTTTCGCAGGCGCGCGCTTCGCCGAGGGCGTAGGAGCTTTTCAGCACGATGGCGTCGTCGTGGGGCGCGTTGACGCTGCAGTTTGAAATCCGGACGTTGCGGCAGGCATCGATGTCGAAGCCGTCGCGGTTGGTGTCCACCCGGAGGTTATCGATGGTGAAATTGTCGACGCCGGTCGCGATCAGCGCGAACCAGCCGCCCTGCAGCACGGAGAAATCGCGCAGCGTGACGTTGCGGCAGTTTTTCAGCGAAATGCTTTTGTTTCCCGAGCCAGGTCCGCCGCCGAAACCGCCGCGTCCGCCAGCTCCGCCGCCACCGCCACCTTGTGCCGGCGCTCCGGGTGTGGTGGGCGTGCCCGTGGGTGCTGCCGAGGCGGCACCCGGCGCGCCCGCGCCGCCGGCCGGGGTTTGAGCGCCGCGCCGTCCGCCGCCTCCTCCGCCGCCCCCGCGCACGAGTCCGAGGCCGTGAATCCGCCCGGGGCCGGTGATTGAAATGTTTTCCAGATTTTCGCCCCAGATGAGGGCGTCGTGCCAGTGGCTGTGGCCGAAATCCTGGTATCCCTTGTCGCCCCATTCGTTGGGTTCGGGTTTGTCGTATTCGCCGAAGCCGGGGGCGGGGGTGGCGGCGGTGATCACCGCACCGTGGTCGAGATGCAGCGCGATGTTGCTTTTCAGCCGGATCGAAAAACTCAGGTAGTTGCCCGCGGGAAAATGAACGGTGCCTCCGCCGGCGGTCGCCGCGGCTTCGATGGCCTTGTTGATTGCGGACGTGTCGAGCGTCTTGCCGTCGCCGGTGGCGCCGTGGTCGCGCACATCGAAGTGGGCGGCGCGCGATGGCGCGGTCAGGAGTGAAGCGAGCAAAACGAAGGGAAGAAGTTTCATGCAGGGGTTCTGCGGGGAGCAGCCTCCAGAATGACGGATCGGAAGGGGCTTCGTTGCGTGCGTTCCGCACCGAGGTTGCTGACGATCAAAAACCCTTTGCCACAGAGGACACGGAGCTCCGACACAGAGTGCACAGAGTAATACCGTTCGAATTTTTCCCTGTGATCCCTGTGTCCGGGCTCTGTGCCCTCTGTGACGAAGATCGATCCCCTCCTCTTCAGCGGAATCCGACGTCCCAGACTTTTGAGCGGCGCGATTTTCCGCCGGGGCCCTCGACGTTCAGCACCACGACGTAGTCCCCGGCCTTTTCATAGGTGTGAACGGGGTGCTGCTCGTCCGAGGTCTTGCCATCGCCGAACTCCCATTTCCACGCGGTGACCTCCCCGGCCGATGCATCCTGGAAGGCGACGACGCGGCGCTCGAAATCGACGACCTTGAAACTCCACTGCGCCTCGAGGGGTTTCTGCAGCGACGCCTCGAGCGGCATCAGCTTGAACGCCACCAGCTCGCTGGCCTGTCCGTACATCGTGTGTTTCGGCGAGAGATTCCAAAACTGGTTTCCCTTGTCCGGGTCGTCGTAGTCGATGATCGCCCAGCAAAGACCGATGCTTTTGTTTTCGCGCAGCACCGACTCGATGGCGCGCTGCGGTCCCTCGGCCCCGGCGTAGTCGAAGGGCGTGACCCAGAATTCGAGCACGAGCTTTCCGCCTTGGCCGGGCTTGAAGTTGTAGGAGCACTTCGCGTTGGACCACGGCAGCTCCTTGATCCAAGACGCCTGCGGGCCCCACGCCATGCACCAGTCTTTTCCCTCGGCGGGCGTGAAGATGTGGTAGTTCTGGGCGTGGACGCTTTGAAACGAGAAATAGCGGTCCCGCGCCGGAAGGCCTTTTTCCGGATGGAAGCGCTCGATCAGCGGGCCGCCCGACATGTCGCCGTCGACGACGATCTCGAAGGTGTCGTTGCGCAGGCCGGCGGAGGCGAAATCCCAGACGTTGTCCGTGGCCTCATAGAGAAAATAAAGCCGGTTGAGTCCCTTCACCCAGCCGACGCGGACGCGGACATCGAGGCTCTCGCGGTCGATGACCCGGCCGCGATTCGAGTCGTCCATGAGCTTGTCGGTGCCGACGACGTAGTCCTCGGGCACCATCGCCCAATCATCGATGTTGCCGTCGACACGCGGGATCTGGTCGGCGGGAAACTGGAAAACCTTGAAGGGAACGTCGGGACGTTCGAGGGCGTGAACGGAAAGACAAAGCGCGACGGCGGAAAACGCAGCGGAGAAAATTCGGGCGGGAGAAGAGGTGGGTTTCACGGTGAAAGATTTGGCTGTCATTCTGAGCGGAGCGAAGAATCCAGTTGGGGTTACGACCACGTGGCAGGCAACGCATCTCCCCATGGATTCTTCGCTGCGCTCAGAATGACAAACCTCGGTCGTCCGCTTTCGCCGGGCGCCTATGGATTCGGCACCGTGAACAGCCGGTCGTAGTCGCGCCAGTGGGCGTTCATCAGGTCGATCTTGAGTTTCAAGTGGGCGATCAGATCGGGCCCGAGTCGCATCACGGTTTCCTCGGCGGCCGTCGGAGCGAGATCGAGGATTGGCTCCGGCGAGCTTTCGAGCAGGCGCTTCAAGCGGACCGTGTTGTCGATCTCCTTGCGCGCGGTTTCGATCAGGTCGTTGCGGTCCCAGCTGCCTTGCACGCCGAGCACGGGATTCGGTTCGGGATGAACGCCGAGGGTTTTCACGCGATCGAGCTGCGCCTGGTAGGCGACCATGTTGTCGGCCGAATTGAGCAGGCAGCTCAACGCTTCCAAGCGGAGCGCGGCGAGTTTCCAGTGCGCGCGGGCCTTGTCGTCCTTCCCGCGATCGCGGAGGCGTTCGAAGCGCTGCTGGGCGTCGCGGACATCGGGCATGACGAGTTCGATGACGCGTTGAAACAGCAGCTTCGCGCCGTAGCCGTCGTACATGCGCATGGCCTGGATATCGATGAGGTTGTCGGCTTGCTCCGCGCCCTTCGCCTGGAAGAGAAAGCGGCGGTAGTAATCCTTTTCCTCGCCGGATAGTTCCTCGGGAAACGGCACCATCGGGCGGCTCACCCAGCGGTTCAGCACGTGACCGAACTGCAGCATGTCGCCGAAATTCAGCGGCGAGAGTCCGCGCTGCGCGCGGTCGAGGGCGCTCCACGCCTCGAGAAGGTTGTCGGCTTCCTCTTCGCCCACCTCGCTCGCGGCGAAGGCGCGGAGCGTGGTGAGGTGCTCGATCTGGTTGCGCGGCGATTTGCCCTGGATGGCTTTCGAGTAACGCGCGGTGAATTCGAGCAGGCTGTCCTGGGGGCCGAAGCGCACCAGCATCCGCGCCGGATGCGAGCCATCGCCGGCTGCCGGCACATGCGTGATCGGTCCGCGTGCACCGCGCAGCGCCATCGGCGGCAGCGGAACGCCGATCACCGGATAAAAGGGTCCGTTCGAATAGGCGGAGCTGGGGAGGGCCTGGTGGGGACGGGCGTCGGGACCCTCGAGGCCGTTGACCGCGATGCCGCGCGGCAGGCGGCGGACAATGGCGCTGAGCGTTTCCGGAGCGAACGACGGCACCATCCATTGCCGCGGCGGAATGGAGTGGAGCGAGAGTTCGATCGCGTGCCCGGATTGTTTCGCGGCGTCCTGCAGCGCGATGAGGAACGACGCGATGCGTTCGTCCATCGGGCGCTGCTTGCAATCGCTGTGGCCGTTCAGTCCCGGATAGAGCGAAGGCACCCAGCAGAAACCGGAGCCGGAATCCTGCGTGGCGAAACCGAACGTCTCCACCTCGGGGCAGCGGGCGAGCAGGTTTTTCATCGCTTCCGCGTAGAGCCGCACGGTTTCGGGCTGATCGGTGCACATCGAGAAACGCGCGATGCGCGAGCGGTTTGGCTGGTCGACGCGCGCGCCGCGCAGGTGCGGGTACGCGGAGAAAAACGCCTCCGGCATCACCTGCGGCAGGTTGGCGGCCCAATGCGATTTCAAGCCGAGCCGGCGGACAATTTGCGAACGCTGTTCGAGCATGCCCGCGACGCGCCGCGTGTGATCCATGTCGATGTACGGCTGAACTTCCTTCGGCGGGAAAAGTTTCAGCGGGTCCGGGCGCAGAATATACCAGCCCGGATACGGGTCGTCGGCCGGGACGAATTCCCAGAGCGCGGGCGGGAGTCCGTCGGTGATGATGATGTGCGTCGCGCCAAGTTCCTTCGCGAGCGTCGCGCGGCGCTCGAAGGTGGCGAGGTTGGCGGCGTCGAGCTCGGCCGTGGTTTTGGCGGGCTGCGCGTAGCCCGTCCCGGCAAGCGTCAGGAGGCAGAGGGTGCGCAACGTGCGCGCGAAGAAGGAGGTTTTCATGCGAGGTTTGAGTGGGCGACGTAGCAGCCGGGGTAACGAGGCGGAAGGGAGCGAGCTTCTTCGGGAACTTGGAACGGGAAAGAGTTTGGGCTGCCGATCGTGAGCGACGGCGGCGGGCCTGGAGCCTGGATCAGCCTCGTTACCTCGGCTGCTACGGAGTGGGAAGCTGGCAGGCTGGGCACAGTTAGGGAGCGGGCTCGTCGACGGACGGTTTGATTTCCGCCGCCGGTTTGGCGGGAGCGGTCTCCCACGCTGGCAAATATTCCTTCGCGAACTCAAGCGTCTCGATCGCGTTCAGCGCCCACTGGATGCTCGCGACCCCGTGAAGCTGCCAGCCGACGGGCGCGCCGAGGAACGCAGGATCCGTGACAGTCTTGTGAACCTCCGGCCCGGTGTAGCGTTTCGGCTGCGAGAGCGGAGGGAGTTTGCCGGGAGGACCGATGAGTTTTTCCCACGCCATCCGGCCGAGCTCGGCGTCTTTTTTCACCGAGGCGGCGTAGGCGAGCATGCGCGGACCGGTCATCTGGCCGCCTTCGACCTGCCGTCCGACGGCTTCGCTCGTGTTGACCCACGCGCGCCAGAATTCCGGGATGTCGTACATCGGTTCCATCTCCCACATGTTCTCGGGTCCGCCGAAAATCATGTCGAAGTAACGCCCGGTGAAGCGGCCGTTCGCGTCGACGTTCGCGGCCATGGTTTTCATGTCGGCCTCAAGACGCGTGCGCCAGGACTGGTCGCCGCCGCGTTCCCACTCGGTCGTCCAGTTCAGCGCGTAGCACATCCATTCGAGGCCGAAGCGGGTGAACGGCTCGCGGGTCGTGGCGAGCGGTTCGAAATTTTCGGGCCGCGGCGCGGGAATGACCCGCTGAAATTCGCGCGGCGGAGCGGCGGGGGTCGTCGCGGGAGGATTCGCGGCCGCGGTGGTGGCGGTGCCGACATTCGCGGCGCCCGCGGGCGTGGCGGCGTTTTGCGCGTTCGATGGACGCTGGCCCTGGCCCTGACCCCGGCCGCCCCCGCCACCGCCCTGACGAATGTCGAGACGCGGCGTGCCGTCGGGATTCGGGACGTAGTGCGACGCGTTGAAACGCTGGAGATAGTTGAACGTGAGGTCGGCGTTGATCTGCTCGCGCAGGAGATCGCCGATGCGACCGTCGCCGCCGGTGAGAAAATAATAGTGTCGTTTCAGGCCGGCGTGGCTGACGCGCGGCTGCTTCGCGCCATCGCCCCAGTGGTTGACGTTGTGGCGCGAACCCAGCGGCGCGAACGGACCGATGTGATGCACGTCCACTTCGCTGGTGTGGCGCGTCATCGCCTCGGCCATGCGGAAAAGATCGGCGCGACCGGTGCGCAGGAAGGAATACCACAGCAGCATGTCCGGCATGAGCTCGGTGTTCACCCACGCCCAGCCGCCGACGTCGTAGCGCCATTCGTGGCGGCCGAAATCGTAGTTGTGCATGATGTCGCCGAAATCCCAGAAGCCGTACCACGAGCGTTCTTCGACCTGGTCGCGGTAGTAGTTCACGAACGTTTCCACCTGGTCCTCCACCCAGCGCAGGGTGGGCGTGGAGCGATCGGGCAGACTCCAGCGGCCGGCGGCCTGCTGCGCGTGATAGTACTCGGGGGTGCAGACAAGGATCGGCGGCGCGGCGGCGGCTTCGGCGAGCGCGACCAGGGTTTTGTTGACCGGAATTTTGTCGAAGGCCCACAGCGTGATGTCGTGGGTGTTCGCGATGCCGAGCGGCGTGCCCCAGCCGGGTTTCCAGTCCTCGTAGTTGATTGCGAGGCCGTGGGGAATCTCGTCGTAGCGGCGGAGATCCATCGCGTCGCCGTCCGGCGACCAGAGCCAGAGTTTCAACTCGCCGGCCTCGGAGGCGCCGCGGGTGATCTCGAACGACTTTCCGGCCTTCTGCCAAAAATCCTTCACGCCCATCGCGAGGCCGCCGGAAACGTCGCCGAGCACGGCAAGCCCGCGCGCGCGGTGTCCATCGGTGAAGTGCAGCCACGACGCGTCGGCGGTGGTGCGCTTGAAGATCGACCAGTTGTTCGGCCCGAGCTGCGTGAGTTTCGCGTCGGCCCAGAGCGGGACGCTGAGGATGGCGCTGCGCGTGCGCTCATCGAGATCGGCGAGATTCGGCACGAGTTCGCCGGCGAGATGTTGCGGGTAGAGCTGCGCAATCTGTTCGCCCGCCTGCGAGCGATAGCCGGGGAGCATGCGCACGGGTTGCGCCCAGACGCCGGAGCCATCGCCGACAAAACGGATGTGACGGTTCTGCGGCTCCTCCTTGAACGGCACGGTGAACGAGAGCCCGAGGCCCTTGATGAAATCCTTGTTCGGGTCGCCGTCGTAGATGAAGCTGTGGGTCAGCTTGATCTCTCCGCTGGTGGCAAAGAAATGGAGCCGCACGGTGAACGGCAGCCAGGCCCGCTCGCTGACGTTGGACTGGTGTTTCCCCGTGATTTTCACCACCGCGCGCACGGGGCCGGATTGCTCGAGGACGACGCTCTCGATGCGGCTGTAGAAATTTTCCATGCGGACGATGCCGTCGGTCGCGAAGGTGGTCCGGTCTTCGCGCCGGGCGATCAGCTTGCCGTGGGTCGCGACAACGCGATCGCGGATGGTCAGCGATTCGATGAGGTCCCCGCCCTGTTTCGGAATGCGGGCGCGCATCGTGCCGGTGTCGATCGTGAACGCGTCCGCCTCGTCGGTGTATTTTATTTCGGCGACGGGCCCGCGCTCCTCCTGGGCGAGCGTCGGGATGAGCTGCAACGGTCCCTGCACGCCGGCGCCTGAGGCGATGGCGTGTCCCGTCCATTTGACCGAGCCGTCCGGCCAGAAGGCGAGGGGCCAGGTTTGCACCTCGAGGCGGCTGCCGTTCGTCGTGGTGAGGCGCATCCGCGTGTTTGGTTGCACGGCGCCTTTGGGCCACGGGACGCCCCAGCTGACGGCGGTGGGTGCGGCGGGCGCGGAGCCGCCGAGCCAGTTGAGGGTGACGCTGTCGGCCGCGGCGGCCGCGACGGTCAACCAGGCGAAAAGACTGCAGAGTCGGATGGTTTTCATGAAAGGAGCGTGCGTTGAACCAGCCAGTAAGCGCCGGCCAGCGTGATGAGGGCGGAGGCGACCGGCAGTCCGTAACGGACGAACCCCGGCCGGCGCCGCAAATAGAAAAGGATCGGAAGAAAGGCGGCCGCGATTGCGATCTGCCCGGCTTCGACGCCGAGGTTGAACGAGAAGACCGGCATGAGGATCGAACTGCCGTTTTTGCCGAGGCCGATTTGCCGCAGCACGCTCGCAAAGCCGAAGCCGTGGATCAGCCCGAAGACAAACGTGAGCGCCCAGCGGCCGCGGGGCTCCTCGCCGCGCCGCAGGAGATTTTCCACCCCGACAAACACGATCGACGCGGCGATGAGGGGTTCGACCACGCGCGGGGAAAGCGTGGCGATGTCGAGCGCCGCGAGCGCGAGCGTGATCGAATGCGCGACGGTGAAGCAGGTGATGATCACCGCCATGCTGCGGAACCGCCGGCACGCGACCAGCAGGCCGGCCAGGAAGAGCAGGTGGTCGTAGCCTCTGACGATGTGCTCGATTCCGAGTTGGAGAAAAATTTTGAATGACGGCGCGATGACGGCGGGTGGGCGATTCGAGGCCGCGGTCGGGGAGTCGGCTGCCGGCAGGGGAAGTTCGAGGAAGAGGGTTTGGGCCGACAGCGGTTCCCAGCCGAGGTCTTTGCCGTCGCGATTCGTCACGACGAGCGTGCCGACATGGTCGTCCACCATGCGTTCGAGATAGAGCGCGGTGAAACGCACGGGGCCTGACGTCGGCGCGGGATAGGTGAGATGAAACAGCACGTCGGTCGCGCCCATTTCGTCGTCGGTCAGTTTCACCTCCACGCTGCGCGGCGTAAGAGGGCTACCGGCGGCGGTGATTTCGAACAGCGTGCCGCCGGCCGTTTTTAGCGCGGGAGAGAGGCTGGGAAAATTCTCCAGCGTGATCGAAGGAAGTTTGTCGCTGTGGGGGAGGAGCAGCAGGGCGGAGGCGCGCGAGAGAGTTACTTCCAGCTCGAGGTGATCCGCCTTGAGGCGGGCGTTGGTCCAGCTGGTGAACGGGTCATGGGCGAACGCGGCGAGGGGGATGACGAAAACGAAAAGGAGTACGGAAAGACCCAGGCGAACGCGGTTTGAACCGTTTGTCATTCGGAACGAAGTGAAGAAGTCGGTGGGGGCGCGGTATTCTGTGGCGGCGGTCTATGACCGCCGGGAAACATGTTTTAGTTTTCGCACGGTCCCGGACGACGGTCATGGACCGCCGCGACAATTTCAAACCGGCTCATTTCCAAATCACGGAGTGGTCCGGCCGGTGGCGAAGGTGATGTTCGGGCGCTTGGGGAGCGGGGCGGCTTCGTCGAGGTAGAAACTCGGATGCGGCGGCTGGTTGTAGGCGGTGTTCTGCCAGGCGACGGCGACGCGGTATTGCGAGTCGTGCATCAAGGTGGTGAGCCGGTGCTGCGTTGGAATCGTGGTGGTGTAGATTCGCAGCTCCTTGCCGTCGGTCGTGCGCCAGACGACTTCCTCGCGCCAGTCGCCGAAGAGGTCCGCGCTGAGCACCGGGGTGGCCTTGGTGCCGTTGCTGAAGATCTGGTCCTGGGCGATCAACAGTGTGGTTTCGGTGCTGGTTTCCCAGTTCCACTTGGCGATGTAATTCCGGTCGAGCAGCTCGCGGAGCAGGTCGCCATCCCACCATACCGCGAAGTTGCAGGAGCGCGGGTGTTTTTCGGAGATGAACTCGCCCTTCGCCGTGTAGAGGCCGCTCATGTCGGCCCCCAGCGCCCACGTCTCGGAGCCCGGATGGCGCGGATCGATGTTGAAGGCGGCGCCACGGCCCGGGCCCTCGCCGGCATCGCCGCCTTCGGTCGCGGCTTTTTTCGACGGGATCGTGAAGATGGGTTTTCCGGTTTTCGCGTCGCGCATGTTCATGCCTTCGCCGGCGAAACGTTCCTGGATGTTGAAAACCTCGAGGCCGGGGTTTTCGGGGACGTGGTCGCTGACGTGCATTGCGTCGCCGTGGCCCCAGCCCGTCGAGTAGAGCGGAGTGCCGTTGTCGTCGACCACCATGGCGCCGTAAACGATCTCGTCCTTCCCGTCGCCGTCGACATCCGCGACGCTGAGGTTGTGGTTGCCCTGGCCGCGGAAAGGATTGCTGCGATCCGCCGGGCCGAATTTGTCGCTGTCGAACAACCAGCGCTGCGTCAGCTTGCCGTCGCGCCAGTCCCAGGCGGCGAGGGTGCTTTTGGTGTAGTAGCCGCGGCACATGACGACGCTCGGGTGCACGCCATCGAGGTAGGCGATGCAGGCGAGGTAGCGGTCGGAGCGGTTGCCGCGGGCGTCGCCCCACGTGTCGAAAAGTTTCTGGGCGTTGAGTTCGGTCGAGCCCTCGACGCGGGCGGGAAGATAGTTGGTCGTGGCGAGGGCGGCGCCGGTGAGACCGTCGAAGACGGTGAGAAATTCGGGACCGCTGAGAACGTGGCCGGCGAGATTCTCGGTGCGCTCCGATTTCACGCCGTCGCGACCAGTGGCCATGATTTTCGCCGTCGCGCCTTCGGGTTGAACCCAGTTGGCGGTGGGATCGCCGATGACCTTGCCTTTTCCGTCCGTCGTGCCGTCGGCGGTTTTGCAGACGATTTCGGCGCGGCCGTCGCCGTCGAGGTCGTAGACCTGGAACTGCGTGTAGTGCGCGCCCTCGCGGATATTTTTGCCGAGGTTGATCGTCCAGAGCAGCGTGCCGTCGAGCTTGTAGCCCTGGAGCTTGGTCTCGCCGGTGGGACCCCCCTGGGAATTGTCGCGGCCGCGCATTTCGAATTTCAAAACGAAGTCGTAGTCGCCGTCGCCATCGAGGTCGGCGGCGGAGCCATCGACCACACTGGAATTCTCGGGAGGCTGGAGCGGCAGGGTGAGGTAGGGGCGCGGCGGTGCGCCGGCGGGAAACGCAAAGGCAGCGCTCGGTTCCTGTTCCTCCCCATTCACCACCGCGCGGACGAAGTAGGAGGTTTTTCCCGCGAGGGTGGCGGTCTCATCGACGAAGCAAGTCGGGCCGGCGAGGGGCTCCGTGTTTAGTTTCACCGGATCGCCGGGAGCGGGCCCGCCACCACCCTGTCCGCCACCGCCGCCGGGTCCGCGGCCTTGGCCCTGGCCCTGTCCTTGACCTTGCCGGTTTCCGCCACCGCCGCCGGTGAAGCCGCCGAAGCCGGCCCGGCCGGGGATCGCCTCGGTTTTCCGATAGAGGTTGAACGCGATGTTTTCCGGATCGCTGCCTAGCAGGCGCCAGCTGACGAAAACTTTTCCGTCGGCTTGATGAACCGCGACGACGCCGCGGCTGAGCTTTTCCATTTGATGCTGCCCCTGGACGGGAGCGGCGAGACAGGCGACGAGCGACAGGACAATCGTCGCGCGACGAAGGAAGGAAGGATTCATGTGGGTAGGGGCACGGCGCGCAGGGCCGTGCGAAAGCGGAAATCAACCACCGCTCAGCGCGTGCCGAGGTAGTAGCTGAGTTGGGGGACGTGGGGGTAACCCATCGAACGAAGGGTCACGTCATTTCGATAGAGGGGGTCCTGCATCAGACACACGCGACGATCCACCGCGGGAATCGTGGTGCTGTAGATGCGCAGCTCGGCCGGCGTGGCTTCGCGTCCGTCGGCAGCGGGGGTGCCATTGACGACCGTGATCACTTCTTCGCGCCAGTCGCCGAGGATGTCGGCAATGTGCTGTCCGCTGCCCTGAATCCCGGTGGTGAGCGTGGCGCCTTTCCATTTTGAAACCGAACGTGCGCCGAAACCACGGCCGCCTCCGCCGGGAAACTGCCCGGCGCCGCCGGGACCCGCGGGGGCATTTTCGCTGGCGGGCTGTGCGGCCACCGCAGCAGCAGCGGTCGCGGGAGAAGGATTGCCGGACGCCGGAGCAGCGTTTGTCGCGGCCGGGTTGCCACCGGGCTGGCCGCGTCCGCCGCCGCCGCCACCACCCCCGCCGCCGCCACCACCCCCGCCGCCGCCACCACCCCCGCCACC
>DATAKE010000015.1:0-11628 GCA_036261745.1 Opitutaceae bacterium
GCGCTCCATCGAATCGAGAAACACCACCAACACCGGAAAGTAGTTGGCGCGAAGAGTGACGACGATCGCGTGAGGCATGGACAACCGGAAGAAACGGAACGGCCGAGGGTGACGATCGTCCGGTCAGCTTCGATGGCGAAAGCGGGCGGTGATTACCTACGGGGAGCGCAGGAGGCGCGGCCGCGGAAATCTCGATCGTGGCACTCTGTAGGAACGGCTTTACGCCGCGACTGTCCGGGACGCGACTACGGCAAAGTCGCGGCGTAAAGCCGCTCCTACAGCTGCGTGCATCCCGGTTAGCGCGTTATGGGGTTGTGGCCGGAAGCGCGTAGTACGGCTTCAGCGCGGCGACGATCGCGGCACGGGCCACGGTGTGATCGATGACCCCGTTGTGACGCCACAGAATTTCGCCGCCGGGGGCCACGAGCACGGTGTGCGGGAGCGGACCGGGCGCCTGGCGATCGACGGCGTTCATGAGGTCTTCCTGGCTCGCACCGGTGTAGAGATAGTGGTTCGTCTTGCGGCCTTCCTTGGTGACGGTGGGCTGGATGCGTTTCGAAACGCCCGCGCCCTGGCGCTGGAGAAACGCCTGGGCCTTCGCCTCGTCCTTCGCCGCATCGAGGCTGATCGTGACGAGTTCGAAGTCGCGCATGTCGAACTGGCGCGACAGCGAAACCAGCAGGGGGAATTCCTCGACGCACGGGGCGCACCACGTGGCCCAGACATTGATCAGGCGGAATTTTTTTGTGGGGTTGGCGCGCAACGCGGCCACGCCCGCGGCATCGGTGTGATCCATCGTGACGGGGATTTTCGTCCACGCGGCTTCGATCTTCACGTTGGTCGCGTGTTTTTCGCGCCATTTGGTGGAGCAGCCGTGCGGCTTGGTGATCGCGACCGGGACCGGCTGGCCCGCGAGCAACGCTTCGATCGCGTTCCTGGCGTCGGGCGATTTCACCGATGAATCCTCGACGAAACGCGAGTCGTCGTAGCGGCCGGCGTAGCGCAGCTTCCGTTCCTTGTCGAAAATGAAGACGTGCGGCGTGGCGAGGCAGCCGTAGGCACGGGCGATGTTTTGGGTTTCGCCGTCGTAGAGGTAAGGGAAATCCCAGCCGTTTTTCGCGGCGTAGGGTTTCATGTCGGCGAACGAGTCGGAATATTCGCCATAGCCGAGTTCATCAATGCTGTGGCCGTCCGGGTGATTGGGGTTGATGGCCACGAGCGCGAAGCTGCGGCTGCGCAGCTCGGTGCGGAGGGCTTGAAGGCGTTTCTCGATCGCGTGCGAGGTGGGGCAGTGGTTCGAGGTGAAAAGCACCATCAGCACATCGGGTCCGGCAAAATCCTTGAGCGAGTAGGTGCGGCCATCGATGCCCGGCAGGGAAAAATCCGGCGCGGCGTCGCCCAGGGCGAGCGTGCGGAAACCGGCGGGATTGCCGGCCTTGTCGAGAAGAGGAGCGGGCGCGGCGCCGTCAGCGGCACGGGCGGCGGAAAGAACGAGGGCGAGAGCGGTCAGCGCAAAGCAAACGAGGGAACGCATGGGGGAGGGGGTGGGTTCTAGGGTGCTAGCTAGCGAAAAAGTAAGACGTAGCAAGAGGGGGAAGGGGTTCGCGGCATCGGTTGCGGACATCCTTCGTCAGGCTCGATCTTGTTAACCACAGAGGCACAGAGGTCACAGAGAAATCCCTTCGTTTTCTCTGTGCTCTCCGTGTCTCTGTGGTTCAACGATTTTGGCTCCTATTTCCCGCCGTACCACACGCCGCGGCGCCAGTTGTGCCGGCGGAGTTGTTCAACCAGCGGCGGGGGCATCAGCGGGAGGTCGCTGACGCCGCAGTTGGCGTCGGCCTGCGCGACCGTGCGGATGCCGGGAATCACGACCGAAACCGCGGGATGCGCGAGGACCCATTTGATCGCGGCCTGGGGCATCGTGTAGGCCGTGCCGGCGAGGTCCTTTTTGATTTCGTCGGCGTGTGCGATCGCGCGGGCCAGGCGGTCGCCTTCGAAATACTTCGCGCGGAAATCGTCCGGGGCGAACTTGGTGCCGGCGGTGAATTTGCCCGTGAGAACCCCTTCGTCGAAAACCACGCGCACGATGACACCGACGCCGCATTCCTTCGCGGCATCGAGGAGTTCCGCCGCGGGTTCCTGCTCGAAGAGATTGTAGATGACCTGCACGGAATCGATCCAGCCGCCGCGCATCAGGTCGATGACGGAGTTCTGATCCTGCTCGGGCGTGGAGACGCCGATGAGCCCGATGAGACCCTCGCGCTGGAGCTGCCGCAGGATTTTAAACGGCGTGGGGTTTCGGTTCCAGGCGCGCGTCCAGGTGTGAAGCTGCAACAGGTCGAGCCGGGCGACGCCGAGGTTGGCGCAACGGGTCACGAGATTGGAACGGAGATATTTTTCCGAATAACGATCCTCGGCCCGGTCGTAAGGCGACGGCGGCCACGTGCCGTCGGCGGGGGGCGTTTTGGTAGCGACGAAGACGTTTTCCTTTTTCCCGGCCTTCGTGCGTTCGCGCAGCACCTGGGCGATGAGCTTTTCGCTGCGGCCGTTGCCATAGCCGGCGGCCGTGTCGATGAAGGTGCAGCCGAGATCGAGGGCGCGGTTGAGCGCGGCGAGGGAATCGGTGTCGGCCTGCGCGCCCCAGGAGCCGCCGATGGCCCAGGCGCCGAAACCGATTTCAGAGGTGGTGACGGGATGTTTTCCGAAAGGACGATAGAGCATGGGAGAAGAGTGTGATGAAAGGACGCGCGAGAGTCGGAGAGGTTCTGCCGCTCGGCCAGTAGCAGCCGAGGTAACGAGGCTGGCGATCGAGGTAACGAGGCTGGCGATCGAGGCAATCCGCATCCTCCAGCCTCGTTACCTCGGCTGCTACGGCGAAGAATCTTGAGCAGGATTGCTTCGTTGACGTTGCCCGGGAATTGACGCGGCGTGGGATGGCATGCCGAGAAGCGTCATCCTCCAAAGCCAGCCGCGGTGCGAACGCTGCCGGTTTTCGCCGCGCTGGTGCATCTGCTCCGGCGAGCGGACGATCGAGTGCCCGCTGGCGATCGACGTGCTGATTCACCATCGCGAATTCTGGCGGCCGACCAGCACCGGCCGGCTGATCAACCGGGTGATCCCGGCCTCGCGCGGCCACGTTTTCCGCCACGACCTGCCGTTGATCGAAGCGGCGATCCATCGTCCCGGCCGCGAGCTGTGGATTTTGCATCCCTTGGGCGAGCCGCTGGCGAAGATGATGGAAGTCGGCCGGATCAGCGACCCGCCCTCAGGTGCTTTCGAATCGGAAAGGGCGGGTCACAGACCCGCCCCACCTAGTCCAGCGCCGCAGGTCTTGTTGCTCGACGGCAGCTGGCGTGAAGCTGCGCGCATGATGCACGGCGTGAAACCCTGGGGCCGGCTCGTGAGTTTGCCCATGACGGGACCGAGCCGCTACCTCCTGCGCGATCAACAGGGCGCGGGAAATTATTCCACGGTCGAGGCGTTGCTTTTCCTGCTCGACGCGCTCGGGTTGAAAACCGAACACGCGGCGCTACGCCTCCAATTCGAACTCCACGTCTACGCCGGACTTCGTGCCCGGGGCGAAAAATCCGCCGCCGAAAATTTCCTCGCCGACTCCCCCGTGCGCGACGCTTTCCCGGAATTACTCGAGGAACTCAACCGCCGCCGGCCGCGCGAGTGAGCGTCAGGGCGCGGGCTTCGCCCAGCGCCGGACCGCCAGCGCGATGGGAAGTCCGACGAAAAACAAATGCGCGCCCAGCACGGGAAGGATGCGCGCGCTGATCCGCGGCGGGAAGGGCGCGTTGGGCAAAGCCGAGAGCGGCAGCACGACTCCGTTCATGAAAAAATAAAACACCACGCCGTACAGCATGCCGCCGACGATCGCGTGTCCGGTGAGGAAACGCAGTTTGCGGCTCGCCAGAAAAAATCCCGTGGCCGCCCCGAAGGAGATGACGAAATGGAGCAACACCCCGAGCGCCACGGTGCCGGCGCCGCCTTGAAAGGCGCCCTTGCCGAGGAGCCCCGCGGCGATCGATTGCATGACCCCCATCGGTTTCCCTCCGCGAAAAGTGGGGTAGAAAATCAACGCGAAGGTCAGGTCGAGGACGCCGCAGGCGAGTCCGCCCCAAAGAATGGCCTTGAGGGCTTGGGAAGAGTTGGAAACGGCGGGCGTGTAGGGCCGGGGAGTCGGGGTCGGAGCGGTCATGAATGAGTTCGCGCGACTCCGGCTAGTTCGAATCGATTGCCGGGAAGCGACCGCGAAACACAAAGTCGCGCGCGGCGGCCTTGGCGTGGCATGCCGCGCACGAAGCCCAGCCGGTCGGTGGCGGCGGGAGGGGGCTGCCATCGACGCCATAGCTCGCAAACTCCCATTCGCCGGCGCGCTTGTCGCCATAGGCGGCGCCGAAACCTTTTTCGCGTCGCATCACATCGAGCCGCACGACGACGCCTTTTTGCCAGTTGCCGTTGGCATCGACCAGCGGTTCGCCGTTCGCGCCCTTCACCGGTTGCGCCCATTCCATCACGAAGACCGATCCGTCCGGGTAGGAGAGACTGGCGAGCTCACGGACCGCCGCGGCCGCCGGGCTGGCGTAGATGGTGCCGAGGAGACCCTGCGCGGTTTGGTTGCTGGCGCGAACTTCCACGAACGTCGTCTGATAGTCGCGGGGCAGGGGGACGCGTTCCGCACCGCCTGGCGTGCTTCCCACTCCCGATTCCAGCGCCAACAGCGACGACACCAGCAGCAACCCAAGCAGCAAAGCGATGCGGGGCGTTTTCATCGGTGAGCAACGTCACCCGGAAAGCCGGAGCAGAAAATATTTTTGCGACGAACCCTGCGCCACGAACGACGAAGCCTGCATCCGCGCGACGAAGCTGCACCTCAAGGCCGGTCTTAAAACCTGTTTGTCATTCTGAGCCGAGCGAAGAATCCACTTCGACTTCCGTACCCCAAGCGAAGTTCGGATGCGCTGCTGGATTCTTCGCTCCGCTCAGAATGACAAGGCTGGGAAGGTTTGGCGCAGCAGCGTCAGGCCGGGGCCCCGCCGAGCTGATCCTGCACGAGCTTCATGAACGCGTAACTTGCCTCCAGCCGCACGCCGTTCTTCAGCAGCACCACGGATTCGCCGCGCGACAACGGACGCAGCTCCTTCACGCGACTCAAATTCACGAGGCGCGAGCGATGGATGCGCACAAAGCCCGCGGGACGCAGCCGGCGCTCCATGTCGGTGAGCGTGGCGCGGGTGAGATGCGACTCGCCGCCCACATGCAGCCGCACGTAGTCGCCATCGGCTTCGAGCCAGTCGATCTCGCCGGGCTGCAGGACCAGCACGCGATCATCGCGTTTCACGAGCAGGGCCGAGGCCGGCAACGGCGCGGCGGTCGCGCGCAACAGTCCCGCGATTTGTTCGCCATGGGCTTTGTTTTTGTTCGCCGCGCCGCCGTCGAGAAAAAGCCGGGCTCGAGCCAGTGCCTGACTCACCCGTTCCTCGCCGAACGGCTTGAGCAGGTAGTCGACCGCCTGCGCCTCGAATGCCTGCAACGCGAACTGATCGAAGGCCGTCACGAAAATCACGACGGGCATCGCGGCCGGTCCGAGCGCGCGCAGCACTTCAAAGCCGTTCATGCCGGGCATCTGCACGTCGAGAAAAACGATGTCCGGCGCGAGCCGCCGAATTGCAGCCACGGCGGCGGCGCCATCGCCGCATTCACCCGCGAGGGCGATGCCGTCGGCGTTTTGCAGGAAACGCCGGAGCCGGCGCCGGGCCACCGGCTCGTCGTCGACGATGAGAACGCGCAAAGGCCTGGCGGGGGAAATTTCAGGTGGCATGGATGGCGTTGGCCGGAGCGGGCGCGGGAGTGAAAAGAAAACGCACGTTCACCGACAACCCGTGGTCGTCGATCAGCTCGAAACGATGGTGTTCGCCGTAGAGCCGCTGCAGCCGGCTGCGGGTGTTCGCTAGCCCGACGCCGCTGCCGGAGTCACGGCGCTGATCGGAAGGCGCGGCCGACAGACCCGGGCCGTTGTCGCGGACCTGCACGTGGAGGAATTCACCCTCGCGCCAGGCGCGGATGAGCAGCGTGCCCGTCTGCACCGAGGGAGCGATGCCGTGCTGGATCGCGTTTTCGACGAGCGGCTGGAGCAGCAGGCTTGGCACGCGGGCGGACAGCGCCTCGGGCGCGATGTCCCATGTCACCCGCAGGCGATCGCCGAGCCGCATCTGCTCGATCTCCAGATAGCCGCGGACGAAGTCGAGTTCCTCCGCGAGCGCCACCTCCGGCTCGCTCGATGAGCGCAGCGCCTTGCGCAACAGCTCCGCGAGCCGCAGCAGCATCTGCTCGGCGTGCGGTGGGTTTTCGTGCACGAGCTCGGCGATCGAGTGGAGCGTGTTGAAAAGAAAGTGGGGATTGAGCTGGTTGCGCAGCGCCTGCAGCTGCGCCTGCCGCAGCAGCGATTCCAGCTCGGCGGACTGCAGCTGGCGGGCTTTCGAATCGCGATAGTAAGTTGCCGCGTGCCAGGCGAGGACCGTGCCGGCGTAGAGGATGACGCTGGGGCCGATCAAATTCACCGCGACGCGGCGCAGCGCCGGATAAAACGCCGGGGGCGCCGTGGCGAAGAGCTCGAGTTTCCAGGCGAGCCAGTTCGTGCCGAACCAGACCGAATGATAGATGAGCGGCAGCAACACCATGGCGGCAATCGCCCCCGCCAGCAGGCCGAGCGCGTGGCGTTGCCAGCGCCGCGGCCCCGCGTGCAGCCAGCGGCACAGCCAGAAAATGCCCACGGAGATGAGCGTCCACGCCGACCAGTAAACCGTCTCCTGCCAGAGGGCGCGGCCCCATGATTTGAAGTTTCCGGCCAGCACCAGCTGCGTGGTGTAGATCCCCGTGAGCGCCACGGGCACGGCGACAAACACCACGCCGCGGGACAGGAATCGCGGCGATGATGGGGTCGGAGTCACGCGCTCGAATCTACGGCACGTGTCAAGCGGGGCAGGCAAGTGAGCCGGTCCGGCGAGCATTTGTCAGGCGCCGGCGCACCCGACCGCTGGCACGGGCGCCTGCTCAGGCAAAGTAGCCGATCACCGCGAAGGCAATGAGCACGAAAGCCCAGTACTCGAATTTCAGAAAGAAAACATCATGCACGGAGCGGAGGGTGATTTCCTGTCCGGTCTCCTTTTCGATCACCACTTTTCCCGGCCGGCCATTCAGGTAGCGCCCCAAGAACCAAACCGCGGCGGCCGCGAGAATTGCCCCCAGGGCTTTCGGCCAATAGTGCCATTTCGAATAATCCGTGTTGTTCGCCGCGAGATCCACGAGGGAAAGGGTCGAGATGAAAACAACCGCTACGATGAGCGGGACGAGAATGCCAAGGCCGCGCCAGATGATCATGATGTTTTTTGGGGTGAAAAAATTCTGGCTCAACCGGGTTGCTGGGCGGCGCGAAAGGCCTTTTCGCCGGGCGGGGTCGGTCAGGGTTTCTGACCTTGCTGCTGGCTCACCGCCGGTGTCGAAAGGGCCTTCTTCAAGTGGGGCACGAGACGCTTGGTGAATTCCACCGAATCGGGTCCTGACAGGTGCGACCATTCCGGGCAGTCGAAACTCGCGAGTTCGGGATGGTCTTCGAAATAAATCCCGGGCGCGCCGGTTTCCTTGATGATCCGCGTCCACGGACCCGCCCGGGGCGTGCCGGCGTCCTCCATTTTTTTGAGTTCACCGGTGAACGGATAGCGCACGAACACGATCTTGCCGCCCCGGGAGTGAAGCTTCGCTACGGAGGTGACGATGTCCTTGAAACGTTGCTCGATGGCCTGGCCCATGCCTTGGAGAAACGCTTCCTTCGGCACATAACTTGGCGGAGGCGGCGGCGTGAAGAGAGGGATCCAGCCCGCCTTGATCCGCTCCTGGAGTTCGCCGGGCCGGGCGGCTTGTTCCGTCATTCGCGCGCGACGGTCGCGATCCAGCGTGTAGAAATACGGCGGGAGGCGGGGCGGGAGTTGCGCATGGGCGCGGTTCGGGATCGGCAGCCGCTTGAGCAGTTGTTCGAGCGTCAGGTCCTCCTGCTGGATAAAGGCGAGGCGGTCCTCCAGCAAAAGGCTGAGCCGGTGACTGGCGCGCTGTGCGATGGTCCCCTTCTGGTAGCGCTTGAGCGCGGTGAGGGAGTTTTCCACCGGCGGCCCGGCGGGGGCCAGAAAGATTCCGGGCAGCAGACTGCAGATGATGGTGCCGCGGAAATTTTCGTCGTTGGCGAGATTTTCCAGGATCGGATAGGCGCAGCTGCCGACAAGCGCGAGTTGCACCGGACGCTGCCCCAGGCCCTGCTCCAGCGCATCGAGATCCGTGTCGAACAACGCGCGGGAGTCACCGATGACCACGATCGAGTCCGGTTTCACCATGCGCCGCTGCTCGGCCCAAAGGTCGGAGGTGTCGTCCAGCGTCGGCGCATAGCCCCAAGCGCGGCAGCGGATTTCCCACGCCGCGGTTGCCGCCACCGTCAGCAGCACCACGGCCAGCCCGAGGCTGCGCCACGGCAGGGAGGGAATCTCCCGCTCAAAATTGAAAGTAGATGAAGGCATTGCCGCTTCCCTGGGTTAATATCACCGCGCACAGCATCAGCGTCCAAATCGCCACGATCACCGGACGCGGCATGCGCGCCACCACCGCTTCGAGACTGGTGTCGCGCAGACTCCAGTGCGCGAGGAGCAATCCGCCGACCACGCTGAAAACCTGGATGATTTCGCGGGTGCTCAAGAGCGCGTCGCCGGACAGCACGCCCGCCATCGAGCGGACAAGGCGCGAGGCCGTGGGAAAATCCGTGGCGCGGAAAAACGCCCATGCGAAACACACCGCGACAAACGTGCCGAGCCCGAGTCCGGCTTTCACGAGGGGATTTTGCAGCCACGCGGCTTCGCCGGCGGCCGCCTTGAGAGCGCGTTCGAGCACGAGCAGCCCGCCGTGAATCAGGCCCCATACCACGAAGGTCCATGCGGCCCCGTGCCAGAGCCCGCCGATGAACATCACGATCATCAGGTTCACCGCGGCGCGCGCGGGGCCGGACCGGTTTCCGCCGAGCGGGATGTAGAGAAAATCGCGCAGGAAGGTGGAAAGCGAAATATGCCAGCGCCGCCAGAAATCCGAAAATCCCACGGCCGCGTACGGGAAGCGGAAGTTGTCCTTGAGATTGAACCCAAGGCAGAGCGCCGCACCGATCGCACAGGTCGAATAGCCGGCGAAGTCGAAAAAGATCTGCCCGGAAAACGCCAGCACGCCGGTCCACGCGTCGAGCGACTGCAGCGATCCGCGATACGCGAAAATGGTGTCCGCCGAGCTGGCGAGGAGCGTGTCGGCGAAGACGACTTTCTCGAACAGCCCGAGCGTCATCAGGGCCAGACCCCAGCCAAACTGGCCCGGTTTCAACACCCGCGCCTCCTTCAGTTGCGGCAGGAAATCGGCGGCGCGCACAATCGGGCCGGCGACAAGCTGCGGAAAAAACGAGACGGCCAGCGTGAAATCGCGCAGCGATTGCGTCGGCTCACACACGCGCCGGTAGACATCCAGCGTGTAGGACAGCGAGTGGAACACGTAGAACGAAATCCCGATCGGCAAAAACACATCGAGGTGCGGCGGCTGGTAGGCGACGCCGGCCCGGGCGAGCAGCCACTGGAAGTTTTCGAGGAGGAAATTCCCGTATTTGAAAAACCCGAGGGCGCTCAGGTTCGCCGCCACACTGGCCCACATCCAGGCCTTGCGCGCGCCCGGCGAGTCCGCGGCGGCGATGCGGCCGCCAAGATAAAAATCCAGCGCGGTGGTGGCGAAGAGCAGCAGCGCGAACGGCGGATTCCACGCGCCGTAGAAAAGATAACTCGCGATCAGCAGCAGATTCTTGCGCGCCTCCCAGGAGCGAAGCGTCCAATACGCCGTCACGACGACGGCGAAGAAAACCACGAACGTAAGCGAGTTGAAGAGCATCGGGCGACGGCTGGAGACGTCGGGGCGCTCGGCAAAAAGCCGGATCGAGGAAACGAAGCAAGCAATTTTAGAGACCAAACCCGCCCGCATGCGTCTATCCGGATTCTGCCACGATTCTCATGACCTCCACCAATCCATCAAAGGCCACGCTCCCCAAGCTCACGCACCATGTTTTCTTCTGGCTGAAGAATCCCGCCTCGAAGGCGGATCTGGAAAAACTGCTGGCGGGCATCCGCTCGCTGGCCGCGATCGAGACGGTGAAGGCCATTCATGTCGGCGTGCCGGCCAGCACGGAAAAACGAGAGGTGGTGGAGTCGGGCTATCACGCCTCGGAGCTGCTCCTGTTCGATGATGTCGGGGGCCAGAACATTTATCAGACGCATCCCCTCCACAAAAAGTTCGTCGCCGACTGCTCGCACCTGTGGGAAAAAGTCCGGGTCTTCGATTCGATCTCGGCCTGAGTCGTCGACCGCGGCGGGTTGCTTCGCCTTTTATTTTTTCAGAACGCCGCGGCGGCGGAGGCTGAACGCGTAGCCGACCACAATCAGGGCGATGGTGTATTCGACGATCAGGACGGCCGGACCTTGCTGGAGAAGGACACGCTCCCTGCCGATGAGGGCCAGCTGAGCCGCTGAGAAGATCGCGCTGACGATGAAAGCAGTGAGCAGCCAAAGCGGAGCGCTCCGGCGCAATTTGATGAGCCGCCAGAACCCAACCCCTCGGATCGCCAGCACCGCCAGGGTGCTGATCGGAATCAACAGCGACCGGTGGGTTTCACCGCGCAGATCGGCGTCAATGAACATCACGATCATCACCCCGCCCGTAAACAGCACCCGCAGCGCGAACAACCCGGCGAAAAACCAAACGAGGAGGGGAGTTTCCTGCGTTTCGCTCACGTTGTCGTTTGGTTTGGGGGCTGGTCGGGCTTCTGCTTTGGCGGCCACGTCACCCCTTCCAATTCCCTGGGCAGCTGCTTCGGGTCCGTCGGCCAGAAGAGCTTGAGGTCGAACTTTTCACCGGGACCGAACTCATTTTCCGGCGCGCCGAGGATGAGCCAGAGCACCTCGGTGTCCGTGTCGTTGAAGATCTGCCGCATCATCTGCGGACCGACGAGCACGCCGCCGTGCTTTGGCACCGTGAGCGTTTCCTCGCCGACCCGCATCCGCCCGACGCCTTCGAGGACAAAAAAGAATTCCTCCGCTTTGACGTGCTTGTGCAGCGTGTTCGCGCTCTTCGGGGGCAGCCGCCACAGTCTCGCGCCAAGCATCTCGCTCTTCGTGCGCTCCAGCAGATCGGCGTACGGAATCCTCATCGGATTCGCGACCTTCCACGTCTGCTCCTGCGGCGGGATGAGAAAATAGCCGTCGATGGCTTTCATGAGAGCCCAAGGTCATTGATGAGCCGGCCCCGCTCTGGCGGCTGGCGCGGCCCTTTCTTCATCATTCGTATTTTTCCCGCGGGTCACCTTTAAACTGCATGATCGCAACTATGTCCTTGGGATTGATGTACGCCCGCGGGATCAAACTTTTATCCCAGTCGGCCCATTCTTTCATCTCTCCTCGGTCCATATACAAGAGCTCATCCAATTGGATAAAAAAACCGTGCTCGGCTTTTTTGGTCAGCTCTTCCGGAGAAAGCTCGGATGACCCCACATAATGATAGGTG
>DATAKE010000019.1:0-31685 GCA_036261745.1 Opitutaceae bacterium
TTGTTCGTTTCGATTTTGTACCAATTCATGAAAGGAAACCTACGCTGAGCTGCCGTTCTGAATGTCTCGAACAGCGAGAATAAGGCGCTTGAGCTGCTTGTGGCACGGCTTCGCGGTGTCTGGCAGATGGAAGTGCGAGACCATCTTCTTTGGCTAACAGTGTTCTCGAGCGGCACGAATTGCCGCTTTTGCCAGGAAAGGGCGGGGGTTCATGACTGGGATTGCTGGAGGTAACGCGCTGGGTTGTCGAATCGAAGTATGGTTTCCGCCTTTACCGGTTCATGCAGCGCCGGGAAGCAGCGGCGTTAGCTGCGCACTCGTCGCCGCCCAAGAACGCCCTTTGGTGTCCGCACCCTCCCGGACGCGGTCATAGACCGCCGCTACAGTTTCGAACTGACCCAGTCCTGCGTTTCTCAGGCCGGATCGTAGTCCAGATACGGCCCCAGCCACTTTTCGGCTTCGGCCTGAGTCTGGCCTTTGCGCTTCGCGTAGTCTTCGACCTGGTCCTTGCCGACTTTGCCGACGCCGAAATATTTCGAGTCGGGATGATTGAAGTACCACCCGCTCACGCTGCTGGCCGGATACATCGCGCAGCTCTCCGTGAGTTTGATGCCGGTGGCGGCTTCGACGTCGAGGAGCTGGAATAGGATCGGCTTCTCGGTGTGGTCCGGACACGCGGGATAACCCGGCGCGGGGCGGATGCCGCGGTATTTTTCGCGGATGATCTCTTCCATCGTCAGGTTTTCCGTGCGGCCGTAACCGCAGAGATCGCGAACGCGTTTGTGCATCATCTCCGCGAGCCCCTCGGCCAGACGGTCGCCGAGGGCCTGCGCCATGATTGCGTTGTAGTCGTCATGCTTCGCGCGGAATTCGGCGGCGAATTCCTCGACGCCGTGTCCCGCCGTGACCGCGAAGCCGCCCATATAGTCGAGGCGGCCGCTGTCCTTCGGCGCGATGTAGTCGGCGAGGCAGTGGTTGAACTGGTCCGCGGGTTTCTCGAGCTGCTGGCGGAGCTGGTGGAAGGTCGTGAGCACGCGGCTGCGCGATTCGTCGGCGTAGACTTCGATGTCGTCGCCCACGGCGTTGCACGGCCAGAAGCCGATGATCGCCTTGGCGGTGAAGCGTTTTTCCGCGACGATTTGCGCGAGCAGCTTCTGTCCTTCGGCGAAAAGTTTCTTCGCTTCGACGCCGACGACCGGGTCTTCGAGAATTTGCGGATAGCGGCCGTGGAGTTCCCACGCGCTGAAGAACGGGCCCCAGTCGATGAAAGCGACGATGTCGCTTAAGCTGAGAGCCAAGTGCTGAGAGCTGAGAGCAGGAGCGGAGGAGTAGATGCGGGTGCCGAAGAATTCGGGGCGGGGGATGTCGACGGTTTTCCAGTCGAAGGTTTGCTTCCGGGAGCGGGCGGTCGCGAGCGAGAGGAGCGGGCGCTTGTTGCGGCGCTCGCCGAACTCGACGCGCTGGCGTTCCTGCTTGGCGGCATTCTCGGCCATGAACTTCGGCTTCTGCTCGGCGGAGAGAATCGCGCTGACGACGTTCACGACGCGCGAGGCGTCGAGGACGTGAACAACGCCCGGGAGATATTCCGGGGCGATTTTCACCGCCGCGTGCGCCGGGCTCGTGGTCGCGCCGCCGATCAGCAGCGGGACGGTGAAACCCTGGCGCTTCATTTCCTTCGCGACGTGCACCATCTCGTCGAGCGAAGGTGTGATGAGCCCGGAGAGGCCGATGACGTCGACGTTCTTCTCCTTCGCGGTCGCGAGGATCTTGTCGCACGGCACCATCACGCCGAGATCGATCACCTCGTAATTGTTACAGGCGAGCACGACGCCGACGATGTTCTTGCCGATGTCGTGGACGTCGCCCTTCACCGTCGCGATGAGGAATTTTCCATTGGGCTTCGCCGTGCCGCCGCCGGCGATGAGCAGGCGTTTTTCCTCCTCCATGAACGGCGTGAGGTAGGCGACGGATTTTTTCATCACGCGCGCGGACTTCACGACCTGCGGGAGAAACATTTTGCCGGCGCCGAAAAGATCGCCGACGACGCGCATGCCGTCCATCAGCGGACCCTCGATGATGTTCAACGGTCGCGGATATTTCGCGGAGTTGGCGCGGGCTTCCTCGGTGTCGGCCTCGATGAACTGGTCGATGCCCTTCACCAGCGCGTGCGAGAGGCGCGACTCGACGGAGGCGTTGCGCCAACTGGCGTCAGAAGCTGAGGGCTGAGAGCTAAGAGCTGAGAGCTCCTTCGAACCATCCGCCCGCTCCGCTTGTTTGAGCTTTAGATTGTCTGCGAACGTGACGAGTCGTTCGGTCGAGTCGGGACGGCGATTGAGAATGACGTCCTCCACGTGGTGACGGAGTTCGGGTTCGATCTCGTCGTAAACGCCGAGCATGCCGGCGTTGACGATCGCCATGTCGAGGCCGGCCTTGATCGCGTGGTAGAGGAAAACGGTGTGGATCGCCTCGCGGACGGGATTGTTGCCGCGGAAGGAGAACGACACATTCGACACGCCGCCGGAAACTTTCGCGCGCGAGAGCGTGGCCTTGATGATCTTCGTGGCCTCGAAGAAATCGACGGCGTAGTTGTTGTGCTCCTCAATGCCCGTCGCGACGGTGAGGATGTTCGGGTCGAACACGATGTCCTCGGGCGGGAAACCGAGTTTTTCGGTGAGCAGCTTGTACGCGCGCGTGCAGATGCGGACCTTTTCGTCGCGGGTTGCGGCCTGGCCCTGTTCGTCGAACGCCATCACCACCGCGGCGGCGCCGTAACGCATGAGCAGCTTCGCGCGACGCAGGAACTCGGCCTCGCCGTCCTTGAGCGAAATCGAGTTCACGATGCCCTTGCCTTGAATGCATTTCAGGCCGGCCTCGAGGACGGTCCATTTCGACGAGTCGATCATCACGGGCACGCGTGAGATGTCGGGCTCGGCGGCGATGAGGTTGAGAAACTTCACCATCGTCGTCTCACCCTCGATCAGCGCCTCGTCGACGTTCACGTCGATGATGTTGGCGCCGCTCTCGACCTGCTGTTTCGCGATCGCGAGGCACGCGTCCCAGTCGCCGGCCTTCAGCGCCTTCGCGAATTTCGGCGAACCGGTGATGTTCGTGCGCTCGCCGATGACGAGGAACTGGGAGGCGGAGGGTTGGGCGGCGGAGGTGGACACTCTTAAGAAGGGATTAAGCGCAAAGACGCGAAGTCGCGAAGTAAAGCCAAGGCTGGGATGGATCGATTCTTCGCGCCTTGGCGTCTTCGCGCTTCAATTCAGGAAACCGCCAGGGCTTCGAGGCCGCTCAGCTGCATCGCGCCGGAGTGGGCGGTGACTTTTCGCGGTGCCTTGCCTTTGACGGCCTGCGCGATGGCCGCGATGTGCGGCGGCGTCGAGCCGCAGCAGCCGCCGACGAGATTCACGAAACCGCTCGCGGCGAACTCGCCGAGGACGGCCGCCATGTCGGCCGGCGTTTCGTCGTAGCCGCCGAAGGCATTGGGTAAACCGGCGTTTGGATAGCAGGTGACGTAGCACTCGGCGATGCTCGCGAGCTCCTCGACGTACGGGCGCATCGCCTTGCCGCCGAGCGCGCAGTTGATGCCGACGGAAAACGGCTTCGCGTGGCGGACGGAATTGTAGAAAGCCCCGATCGTCTGGCCCGAGAGCGTGCGGCCGGAGGCGTCGGTGATCGTGACGGAGATCATGACGGGCACGCGGGCCTGTTCGCCGCGTTCGTCGAAGACGGATTCGATCGCGAAAAGCGCGGCCTTGGAATTCAGCGTGTCGAAGATCGTCTCAACGAGCAGCGCGTCGACGCCGCCATCGAGCAGCGCGCAAATCTGCTCGGTGTAACTCGCGACGACCTGGTCCCACGTGACGGCGCGGAAATCCGGGCGGTTCACATCGGGCGACATCGAAAGCGTGCGGTTGAGCGGCCCGATCGCGCCGGCGACGAAGCAACGGCGGCCCGGCGTGGCGGCTTCGGCTTTTTCCGCGGCGCGGCGGGCGACGGCGACGGCGGCGAGATTCAATTCGGTGACGACGGACTCGAGTTTGTAGTCAGCCTGGCCGATGGACGTGGAGCTGAAGGTGTTCGTCTCAACCATGTCCGCTCCGGCGGCGAAATACTGGGCATGGATTTCCTCGATCACGGACGGTTTGGTGAGGCAGAGGAGGTCGTTGTTACCCTTCAGATCGTGGGGATGAGACTTGAACTGCTCCCCCCGAAAATCCGCCTCCTCAAGCTGGTAGGTCTGGATCATCGATCCCATCGCGCCGTCGAGCACGGCGATGCGCGACGCGAAAAGCTGTCGCAGCGCTTCAGTCGAATCGGAGCGGCGGGGGCGGTTTTTCATGGGGAGAGCCAATGCGGGTCGCGGGCTTTGGCAAGAGCACATATCTACGAATCTAAATGTGATGATGTGAATAAAGCTTGCCGTGGCTCGCGCGGTTGTCCGACGGTGCCGCCCGTCCGTTGTTCTTTTTATCAGATCCACTTTCGGGAAACAGGGAAGGCCGTGAGAACCGGCCACAGTTGCGCTGCGGTATCGCATCACAAACCCAGACCGCCGTCCGTTAAGCGGACAGGCGGGCAAAGCCAATCGGGGTTCGCTCCGGTGAAGGCGAGGGGGAAGGCAAACGCACCATGGGGCGCGCCAAATGCGGAGTCCGAACATCTCTTCCCGGAAGGCTCACGCGTGTGGCCGATTGCGCGGCCGCTCGCGAAAACTTCATCGCAAACAATGAAGCGTGGGAGTGGCAACCTGTCCCCGGTGGCGCGGATGGTTCTGCTCTTGCCCTGAACCCAGCAGACATCCGTGAAAAACATCCCTTCCCAGCCGCGCTTCGCGCGCCGGCTTTCCCTCGTCCTCTCGGCGTGCGCCGCTTTTTCGATCGCATGCGGCCAGGTCATTACGAATGCGGGGCCGACCCAGCTCGATCCTGTCATTTCCAGCGCCACGCGCACCGCGACGTTGCCGCAAAATCTCGGGTCGGCCGTCGATTCCTTTTCCGCCGCCGAATTTGCGCGCCGGCAAATCGCATCGCTCTCGCAGGCGCTCGGCGGCGTGGCGGGTGCTCCGCATTTTGCCACGGGCGCGACCGGCGGCACGACATCGCTCTTCCTGCGCGGCGCGAATTCCAACCAGACGCTCTTTCTCGTCGATGGACTCCGGCTGAACGACCCCAACACCGATTACCAGGTCTTCCTCGGCGGCGCGTGCCTTGCGGCATGCGACAGCCTCGAGGTGGCGCACGGCCCGCAGAGCACGCTCTACGGCGGCGAAGCGATCGGCGGCGTCATCTCGCTCCGAGCCCTGCGGGGCGAGGGGCCGCCCAGCGGGAGCGTCGCCGTGGAAGGCGGGAGCTTCGGGACGGTGCAGGGCGCGGTTTCCGCCCAGGGCGCGCGGGGCGCCACCGCCTATAATTTCTCCGCGCAGGGCGGGCATACGGACAACGATCGCGCCAACAATTCCTTCGGCTCCGCCAATTCCACGCTGCGTCTCGATCACACGGTGAACGAACGCGTCACCCTCGGCGCCACCGCGCGCTGGTTTCACGGCGTGTACGGCGACCCCGGCGATCGCTACACGAACGATCCCGACAACCAAACCCGCGAGGAGAACCTGCTGCTCACCGCGTTTGCCGATGTGAAGCTCGCCGCCGACTGGAATGCGCATGTCGTCCTCGGCGGCCAGGACCGCCGCTTCGTGGCCGAAAGCCCGCGGGCGAATCGCGCGACCTCGTTCACTGTCGTGAAGAACCGCCGCGCTGTGCTCGACACCCAGACGACTTACTCGGGGATCGAGGGCCATCGTTTCACGAGCGGCTTTACCGCGGAGGGCAACCACACCCGCAACACCGGCTTCGGCAACATCAACAAGAAGCAGGTGCTGTTTGCGGTCTTCGCGCAGGATGAATTTTCGCCCGCGGAAAATCTTTTCCTCACCGCCGGCCTGCGCAGCGATGACTTCGACACCTTCGGCCGGGCCACGACCGGCCGTGCGACCGCCGCCTGGCTCGTCGCGCAGCGCTCGGTGAAATTCCGCGCGAGCTACGGCACGGCGTTTCGTTCGCCGAGCTTCCTCGATCTTTACGGCCGGAGCTCCTCCTACGTCGGCAACCCCAACCTCCGCGCCGAAAAAGGCCGCGGTTGGGATGCAGGCGTTGATTACTATCTGCCGCAGCGGCGCGGTACGCTCAGCGCCACGTGGTTCGAGACAGACTATCGCGACCTCATCATCTTTAACTTCGCCGTCTCGCCCAGCACGGTGATCAACGTCGAGCGCGCGCGGACCCGCGGGATGGAATTTTCGGCGCAGACGACGCTGCCCGGTGCGATCGAGATCCGCGCGAGTTACAGCTATCTCGAGGCGGACAATCTCACGCAGTCGAAACGGCTGCTGCGGCGGCCGCGTCACAGCGCGAACGTCGACGCGTGGCACGATTTCGGCCGTGGCTTCAGCGCCGGTGCCGGAGTGGCGATTGCCGCGCAGCGCGAGGATGTGCACGCCCGCACGTTCGCGACGATCGACGGCGAGGACTACGCCGTCGCGCGTCTCTACACCGCCTATCGCGTGAACGACCGCCTGACGCTGAAAGCGCGCGCCGAAAATCTGCTCAATGAAAAGTACGAGGAAGTAAACGGCTACCCCGCGCTCGGCCTGGGAGTGTTCGGCGGAGTCGAGTGGAAGTTCTGAGTCGGGTACTCCTCCCGGCACAATGTCACTTAATAAGTGACATTGTGCCGGATGACCGGCGGTGGAGGTCTGTCTAAAATGTAGCCCCGAGCGTGAGCGAGTGGTTCGCAAGCCATCCCCTCGCTCACGCTCATAGCTACAGCAAACGCGCCTCGGTGGCTTGCCTCGGAATCAGCCCCGACTTTTGCTGGCGGGCGTGGATGCGCCCCTTAAATCCAAGTTCGGCCAGCCGAGCTGGCGGCTGAAAAACCGAAACGTCGAGGCGTGGATTACGCGCACCGGCGGCATGCTCGCACCGGCGACCTTTCGCCTGCCCGACGGACGCAAGGTGCAGCCCTTCGCCATCGCGCCGTGGGCGCACGAAAAACTTTCCGCGGACACGCCGCCGTTGCTGCAGGCGTTGCGCGGGGATTTTTTCTGCGCTCCCTTTGGCGGCAACGGCACGTCATGGCGCGGCGAAAAGCATCCGCCGCATGGTGAGCCAGCCAATGCAAACTGGGCTTTGGTCGCGGCGACGCGCGAGCACGACGCGAGCAGCCTGCACCTTCGCCTCGTCACTCAAGTGCGGCGGGGAACGATCGACAAGCGCTTGACGCTTCAGCCCGGACACAGCGCGATCTATTGCGAGCATACGCTGATCGGATTTCGCGGACCGATGAGCATCGGCACCCATCCCTGCTTGCGGGTTCCGGGGCCGGAAGGTTCGGCGCGGGTTTCCGCGGGCGGATGGGAATGGGGACAAGTTCTCCCCGTGCCGTTTGAAAATCCCGCAGCGGGCGGCTACTCCGCGCTGCGGTCCGGCGCGAAGTTCCGTTCGCTTTCGTCCGTGCCGCGGGCGAATGGCGGCAATGCGGATCTCTCGCGCTATCCGGCGAGGGAGGGCTTTGAGGATTTGGTGATGCTGATGGGAAAATCCGGAAGATCGCTCGGCTGGAGCGCGGTCACTTTTCCGCGGGAGCGCTGGGTTTTTCTCCAACTTAAAAATCCGGAGGTGCTGCGCCACACGGTTCTCTGGCACTCCAACGGCGGACGCCACTACGCGCCGTGGAACGGACGTCACCGCGGTGTGCTCGGACTCGAGGAAACGACTTCGTATTTTCACCTCGGACTCGCCGAGTCGGCGCGGAGCAACGCGGTCAACCGCGCTGGCTATCCGACATCCGTGAAGCTTTCGCCGAAAAAGCCGCTGCGGGTCGCGCACATTTTTGCGGTGGCGGCGATCCCGCGCGGGTTCGACATCGTGGCGGACGTCCGGGCCGCGCCCGGCGGCATCGCGATCACGTCGGCAAGCGGGCGTTCCACGGCAATCCCGCTCGACGTGGAATTCCTCAGTGAACGCGACTGAACGAGCCAGGGGCAAAACGTCTTGTCATCTATTAGATGACAAGACGTCTGAGGCGACGCGGTTGATGAGCCGGTGAAATTCGAGGAAGACGCCGGTTATTTCGCGGGCGCGAACATCGGGTCGGCGGGGTTGCCGGCGGAGAGGATGTAGGCGACGAGGTCTTTTAGTTCCTCGGGGTTCAGCGCGTTGATCAGGCCGGGCGGCATCATCGAAACGGGATAGGGTTTGCGCGATTTAACCGTGCTGGCCTTCACGCGGGTGCGGTCGTTCGGCGCGAAGGGATTGCTCATGAGGAGCAGGTCGCCGCGTTCTTCGCCGACCACCCGGCCGATGGCGACCGTGCCGTCATTCAGGTCGAATTGCTCGACGCCATACTGGTCGCTGATCACGCGCGAGGGCTCGATGATGTTCTCCAACAGATCGCGGATGGTGTAGCGGCCGCCGGCGACGGTGAGATCGGGGCCGACACCACCTCCTTCCGCGCCGAAGCGGTGACACACCACGCAAGCGGCCGCGGCGAAGAGCCCCTTGCCCTGCTCGAAATCGCGGCCGGTGAGTTTCGCCGGCATGAGTGCGGCGGCTTCGTCGACCGTGTAGGAGCGGCCGGGACCCTTCGGAGTAATTGCGCCGGTGAGGAAGGTCGGAGCGGGCGGTTTCGAAAGACCGTCGAGCGCGGCCCGTTCGGCGGGATCGGTGACGGTGCCGAGCGAGTCGGTGCGGATGTTTTGGAGGAAGCCGTCAAAACTCGCGCCTCCCTTCCACGAACTGGTGCGCGAGAACCAGGAGAAGAAATCCACGCGCAGTTTTGGGTTCCAGCCCACGGTCGCGTTGCGCAGGGCATACGCGTAGGCGATTTGCTGCCGGTCGGGCCGGCTTTGTCCGACGTTCGCCACAATGCGACCGTAGGTGGTGTTGCGGGCGAGGAGGTCCTTGCTCGCGAGTTCCTCGGGCGCGGTGCCGGGCGGTTCCGACACACTCAGGAGGGGCACGGTCTTCGCGACCACGTTGGTTGAACCCAGATACACGAGCAGCGAAGCGAGTTCGCGGCTCACGAGCGGATCGGCGTGGGGGAAAAGCGGGTCGAATTTTGCGGCGAGAGCAGCGCAGGTCTCGGCGTCGGGTTTTCCCATGCGCGTGAAGGCGAGCTGCCACGCGCGGACGAGCGGCAGGCGCAGCCCGGGAGCCAGCGCTGCGAAATCGAATCTCCCCAGCGCGGCGAGCAGCTTTGGCTGCAGCGCTTTGTCCCCGACCCGCGCGAGCGCGATCAGGGATTCGATCGCGGCGACCGGCCGGGTTTCCGCGAAGGCGCGTTCGGCCCAGGTCGCGGCGGGCTGGCGTTCGATGGCGACGCGAGCGGCGAAACGCACGAAGCGATCCGCGTGCGCGAGGTGCGGCCACGCGGTGGCAATCGCCGTGGCGGGCGTGCCCTCGGCGTGAAGCGTTTCGAGGGAGCGGCGGAGTTCAGCCTCGGGCGTGGGCTGGGTTGGTGCAGCGGGAGCGGTGCTCTCGTTTCCGACATAGGAAATACGATAGAGCGCGGATTGTGTGCGGCGGCCGCCGACGGCGAAGTAGATCGCGCCGTCGTTTGGATTGACGATGAGGTCGGTGAGCGGAAGCGGTTTGCCGGACAGAAACTCCTCCTTCTCGCCGTGGAAACTTGCGCCGTCGGGCGTGAGGTGAACCGCGTAGAGCGTGCCGTAGGTCCAGTCGGCGGCGAAGAGCGCGCGCTGGTATTTCGCCGGGAATTTCGTGCCGGTGCCGAAGGTCACTCCGGTGGGCGAACCGGGACCCGTGTCGATCACGGAGGGAAGACTGTCGGCGTAATAGGCGGGCCAGCGACCGGCGCCGCTGCGCCAGCCGTACTCGCCGCCGTCGACGACGTGGTTGATGCGCGTGGGCATGTACCACGGCGCGCCCTGGTCCCACTCCATGTCGGAGTCGTACGCGAAGAGTTCGCCGTTGCGATCGAACGCGATGTCGAACGCGTTGCGGAAACCATGGGCGAACAACTCGACGGTTTTTCCCTCGGGATCGATTCGTCCGATATGGCCGCCCGGAGCGAGTTTGCCGCGCGCGTGGCCTTTCGCGTCCCACATCCGCGGGAGAAGGTGATCTTCGCCCCAGGCGACGCCGCGGGATTTTTCCATGCCGGTGGGAAGGGCGGTGAAGTTGCCGTTCGCGAAATAGAGGGACTTCCCGTCGGGCCCCAGCACGACGGAATGCGTGCCGTGTTCGCCGGAGCCGTTCATCTGGCGGATGAGTTTCACCTCGTCGAACGTGTCGTCGCCATTCGTGTCGCGCAGACGCCACAGGCCGCGGCCGCGGGGACGCTCGTTGACCATCACGTAGAGACTGTCGAAGGCGTAGAGCAGTCCATGCGCTCCCACCTCCGGAATTTCCGGGGAGGTTTTCTTCGCATCGGGATCGGCCGCGCCCGCATCGACGTCGGCCTCGGCCTTGGTGTCGGACGGAACGCGGACGTTGAGATTTACCTTCAGGCGTTCGACGACGACGGCGCCGGCCGAACCTGGCGACGGCACCTTGAGGCGGTACAGACCGCCGTATTGATCGCTGGCGATGAGCCGTCCTTTCGGATCGAGCGCGAGCGCAACCCACGAGCCCTCGTCGCTATTGGGAACGGTGTAGAGCAGCTCCACCTTGAAGCCGGGCGCGACCACGAGGTCGGTGGGCTCGGTGGGCGGGATCACCCGCCGGGGGTTTTGGGCCGGGAGCGGAGCGGCCGTCAGCGCGAGGAGCGCGAAGACGCATCCGGCGGATTTCACGGTTTTCACGGTAGAACTTTAAGCCGGATATCCTTGAACTGAATGGTCATTGGCGGACCGGTGTGCAGCTGGAAGGCGAGCACGCCGGACTTCGCCGCCTTGGCGTCGTCGAGGTCGGTGGCTTCGGCGGTGAGCTTGCCGTTGACGAAGTGCTGAAAGTGATTCGAGCGGGCGATGATGATCATCTCGTTCCAATCCCCCTTGCGGTAACTCGCCACGAGTTCGGCCGGATCGGTGGGGGTCCCTGCGGATTCGATCTGCATTTTGCCGTCCGCGCCCGCGGGCAGGATGCGGATCCGCTCGCCGGCCTTCATCATGATACCGCGGCCTTTTTCCTCGTAGAGCATCCCCAGATACGGGCGGGTGTAATCCATGTCGCATTGGTAGCCACCGACGACCCACGTGGCCGCGTCGAGAATCTTGCTGCGGTATTGGATGCCGGAGTTGGCGCGCGCCTGGGTGTTGTCGGCGAGGAGACGGAAGGACAGGCGCAGCTCGAAGTTCTTCACCTCGCCGCCCTGCCAGACGATGAACGTGTTCGCCTTGAGGCCTTTTTCCGCGGTCGTCTGGCCGGTGATGGCCTCGTCGCGGACGGACCAGAAGCCGGGCATGCCGTCCCAGCCGGAAAGATCCTTCCCGTTGAAAAGCGATTCGAAACCGGGTTCGACCGCGTGGCTTAGGACGGGAAAGGAAACGGCAATGAGCGCGCGGATCAGAAAATGGCGGAGGGTTGTTTTCATGGGAGGATCGAACGGGGGGAAATGACGGGAGGAGAAAGGCGCAAGGATCAGTGGGAGTGGGCCGGGGCGGCGGGGGAGTTCGGAGCTTTCGCAGGGGTGGCCGCGGGGTTCGCTTTCAAAAAGGCGTCGACGTCATTCGTGATGACCAGCTGGCCGTACATCATGAGCCAGTGTCCGGGAAACGTGCAGACGTACTCGTACACGCCTTCGGTGGCCTGCGCCGGGATGCGGAGCGTTTCGCTGCCGCCGGTTTCCAGCATCTTGGTGGCGGCGAGGACATCGTCCGACGGCGGCACGAACGCGCGGTCGCGGGCATCGCGATGATCCGGCGGGAGCGCCATCGCGGCCTGGCCAACCTTCTCGCGGGTGTTGGGACGGACGACGACCAGGTTGTGCGGCATGACGTCGGGATTTTCGAAGATGATTTCGAACGGGCGGCCGGTGGGTGCGACGATCCGCGGAGTATCGTAACGCATGCCCTCGACCACCGCGCGGACGACGAACACCGACACACGCAAACCACGGAGGTCATTGCGCAACGCTGCCGCGTCCTCGGAGGGCAGGGTGCCGGCGAGTTCGTCGGCGATCTGAATCGTTTCAACGTAGTCGCGGCTCGTGCGCTCGTTGGCGTCCGCGTTTTTTGCCCAGGAGACGAGTGCGCGCGCCGCCACTCCCGAGGAAACGGCCGGCCAGTTCTCGCGCGGCAATCCGCGAATGCCCTGCGCCGCCGTTGGCACCTGATAGCCTCGAGCGATCATCTTCGTGAGCGCCTCGAACACGGCCGCGGGCTCGCGTCGCGTGCTCACGGCGGAACGGATGGCGTCGCGTTGCGTGGCGGCGACGATGCTGTCCGGTCCCTGCAAATCGGTGATGTCGGCGGCGAGGAGTGGCATCACGCGTTCGTACGCGGACGCGCGGAGACTGGCGTTGGAGAGGAGGGGAATTCCACCGACGAGACTCTGCAGCGAGAGCGGTGATGCCGACGCCTCCTTCCAGACGGAGTCGAGCGAGCCATCGCCCAGCGCCACCGCGGCCCAGGCATAGGAGCGGCCCGGCGCCTGGTCGTTCATCGCGAGTTTCAAGAGCGCCGCGCGGCTGGACTTCAGCTCCGCGACAGGTTGCGCGAGCAGCAGCCGGCCGACCGCGGGGACATCCACCTCGGCGGGCGAATCGATGGTTGTGAGGAGCAGGTCGACCGTGGGTTTGCCGCGGTGTCTGGCGACCGTGGCGAGTGCCTCGGCGCGGATCGCGTCGGGAATTCCGCTGCGGGAGAGAATATTTTCGGAGACATCGACGTTGCGCGGCAGTTTCAACAGCTCGGTCACATTGAGCGTGCGCAGGAGGTAGCGGATGCTCGAGGGGTCCGCGCCGGTGATCCCCGTGCCTTCGCCGATGCTCTTGCGCCATTGGGGACGGAGCTGCCGGAGCGTTTCGCCGATCACGTAGTCGAGATAGTAATCCACCTCGAGTTTCGAGGCGGTGAGCGCCACTTGCGTCGCTTCGAGGGTGGGGAAAAAACTTGCGGCGCGCACCGCGTGCAGGCGAACGCGCGGATGCGCATCCGCCGCGAGACGTTGCAGGTCGTCCAGTGCGGTCGGAACGCGATCGCGCCAGTAACAGAGCACGCGGGTGCCCGCGGCGCGGGCTTCGGCGCTCGGCGAATTCAGGACGCGCGCGAGCAGATCGGTGTCGACGCGGTTGTGCCACTGGTGAACCCAGAGGGCTTCGAGCAAATGGTGGGGAGTGTCCGGATCTTTTTGATCCAGAGCGGCAGCCCACGTCTTCGTGGCGGCGATCACTTCGTTGGTGTCGCGCCTGCCGAGCTCCACCTTCGCGAGATTGCGGATCTGGTTTTCCTTCCGCTTCAGCAGCTCGAGCAACGCCGGGATCGGCTCGCCATCGATCTTCGGCTGCCAGGCGAGCGGGTGGCCTTCCGCGGTGATGCGATAGATGCGCCCGTGAACGTGATCGCGGTTCGAATCGCGGAGATGGCTCTGCAGGTGACCGATGAGCGGATTGTGCCAGTCGATCACGTAGAGCGCGCCATCCGGACCGGTGCTCGTGTCGATGGGGCGGAAGTTGCGATCGGTCGAGGAGATCAGGTTTGGCTGGCGCTGGCCTTTCAGGCCGGCGCCGTCGTCGGAGAGCTTCACGCGATAGATGCCCTGAAACCCGATCACATTGGGATTGAGATAATCGCCCCAGTATTCCGCGGGAAAATGCGCGCTCGTCAGAATCGTGCTGCCGGCGGAGGGACGCGAGGGCCGCTCCCAGAGCTGTTTTAATTTCGGATGCTTCAGCGGGTAGTCGAGTTTCCCGCTGAAGGCCGGGCCCCAGTAGGTGTTGTTGCCGGTGGCGTCGGTGATGATGTCGTTGCCCCAGAAGTCGAACGCGCGGCCGTGGGGATTGGCGAAGTCGTACGAGGCGTAGACTTCAAACTTGGCGGTGAGCGGCTCGAAACGGTGAATGGCGCCGTCGATGTTGCGGACCGGTCCGGCCACGGACTCGACCTGGGTGCGGTGAAAAACGCCGTCGCTCAGCAGGATCGCGCCGCCGGGTTCGTAGATGAGGGAGTTCGCCGTGTGATGGGAATCCGCGGAGTCGAGCCCCATGAGGACACGCTCTTTCCAATCGGCTTTTCCGTCGCCATCGGTGTCGCGCACGAACCAGAGGTCGGGCGCCTGCACGAGCAGAATGCCGTCTTTGAAGAACTGGAAACCGGTCGGGCAGTTCAGATCGTCGAGGTAGATCGTCGACTTGTCGGCGCGGCCATCCTTGTCGGTGTCTTCGAGGATGATGATCTTGTCGCCTTCGCGGGACGTGGGCGTCCGGTTGGGATAGTTCGGCCAGACCGAGACCCAGAGCCGGCCTTTGGTGTCCCAGTTCATCTGCACGGCCTTCGCGAGCTCCGGAAATTGTTTTTCGCTCGCGAAGAGGTTCACCTTCAGGCCGGGCGCGAGGGTCATCAGCTTGATGGCGTCCTCGCCGTCGATGAACTCGTAGGTGCTGTCGATGTTGGGGCCGGGTTTGTTGGTGCCGAACGCGGTGACCACGGGCAGCGGCAGCATCTCGACCGGTCCCTGGCGGCCGGCCGCAACGGCCCAGGCGCGGCGATCGAGATTGGCGGTCATCACATCGCGCTGCGCCATTTCCTCCATCATCACGTGCGTGTTCGTGATCTTGGGCGCGTCGGGATGGGAGACGTAGGCGATCTTCGAGCGGTCGCCGTAGATGTTGTAGCCGTCCATCGTGCGATAGCGCGAATGCCACATCGCGTTCTTCGCGTTGATGGCGGCGCGGAGCTTCTGGGCCGCGGGCGACTCCATGGCCGGCGCTGGCTCGCCGAAAAGCGCGGCGAACATTTTTTCCGCGAGTTTGCTTTCGCCCGCCTCGTTGAGATGCACGCCATTGATCGTGAGTGGCCGGCCGGCCTTGGCGCCCTCGGCAAACAGTTCCTGTGAGGGCGCGAACAGATCGATGAACGTCACGCCCTCCTGCGCCCGCGCGACCTCGGCCATCGCCTGGGTGTAGGCGGCGAGGCTGGCATTGGTCGCGGGCTTGTACTCGAAATTGGGATCGGGGTGCTTCTCCGTCGCGACCGGCGAAAAAAGCACGATGCGGGGCGCGCTGCGGCCGTTGTAGTTTTTCGCGCGGGTTTCGCGGAGGAAGGCGGCGAGATCTGCCTTGAATTTCGGCAGGCCGTCGGGGCCGGCGAAGGACTCGTTGAAGCCGAAGAATGCGAAGACGGTGTCGGCCTGGACTTTCGTCAGCCACTCGTCGGGCGTGCCAAAATCCTTCGAGCGGGCGCGCGTGACGATCTCGTCGCCGGGAAACGCCAGGTTGCGCATCACGATCTGCTGCGAGGGATGCTTCGTGTGAATCATCGTCTCGAGCCAGCCGTGGTGCTGCATGCGGTCGGCGAGCGCGTTGCCGATGATGGCGATATGCTCGCCGGATTTGATTTCGAAGCGCATCGCACCGCCCGCGGGAGCCGGAGTCGCTTTCGCGGGCGCCGGCGGGGTGGGCGCCGGCCGGGCATCGCCGGCGCGCAAGATCTGTCCCAGCGCGTGATCGGCGGGTTTGAGTCCCAGACGATAGCTTTTGAAACCGTACATCAGCGGCGTGTAGGGATCGACGACGCGGACGTCGGCCGCGGCCGGGACTTCGAGGCCGACGCCCCAGTAGACGCTGTTCACGACCAGACGGCGGAGGCCCTCGTTTTCCAGATCGGTCGCGGCGCCCATCGTGGTCGTGAAGATTTTATTTTGCGTGCCGGCCTCGTTGCGATGGAGGCGGGTCCAGGCGACGGGCAGCGCGGGCGAGTTCACGCCCTGGTCTTGTTTGTCGGTGGCGCGCTTTTTCGTGTAGTCGGCCGGAGCGTCGGTGGGCGTCATGCCCTTCAACACCACGCCGCGGAGGATGATCTTTGCATCGGCGGGCGGGTGGGCTTCGTAGACGTCGGTGGTGCCAAACACGTCCGTGACCCCGCGGACGAGCGGATCGGCTTGGGCGGACGGCTCGATGACGCCGCGGGTGGCTTCGATTTTGTGCCGGCCCCAATGCGTGACCCACGTCTCGCCGAGAACCTGTTTCCCGAAGCCGCCCTCCCATGACGGCACTTTGCTGTTTTGGGAATACTTCGCCCACGGACTGGTGGCGGGAAAATTAAACGCGTGGGTCGACGTGCGCAGCGCGATGATCGGAACGCCGCGGTGATAGGCGGCGACGAAACGGGTCATCGCCTCATCGGGCCACTGACGGAAACGCAGCAGCATCACGATGGCGTCCGCGGAATCGAGCGCCTCGGAGCCGGGCAGCGATCTCTGGTTGTCCGGATTGATCGTGCCGTCGGCATCGAGCGCGAAGAGGACGGTGGTCTTGAACCCGTGGCGCTGGCTGAGGATTTTCGCGAGCATCGGCAGGCCTTCCTCGCTGCGGTATTCCTCGTCGCCGGAGAGGAGGACCACGTGTTTGCCCTTGGGCATCACGTCTGCGGGAGGATCGAAGACCAAGGTTGTCTGCGCTGCTGCCGTCGTCAGGGCGGAGGCGAGGAGCAGGAAACTGACGACGGGACGGAGCATGGGGAGACAGACTAAGTCGGGATCATGCCATGAAACGTAGCAGCCGAGGTAACGAGGCTGGCGAGGTGTGGACGCGCGGAGTCAGCCTCGTTACCTCGCGAAGTCAGCCTCGTTACCTCGGCTGCTACGCACGCAAAAAGATTCAGTTGCATAGCTGTTGGCCGGGTCAGGCCTGCTTCACGTTGGTCCACTTGCCGGACTTCGCGGATTTAAGCACGGCGTCCGTGACGAGATCGGTGGCGAGTCCGTCGCGGAACGTCGGCGCGGCGGGCTTGCGGTCGGCGAGGCCCTGCAGGAAATCCGCGACCTGGTGCACGAACGAGTGCTCGTAACCGATCTGCAGGCCGGGCACCCACCAGTTTTTCATGTAGGGCTGGTCGCCGTCGCTCACATGGATGGAGCGCCAGCCGCGGACGTTGCCGGCGTCCTTGTGATCGAACCACTGCAGACGGTGGAGATCGTGGAGATCCCAGAAAATCGAGCCGTGCTCGCCGTTGATTTCAAAGGTGTAGAGCGCCTTGTGGCCGCGGGCGTAGCGCGTGGCTTCGAACGTCGCCAGCGAGCCGTTGCTGAAACGCGCGAGAAACGCGGACGCGTCGTCGATGCCGACCTTCTGGGTTTTTCCGGTGAGCGCGTGCTTGCGCTGCTTCACGAAGGTCTCGGTCATCGCGGTGACCTGCGAGATGCCGCCGTTGAGCCAGAGCGCGGTGTCGATGCAGTGTGCGAGGAGATCGCCCGTGACGCCGCTGCCGGCGATCGAGGCGTCGAGGCGCCACGTGCCGGGGCCGCCCTGCGGGACATCGGCGTTGATCGTCCAGTCCTGGAGGAATTTGGCGCGGTAGTGGAAAATTTTCCCGAGCCGGCCCTCGTCGATGAGCTGTTTCGCGAGCGTGACGGCGGGAATGCGGCGGTAGTTATACCAGACCATGTTCGGCACCTTGGCCTTTTCGACGGCGGCGACCATTTTCACGGCCTCGGCGGGGTTCATCGCGAGGGGTTTTTCGCAGAGGATCATTTTGCCGGCCCTGGCGGCGGCGAGGGCGATCTCGGCGTGGACGTTGTTCGGCGCGGCGATGTCGATCAGATCGATGTCGTCGCGCGCAATGAGCGCCCGCCAGTCGGTCTCGATCGATTCATAGCCCCAGGTGTCGGCGAAGGCTTTTGTCTTGGCGGCGTCGCGACCGCAGGCGGCTTTGAGCACCGGACGGTAGGCGAGCGGGAAAAAATTCCCGACCTTGCGAAACGCGTTGGAGTGCGCCCGGCCCATGAAGCCGTAGCCGATCATGCCGATGTTGAGAGGTTTCATTTTTGGGGAAGGAGGAGGAGAGGAATAATTAAGCGCAAAGAGGCGAAGACGCTACGTTCAGGCGAAGAAACGGGCTGACCATAGTCCGCGTGGCTTGCTCGAATTTTCGCGTCTTCGCGTCTTTGCGCTTAAAAAAAGTTCAGCCGACCCAGCCGTGGTTTTCCCGGACTTGAATCATCGAGGCCAGGACGTCGTTCCAGGTTTGCTGCTGCAGCATCGTGTCGTTGGGGAACATGCATCCATCCCAGCAGATGTGTTTCATCGCCTTGGTGATTTCGCCGCGGTCGTCGCGCAGCCAGTAGCCGGAGTCGCGGCCGGGGTTTAGTTTCCCGTTCACGTCGGTCACGGTGCAGTGCTTGCCGGTCTTGTCGTGTTTGCCGGAGCCTTTGACCGTGGCGTCGCTTTGGGCCACGTGAAAATCCATCGTCCACGGGCGGAGCGCGGCGGTCATTTTCTTCATCGCGGTGTGGAAGGCGGCAGGCTCCCAGTGAAATTCCTTGGGAACGATGCGGTGCACCGCGGGCGCGTTGTAGCCGAGCGTGTAGAGGAGCGTGTGCGCCATGTCCGCCTGAAAGCCCACGACCTTCGGCATGTCGGTTTCCTCGAGGGTGCGGAGCATGAATTTCCACGAGTGCATGCCGCCCCAGCAAATCTCGCCCTCGGCGGCGAGGCGCTCGCCGTGGTCCTTTGCGATCTTGCCGGCTTCGCGGAAGGTTTTCGCGATGAGCTTGGTGTTGCGCGTCGGATCCTTGTCCCAGTCGGCGACACTCGCGGCGGAGTCGATGCGCACGATGCCGTGGGGACGCACGCCGAGTTTGCGAAGTTTGGCGGCGATCCGCACGGCCTTGCGGACGTGGCTGATCCAGGCGGCGCGTTTCGAAGCGTCGCCCATGGCGGAGGCGTCGAACCACACGGGCGCGACGACGGAGCCGACGACGAAGCCGTGATCGCTGATCTTGTCGGCGAGGGCCTCGATGCCGTCGTCGGAAATATCGATGTCGGTGTGCGGTTTGTAGAGAAACAGATCGACGCCGTCGAACTTCACCCCGTTGACCTCCGCTTTCGCGGTGAGATCGAGCATCGTGTCGAGATCGATGCCCGGCTCGGCGCCGGGGCTGCCCTTGCCGACGAGGCCGGGCCACATCGCGTTGTGAAGTTTGGGGAAGTTATTTTGGGGCATGGTGGAAATGGTTCGTAATTGTAGGAGCGGCTTTACGCCGCGATTCATAGGCCTCGCGGGATAAACCCGCTCCTACAGTGGCAATAGGACGTTAGAATTTGTTTTTCCTGTAGGCGCCCATCTTCGGGGCGTCGGGGTGGACCTCGGGGCCGAAATAGCGGAGGACGACCAGCGGCTCGACGTCGCTGGTGTTCTCGAAGGTGACGCCCGCCTTCGCGGCGTCCTCGGTGCAGAACACCTCGTCCTCGGTGAGCTCGTGAAAACGGATGAGCTTCGGGCAGTCCAGCGTCAGCCGGTTCATGCGACCCTTGCCCTGGACGGTGATGAGACCGTAGGCGCCGCCGTCCTTGATCGTGCATTGCGCGCCGGGCTCGACGGTGAGTTCCTTCGCGGTGAAAAGCTGTTCGCCCGCGACCTTGCCATAGACGATCCAGCGATCGACGTAACCCTCGCTCCGCGTGTCGGCGACCGGCACGGGCTCGAGGTAGTGGTTGTCCTTGAAGTTCGGGTCGGTGTTTTCGTCCCAATCGAGCTGGTCGACGATGAAATCGAGGTCGTGGTGTTTCGATTTCGGCATGTCCTTCACGAGGAGCGCCCACGGAACTTCGCGGCCCTCGACGAGCGACTGGTACATGCCGAAGACGTCGGACCCCCATTGCGGCTCATAGGTGCAGAGCGAGCCGGGCGCGTGGAGGACGCTCGGTGGAATGAGCCAGCCGGTTCCCGGTTTCAGGCGGTACGCGCGGGAGAGGTCGAGGATGCCGTTGTCACCGCGGTTCCAGTTTTCGAGGCAGCGGCGGACCTGGGCCTTCGTGGTGCCGGGCTCAAGACCCATGAACGTGTAGGGAAAATTATTGCCGACGTTGTTGTGCTGCGGCGGAAAATAATACGACTCCGGTTTTCCCTCCTGTCCGACCAGCTTCGCCTGCTTCGCCGACTGGTGCATGTGGTGCGGGATCGGCCCCATGTTATCGAAGAATTTCGAGTACACGGGCCACTTGCGGTATTTCTTCCAGATCGATGAGCCGATGAGCGTCGCGCCGCATTCGTCGACCGCCTGCGCGAGAGTGAAGCGCCGCCCGCCGACCACCCCATAGCTGAGGCCCTCGTCGGGCGTGCGGTTGTCATTTGCGGCCGGAGTGGTGGAGGCGAACCACCGTTCGTCGATTCCCCCGCGGTTCAGGCCGAATGCGTAGAGATCGTCGGGGTGGAGCTTGAGGCGTTTGCCCGGCTGAAGGAACGAGCGCGGCACCCAGCAGGGCGCGAGGCGGAGCAGGCCGTCGGTGTCGGCGAGGGCGCCTTCAACGAGGCTGCGCACATTGGAACGGACGGTCTTCAGTTCGAGGACGGAGGTCGGCATGGGAAAACGTGAACGCGAGCGAACGGTAACGAGGGAGGCAGGCGGAAGGGGGCGGGGTGGCCCGCAGACGAGCGGGACGCGAATCCTAGCGAAAGCCCGTGTCGCGGGCTAGAAGGCGGGCGGCGTTTTTTGGTTTAAACGCGCCAGCGCGGCGGGGCGCAACTCACCCAGGTAGGAGCCGAGGTAACGAGGCTTGGGGATCCAGCCTCGTTACCTCGGCTGCTACGATCCGCCGGTGTTGAGCCGACTCACGGATGCTGGTGCCGCGCGCGATAGGCGCCGGGCGTTTCTCCCATCACCCGGCGGAATTCCTTCGTGAAATGACTTTGATCGGCGAACCCGCAATTGCCCGCCACTTCGGCCAGCGATGCGCGAGAAAACACCAAGGGCCGACACGACATCCGCACGCGCAATTGCCGGATGTAGTCATGCGGCGAACTGCCGTACGTCGTGCGAAACTGCCGCTCGAACGCGCGCACCGACAGACCGCACACCTTCGCGAGATCCGCGTTCGCGATCGATTCGTTGTAGCGCTGGCTGATGTGGCGGACCGCCGCGCTGAGCAGCGTGCCGGGCGGCGTGGCGAGTCCCTGCTGGTCGAGCGGACGCGTGATGCCCGCCGTGCCGACAATCTTCTTCGCGGCATCGCGGAGCGGAATTTTTGAGGTGAGGCACCAGCGCGCGGTGTGATCGAAACGCCCGACGAGCTCGACGCGCGAGAGCACGCGCTCGCCGCGCAACACCTTCTCGTCGTCGATGCGATACTGGTTCGCCAGCACTTCGCCGCAAAGATCGTAATCGGTGCGGCCGATCACCTCGGCGCGGTGCTGGAATCCAAAGTTGAGGATGAAGGCGATGTTCACCCACTGGTAGTGGCCCTCCACGTCCTTCATCCAGAGCGGCGAATCCTCGAGAAAGTCGAACAACTCGACCACCTCCGGCGCCTGCGCACCGATCCGGCGCAGGGAGGCGAGAAGGTAGGGATCCGGGGCGTTCTTGGTCATTCGGGGTCGAGGCTCCGAGTAGGAACGACGGACGCGCCGGGAGCGAATTCGTTTTGCGACCGATGGCTTGGAACGCGACCGGTCGGCAGAAGGGGTAAACACCGCACCTTCCGGCCATTGACGGGTCCAAACGCGTCCTGTTCCCTCGGGCCTTTCGTCGCGCGCCTATGAACAATCTTCCACTTCCCTACGAGATCGAGGAATTCGAGCGGCTGCTCCAGCGCCCCAACAGCGATCCGACCGGCCTCGCCGGTTTTTTCAACGCGGGCGAGATCGTCGTCACCCGCGTTCCCGCGCGCCTCGATGTGATGGGCGGCATCGCCGACTACTCGGGCGCCAACGTTTGTGAAGCGGTGCTCGGGCGCGGCACGCTCATCGCGCTCCAGCCGCGCAACGATCGCACGCTGCGCATCCGCACGATCCAGACCGGCCGCCACAGCCTTCCCGTGGAAACGCGCATCCCGCTCGATTATTTCCAGCAGGGCGACGGGCTCGCCTCGTATGGTCATGTGCGGGAATTGTGTCAGGCCAACCCGCTCGTCGGCTGGGCGGCATATGTCGGCGGAAGTATTTTCACGTTGTTGAAGGAGGAGGGCGTGCGGATGCCGTACGGATTCAGCCTGCTCCTGATGAGCGCGGTGCCGATGAACGTCGGCATCGGCAGTTCGGCGGCGACCGAGGTCGCGGTTCTCTCCTGTGTCAGTGCGCACCTGGGGCTGGCGCTTTCGGGCGAACGCCTCGCGCAGCTCGGCCAGCTCGCGGAAAACCACGTGGTCGGCGCGCCCTGCGGCATCATGGACCAGATCGCGGTCGCGCTGGGACGTCGCGGAAAACTGACGCACATCCTCTGCCGCCCGGGCACGGTGCAGGGCGAGGTCGAGATTCCGGCGGGCACCGGTTTCACCGGCATCAACTCGATGGTGCGACACTCGGTCGCCGGGAATCCTTATTCCGACACGCGCATTGGAGCGTTCATGGGCCGCCGCATCATCAATTCGCTCCGCGCCAAGCAGGGTGGCGCGCCGATTGGTTTCCTGACCGAGCTGACGCCGGAGGAATTCGAGCGGGAGTATGCGCCGCAACTTCCCGAGACGCTGGACGGGGGGCAATTCGCCGCCACCTATCGCACGCACGACGACCCGGTCACCACCATTCAGCCGGACGCCACTTATCGCGTGCGTGGCCCCACGGCGCATCCCGTGCATGAAAATTCCCGGGTGCTGCGCTTCATGGACGAGCTGCGGTCGGCGTCCCGTGGCGATGCCGGTGCGTATGCCCGCGCGGGCGAGCTGATGTATGCGGCGCACGCGAGCTATCGCGACAACTGTCACCTCTCCGCCGATGGCGTGGACTTTTTGGTGGAAGCGGTGCGCAAGCGCGGTCTGGAAAAAGGTCTTTTCGGCGCGAAAATCACGGGCGGTGGCACGGGCGGCACGGTGGCGGTCTTCGGCCGCAGCGAGGCGCTCGCCGAACACATCCCGGAAATCGCACGCGAATACTCGCGGCGCATTGGCCGGATGCCGGATATTTTTGACGGCACTTCCTCCGGCGCCGTGGAGTTTGGCGCGCGGCGTTACCGCTTCGGCGCGAAGGGCTGGCAGAACGTCACGTTTTAACCGGCCCGATCTTTCCCTCATGTCCGTTTCACGTCCCGTTCGCAAAGCCGTGATTCCCGCGGCTGGTCTTGGCACGAGGCATTTTCCCGCGTCGCACGCCGTGATGAAGGAGCTGTTTCCCGTCGTCGGATCCGATGGCATCAGCCGGGCGCTGATCCACTACCACCTGATCGAGCTGGCCGCGGCGGGGATCGAGGAGATCTGCGTGATCGTGCAGCCGGGTGACGACGTCACGATCCGCCGGTACTTCGAAGGTCCGGGCGACGCCTATCTGAAACGCCTCGCCAAGTATCCGCAGCTGCTCGCGGAAGCCGCGCAGATGAAAGCGTGGGTGGGACGCCTCCAGTTCCGTGAACAGAAAACCCAGGAAGGCTTCGGCCACGCGGTGTTTCAGACGCGCGATTTTGCCGCCGGCGAACCGGTGTTGCTCTGTCTCGGCGACCACTTGTTTCGCGGCGCACCGGATTCGCCGCACGTCGCGCTGGTGCGGGCGGCGGCCCAGGGCGGCGGAAAAACGGTTTCGGCGGTCAACCGGATCGCGCCGGCTGAGCTGCGCGGCTACGGCACGATTGCGGGACGCCGCCGGCCGGCGATGCCGGAACTGATCGACGTCGATCTTATCATCGAGAAACCGGATGTCGCGACGGCGCGGGCGCGCCTGCGCGTCGATGGGTTGGGCGAGGACGAGTTTCTCGGGTGGTTTGGGATGCATGTGCTCGCGCCGTCGATCTACGACGTGCTCGCGCGCATGATCCGCGACGACGTGCGTGACGGCGGCGAGTTTCAGCTTACCCGGGCTCAGGAACTGCAGCGTCAGGCGGAAGGCTATCTCGCGCTCGAAATCAAAAACGGCCGACGCTTCGATTTCGGCGTGCCGGACGATTTCGTCCGGGCCGTGCAGGAATTTCGGCAGGCTTAACTACGCCACCATCCTTCGCCCCCTTGGTTGTCATTCTGAGCGCAGCGAAGAATCCAGCAGAACCTGGGAAGCGTGAACGAGGAGCGATCATCCAAATGGATTCTTCGCTGCGATTAGAATGACAATTCTTGGGACGCTTTTTGAAGCGCCTCAGCGCACCGTGCGCAGCTGCACGCTGTCGACCAGGCGGTCCTGCGAGACGATGTCGGTGGCGACGATGAGCTTGTCGCCCACGGCCACGCGACCGGCGCGGCGCAGGGTGCCGATCGCGTTTTCGATCGTGATGTCCGGCTCCGAGGGAAACGGCATCAGGAAAGGTTCGACCGCGCGGAGCAGCCGCAGCTGGCGGAAAACCTCCGGGCTGGGTGTGAACGCGAAAATCGGCGCGTGCACCGGACGCAAGGCGGCGACGCCGTGCGCCATGAAGCCGTGGCGGGTAAAGGTGAGGAGCTTCGAGTGCGGCAGCTGGTTCGCGAGCACGACGGCTGAGTTCAGGACCTTCATCCGCTCGCTCGTGAAGACCGCGGGTTCGCGGAGGCTGGGCGTTTCCTCGAGTTCGATGCGGCGCGAAATCTTGTCGAGCATCTGCACGCATTCGAGCGGGTACTTCCCGACGGTGGTTTCCCCGGACAGCATCACGCAGTCGGATTGTTCGTAGACGGCGTTGGCGACATCGGTGATCTCGGCGCGCGTCGGCACGGGCTGGACGATCATCGATTCAAGCATGTGCGTCGCGATGATCACCGCGCGGCCCTGTGAAAGGCAGGCGTTGACGATGCGGCGCTGGATGATCGGCAGTTCCTCGAACGGGCACTCGATGCCGAGGTCGCCGCGCGCGACCATGATGGCGTCACTGACCCTCACGATCTCGTCCAGATTGGAGATGCCGGACTGGTCCTCGATTTTCGCGATGATGCGGGCCTTCGATTTTTTGTCGTTGAGAAACGAGCGGAGCAGTTCGACGTCGGGCGCCTCGCGCACGAACGAGAGCGCGACGAAGTCGATGCCCTCCTCGAGGCCGACGGTGGTGTCGGCGCGGTCCTTCTCGGTGAACGCGGGGAGGTTGACCTTCACGCCGGGAAGATTGATGTGCCGGCGCGAGGAAAGTTGCCCGGGGATCAGCACGCGGCAGCGGATGTGCGCGGCGTTTTTTGCGAGCACCTCGAGGCGGATGAGGCCGTTGTCGACCAGCACGGTGTCGCCCACCTTGATGTCGTTGACGAGGTCCTTGTAGTTCACGTCGACGGAACGGACTTCCTCTTCGCCGCCGCCGCGTTCGGCGCTCATGCCCGGGCGCACGGTGAAATCGAAGGTCTCGCCCGCCTTCAGCTCGATCGGGGCCTCGAGGTCGCCGGTGCGGATTTCCGGGCCCTTGATGTCCATCATGATCGCGACATCGCGTCCGACCCTGGCGCTCACGCTGCGGATCCGCCGGATCACCAGGCGCGTCCACTCATGTTTGGCGTGGGCCATGTTCAGGCGGACCACGTCGGCGCCGGCCCGGATCAGCTTTTCGAGCATTTCCTCGCTCTCGGTCGCGGGACCGAGGGTGAAGATGATTTTGGTGCGGCGGAACGTTTCGTCAGGAAGCATGGAGGAAAATGAAAAACGGGATGCGCAGGCGCGGCGCGGTGGTGAAATCAGATGAATTCGTAGAACGGCGTGCCCTCGCCGGGCCCGACGATCGCGAACTCGCACTGTGTCAGCAGTTGTCGGGCCGGAGCGAAGGCGGCTTCGACGGCCGCGTGGCTGTTGCAGTCGCGGCTGAGATGAGTGAGGTAGATCCGCCGCCAGCGCGGGCTCGCCACGGATTCCACGAGTTCGCAAGCGCCCGCGTTCGACAGGTGGCCGTGCCGCCCGCTGATGCGCTGCTTCAGGGACCACGGTCGCTTGTTGTCCGCCTTCAGGAGGTCGGAGCAGTGATTGGCTTCGACGACCATCACATCGCACTCGCGGATGTGTTCGCGGATGTGTTGCGGCGCGTGACCGAGATCGGTCAGCCAGGCGAGGGAACGGCGCGGGGAGAACAAATCGTCGTGTCCGCTGGTGAAACGAAAGCCGACGGGCTCATGGGCGTCGTGCGGCACCGAAAAACTTTCGATCTCGAGATCGCGAAACCGGAATCGCGCGCCGGTCTCGAAGAGGGCCCAGTCGGGGCGGTGGGAAAGATTGGTTTGCACGGCGCGCGACGTGGCGGCGTTGGCGAAGACCCGGATGTGCGGGAATTTTTTCAGGCCGTCGATGCCGGCGGAGTGGTCGCCGTGCTCGTGGGTGAGAAAAATCGCGTCGATCCGCTCGAGCGTTTCGCCGACGGCGGCGAGGAGCGCCACCAGTTTTTTGACGGAGAAACCGGCGTCGACCAGCACGCGTGCGCCCTCGGTGACGAGCAGGGCGCTGTTGCCCGAGCTGCCGCTGCCGAGAATGCAAAAACGCATGGCCATTGGCCTCAGAGGAAGCGCTTCGCGTGGCGGTGCGACAACAAATTTCCGGTGGATAAACCGTGATTTTTTTTGAAGTGGTTTTTCGCTCCGGAAAATCCCGGCGCCTCAGGCCACGGAGTTAATCAGCGTGCCGATCGGCGGAATCGTAATGCGGATTTCATCGCCGCTGCGCAGCGTGAAATTGTCGGGCGGCACGATTCCCGTGCCGGTCATCAGATAGCAGCCCTGGGGGAACGAGTTGTCGCGAAACAGGAACTCCACGAGCGAGGGAAAGGTGCGCTTGATCTGGCTGATGGCCGTGCTGCCGTTGAACACTGCGGCGGCGGCGCGGCGAATTTCGATCGTGATGGCAGTGGTGGACGGCAGCGGGTCGTCGCTCAGAAACAGGCCGGGCCCGAGTGCGGCGGAGCGGTCGTAGCATTTGGCTTGCGGCAGGTAGAGGGGATTTTCGCCCTCGATGTCGCGCGAGCTCATGTCGTTGCCGATGGTGTACCCGAAGATGCGTCCGCGGGAATTGATCGCGAGCGTGAGCTCCGGCTCCGGCACATTCCAACGCGAATCGCCGCGGATGCGCACCGGCTCGCCGGGTCCGGCGACGCGATGGGGAGTTGCCTTGAAAAACAACTCGGGGCGCTCCGCCACATAGACTTTGTCGTAGAACGTGCCGCCGCCCGAATCCTTCGACTCCTCCATGCGCGCGGTGCGGCTGCGCAGATAGGTCACGCCGGCGGCCCAGACTTCCTGCGATTGAATCGGCGCGCGCAAAGGATGAGGCACCGCGGCCGGAGCGCCTTTCGGGAGTGCTGAACGCACCCGTGCCACGGGATCCTCAGCGCTGAAGAGTTCATCCCACGTGAGCGCGACGCTGACCGTGGTTCGATTTGCGGTGACAATGAGCCGGTTGTCGGAAGCGGAGTAGATAAACATGGAGGAAGGGGGGCTGTAGGAGCGGCTTTACGCCGCGATTTCTGCCGGCCGTTGCACCGACGGTCGCGGCGTGAAGCCGCTCCTACAATTTCAAAGCGGTTTTCCGGCGGTCAGCAGTTCGGCGATGCGCTGGCTGTCGTAGACGCAGCCGCCCCAGCTGCCGCCGCTCGCGCTTTGCAGGGCGGCCCAGAGGAGGGTGTCGTCGGGCACGGCGGAATTGCGCGCGAGTTTGTCGGACGGCGGCCGCTGTTGAAGTTCCGCCTCGGCGGAAATTGCCGCGCCCGCCGGCGTCACGAAATCGACCGAGCCTTCGAGATTGCGCGTGTCGATGCATACGCGCAGCCGGTCGCCGTCGCGGAGTTTTCCCAGCGGGCCGCCGGCCCACGCTTCGGGACTGATGTGTCCGATGCACGGCCCCGTCGACACTCCGGAGAAACGTCCGTCGGTCAACAGCACCACGCCCTTGGCTTTGCTGAGGTATTTGAGCGCGGAGGTGATCTGATAGGTTTCCGGCATTCCGGCGGCGGGTCCGATTCCGAGGAGCACCAGGATTTCGCCACGCGCGATGGCGTCGGGCCCTTTCGATTTGATCGCAGTGATCGCGTCCTGCTCCGAACCGAAAACCCGGGCGGGGCCTTCGTGGAGAAAAACGCCGTCCGCATCGAGCAGCGAAGGATCGATCGCCGTGCTTTTCACGAGCGCGCCTTCGGGAGCGAGATTGCCGCCGAGGAACGACACCGTGCTGGTCAGCCCGGCGGCGCGGGCCCTGGCGGGAGGCAGGATCACCTCGTCCGGATCGATGCCCGCGGTCTCGCGGAGTTTTTCCCGCAGGCGCGCGCGTCGCTCGGATTTTTCCCACCACGCGAGATTCTCCCCGAGCGTCTGGCCGGTGATCGTGAAGGCGTCGAGTTTCAACAGGCCGAGATCGCGCAGGTGCAACATCACCTCGGGCACACCGCCCGCGAGAAAAACTTCAACCGTGGCGAAATGCTTCGGGCCATTGGGAAGTGCGTCGACGAGGCGCGGCACCTGCCGGTTGATTCGCGCCCAGTCGGCGGCGGTGGGGCGCCGCAATCCCGCCGCGTGCATGATCGCCGGTACATGAAGCACCAGGTTCGTCGAGCCGCCGAACGCTGCGTGCGCGACCATCGCATTGTGGAGCGAGGCCTCGGAAAGAATGTCCCCCGTCGTAAAACCGCGCTGCTCGAATGCCATCAGCGCCAAAGCGGAGCGCCGCGCCATGTCGCGCCAGATGGGTGCACCGGAGGGATTGAGCGCCGCGTGCGGGAGCGAGAGGCCGAGCGCTTCGCCGACGACCTGAGACGTCGCCGCGGTGCCCATGAACTGACAGCCGCCACCCGGCGAACCGCAGGCGCGGCAGCCCATCTCCGAGGCGTAATCGAGGGTGATTTCGCCCTGGGCAAAACGCGCGGCGAGGGTCTGCACCTTCGCGGTGTCCTCGGCTTCCTCGGCCTTCAGCGTCACGCCGCCCGGCACAAGCACGCCGGCGAGATGCTTCGTGCCCGCGAGCGCCATCATCATTGCAGGAAGTCCCTTGTCGCAGGTCGCAACGCCGACGACGCCGCGGCAATTGGGCAGCGAGCGGATCAGCCGGCGGAACACCATCGCGGCGTCGTTGCGGAACGGCAGGCTGTCGAACATCGCCGCGGTGCCATTCGACCGGCCGTCGCACGGATCGCTGACGTAGCCGGCGAACGGAATCGCGCCCTGAGCCGAAATCGTGCGCGCCGCTTCCTCCATCAAAAGTCCGACCTCCCAGTGGCCGGTGTGATAACCCAGCGCAACCGGCGAGCCATCCGGCGCGCGGATGCCGCCCTGCGTGCTCAGGATGAGAAATTCCTTCCCGAGCAGCTTGCGCGGATCCCAGCCCATGCCGGCGTTCTGCGTGAGGCCGAAAATTTTTCCGCTCGAGGCGTTGCGCAGCATTTCGGCGGTCAGCGGCAGCTTGCCCGACGGCCCCGGCGCGGTCGTGCGCAGGGTGTAGATCGCGGGATCGGAGGAATCGAGAAACGCGGAGGGCGAAACCATGGGGTGCGGTGGGAGGCGCGGGGCTGCAGGAGCTTCGCGCCGCGGAAAAGAGGCGCAAAGTTTTTCGTGGTCCAACTGTAGGAGCGGCGTCATGCCGCGACGGTTTGGAGAAGCCGGAAGTCGCGGCGTCAAGCCGCTCCTACGGCGGGGCGCCGCACTCTTTCGTTACGGCCCCGTGCATTGACCACGGGCGGTTTTGTGCTACGTCTGACCCTCCATGTGTGCAAAATCCGCCCGCCGTAAACCCCTGGCACGCCCCCCGCGTGTGCTGCGCGGCACGGTTTTCATCACCCGGCAGGTGCATTTCAACTCGGCCCATCGCCTGCACAACCCCTCGAAATCCCAGAAGTGGAATGAAGCGCAATACGGCCTCTGCACCAATCCCCACTGGCACGGACACAACTACGTCCTCGAGGTCACGGTGCGCGGCGAACCCGATCCGGAGACCGGCTACATTCTCGATCTCAGCGAGCTGAAGAAGATCATCCACCGCACGGTCGTGGACAAGTGCGACCACCGGAACCTGAACACCGACGTGGCGTTTCTCCGCGACATCATTCCTTCGACGGAAAATCTCGTGATCGCGTTCTGGCAGCAGATCGAGCCGGAGCTGCCCGCGGGCAAGCTCCACTGCGTGCGGCTCTACGAGACGCCGCGTAATTACGCGGAATATTTCGGCCCGGAGGTTTTGCCGTAAATCCGCCGGTGCACCCGACGCCTCGTCGCTTCGGTGAAGAGTTTCCGTAACGCCCGCCGCTTTCCCGCATCAAACACGACATGAGCAAATCAAAGCCGATGTATCTCCATCGTTCCGCCAGCGGGGCGAAGCCACGCATCGCGCGCGGTTACGACGGGAAGTTTCGCGTGACCCCGGCGTATCGCGCGTCGCTGCCCGACATGATGGAGGCCGCGCACGACGCGATCCAGGGGGCGCACGTGCCGATCCAGCAGGTCGGCGTTTCGAATTTCAAACTGCCGCTCAAATTCCGGACGAAGAAAAAGGAAATTCTCACGCTCGAGGCCAGCATCACCGGCACCGTTTCCCTCGAGGCGGACTTGAAGGGCATCAACATGAGCCGGATCGTGCGCTCCTTCTACGATCACAAGAACGAGGTGTTCACCGGTGAATGGATGGGGAAGATTCTTTGCGCCTACCTGAAGGACGTGAAGAGCAAGGATGCGCGGCTGAAGGTGAGTTTTTCCTACCCGATGCTCCAGCGCAGCCTGCGCAGCGGGCTCGAAGGCTATCAGTTTTACGACGTGGCATTCGAGGGCGTGCTCACGCGCTCGGGCGAATACCGGCGGTTCATCCATTTCGATTTCGTCTACTCCTCGGCGTGCCCGTGCTCGGCCGAGCTTTCGGAGCACGCGCGCGAAAAGCGGGGGGTTTACACCGTGCCGCATTCGCAGCGCAGCAAGGCCCGCGTGACGATCGAGGAGATGCCCGGCAAAAAAATCTGGATCGAGGACGTGCAGGCGCTCTGTCAGCGCGCCCTGCAAACCGAGACGCAGGTGATGGTGAAGCGCGAGGACGAGCAGGCGTTCGCCGAGCTCAACGGCGCGCACCTGAAGTTTGTGGAGGATGCGGCCCGCCTGCTTTACCGCGAATTCGACGCGGATCTGCGCGTGAAGGATTTCCGCATCGCCTGCTCGCACCTCGAGTCGCTGCACTCGCACGACGCGGTGAGCGTCATCTGCAAAGGCGTGAAAGGCGGCTTCACCGCTGACTTCATGGATTTCGGATCGTTGGTCTGCTGACGGAGACCGGATTGCTTATGGGTTATTGGTTGTCGCTCATTGGGCCATTTGTCAGAGCGATCCCCCGATCGGAAATAACCAAATAAGGAATAACCAATAACCCATGAGAAATTCCCCCCTCGTTCTCATCACCGGCGCCTCGCAGGGAATCGGTGCGGCGATCGCGAAGGTTTTTGCGAAAGAGGTTCCCGGAGTGCGGCTGGCACTCGTCGCCCGGAACGAAAAAAACCTGCGCGCTGTCGCGAAGGCTTGTATGAAGACCGGAAGCAAGGTCGTCGCCGAAATCTTTGTCTGCGATGTGAGCAACGAAACCTCCGTCGCGGCGATGGCGGCGCAGGTGGAAAAGCGATTCGGCACCGTCGACGTCCTGATCAACAACGCGGGGAAATTTGCCGGAGCACCGTTCACCAAAACGACCGTGGCAATGTTCGATGAGATGGTGGCTTCGAATTTGCGCAGTGCGTTTCTCGTGTCGCGGATGTTCGTGC
>DATAKE010000025.1:0-5506 GCA_036261745.1 Opitutaceae bacterium
GCTGGGACACTTTCGGCGATGAAGCCTTTTGGGGCGATGCGTTGAAGCTTCATCAAGCGATCGCCGGAGCGCCCAACGGCGGCGTCGGTCCCGGCGTGAGTCCGCAAACCGCCCTGACGGTCGGCCTCAAGGTCGACAGCGAGGCACTGCCCGCGCCCCTCGCCGCCCAGATTCGCCGCGGTGAAGTCGACCTCACGAATCCGGCGACGACCCTCGCGCTGCTCGAGCTGAATGCAGTCGTGGGCGTAAAGGGAATTTTCGACGGCAATCGAAAACTCACGTCGATGGGAATCACGTGCGCGCTCTGCCACTCCACCGTCGACGATTCGTTCGCCCCCGGGATCGGCCGGCGCCTCGATGGCTGGCCCAACCGCGATCTCAATGTCGGCGCGATCATCGCCCTCGCGCCCGATCTGTCGCCGTTCACCAACGTGCTGGGCGCCGATGCCGACACCGTTCGCACCGTCCTGAACAGCTGGGGTCCGGGGAAATTCGACGCTGAACTCCTGCTCGATGGAAAAGCCTTCCGGCCCGACGGAGGTTCCGCCGCCACCTTGCTACCCGCGGCGTTCGGGCTGGCGGGCGTCAATCTCCACACCTACACGGGCTGGGGTTCGGTCACGCACTGGAACGCGCTGGTCGCGAACCTCGAGATGGGCGGACGCGGCACCTTCTTCGATCCGCGTCTGGCGGATGCCGCAAAATTCCCCCTGGCGGCGGCTCGCGGCGCGTACAACGTGCGCAACAACCCCGACCTCGTCACCGCGAAGCTTCCGGCGTTGCACGCGTACCAGTTGTCACTGCCGGCGCCGAAGCCATCGCGCGACACTTACAATCCAAACCGGGCGGCACTGGGCCAGGCGTTGTTCAACGGAAAGGCCCAATGCGCAACCTGTCACGTGCCGCCGCTCTTCTCCGAGCCGGGTTGGAACATGCACCTGCCTTCGGAAATCGGCATCGATGACTTCCAGGCGAAACGGTCGCCGGACGAACACTATCGCACCACGCCGCTGGCCGGTCTGTTCACGCGTGAAAAAGGCGGGTTCTACCACGACGGCCGTTTTCCGACCTATCGCGCCGTCGTCGACCACTACGACGCCCACCTCAAAACCGGCCTGACCGAAGGCGAAAAAAACAACCTCGTGGAATATCTGAAGTCACTCTGACGCCCGCCCTCCCTCGGTCATCATTGCAATCTGGGCGGACAAAACCGCGCGCATGACGTCCGCCGTCATCGGACCACAGAAGGTCGCCGGATAATCGAGCAGCTCCACGCGCTCGGCGCGTTTGCGCAGCGTCGCCCTCAAGGCGGCCCGCGCCCGGTGCAGGGAAACTTTCACATTTTCCTCCGACAGCCCCAGGCGGCTGGCCGTTTCAGCGGTGCTGCGGTGCTGAATTTCGCGCGACAAATAAACCGCCCGGTGAACCGGCGAGAGCACTTGTAGCGCCCGCTCCAACAACGCAGTCATCTCGCGGGCATGGATCGGGTCGATCGTCGAACTCGGCAGCGTTTCAAGCCGCACCGAGGTCGTCGCTTCGTCGAGCGACTCCGTCCTGAACCGCATCTGGCTGCGCAGAATCATCAGGCACTCGTTGATCATGATCCGCGTCAGCCACGTCGCGAACGCGGCGCTGCGCTGAAAACGACGCAGCCCCATGAACGCCTTGAGGTAGGTGTTCTGCATCGCGTCCTCGGCCTGCGCATGGTTGCGAAGATAGGCCATGCCGACGCGATAGAGCTCGACGTTGTACCGGCGGACGATGATCGCGAACCGCTCCGGATGGCCGCGAGCCACGTCGTCGAGAACCTGGTTGTCCGACATTTCCGGGAGCAGTTCAGGCGCGAGTGGAACCACGGGTGCGGACGGGGCGATGGGGTGCATCCCCCTTTGATTCCAACGGAGGGAAAGAGTTACCGAAGCGCTCTCTTTTTCCGCGGCCCGGTGGTCACGCCGCAATTCATTCGCGCAGGAATTTGAAAAAGACCGTGGTGGCGCAGGGCCGTCCATCCGGCCAGAGGGCGTAGTGCGGAATTTCCCCGCAACGCTGCCACCCTTCGCGGACATACAGGCGCTCGGCGTCGCTCCCGGTCACGGTGTCGAGCACGAGCAGCGTCCGCTGGGCGGCGAATGCACTCCGCTCGGCCGCCGCGAGCAGCGCCGCGCCGACGCCCTGTTTTCGCGCGCGGCGATGGACGAGCATTTTGGCAACATCGCCGCGGTGCGGCTGGTTCTCCGGCAAATTCAAAATCACCGTGACCGTTCCGACGAACCGGCCCGCGGAATCCTGGGCGGCCAGGACAATCCGTTCACCCCGCGCCGCACTTTCCGCCGAACTGCGCCAGAAGCTGACGGCTTTTTCCCGCGTCATCGGCAGCATGAAGCTGACCGACGCCCCACCCTCCACGCAGTCGATCAGCACATCGCTCAGCTGGTCGATCTCGCGCTCGCCGATTTTATCCAGCCGGCGGATTTGAATGGCATCCGGGATTTTCATTTTCGGGAAACGCGCGAAGGCGTGGTTGCGACCACCACGAGATAACGCGCGGGTTTGCGCGTGGGGTTGCGGAAGGCGGTGGGCTCGTTGAGCTGCATGGCGAGGCAGTCGTCTTTTGCCAGAACATGCCTCGTATCGCCGATGGTCAGCTCGATGCTGCCCTCCTGAATCCAAATCTGCTGGTGGATGGTCGCGTCCCGCGCGCCCGTTTCATAGGCCACCCGCGCGCCGGCGGGCAGCAGCACCTCGACGATTTGAAGGGGCGAGGGAAAATTCGCCGGCGAGATATTGCAGCGGACATAACCCGACTCCGGATCGCGCCACGGCGTGCGGTCCCCCCGCCGCGAAAGCGGATTCACGGGAGCGGCCGGATTGTCGAACAACGAACCGAGCGGCACCCCCAGCCCCGCCGCGATTTTCTCCAGCACCACCGCGGTGGGACTGCTTTCGCCCCGCTCCACCAGGGACAACATCGAGCGACTCACCTCGGACTTCGCGGCCAGCGCGTCGAGGCTGAGGTTGTGTCCCAGCCGGAGTCCGCGCACGCGGCTCGCGATGCGCGAGTTGATGTTCTGATCGACGCGACGGACGGCCCTTTCCTTCATAATGGACGCAACGTCCACTATGATGGAATGCGTGTCAATCCTCCTCAGGGCGTGGCGACAGGAACGAGGGCAATTCGAAACCCCACGTTTCCCACGCGAATGGCGGGGGATCGAGAAAGCGGCCCCCGCGCGACATTCGGCGGCATGGCTGAGCCAGCTGGCGCCGTGCGCTCGGCGCGCTGCGGGTCGGATTCGGTATTTTAACGGGAGCCGGCTGGGTCGCGTTTGCGCCCTACCCACTTGCCGCAATGGCAAGGGCGATCGCACCGCAAAAAGGAATCGATGCGACGGTTTCACGCGCGGAAACCAAGCATCCGCCGCGAACGGGCAATCTCTCAGCGCTACCCCCCGAACATTACCCACCGCTCCGTGGTTTCTTTTTTCGCTGGTGCAGCGTGATCATGTTTCCGTCCGGATCGCGGACTCCCAACATCCGGCAGGTGGGATAATCGAACGGGCCGATCGCCATCTTGATTTTCTTTTTCGTCAGGTGTTCGAACGCGGCGTCGAAGTCGGCCACCTCCAGCGCGGCTGCCGCGCCGCGCTTCGAAGGCTTCCACTGGTCGGGTGCGCATGCCACGACGAGCGTTCCGGGGCCGATGTCGTACTCGATGAAGTTCCGGGAAAATTTCCGGGATACCTTCAGTCCAAGCACGCCTTCATAGAACTTCCGGGCTTTCGCCATGTTCGTGACGGCGTACGCGGTGAACGCGATTTCTCGATAACGGATCATAGGCAAATGGGTTCGCAGCCGCGACAGACCCAGCCCCATTTTGGCGGTTCCCCGCGAAAATCAGGCGACGGGCTGCGCGGCGACCGCCATCAACACGCGCTGCAGATCGGCCAGCTTCACCGGCTTCGCGATAAAATCATTCATCCCCACCTCGCGGCACCGCGCCCGCTCCTCGGGAAAGGCCGAGGCCGTGAGGGCAACGATGGGCAGGCCCGAAGCTTTCTGCTGGTGCGGCTGCGAAGAATTTACCCAGCTGCGGATCTGGCGGGTCGTTTCCCAGCCATCCAGTTTCGGCATGTGGCAATCCATCAAAATGACATCGGGCAGCTGCTCCCGGTCCAGCGCGGCAAGCGCCGCCTCCCCGTCCACCGCGAGCGTAAATTCGCAACGCATCTGGGTGAGCTGAGCACTGATGATTTTCCGGTTCACGGCATTGTCCTCCGCGACCAACACGCGCAATCCGAGGCTCATTTCCACCTTCACCGCGGCAGCCGGGATTTCCGGGGCCTTGGCAATGGGGAGGAGCGGGATCGTGAAGTAGAACACCGAGCCTTTGCCCGGAGCGCTGGTGACCTGCAGCCGGCCACCCATCATTTCAACGAGGCGAAAACTGATCGCGAGCCCGAGGCCGCTTCCGCCGTAGCGGCGCGTGGTCGATGAGTCGGCCTGCGTGAAACGCTCGAAGATGCGCGCGGTCGCGGTTTCGTCCATGCCGATGCCGGTGTCGCGGACTTCGAAGCGAACCAGCGATCGATCCGCCGGAGAGGGATCCGGCGCCACCACAATCTTCACCTGTCCGTTCGCGGGTGTGAACTTGACCGCGTTGCCCACCAGATTGAGCAGGACCTGGCGGAGACGGTAGCTGTCGCCTTCGAAGTAACTCCCCATCCCGGCGGCAATCGCGACGTCGAGTTGCACGGAATCAGCCGCCGCGCGGTTCGCCATCAAGGTCATGATGTCGGCCACAGTCGGGCCGAGCTCGAAGGTGTGTTTTTCCAACACGACCTGCCCGGCCTCGATTTTGGAGAAGTCGAGAATGTCGCTGAGCAGCCTGAGCAGCAGGTCGCCGGATTCGGCGATGATGCGCGATTGATCGCGCGCACCCGGCGAAAGATCCTCGCGCCGGATCAGCAGGTCCGCCGAGGCGATGATGCCGTTGAGGGGCGTGCGGATCTCGTGGCTCATGTTCGCGAGGAATTCGCTCTTCGCCCGCGACGCGGCCTCCGCTTCCCGGCTGGCCTTTTCCAGGTCGCGGGTGCGGTCGGCGACGAGCCGTTCCAGATTTTCGTTCACGCTGTGCGAGAGCCGGAGCGATTCCTCGCTGCGGCGGTGAGCCGACTCGATCATCCGGGCGAGTGCGATCCCGAGACAGAAAACAAAACCCAGCCCGATCAACCCTTCGCGCAGCAGCGCTTCGGCGGCGATCCGGCCGGCTTCGTCCACCACCGCTTTTTGCAGGACGAAAAAATGGTAGAACACATGACCCGCTGCGATCAGCAGGAACGTCACGGTGGCGACCCGGCGCGACGCGAACAGCACCGAGAAAACGATGATCACAAAATCGAAAGCGAAAACCTGGATCCCGAACGCGAGCGGCTCCAGCGGACGCGTCATGATTCCCGCCACCGACACCGACAGATGCACGGCCAGCACCATCGCCAGCGCCAGCCCG
>DATAKE010000034.1:0-58940 GCA_036261745.1 Opitutaceae bacterium
AATTCGAGTAGTACTCGATGCGGCGCTGCGAGAGACCGTTGAGGACGATGCCGAGAATCTCGTTTTTTCCGCTCCGCAGCTGGCGGATGTAAAGTTTGATATGTTTCCGGGAGGCGCGGTTGAACCGGCAGACGTAGATGACCTCGTCGATCCGCTCGGCAATCAGGAGTGAATCGGTGACGGCGCCGAGCGGGGGTGAGTCCACCACGACGAGCTCGTATTCCTTTTTCAGTTTTTCGAGCAGCTGGGCGAAGGCGGGGCTTTCCAGAATTTCGGTCGGCACCTTGGAGCGGCCACCGGAGCAGAGGAGGGAAAGATTTTCCCCGACCTTGATGATCCCGAGATGGAGGTTGGTCGCGAATTCGGTGTCGAGCGCGGCGCCGTTTTCGAACCACGGGATGAGCCCGGCGGAATTTTGCTGTTTGAAATGGTGGTGCAGCATCGGCCGGCGGAGATCGCAGTCGATGAGCAGCGTCTTCTTGCCGTGGCGGGCGAACGCGCCGGCGAGATTGCAGGACACGAGCGTCTTGCCTTCACCGGGGATGGTGCTGGTGATGAGAATCGATTTCGGGAAATCGAGCTTCGAGTTGATTTTGACCGAACTGTAGACGCTGAGGAACGCCTCGACGCCCGGCGGCTGCTTGTTGTCGATGAGCAGCGTGTATTTGTCCTCGTCCTTCAGTCCTGAGAAATCGGGGATGATGCCGAGGAGGTTGACGCCGATGAAGGATTCCACGTCCCACGCGCTCTTGATCTTGTCGTCGATGAAGCTCAGCCCGATCGCCACGCCGAGGAACACCAGCACGCCGAGTCCGGCGGATGTCTGGGCGATGCCGCGGATGTTGGGTGTGTAAGGGGAGGAGGGGACGACGGCCGCGTCGAGCGGGTGGAGGGGGATTTTCTCCAGGTTCTGCGTCGTCGAAACTTCGTTCAGGCGGTTGAGCACCGCCAGGTAGTTGGACTTCTTGGCCATGGCCTGCGTTTCGAGGCTCTTGTAGTCGACGCTGAGTTCGCGGAGTTTGAGATTATCCTGCTCGTGCCGGGTGTATTCGGTCTCGAGGGATTTCACCCGCTGGCGGGCCTCTTCGAGACGGGTTTTGAGATCGGCGCTGGCAAGTTCGATCGCCTTGGCGAGCTGCTCCCGCGTGACCGAAATTTTTTCCTCCACGTTGATCATCTTGTGGTGCTTCTCGAGGTAGCGGGCGCTCAGGATGGTTTTTTCCTGCTGATGAGCGTCGAGCTGGGACTTGAGCATCGGCACCGCGCCGTGGGTCGCGAAATAGGAGATCTCGAGGAGGTTTTTGTTTTCGTTGCGATAAGCCTCGGCCTGGCGGGCCTGGTTTTCGAGTTCGATCAGGGCGAGGCGTTCCTCGGTGAGCTTGGTGCCGACGGTCGCGAGGTTTTTGGCGACCATGTTCTGGCTGTTATCGAGCGAGATCAGATTGTGCTTCCGCATGTACTGCTGGAGGTCCTGCTCCGCTTTCTCGGACTCCTTTTGCAGCCGGGCGATTTGATCGGTGAGGTAGACCACGGCGTCGTCGTTCTTTCCGCCGGCGCTCTCATAAAGGTGATTCATGAACTGTTTCACGAAGCGGTTCGCCACCAGCGCGGCAGCCTCGGGGTCCTCGTGCTTCACGTTCACGCTGATAAGATAACTGCTGCGAACGGGCACGAACTCGACGGCGCCGAGCGGAACGCCCACCGATCCCGGGGACGTGCCAGCCGGGGCTTTTTTCAAGGCCGCGCGCTGCAGGATTTTTTGTTCATCGGGCGTGAACGATTCCGTCACCTTCGTCCGCAGCTTGTTGCTCCCCAGAATCTGGAGGTTCGTATTGATGTCGGCGTCCGAGTTGATCGACTGGTCCACGACGCCTTTCGTGACCACGATGGTGTCGGGTTTTTCGAACTGCATCGTCGCCTGTGCCGCATACATGCGCGGCTGGCTCGCCTGTTTGTAGGCGTACCCGATCGCAACAATGACGGCGAGGGGGAGCGCGATCCACAGCCGCTCCCGTAAAATGATAAAGTAATCCCGCAGCGTGCGCTGTTCCACCAGCTCTTCTTTATCTCCGGACGGAGGGGGCGCCTGTGGTGTTTGTGGTGCGGCGTCGGCCATCGAGGTCGGCGGGATTAAATGATGCGTTCCGGCACAAACACGAGATCATTAGGTTCGAGGATGAAGTCGCTGTCCCCCGCCTTCGCCTTGTCCCGGCCCTTCATCAGGCTCTCCACGTCGACTTCAAAAACTTTCTTCGAACCATCGGGATAGACACGGGTGATTTTCACCTCGGTTCCTTTTGCCGAATCGGTAAAGCCCCCCGCCATGCTCACCAGATCGCGCACCGTGATGGCGGCTTCCGGCGGCATCGAGTAGCGTCCCTGGTTTTTCACCTGGCCCGTGATGGTCACGGGGCGGGGCGCGTAGTCCTCGATCGTGATCGTGACCTGGGGAGCCTTGAGAAAACGGCCGTCGCGGTAGGCGGCCTCCACTTTTTTCTGCGCTTCGCTGATGGTCAGCCCGAAGACGTTCACCTCGCCCAGAAACTTCAGGTTGACGAAACCTTTCGAGTCGACCCGGGAAACCGCCGTCAACTCCTCCTCGCCGACCACCGAGACGCCCAGCTTGTCGGTGAGGGCGATCTTGTAGGCGAAATTCTTTTTCGAACTGCCCGTCTCGGCCGAGATCACGGTCGGCTGCCCGCTTGCTCCCTTGAGGACGAGCAACCCGGCCGCCGCGGCGAGAACGGTGCGGAAACAACCGGCGCGGAGTGGGGCGGAAAATTTCATGGGGATTACCAACGCGACGAAACAGTGAGAGACCAGCCCCGGCGGATAAAGTCTGAATACTGAAGCGTGGACCAATTTTCCGCCCACGTGTAATTTAACGAAACCTTCAAATGTTCGTTCGGGTTGTAGCCGACACCGACGTTGGCGAAAAACGTGGAATCCTCCCGCTGCCGCCCCCCGGGGAGGATGATGCCCGCGGCGCCGAGAAACCGGGTGCGGGAATAACCGATGCCGCCGTGCGCGTTCCAGCGGGCGTTGAAGGTGTATTGCCCGTCGAGCGAGGTCCGGAGGGTGTCGATGCTGACGTTCGTCGACGTGGTGGAGAAATCCTTCGCGAGGTCACCAGTGAGGCTGAACCGCTTGCCGAAGGCGTGGGTCACCGAACCGCTGCCAGTCCACGAATCGAAGGAGGTGTCGCCCGTATCGTCTAGAATGCGGGTCTGGTATCCGAAACGGACCGAGCCGTTGTACCCGCGCACGATCCGCCCCTTCAGGCCGGCGGTGAAGGCGTGATCGGTGGTCGAGGTGTTCAACAGCCCCTGGTTTTTCCGGAAACGATAACCGGCGGTGAGATCGCGCTCCTTGCTGAGAACGTAGAAGAGATCGGCCGAGGCGCCGTAGCTCCGCAGGTCGACGTACAGGCGGTTGTCGCTGTAATCAACCAGCGAGTAAAACACCGAACCCGCCAGGGAATAACGGTCGATGACCGGATACTTCACGTTGAGGCCGGCGCCATAGTTCCAGGACTCGTTGCGGATGTTCACAAACGGATCGACCCGGTTTTCCTTCGCCGCCGAGAGGGTCAGCGAGCCGGTCGTACGGCCGCCCTGCTTCGTGAATTCCAACTCGAACTTGGGATTCTCAAAATTCTCGTCCTCGTGGGAGGAAAACCGCGACGCCGTGAGCTCGACGCTGCCATTCACCGTGATCCAGCCGGCGCGCCGCGCGTATTCGCCGAGAAGGGTGGCGGTGTAGACGACGTCATCCTCGCTGAAGTTGTTCGCGAAGATGTTTGAATCGTACGCGACCCCGATGGTGCCCGTGACGTAGATGTGATCGTGGCCGTCGTTAAACGTCACGAGCGCGTGCGCCGGGGCGCAAATCACACTGGTCGTCAACAACAGGACTAGGCCGGTGCGAAGGTCTCGCCAAAATTTCATGAACGCGTTTTGAGTGACTGCGACCAGCGCACCACAATTAACGCGGCGGCGGGTTCGGGAGGGTCGATGGGCTGATGGTGATGTCTGGCGATACGTTGGTGGGCACGACGGTGATCGCAACGATTTCCTGCGTCGACTCGTTTCCTCCGCCAAAAGCATTGGCGAGATTGCCCGCGGCGGGCTCGCCGTTTTCCCGTGTATCGAAATAAACGGTTCGTTTCGCCATGCAGGCGATCGCGGCTTTTTCCTCGAGCTGGCCGAGGCGGTCGCCTGGAATTTTTTCGATCTCCACCACGTTGGGCTGGCCCGGCGCGCCGGGCTGGATCACGGCGCGTTCGCCGGCACGAAGGATGCGTCCGCCCATGTCCAGGGCGCCGCCGTGGACCGTGCTGTCGCCCTCAATCATGGAAATAACCGTGATCTCGTCGCTCGCTTCGATCACCAGCTTGCGGCCGCGGATGTTCACCATCGCGTGCGGCGTGTGGTAGGTCATGTTGCTTCCCGCAACAAGTTTGCTCGTGCAGATCCCGACCAGCCCGCGGAGCACATAGGCCTGCGTTTGGGAAACGGAGGGCTCGACCTCCATGTCGGTGCGATTCGGCGTGAAAGGTTCCTGGAGGAACCGGCGGACCTCGACCCGCGTTTCCGCATCGAAGAAGACGCCGGTGCCGTTGGAGTAGACCAGCGAGTCGGACGACTTCGCCTTCGTCTCGATGATCGTGCCCTGGACGTTGTAGACCGATTTCTTAACGAGGTCCTCGATCTTTTGTCCGATCGCAATCTGGGATTCCCCCGTGATATCGGAGACGTAAATTTTGCTGGCGGGATTGTTCCGGCCGATGTCGCCGGCGGCCCAGACCCGGGGAAACAGTGAAAGTGATAGTGCCGCGGCAAAAAAAGCGGTGTTGCGGGCGGAGAAAACGGCGCGGGTTTTCATGAGGGTACAGGGAGTGGAGTCAGCCTTGAGTTGTTGATGATAATTTCGGCTTTCTCCCTCTGAACCCGCAAGGGGGTAGACTACTTAGTCGGTCACCAGATTGAGGATTTTTCCCGGGACATAGACCACCCGCCGCAGGTTTTTGCCCGCCAGATGAACCGCCACGCGCTCATTGGCTTGGGCGATCCTGACCGCGTCCTCCTGCGACAGGCCGACCGGCACCAGCTGGTCGCCGCGATGCTTTCCGTTCACCTGGAAAACGAGCTTCATTTCGCTGGCGACGAGCAGCGCGGGATCGAAGACCGGCCACGAAGCCTGCTGGATCGAAAGGCCTTGGCCGCCGACTCGCGCCCAGAGTTCCTCCGCGATGTGGGGCGCGAACGGCGCGAGCAGCAGGAGAAACGCGAGCATCGTTTCGCGACGAACCGCGGGAGCCTCCTGCAGGGCGTTCGAAAGCACCATGAGATCGGAGATCGCGGTGTTGAAGCGCAGGGCTTCGATGCCGTTTCCGACTTTTTTAATCGTTTCGTGCAGGAGCTTGGTGAGCGCGGGTGTCTCGGCCGCCGTGTCGGAAATCTTCGCGCGTACTTCGCCGGTTTCGGTATCAAGGCACTCGCGCCAGACCTTCTGGAGGAAACGGTGCGGACCCTCGATCCCGCGGGGATTCCAGGGCTTCATCGCCTCGAGCGGACCGAGGAACATGAGGTAAAGGCGCAGCGTATCGGTGCCGTGCGACGCGTTGATCGCGTCCGGACTCACGACGTTGCCGCGGCTCTTGGACATTTTTTCGCCGTCCTCGCCGAGGATGATTCCCTGGTGAAAGAGCTTGGTGAACGGCTCGCTCTGCGGGACGACACCCAGGTCGAACAGCACCTTGTGCCAGAACCGTGCGTACAACAGATGCAGCACCGCGTGCTCCGCGCCGCCGACGTACAAATCGGGAACGCCCCAGTACCGCAGCGCTTCGGGCGAGGCGAGGGCGGCGGCGTTTTTCGGATCGGTGAAACGCAGGTAATACCAGCACGAACCCGCCCACTGCGGCATCGTGTTCGTTTCCCGGCGGCCGCGCACCCAGGTATCGCCGCCGGGCTTCGGCTGCGAAGCGGGAACGGATTCGCCGGTCTCGTAGTTCAGCCAGATTTCGAGCCACGCGGTCTCGTTGGCGAGCGGGCTTTCGCCATTTCCGCTCGGCAAATACGATTGAACCTCGGGCAGTGCCAGCGGCAGCGCACGCGCGGGAAGCGGCAGCGCGTAGTGCGTGACCCCCTCGCTGATGAAGGTGACGGGATTCGCCGGCACATCTTCTTTGCGCGCGGCGACGGCGCGGCGGTAGTCCGTTTCGTTGAGCCAGACGATCGGGAACGGTTCGCCCCAATAACGCTGCCGCGAGAACAGCCAGTCGCGCAGCTTGTAGTTCACGGTCGCCTTGGCCACGCCGCGCGTGGCGAGGTCGGCGGTGATTTTCTTTTTCGCCTCGGGCCACGACAGCCCGTCGTAGCCGTTCGAGTTGATGACTTTTCCGTCGCCGACGTAGGGCAGCTTTGTTTCCGCGTCGCCGCCCGCGATAACCTGGATGATCGGCAGGGCGTATTGCTGCGCGAACTCGTGGTCGCGTTCGTCATGCGCCGGCACGGCCATGATCGCGCCGGTGCCGTAGCCCATGAGCACGTAGTCGGCGATCCAGATGGGAACGCGCGCGCCGTTCACGGGATTGATCGCGTGGCTTCCGCTGAAGACGCCGGATTTGTCCTTCGCGAGATCGGTGCGTTCGAGATCGCTCTTGCCGGCGGTTTTTTTCCGGTAGGCTTCGACCGCGGCTTTCTGGGCGGGCGTCGTGAGGGTGTCGACCAGCGGGTGCTCGGGGGCGAGCACCATGTAGGTGCAGCCGAAAAGCGTGTCGGGCCGCGTGGTGAAAATCTTCAGGGTGCCCGCCGACGCCGACTCGAGCTTGAACAGGATTTCCGCGCCTTCGCTGCGGCCGATCCAGGCCTCCTGCATGCGTTTCGTGGAGTCGGGCCAGTCGACCGTCTTCAGATCGTCGAGCAGGCGCTCGGCGTACGCCGTGATCCGGAGCACCCACTGGCGGAGGTTGCGGCGCTCGACCGGAAAACCGCCGACCTCGCTCTTGCCGTCGACGATTTCCTCATTGGCGAGAACCGTGCGCAGTTCGGGGCACCACCACACCGGCCGCTCATCGACGTAAGCGAGGCCCTTCTTGAAGAGCTGGAGAAAAATCCACTGCGTCCACCGGAAATATTTCGGGTCCGTCGTGTCGACTTCGCGATCCCAGTCGTAGGAAAATCCGAGCGCTTTGATCTGCCGGCGGAAATTCGTGATGTTGTTCTGCGTGTTCGACGCCGGATGCGTGCCGGTTTTCACCGCGTGCTGCTCGGCGGGGAGACCGAAGGCGTCCCAGCCGATCGGATGGAGGACATTGAATCCCCTGGCGCGCTTGTAGCGGGCGATGATGTCAGTCGCCGTGTAGCCCTCCGGATGTCCGATGTGCAATCCCGCACCCGACGGGTAGGGGAACATATCCAGCACGTAATATTTCGGCTTGGTCGCGCCCGGTTCCGTGCGGAACGAATGATTTTCCTCCCAGAAAGATTGCCAGTGCGGCTCGATTTGAAGGAAGTTGTAGTCTTTGCACTTGGTAGCCATCGCGTGAAACTTACGACAGTGAAGCTCTCATATCCTCGGTCAATCTTCGCCTTAGTTGCCGGCTTTTTCCTCGCTGTGCCTTCGGCGCTCGCGGTCAGCCGCGGATTTAACCAGTTGCTGGACGCCGTCGTCCGCATCGATGTGCGCGAGGTGGCGTTCGAGGATGGCGCACGGCGCTATACCTCCGGCATCGGTTCCGGGGTCATCCTTTCGGCGGACGGCCTGATCCTCACGAATGCCCACGTCGCCAGCGTCCGCGCCGTCGAATTGAACATCACGCTCGCCAATCTCGAGCGCGTCAGCGCGAAGCTCGTCGGCTGGGATCACTGGACCGATCTCGCGGTGATCCGCCTCGACATGGGCGAGGTGAAACGCCGCGGCCTCAAATTCGCCCATGCCGAGCTCGGCGACAGCGACAAGCTTTCGGTCGGCGACACGGTCTATGCCGTGGGAACGCCCTTCGGCCTGACGCGCACCGCGACGCGCGGAATTATTTCCAACACCAACCGCTACTTCGAGGACACGCGCGGCGTGAACGGCTACGAAACGGGTGCGTTCAACACCTGGCTGCAGACCGACGCCGCGATCAATCCCGGCAACTCCGGCGGCCCGCTCGTCACCGAGGATGGCAAGGTGATTGGCATTTCCTCCCGCGGTTACCTGGGCGCGAACAATCTCGGCTTTGCGATTCCGGCCTCGATCGCGAAGCGCGTGGCCGACGTTTTGACCCGTGACGGCGTGATCACGCGCAGCTACATCGGGGTAGTGCCCGCCGCGCTGCAGGACCTGGAGAATTTCTATTCGCTCGCGCTTAACACCGGCATGCTGGTCAACAGCGTCGATCCCGGCTCGCCCGCGGCGCGCGCCGGAATGCGCGGCGGGGATATTCTGCTCGCCGTAAACGACACGAAGGTCGACGGCCGTTTTCCGGAGCAGTTACCGCCGATTCAGAACCTGATCGGGAGCCAGCCGGTCGGCGCTTCGCTCAAGCTCACGGTGAAGCGCGGCGGCCAGACGACGGACTACAGTGTCGTCACGGAAAAACTCGAGAGCCGCGTGGGCGAAGAGTGGGCGTTCGACAAATGGGGCCTGAGCGTCCGCAAAGTATCACGGACGTTTGCGCGTGAAAACCAGCTGCCGGATGCGAGCGGCGTCCTGGTCATCGGCGTGCAATCCGGATTTCCGGCGGACGTGGCGGGGATCACCCGCGGGGACATCATCGCGAAAATCAATCAGCAACCGGTCACCTCGCTCGATGTCATTAAAGGCGCGCAGGCCGCCTACGATGCGAAACCCGAGCCGACGTTGTTTGAGGTGCAGCGCAACCGCCGTGTCTCGCTCTATATTATCAAGCCATGAAATTTTCCCTCCTCGCCCTGGCCGCGTTGTCGCTGGCCGGGCTGACGCGCGCCGCCGATCTGCCTTCGCTTTGGGCGGAGCGGGTCAAGTCCGTCGTCGCCGTCGAATATGTGATCGAAACTGAAATCGACCGCCGGCCCGGCACGAGCTACGGCGTGGTCGTCGATGCCAGGGGCACGATCATCATTCCCAGCGGCGCGATCGACGCGCGGGTGGAGCCGAAGCAGCTCAAGGATTTTCGAATCTATCTGCCCGACGATCCGGTTTACGTCGGCGGGGAATATCTTGGCCAGGACGGATTGACTGGCTGGCACTTCCTGCGCGTGGAGGAAAAAGTGCGCGCGAAGCTCGTCCCGATCACGGCGTTCACGGCGAAGGGCGCGTCGCCCGCGCCGGCGCTGGCGGAAAACGTCTGGGGCATCGGTCTCCGCAACAAGGATGAGGATTTCGCGCCGTATCTGCTGACAAGCCAGGTCGCGTTGATCCAGTCGCTGCCACAGCGCACCGCGATTGCGCAGCGCGAAGTGGCCGCGCCAGGCCTCCCGGTTTTCAATAATGAGGGTATTTTTCTCGGGCTGGCGGCGCCGGCTTTTGGCCAGAGTTACCTGCAATTTTCCCGCGCCTATCACGATGGCGCTCCGATCCTGCTGGTGAACGTCGAGGAGAGCAGTGCGTTCCAGCTCGCCGAGGAAGTGCTGCCTTATCTCGGCCGCATCCCGAAAAATGTCTACGGACGTCCGCTGGCCTGGCTCGGCGCCTATGGTCTGGAACCGATGGACCGCGAGGTCGCGCGCTTTCTGAAACTCGAGGCCCGCTCCGGGGCGGTGGTCAGCGAAGTGCTCGAGGGCAGTCCGGCCGAAAAAGGCGGGCTGAAGGGCCATGACATCATTCTCGCGATCGACGGCAAACCGCTGCCGCGTTTCAAGCCCGACAACGTCGTTGTCGCCTTCGTCGAGCGCGAGATCGAGAAGCGCTTCCCGGGCGACACGTTCACCCTGACCGTGCTGCGCGGCACGGAAACGGTCGAAGTGAAAGCCGTGCTGGGCGAGGAGCCCAAGCTGATGCGCGAGGCCGGCCGGAAATATTTCGACAAACTCGGTTTCACCACGCGCGAGTTTGTTTACGGGGACGCCGTGGTGCGCCGGGCGAAGACCACCGAGCTGGTGGGCATCGTGGCGAATTTCGTGCGGCCGAACAGCCCCGCGGCGATCGCCGGTTTGCGGACCGACGACTGGATCAAGGAAATCGACGGCGCGGAGGTGGTGGATTTTCCCGCGGCGATCGAAAAGTTTTCCTCCATCGAAGCCGATGCGTCGCGTCAGGAATTTGTGATGCTTGTCGCGCGTGGCGGCGAGACGGCCGTGCTGCGCGTGAAGTTGAAATAACCGCACCCATGTTCACCGGCATCGTCGAGGAAACGGGCAGGGTGGTCGCGTTCACCCGCGGGGCCGCGGCCTGGCGTCTGCAGATCGCGGCGAACGTGGCGCTGCAGAATCTCGCTCCGGGCGACAGCATCGCCGTCAACGGCTGCTGTCTCACGGCGACCGCGTCCGATTCGCAGCATTTGTTCTTCGACGTGCTGGAGGAGACGAAACGGCTCACCAATTTTGCCGCGCTGGCCCCCGGGGCGCGCGTGAACCTGGAGCGGAGCCTGGCGTTCGGCGGCAAGATGGGCGGGCATTTCGTGAGCGGGCACATCGACGGCCAGGGCCGGATCGAGGTCTTCGAGCAGCGCGGGAAGGATCACTATTTGAAGGTGAGCGTTCCGGCGGGCAGCGGGCGGTACCTGATTCACAAGGGAAGCATCGCGATCGATGGGATCTCGCTGACCGTGGCGGAGGTGGAGGGCGACACGTTTGCGGTGTGGCTCATCCCGCATACGCTCGCGGTCACAAATCTCGGAGGCCGCCGCGCCGGCGAGAGCGTGAATTTGGAATTCGATCTTCTGGGAAAGTACGTCGAGAAACTCGTCGCCACGCGCAACCCCTGATCCGTTCCATGCGCACCGCTCTTCTTGCCATCACCGATGAGTTGCGACGCTTGAAAGGCGCCGGGGTGAAATCCGTCGCCGTGTCCGATGAAAGCCTCGCGGCGCTCCGCACGGTGGTGCGGAGAAGGTTGGAGGTGGGAGGTGGGAGGGAGGAGACGATACCTGCAACCCTCAAGACGCTCGTACCGCCGGCGGTCGTAGCTCCTAAGATTTCTGTCCTTCCACCTCCCACCTCCAACCTCCCACCTCTTTCCACGCTCCCGCCTCCTCCGGTGGTGACGCTGCCGGCCGGCGACAAGGCGACGCGCTGGAATGCCCTCCTCGAACTCGTGCGCAACGATCCGGTCTGCCGCGCGCAGGTGCGTCCGGGCAAGCAGGTCGTACTCGGCGTCGGCAATCTCGACGCGAAGATCATGTTTGTCGGCGAGGCTCCCGGTGCGGAGGAGGAAGTGCAGGGCGAGCCGTTTGTCGGACCGGCCGGCCAGCTCCTCACGAAAATGATCGGTGCGATGGGCCTGGCGCGCGGCGATGTCTATATCGGCAACATCATGAACTGGCGCCCGCAGCTGCCGACCGCGGCCGGCGCGACCCAGATCGGCAACCGCCCGCCCACCGAGGAGGAAATGCGCTACTGCCTGCCTTATCTCCGCGCGCAAATCGAAGTCGTGAACCCCGCGCTGCTCGTCGCGCTCGGTTCGACCGCGGCGCAGGGGCTGCTGGGCTTTGGATCGTTCAAGGCGCTGGGCGAGATTCGCGGGCTCTGGCGGGAATTCGCCGGCACGCCGCTGCTGGTGACCTACCACCCCAGTTATATTTTGCGCAGCCAGTCGAACCGCTCGAAGCGCATGATCTGGGAGGATCTGCTCAAGGTGATGGAACGCGCGGCGCTGCCCATTTCGGAAAAACAACGCAGTTACTTTTTGGACAAATGAAACCACTCCTCCTTCGTTTCCTGGCGATCGCGCTCCTTTCCGCCGGACTCCGCGCCGCGGCGGCCGACGAGATTTTCGATTTCGACGTGCTGCGTTACCGGGCGAAGATGCTCGCCGCCAAACCCTACGCGCCGCGGCCGAGCACCGTGCCGGAATCCCTGCGCCAGCTGTCCTACGACGACTACCGGCTGCTCACCTTCAACCCGGATGAAACGTGGTGGCGGCGCGAGAAGCTGCCGTTCCAGCTCCAGTTTTATCATCCCGGCTTCGTGCACACGCAGTCGGTCCAGATCAACGAGGTGAGCCGCCGGGTCGCGGAGCCGGTCAAGTTTTCCCGGAGCTTTTTCGACTACAGCAAGCACCCGGTCGCCGGCACGATTCCCGACACGGTGGGCTTTGCCGGTTTCCGCGTGCTGGGTCCGCTCAACTATCCGGCGGACGAACTGGTCTCGTTTCTCGGCGCGAGTTATTTCCGCGCGCTGTGCTTGAAGGCGGTCTACGGCCTTTCCGCCCGCGGACTGGCGATCAACACCGCCGAGCCGGGTCCGGAGGAGTTTCCGACGTTCGAGGAATTCTGGATCGAGCGTCCGGCGCCGGGGGCGAAACAGCTCGTCATTCACGCGCTGCTCACCGGCCCGAGCGTGGCCGGCGCCTACCGTTTCACGATGGCGTTCGGCACGGACACGGTGCTGCAGATCAAGGCGGCGGTCTTTTGCCGGCAGAACCCGAAGGTCTTCGGGATCGCGCCGCTCACCAGCATGTTTTGGCACGGGGAAAACTCCGACGACCGCCAGCGCGACATCCGTCCGGAAGTGCACGACTCCGACGGCCTGATGATGTTCACCGGCGCCGGCGAGTGGCTCTGGCGTCCGCTGTCGAATCCCGGGCAGGTGCGAAGCGCGGCGTTCGCCGATGAAAATCCCCGCGGCTTCGGGCTGGTGCAGCGCGACCGGAAATTTTCCTCCTACGAGGATCTGGAGGGAAAATATCACCTGCGGCCGAGCGCGTGGATCGAGCCGGTCGGCAACTGGGGCAAGGGCTCGGTGCGTCTGGTGGAAATTCCCACGGACAACGAGACGAACGACAACATCGTGATGTTCTGGGTCCCGGAGACCCTGCCCGCGCCGGGCGAGCCGATCGAGTTCGAGTACAAGCTGCACTGGTTCATGGAGCAGATTCACCCGCCCGCGGGCTTCGTCGCCGCGACGCGCACCGGCTACTCGCGCACGCAGGAGCCGGAGCTCCGGCGCTTCGTGCTCGATTTTGACGGCACCTACCTGCGCAACCACAAAGCCGATCCCGCGCTGGAGATTGTCGTGACGGGCAGCGGCGGCGGCACGGTGTTGCACCCGACACTGCTGAAAAACGATTTCAACGGCACCTGGCGCGCGGCGTTTGCCGTGAAGCCCGATGGCAGCGGCCGTCCGGTGGAACTGCGTTGTTTCCTCCGGAAGAGTCCGCATGTGTTGACCGAAACATGGAGCTACCTCTGGAATCCCTGAGCAGTTTCCGCCCCCGCACGGCCACGATGGAGGCGTGGAACGAGGCCTATGTGCGGGCCGAGGATTATTTGCGGGCGCACCGGATCCACAACCGGCTTCACGTCAGCCGGCTCGTGCAGAAAATCCTCGAGCGCGCGGCGCGGCGTCATGAGCAGAACCCCGGCCTGGAGCCGACGACCGTCGTCGCGGAGGAGACGGAGGCGATGATGGACTTGTGGTTTGCCGACGTGCTCGACGCGCGCGGCCAGCCGCACGAACGCATCGCGGTCGACGGGCGGCTCGCGCTGCTGTTGTGCGACGGACCGCAGAAATGGCCGTACGCCTTTCTCGACGAGCAGCGCATCCCCGACGATTTCAAAACCTCGATGCGGGCCGTCGCGATCCAGGCCGGGCCCGACATGGCGATCTCGAGCATGGTGCCGCGCCCGATCGATCTCGGCCCGATTCCCGAGGCGGCGGGGGAAACGCTCGAGCGCTTCGAACGCTGGCCGCTGCTCCGCATGCTGATCCTCTGGCTGATCTTCGCGGGTGCGCTCGCGGGCGTTTTCCACATGACGCGCTGAACCGCGGCGACCTCCGACCATGCGCGTCTTTCTTTCCGAGCAGATGAATGCGAAGCGGCTGAGCCGCCGGCGCTTCCTTTTTTTCTCCACGATCTTCGTGCTGACGAGCCTCGCGACGTGGTTCATGGCCGACCTGCTCTGGCGGCAGGGGATCACCGGCCTCGAGGTCGCGATGCTGCTCCTCTTCGTGATCTTGTTCGCGCACGTGGCCGCGGGATTTTGCACGGCGCTCGTCGGTTTTTATGTGATCAACCGCGGCGGCGACAGTTCCCGGATCAGCACCACGCTGCCGGCGGGCGAGGACTGGCCGCTCGCGTCGACGGCGATCGTGATGCCGGTGTTCAACGAGGATGTGAGCCGCGTGTTCGAAGGCCTCCGTGTGATCTACCGCTCCGTGCAGGAGACGAAGAAGCTGGAGCACTTCGACTTTTTCATCCTCAGCGACTCGAACGAGCCGAACCAGTGGATCCAGGAGGAGGTCGCGTGGACCGAGCTCTGCAAACAGGTCGAGGGCTTCGGGCGGATTTTTTATCGGAAGCGCCGCCAGTCGATCAACAAGAAGGCCGGAAACGTCGCGGACTTTCTGCGCCGCTGGGGCCGCCGTTACCGCTACATGGTGGTGCTCGATGCCGATTCGATCATGACCGGCATGGCGCTCGTGCAGCTGGTGGCGATGATGGAGAAGAACCAGAACGTCGGCATCATCCAGACCGCGCCGCGCATCGTGAACGGGGAAACGCTGTACGCGCGGCTGCAGTCATTCGCGAACCGGCTCTACAGCCCGCTCTTTCTCGCCGGCCTGAATTACTGGCAGCAGCACGACGGAAACTACTGGGGTCACAACGCGATCATCCGCGTGCAACCCTTCATCGATCACTGCTCGCTGCCCGACCTGCCGGGGAGCGAACCGTTCGGCGGCCGCATCCTTTCCCACGATTTCGTCGAGGCGGGATTGATGCGCCGGGCGGGTTGGGCGGTGTGGCTCGCGGGCGATGTCGACGGCACCTATGAGGAAGGGCCGCCCACGCTCATCGACAGCGCGAAGCGCGACCGCCGCTGGTGCCAGGGCAACATGCAGCACGCCTGGCTGCTGACGGCGCGCGGATTCCGGCCGGCGAGCCGCTTTCATTTTCTGATGGGCGTGATGGGCTATGTGTCCTCACCGCTCTGGCTGCTCTTCATGCTTCTGAGCACGGTGCACGTGTTCAACCAGGTGACGGGGCCGGGCACCGCCGAATTGCATCCGCAGGATTACACCGAGGTGCTGGGGCGCACGGTCGCGATGCCGGAGGCGTTCACGCTTTTCGTGTTCACGATGGTGCTGCTGTTCCTCCCGAAAATTGTGAGCGTGGTGGTCACGATGGGTCGCGCCGCGGAAGTCGTCCGCTATGGCGGCCGCCTGCGGTTGCTGCTCAGCGCGCTGCTCGAGACGGTGCTCTCCGCGCTGCTGGCGCCGATCAACATGCTCTTCAACGCGAAGTTCGTGATTTTCATTTTGCTGGGGCAGGGGGTCTCGTGGGTGACCCAGAAGCGCGGCGTGGATGACGACGGTTCCGACTGGCGGGAGGCGATCATCACGCACGGCGGTCAGACGGGCTTCGGCATTGTCTGGGGCGTGTCGTCATTCATCCTGTGGCCGCCGTTTTTCTGGTGGCTGAGCCCGGTGGTGGCGGGGATGGTGTTCTCGATCCCGCTCTCGATTTTTTTGAGCAAGGCCGACTTCGGCCGGAAGGCGCGGAAGCTGGGAATTTTCCTCACCCCCGAGGAAACGCAGCCGCCTCACGAGCTCCTGCGCCTCCAGCAACACCTGGCGGAATGCTACCGTCACCTGCCGCCTTTCGAACCGCTGCGGCGAGACTACGGTTTGCTGCAGGCGGTGCTCGATCCGTATGTGAACTCGATGCACGTCGCCCTGCTGCGCCAGCGGCGCACCGGCGCCGAGGCGAGGGAGTGGTTTATTCAACTCCGGCAGCGTTTGCTCGCCGAGGGGCCGGACCGCTTCACGACAAAGGAAAAAATGGCGCTGCTGCTCGACGCCGACTCGATGATCTGGCTGCACCGCGAACTCTGGAGTTATCCCGCCGGCTCGCTCGCGGAGTGGTGGAGGCTCGCGATGCGCCAGTACAACGTGCTCACCGCGCAGCCGACGACGGCGCTGTACCGTTAACATTTCTCCTCTGCTCGAGAGATAGAGCACGAGAAGTTTTGTCAGCCGGCGGCAACGCGCTACGAACACGGGAATGAATCGAACGGATCGGCTCGTCGCGATGGTCATGCAACTCCAGGGGAGGCGCGTGGTCCGGGCCGAGGAGCTTGCGATGCATTTCGAGGTGACGGTGCGCACCATCTACCGCGATGTCGCGGCGCTCGGTGAAGCGGGCGTGCCGGTCGTCGGCGAGGCGGGGGTGGGGTACAGCCTCGTCAAGGGCTACCACCTGCCGCCGGTGATGTTCACCGCGGAGGAGGCGACGGCGATGTTTGTCGGCGGCGAACTGGTGAAGCAATTTTCCGACGCCTCGCTCGCGCCTCCGATGGAATCGGCACTGGCGAAAATCCGCTCCGTGCTCCCGCGCGAACGCCAGGACGACCTCGACCGGCTCGCGCGGGCGACCGCGATCCTGGGATCGCCGCGGCTGCCGTCGGGCATCGATCAGCGGGTGTTGCTCCCGATCCAGCAGGCGATCGTGACGCGCCGGGTGGCGCGGCTGAATTATCGCGGCCGCGCACGGAGCGAGGAGACATTGCGCGAGGTCGAACCGCTGGGCGTGGTTTATTACGGGGGCGCCTGGTACCTCGTCGCGTGGTGCCGGCTGCGGGGGGATTTCCGGCAGTTCAAACTTGAGCGCATTGGCGCGCTGGAGGTGCTGAACGAACGGTTCGCGGCGCGCCCGGATTTTTCCCTGCGCGAACACCTGAAAAAGGAAATCCGGGGCACCGATGCGACCTTTCCGGCGCGCGCGTGGTTTACGGCGCGGGCGTTCGATCGCGTGCGGCGCGAGAGTTTCACCGGCTTTGTGGAGGCGCGGCCGTTGCGGGACGGTTACGAGGCGGACTTCCTGACGTTTTCGCTCGAGTGGTTTGCGCACTGGCTGCTTTCGTTCGGCCAAAATGCGGAGGCGCTCGCGCCGGTGAAGCTGCGCACCCTCATGCGCCGGGCCGGTGAGGACGTGGCAAAACAGTATAAATAACACCCCCAGGAAACACTCCTGACATACCGTTGTCATCCAGCCGTGCTAAAACGGGGCCGTTCCCGCGCGTTTCCCGATCCCTCTCCATCCAACTCCCGTCGTCATGACCACGATCGATACGACCCTTTTTTCCCCGGCTGCCATTCCGCTTTCGCCCGCGCGCACCACGGTGCTCGTGGTGGTCGCGCCGCTCGAAACGGTTTTTAATCACCTGGCCAACGTCGAGAATCTTCCGCGCTGGGCGGGGGATTTCTGCGAGAGCATCTGGCTTGGCCGTGAACACTGGACGGCACTGACGGCGCTCGGGGAGCTGTTTGTCGTGATCGAGGCCGACGCGGCCGCGGAGGAAATTGTTTTTTGCCTGGGCTGGAACGCCGCGGAGTTCCGGCGCCTCTCGATGACGTTCTCCCGCTGCCTCGAAGGCACCTGCCTGCGTTTCGCGCTGGCCGCTTCGGCCGACGCGACCGAAGCGCGCCTCTTCCGGGCATTGGAAGCGGAGTTGCCGAAGCTGGTCACGCAGCTCAGCGCCACCGCCCGTTGGAGCGATCGGTAGCGTTCGTGGCCGTCGCGGGTGGCGGCGGGTGTGTTCCACCCCGGTCGGTGCGGAGACACTGGCAGGGGATTTCCGTTGAATCCGCTGGCGGTAGGTCCCTAGTGGACAAGCCCGACCTGTCTCTCCCTAGCCGAGCGCAGCTTTGAAACTGGTTCTGGGAGTGGATTGAAATGATGAAGAAAGCGTCGACAACGAAAGGGCAGACCGCCGAACGAAACGGCGCCGTGCAGGCGGTGAAAGTCCTCGCGCCCAATTCGTCCCGGCCGGCCACCCGGTCTGGCCGGCACGCGGTCAAAACTTCTCGGGCGGTCAAAAGTTCGGCGGGAGCTCTGGATGCCGAGTCTACTCGCGAGAAAAATTCCTTTCCCATTGCCGGCATTGGGGCCTCAGCGGGCGGGTTGGAGGCGTTCACGAAATTGCTGCGTCGGCTTCCGGTGGACACCGGGATGGCCTTCGTGCTCGTGCAGCATCTCGATCCGCTGCACGAGAGCGCGCTCACCGAAATCTTGAGCCGGGCGACGTTGATGCGCGTGCAGGAGGTGACCAACAATCTGCGGGTCGAGCCCAACCACGTTTATGCGATCCCGCCGAACACGTGCATGGAGATCCGGCAGGGCATCCTGAAGCTGACGCCGCGAGGCGAGCAGGCGCGGGGTGCGCAGCGTTCCATTGATTCCTTTTTTGAATCGCTGGCCCGCGACCGCGCCAACCGGGCCATCGGCGTGGTGCTGTCCGGCACCGCCTCCGATGGGACGCTCGGCCTCGAGGCGATCAAGGCGGAGGGCGGCATCACCTTCGCGCAGGACGAGTCGGCGAAATTCGACGCGATGCCGCGCAACGCCATGGCCGCGGGCTGCGTGGATTTTGTTCTCCCGCCCGCCGCCATCGCGGATGAACTGGCGCGGATCGCAAAGCATCCCCTGGTGGTGGGTGCCGGTGGCTCTCCGATACGTCGGCAGAAGGAAACGGACCGGGTTCGCGTTCTGAATCCGCTGGAAAAGCGGGGCGGTGCCGGAGATCGGGGCGAAGCCGGCGAGCGGTCCGATCCCGACGCGCAGGGGTTCGCCAACGTGCTCCTGCTGTTGCGCAACCACAGCGGGGTGGATTTTTCGCTCTACAAATCCAGCACGATCCGTCGGCGCATTTCCCGGCGCATGGTGTTGAACCGGCAGCACGCGCTGGAAGGCTACGCCGGCTTCCTCCGGGGAAACGCGAAGGAGCTCGACGCGCTTTACTCGGACGTGCTGATCAGCGTCACCAGCTTTTTTCGCAACGCGGAGGCCTTCGAGACCCTCAAGCGCAAAGTCTTCCCGGCCCTGCTGGCGCAGCGCGGGCGCGAGGGCCCGGTGCGCGTCTGGACGCTCGGCTGTTCGACCGGACAAGAGGCGTATTCCATCGCAATGTGTTTCGCGGAATTCGCCGATAAAATCGCCGCCGGCGCGCCGAAACTGCAGATTTTCGCGACCGACCTGAACGAGGCGATGCTCGAGAAAGCCCGGCACGGTCTCTACGCCAAGACGCTCGCGCGGGATATTTCGCCGGAGCGGCTGAAGCGTTTCTTCGTGGAGGAGGAGGGCGGCTACCGCATCAGCAAGACGCTGCGCGAACAGGTCGTGTTCGCCCGGCAGAACATCATGAGCGATCCGCCGTTTTCGCGGATGGACCTGATCAGCTGCCGCAACCTGCTCATCTATCTGGAGGCGGGCCTGCAAAAAAAGATCATGCCGGCGTTCCATTACGCGCTGAAGCCCGGCGGCTTTTTGTTTCTCGGGGCCAGCGAGTCGGTCGGCCCGTTTGTCGAGCTGTTCGGACCGGCGGACAAGAAGCAGAAAATCTTTTCCAAGAAAGTCGCGCCCACGCCTTCCTTTCGCATGGCGGTTCCGCCGGGGCGCTCCGCCCCTGCGTCGCCCGCCCAGCGGCGGCCGGCGGAACGTGCCGCGGGTGCGCTGCGGGGGATGCCGGCCGAGTTCGACGCGCAGCGTGAGGCCGACCGTCTTTCGGTCAACCAGTTCGCGCCGCCGGGTGTGCTGATCAATGCGGACCTGCAGGTGCTCCAGTTCCGCGGGGCAACGGGCGCCTACCTCCAGCCGCCGGTCGGCAAGGCGAGCTTCGACCTGCTGAAAATGGCCCGTGACTGGCTGATGCTTCCGCTGCGCGCGGCGATCAACAAGGCCAGGCGCGAGCAGATGCCCGTGCGCCGCGAGAATGTGCCGTTCCGGAAGAACGGCGAAACGCACACGATGCATTTGCAGGTCATCCCGCTGAAAAACGTCAAGGAGCGCTGCTATTTGATCTTGTTCGAGGAGGGCAGGGACCGGACCGGCTCCCCGGAACCGACTTCGCCAGCAACGTGGAAGGGTCGGAAGGAAAAGTCCGTTCCCGCCGAGCGGAAGGCATGGTCCCGGCGCGTCGCCGAACTCGAGCGCGAACTGGCGGAAACCCGCGAATACCTCCAATCCATTCAGGAACGGTACGAGGCCTCCACTGAGGAGCTCCAGGTCTCGAGCGAGGAGGGTCAGTCCGCCAACGAGGAACTCCAGAGCATCAACGAGGAACTCGAGACGTCGAAGGAAGAGCTGGAATCGACCAACGAGGAGCTGACCACGGTCAACGAGGAGATGAACATCCGGAACGCCGAGCTTAACGGACTCAACAACGACCTCAGCAATCTCCACGTCAGCATCAACACCGCCATCCTCGTGCTGGGCCGCGACCTCACGATCCGTCGCTTCACGGCGCCGGCCCAGGCGATTTTCAACCTGCTGGCCGGCGACGTGGGCCGCCCCATGAGCGGCATCCGGCACAACCTGGACTGCCGCGACCTCGAGGAATTCGTGCGGGAAGTCATCGATACGTCGGCGGTGCGCGAGCGCGAGGTGCGCAGCAAGGATGGCCACTGGTATTCCCTGCGCGCGCGTCCCTATGTCACCCGCGAAAACAAGATCGACGGCGCGGTGCTCGTGCTCGTCGACATCGACGCGCTCAAACTCGCCGAGGTGAAAGTCCAGCTGGGGCAGGATTATGCCGACGCGATCCTCCAGGAGATGCCGCCGCTGCTGATCCTCGACAAGGATCAGCACGTGATGAAAGCGAACAAGTCGTTCTACGCCTACTTCAAGGTCACTCCCGCCCAGACCGAACACCGGTCCATCTACGATCTCGGCGACGGCCAGTGGCAGATCCCGAAGCTGCGGACCCTGCTGGAGGACATTCTGCCGCGTCACAGTTTTTTCACCGACTTCGAGATCGTGCACAATTTCCCCGGCCTCGGCCGCCGGACAATCCTGCTGCACGGCCGCCAGTTGGACTCGGTGCAGCAGATCGTGCTGCGCATGGAAGACGTGACGGAACGGCTGGAGTCGCGGGCATCGATGCTCCGCTCGGAGATTCGTTACCGCCGGGTGTTCGAGGCCTCGAAGGATGGAATCCTCATTCTCGATCCGGGCACCCGGAAAATCACCGATGCCAACCCGTATATCAGCCAGTTGCTCGGCTATGCGCGCAACGAGCTGGTCGGCCGGGAACTCTGGGAAATCGGGTTGCTGAAGGACGAGCAGGCCAGCCTCGCCGCGTTTCGCGCCCTGCAGAAAGACGGCTTCATCCGCTATGAAGACCTGCCGCTCGAAACCAAGCAGGGCAAGAAGCGCGAAGTGGAGTTCGTCAGCAACCTCTACGACGAAGCCGGCACCAAGGTCATCCAGTGCAACATCCGCGATATCACCGAGCGGAAGCTCTCGGACGACGCTTTGCGGGCCAGCGAGAAACGCCTGGTCGCCGTGCTTGAGCAACTGCCCGTGGGTGTGAGCCTCATCGATCCGCTCGGGCGGATGATTCTCAGCAATTCGATCATGCGGAAGTTCATGTCCGACGGGCTGCCCTCGGCCGACGTTTCGCGCGCGGACCGCTGGCGTGCCTGGGGAGCGGACGGCCTCCCCCTGGAGACCAGCCGGTGGCCGGGGGTTCGCGCCCTGCGCGGCGAGACGGTGGTCCCCGGCATCGAATTCCTGTTCCAGCAGGATGACGGCACCGCGCTCTGGACCTCGGTGAGCACCAGTCCCCTCCGCGAAGAGGACGGAGCGGTCGTGGGCGCGGTCGTGATGGTGCAGGACATAAACCAGCGCAAGTTGACGGAGCTGGCGTTGCGTCAAAGCGAGGGACGGGTGGCGCGGATTCTGGAGAGCATCACCGATTCGTTCTATGTGGTGGATGCGGAATGGGTGTTCACCGACATGAACGCGGCGGCCCGCCGGGTCTTCAAATCCCAGGGAATCGATCCCGCCTCCCTGCTGGGGAAAAATTTCTGGACCGAAGCCTTCCCCGACACGCGCGGCACCCGTCTGGAAGTCGAGTACCGGCGGGCCATGCGCGACCGGGTGGCCGGCGAATTCGATTATTTTTACGCGGCGTGGCAGCGCTGGTTTTCGTTGCGGGTGTTTCCCATCGAGGAGGGGGGCATCACCATTTATTTTCAGGACATCACGGAGCGCAAACTCGCGGACACCGCCCTGCTCCAGAGCGTCGAAGACCTGAAGATCGCGCAACTCGCCGCGGAGCGCGGCAGCCGGGCGAAGGACGATTTCCTCGCCGCGCTTTCGCATGAGCTGCGCACGCCGCTGGCCCCCGTGTTGCTCGCGGCGACTGCCCTGCGCGAAGACCCGCGCGTCCCGGTCGATCTCCATGAGCAGATCGGGATGATGGAACGAAACATCGCGCTCGAAGCGCGGCTCATCGACGACCTGCTGGACCTCACCGCGATTTCGCGCGGCAAACTTCAGCTCCACGCGCAGCTCTGCGACACGCATTCCCTCATCGGCCTCGCGGTCGAAATCGTGCGCGAGGACGCGCGCGAAAAAGGCGTTTCCATCGCGCGCGATTTCACGGCGCATTACAGCGGGCTGGTCGCCGACCCCGCGCGTTTCCAGCAGGTGATCTGGAATCTGCTGCGCAACGCCGTGAAGTTCACCCCGTCCGGGGGCACCATCAACATCCACACGCGCGGGGAAAAAAATGCCGCCGGCGAGCGATGGCTGCGCATCGAGGTGACAGACTCCGGCATCGGGATCGAACCCGCGCTGCTCGAGCGAATTTTTCTTCCCTTTGACCAGGGCAGCCTGACGGCGGACCACCGGTTCGGCGGCCTCGGCCTCGGTCTGGCCATCGCGCGAGCCGTGGTGGACCTGCATGGCGGGCGGATCAGTGCGACCAGCGACGGCGCGAATCAGGGCTCGACCTTTGTCGTCGAGCTTCCTGGCGCGGTCGAACCGGCTTCGGGGATCGCCGAGAGTTTGCCGCCGTTCTCCACGCTGGCCGGTGGACCGGTGTCGCGTTTGCGGCCGGAGACGGTCCCCGTGGTGCCTCTTCGTCTTTTGTTGGTGGAAGATCACGTGACCACGCTGATCACGCTGGCCCGGTTGCTCCGTCGCGACGGGCACGAGGTTACGACCGCGAAAACGATGGCGGAAGGCCTGGCCGCGGCGGCGGCGAGAACGTTTGACCTGGTGATTTCCGATCTCGGGCTGCCGGACGGCACCGGGACCGAACTGATGGAAAAGCTGCGCGCCGCCTACGGCCTGCGCGGCATTGCGTTGAGCGGTTACGGCATGGAGGAGGACATCGCCCGCTCGCGCGACGCGGGATTCATCACCCACCTCGTGAAACCGGTTTCCATTGCCGAGTTGCGGCGGGTGCTGGCCGCACTTCCGCCGGCATGAACTAGAGGTTGACAGGTGCGAAGCCGGCCGTGAATTTTTCCGACCCTTACGGCGGTCATAGCTCAGTTGGTTAGAGCACAAGATTGTGAATCTTGGGGTCGCGGGTTCGAGTCCCGTTGGCCGCCCCATTTTTAGTCAGGTCGGCAGGGCGGGAGCGCTCGGCTGCTTCCTCGAGTGTTTGCCATTGCGCCACTCGAAACGCGTTTCAGATTTAGCCGCGTCACATGCCCCGCCTGCGCCTCGTCACGTTTAATATCGCTCACGGGCGCGGCCTCACCCCCATCCAAGGCTTCACGTCGCAGCAGAAGATCCGGGTTAACCTCCGGCGGATCGCGGCTTTGCTCGGCAAGCTCGGGCGTCCGGACATCGTGGCGCTGCAGGAAATCGACGAGCGTTCGATGTGGGCCGGCAACTTCGACCACCTCGACTACCTGCGGCTTCACTCCGGTTACAAACATGCGGTCTTCGGGATCAACAACCGCCGCATCGGCATCCTGAATCTCAGCTACGGCAACGCGGTGCTCTCGCACCACCCGATCCTCGCAGCGGAGACCGTGGTGTTTGGACAGCGGAGCGTGGGTGAAAAGGGGTTTCTTTACGTCGAACTCGACGTCGGCGGTCTTTGCGTGCCGGTGGTGAATCTTCACCTGCATTTCAGCTCCCGGGCGCACCGGTTGCGGCAGCTCGATCACTTGCTGGCGTGGTTGCGCGAAAAACACCGTGTCCGGGGTTCGGCGTGGGCGGTGCCACCGATCGTGTGCGGCGACTTCAACACCTCGCACACCGGTTCGGATGCGACGGCGTCGTTGCTCAGCCATCTTTCCGATCACGGCGACTATGCGTTGCATCCGAAAAAAGGGCGGACGTTTCCGTCGCCGCTGCCGACCCGGACGCTCGACTTCGTTTTTCTGCCGCCGGGCTGCGGCGAGTGCCACTGCGAGATTGTGCGGACGTTTATTTCCGACCACCGGCCGGTGCTGGTGGATTTCGAATTGCAGCCGAAGGCGCCCACGCGCGCGCCGTTTCGCTCGGCGTTCCGCCATCCTTGAGGGGCACTGTTGGCGGCCGTGGTAAATTTTGGTGTCTTTTTGCGGTTCTTTCTGGCCTATCTCTCCCTCGCATGTCCCGCCTTGCCCAAGCTTTTGCCCGCGCCCGTGCCCAGAACCGCGCCGCTTTTGTCGGTTATCTTTGCGCCGGCGACCCCGATTTCGACACCTCGCTCGCCGCCTGCCGCGCGTTGATCAGCAGCGGAGTCGATATCCTCGAGCTGGGAGTGCCGTTTTCGGATCCGCTCGCCGACGGCCTGACCAACCAGCTGGCGGCGCAACGCGCGCTCGAGGGCGGCATGACCGCGAAGCGCGTCTTCGAATTCGTCCGCCGCCTGCGCGATGAGTTTCCCCAGACCCCGATCGTTTTCTACACCTACTACAACCTCGCGTTCTCCAATGGCGTGGACGCCTACGTGAGCGCCGCCAAGGCCGCGGGCGTCGACGGCATTCTCACGCTCGATCTTCCGCCGGAGGAGGGCGCGGAAATGGCGGCTTCCTGCCGGACCCACGGAATCGAGACCGTGTTGATTGTTGCGCCCACCACCCCGGACGCGCGCATCCCGGCGATCGTCGCGGCGACAACCGGTTTTATTTACTACGTGTCGCGCGAGGGCGTCACCGGCATACGCGACAAAGTCGCCGCCAACATCGAGGAATCCGTGGCCCGGATTCGCCTGCACACGAAGCTGCCCATCGCGGTCGGCTTCGGAATTTCGACGCGGTCCCAAGTCAACGAAGTGGCCGCGCACGCCGATGGCGTGGTGGTCGGCAGCGTCCTGGTTAACTGCATCCGCGACCACCTGAAGGATCGCTCGAAGATCGGACCGGCGATCGCGGCAAAAGCGGCGGATCTGTTTGCCGGGACCTCGCGGCGCTGAGTTTGGCCTTGCCGGGGGGTGCGTCGATGCGTGCTCTTTTCACCTGATGCCCCGCAAAGTCCTGCTCATCGACGACGACCGGTTGCAGTACCGGGTCACGCAGGCGCATTTTGAGAATTTCCGCTCCGAGGAATACGAACTGCACTGGGCGTCAACCTACGAGGAAGGTCTGAAGAATCTCCTGTCGGGCGCCTACGATGTTTGCCTGCTCGACTATCAGCTCGGCCCGCGCGACGGCCTGCAGCTCATCAAGGAAGCGGTGGCGCAGGGCTGCCGGGTGCCGATTGTTTTTCTCACCGCTGAGGCCTCCGAACGCGTCGACATCGACGCGATGAACGCGGGTGCGCTCGACTATCTGGTAAAGGGCGAGATCACGCCGCGCGCGATCGAGCGTTCGCTGCGTTATGCGCTGAAGCTCGGCGACACGATGGAAGCGCTGCGGTTGCTGGCGACGCGCGACCAGTTGACCGGCCAGCTCAACCGGCGCGAATTCGACCGCATCCTGCAGGAGGAGCAGGAACGCGCGCTGCGCTTCGGGCATCCGCTCGCGCTCGTGCTGGTCGATATCGATCACTTCAAGGCGGTGAACGACACCCACGGCCATCAAGCCGGCGATACCGTGCTGCGCGAGATCGCGGAACGGCTCGCGAAACACGTCCGCTCCGTCGATCGCGTGGCGCGTTTTGGCGGGGAGGAGTTCGCGCTGATCCTGGTGCAGGCCGACTACGAGGCCGCCGCGCGGGTCGCCCAAACCATCTGCCAGGCGCAGGAGCGCACGCCGGTCAAAGTGGGCGCGATCACGCTGACCGTGACGGTGAGCGCCGGCATCGCGATCCTCCCGGAGGATGCGTCGACGGGGGCCGAGTTGATTTCGGCGGCGGATCGCGCGCTCTACGGCGCGAAGGATCGCGGTCGCAATCGCGTGATGCGCTTCGACCAGCTCGGTTACTGACGGCGGCTTGGACTCGCCGCCCCGGACACCATCACCCGGAGGCTGCCGGGCCGGATCGAAAACTCGACCCGCGAACCCGCGGGATGAATTTCGCCGTCAGTGTGAAGCAGGGAGCCGGCCGCGAGACCATCCACGATGAAATGCGTCGACTGCCGCCGCGTGACATTTGCCGCGTGCAGGGAACCGGAGAACAGCCGGCTGAAAAGCGGCAGGGCGTTGAGCAGGTTGACCGGCGGCACCGCCGTGAGATCGAGCAACCCGTCGTCCACCCGCGCGCCGGGGGCGATGAGGGCGTTGTTGCCGTATTGATCGCTGTTGGCGACCGCGAGGGTGAACAGCCTCAGCTGTTCCCGGTTGCCGGCGTGCTCGACGGTGCATTCGAACGGCTTGAAGTCGCGCCAGGCGCGCGCGCTCGTGGTCAGGTACCGGAGAAAGCCCCGCTGCGTCAGCCGATTGAAGCGCGACGAAATTTCCGCTTCGAACCCCAGGCCCGCCACGGTGAAGAAGGGGTGTCCGTTGGCCATGCCCGTGTCGATCGTGCGGGCGTGGCCGGACACAATGATTTCGAGCGCATGGGGCAGCGGCCCGTGAATGCCGAGATGCCGCCCGAGCCCGTCGCCCGAGCCGCAGGGCACCAGGCCAAGGACGGCGTCCGTGCCGGTCAGGGCGCCGGCGACTTCGTTCATCGTGCCGTCGCCGCCGACGGCCACGATCAATTCGCAATTTTCCTCCATCGCACGCCGCGCCAGTTCGGAGGCGTGACGCGACCGCTCGGTGATCGCGACGGATGCGCCGTGTCGTTTCGCGAACGCCTGCACGGGCTCGAGCGCCCGCGCCGCGCCGCCGGACCGCGGGTTCACGATGAAATGCGTTTTCACGAAGGGAGGATCGGCGGATTTTTCACGGATGGGGAGCCTTGGCAACCCTTGCACTCCTCGCTCGCGCCAGCGGTGGCCGGCGCTTTGGATTTCCGCGATGAAACCCGCGATCCACGTTCTCACCGGCTGCACGGCCGTGGGGAAGACCGAGTGGGCCCTGCGCTGGGCGGAGGAGAACAACGCGGAAATCATCTCGTGCGATTCGCTGCTGTTTTATCGCGGCATGGACATCGGCACCGCGAAACCGCCCGCTGCCGAGCGGGCGCGCGTGCCGCATCACCTCATCGATGTGTGCGAGGTGACGGAGCGGATGGATGTCACGCATTACGTGACAAAGGTGCGCGCGGTGCTCGCGGCGATCGCGGCGGGCGGCAGGCGGGTGCTCGTGGCGGGCGGAAGCGGGTTTTACCTGAAGGCGTTTTTTTCGCCGGTGGCGGATGAGATCCCGGTGCCGCCGGAATTGCGGGCGGAAGTGGCGTCGTTGACTCCGGAAGCGGCGCTCGAGCGGCTGCGCGGGCTCAATCCGGGCGGACTCGGCTCGCTCGATGTCGCGAATCCGCGTCGCGTGGCGCGGGCATTGGAACGGTGCCTGGCCTCGGGCCGGCCGCTGCTGGATTTGGCGGCGGAATTCGCGCGGCAGGCCAGCCCCTTTGCCGGCTCGCCGGTCGACATCACGGAAATCTCCCGCGAGCCGGAGGACCTGAAAGGTCGCATCGAAACGCGGGTGCGGGCGATGATCGAGGCGGGACTGGTCGATGAAGTGCGGCGCCTGCGTGGCGCGGGACTGGAGGAGAACCTGAGTGCGGCGCGAGCCATTGGCTATCGGGAGGTGCTCGCGTTGCTCGATGGAAAACTGGCCGAGGCGGACCTGATTCAGGAAATCGCAAAGAACACGCGCGCGCTCGTGAAAAAACAGCGGACCTGGTTTCGCACGCAGCTGCCGGCACACCGGGTCGTCGCGGCGGAAAATTTGCGAGATCCGCGCGAACTGTTTCCCCCGCGCTAGCCCGCCTGCGGGTCTTTTGCGCGGTTAAGCCGGAGATAGATCACCACGTGCGTCGCGATGATCAACGGCACGAGAAACGTCGGGAGCAGGCTGAGCGGCAAATAGGTGAGGGCGCGCATCGCCATCGGATCGGCGAGTCCCAGGCGCGCCGCGGTGAAAACCACGAGGAGAATGTCGACGAGACCCACGACGTTCCAGATGGAGAAGGCGCGTTCGCGGAGCGCCGCAGACATCGGGACCAACGCCACGAGGAGAGCGAGCGCGGCGACGATAATATCTCCGTAGCCACCGGGGACGGCGAAAGCATAGGGAAGCTGGCCGCGGGCGTAGAGCGTCAGAAAATAAAATCCCACGAACCGCGTGACGTGTAACAGAACGAGCGTGCGCAGGCTGAACCGTTCGACCCACTCGTGAAAAGCCGGCACCCGAAAATAGGCGGCGAGCAAAACCGTCACCTGAATAAAAATCAGGACGGGAATTGCCGGAGGCGGCAGGCGTTGCAGGAGCAGGAAGTGTCCGGTGGCGATCGCGGCGAAAAACCAGCCCCAGAAAAGATAACGGATCAAAATCACGCCCGAGCTATGGTGAGCGGGTCGCACGCGGGCAAGCGGGGGATTGCGCGGTCAACCGGCTGCGCGCTGCTGCTCCGCTGCACTGCCACCCTGCCGGAGGGTCACATCCCTTTTTTCACGAACGCGACTGCTCCGTCCTTGGTGTCTTTGAGTTTGATCGTTTTTTGGCCGCGGGAGTCCTTGCCGACGTACTCGATGGTTGCGGCGGCCAGCACGGGGAGCGCTTTCCGCAGGTCGCGGCTCTCGCCCTCGGTGGTGACATCGACCGTCCAGATTTCGGCGGGCGGGCGGCCTTCGATGGCGGGAGTGTTTTCGCGCGCCGACACGCGCAGGTATTTTTCGTACGTGACGTAGGTCACCATGTATTCGCGCTCTCCCATGTACTCCTGGCGTGACGGCTCCTGAAACGTGACAGTGGAATAAATCGGGTTGCCGTTACGGTCCTTTCCGATCTCGACCACCTGGGTGACGATCGCGCCGGGGATCGTGCGATACATCGGTTCCGAGCGGACTTCCTGGCTCACTTTGGGAGGACTGATGCCGTAGTCGATGCTCACGACCATGTCGGCCATTTCCGGTTTCGGCGCTTCATAGAGGCCTTTCCCAGAGAGGGCGGTCCTCACAAATTTCTCCGCTTCCTTGTGACGCAAACTTTCCGGGTCGAGGTCGGGGTTGCTGGTTTTTAACTGGTAGGCGATCGAGTTTTCCGCGGCCGGCTGGCTCAGCGAATCGACTTTCACCTTATAATTGCTGGCGCAGCCCGAAAGCCAAAGGGCCAAAGCAACGACGCCAGCGATCCTGAATGCGATTGGGTGACGCGCTTTCACGTGGGGGTGGGTGACGGGAGCGAATCTGAGCAGCGAAGCGAAAAACGCAACTCCGCCGCGCAGGTGAACCCCGCTTTCCCGCCGCCGCGGAAGAGGGTGGCGTCCGCGCACGCTTCTCATTTCCGAAAATATTCCCATGCTCGGCGGCATGTTGCTCGACTTTGCCTCCCTGCCGGCGCGTGACGCCTACGGCTGGATGACCAGCACGATTCTGCCCCGGCCGATTGCGTGGGTGTCCACGGTTTCCGGCGCCGGCGTCACGAATCTCGCGCCCTTCAGTTTTTTCCAGGGCGTGACCTCGAGTCCACCGACGCTGATGTTTGTGCCGGTCAACCTGCGCGACGGCACGAAGAAGGACACGGTGCGCAATCTCGAGCAGGTCCCGGAATTTGTGGTGAACCTCGTTTCCTTTTCCCTGGCGGAAAAAATGAATGCGACCTCGGCGTTGCTGCCCTATGGGGAAAGCGAGTTCGGGAAATTCGGCGTCGCGAGTGCGCCGAGTGACCGGATTCGTCCGCCGCGGGTCGCCGCGGCCCCCGTGAGTTTCGAGTGCGTGCTCGACCGCATCGTGCTGGTGGGCGAGGGGCCGCTGGCGGCGAATGTGGTGTTTGGCCGCATCCTGGTCGCTCACATCGACGACGCCGTGCTCGGCGCGGACGGCAAACCCGACCCCCGGAAACTCGACCTGATCGGCCGGCTCGGCGGCGAGAGTTTCACCCGTACGGCGGGGATCTTCAGCCTGAAGCGGCCGGACCGGTGAAGCGCGTCCGCTGAAGTTTCGACCGCGAGCGCGGCGCGAAATCACAGCCCTTTTTTCACGAAGGCGATCGCGTCGTCGCCGTCCTTCAACCGGATCGTCTGCTGGCCGTGCGAATCCTTTCCGACGTATTCGATCGTGGCCGCGGCGAGGACCGGAAGGGCTTTGCGGAGATCGCGATTCTTTCCCTCGGTGATCACATCGACCGTCCAGATCTCCGCCGGGGGACGTTCGTCCGCCGCAGGAGTGTTGGAACGTGCGGAGAGGCGAAGGTGTTTTTCATACGTGACCGTGGTGAAGACGACTTCGCGCTCGCCCGCTTCCTCCTCACGCGTGGGTTGAGGAACGCTGATGGTGTCGGTGATGGCGCGGCCGTCTTTGTCGTAACCCGTCACAATTCTTTCCGTGCGGTCGGGGACGGAAACCGTGCGATAGATTTTCTCGCGTCGAACCTCTTGGTTCGCCTTCGGAGCACTGATGCCGTAATCGAGGTCGACGATGATGTCGGCCATCTCCGGTTTCGGCGCTTCATACAGTCCCTTGCCCGAGAGGGCGGTTTTCACGAGCCGCTCCGCTTCCTGGTAGTGCAGACTTTTCGGATCGAGCCCGGGATTGGAGGTCTTGATCCGATAAGCGATGGAATTTTCGGCGCCGGGGGCGGCCAGCGCGTCGACCTTGATTTTGTGACCGGTCGCGCAGCCCGCCAGCGCGGTGACAAGGACGGCAACGGAGAAGATCCAAAGTGAGAGAAGGGGCTTTTTCACGAAAGGATTGGCACGAACGTGGGTGCGTTCGTCGAAAAGACAATCCGTTCGTCGGCGCCTCGGGCTGACTGGAGACTCACACTTCGATCATCGCCTTCAGCACTCCGGGATTGCCGGCGATGTGGGTGGGAAAAAACGAGGGCGTTTCGGCGAGGCCGAAGCGATGGGTGATCCACGGTTTCGTGTTCACCTTGCCCGCCTCGACGAGGGCAATGATGTCGCGGAAGGTTTTGGGCAGTGCGTTGCGGCTGCCGCAGAGCGTGAGTTCACGCCGGTGAAAATTCGGATCGTTGAAGGTCACGTCGCCCTGGAAAAGACCGACGAACACGATGCGGCCGCCATGCGCCGGCAGGTCGAACGTGGACGCCATCGATTTTGGATTGCCGGTCGCGTCGATGACGACGGTGGGCAGGTCGCCGCCGCCGACGGCTTTGAGCTGCGCGGCAATGTCTCCGCCGGCGACGAGGGTGTGTTTCACGCCGAGTTGATCGCGACAAAACGCGAGACGTGATTCGGCGACGTCGAGGACCGCGAGCGTGGCGCCGGTCACGAGCACAAACTGGATCACGCTGAGGCCGATGGGGCCCGCACCGATCACGAGGACAAAGTCGTCCGGTTTGACCTCGGCGCGTTCGACGGCGTGCGCGCCGATCCCGAGGGTTTCAACGAGGGCGAGTTGCTCGTAGTCGAGTTTGGCGGAGCGGTGAAGTTTCCGCGCGGGCAGGGCGATGAGAGGACGCATGCCGCCGTCGACGTGCACGCCCATCACCTTCAGCTCGGAGCAACAATTCGGTTTTCCGCGCCGGCAGGCGATGCAGCGGCCGCAGTTGAGATAGGGTTCGACCGAACAGCGGTCGCCGGCTTTCAGGCCGTTCGGCTCGCTGCCTGGATCGACGACCTCGACGCCGAGCTCATGTCCGAGAATGCGGGGATAGCTGAAGAACGGCTGTTTCCCCGCGAACGCGTGAAGATCCGTCCCGCACACGCCGATGCGATGAACGCGCACGACCGCTTCGCCCGCGGCGGGGGCCGGCTCGGCGCCTTCGGTGGCGGTGAAATGGCCGGGTTTTTCAAGAGTGATTTGGAGCATCGAAGAAACTGGCTAGGAAACGATCGGATCGCGGTTTTCCGGGCGGCCGCGGGTGAAATTGTGGTTGTGGATCGGCTTCAGCAATTCGAGCACCTTCGCCATCAATTCGAAGTCGATGGGCTCGTCGATGAACGCGACGTTTTTGCGGACGTTCTCCGGGTTGGCGCTGCCGACGAGGGTTGTCGCGATGGCAGGATGAGCCACGCAGAATTGCACCGCGAGTTTCACGATGTCGGCGCCGACCGACTGGCAATATTCCACGGCCCGGCGGGCGCCCGCGACCATGGCCGGGGGAGCGGGATGCCACGCAGGCACGCCGCGTTCGGTCAGCAACCCCATGCCGGTGGGGGAGGCGTTGATGATGCCCACGTTTTTTTCCTTCAGGTAAGGAATGAGGGAATCGAGCGCGGTGTCGTTGAGCTCGTAGCGACAGAACGAAAGGACGGTTTCGACCACGCCCGAACCGACGCGATCGATCACGGCCGGAAAAATTTTCAAAGGCAGGCCCGTGATCCCGATGTGGCCGATCCGGCCGGCCTCGCGCAGCTTCACGAGCGCGGGCAGGGTTTCGTTCACGATCTGGTCGAGATCGGCAAACTCGATGTCGTGGCATTGCAGGAGATCGATGTAGTCCACGCCCATCCGGGCGCAGCTCTCGTCGAGGCTCCGGACAATGCGGGCCGCGGAAAAATCGAAAACGTTGTGGTCGTATTGCCCGACCTTTGTGGCGAGGAGGTACTGGTCGCGCGGGACATCCTTCAGGGCCTTGCCCAAAACCGTCTCGGCCTTGGTCACGCCATAGTAGGGCGACACGTCGATAAAGTTCATCCCCAGGTCGAGGGCGACGCGAACCGCCCGGATTCCCGCGCTGTCGTCCGTCTGGCGGAAAACCCCGCCAAGGGACGAGGCGCCAAAGCTGAGAACGGGCACCTTCAAGCCGGTGCGACCAAGGGGACGATAATGCATGGGAGGTGGAGCGTAGGGGAATTAAGCGCGACGGTGAATGCCTGATCTTGGAGAAAACTTGTTGATCGTTGACCCGGAATTTTTGCGACGAACTTCCGGGTGTTACCCGCGGCTGCTCAGAAACGCCGAAGGCGAAACGCCGTGGATGCGTTTAAACGTCCGCGAAAACTGAAACGGATCGATCCGCAGATCGTCCGCCACTTCGCGGACAAGGCGATGGGAGGTGTGGAGGCGCTCCGCGGCCCATTGCATCTGCAGGCGTTGCAGGTAGCGAAACGGCGTTTCATCGAGGAAGCGGCGGAAAAGCCGGCACAAATAGGCGATGTCGACATGACAGGCCGAGGCCGCCTGCTCGAGCGTGTCGAGCGCAAGAAAGTGGGTGTCGATGTACTGCCGGCAGCGTTCGAACGTGGCGAGGGAGCGTCGCTCGGTGGGACTGCCAGGCTGGGTGGAACGGACGATGACCAGGAGCAGGACTTCGACCTGGAGTTCACACAGGCGGGCGGTGTCGCGGTGATGGCCGGAAGCGAGGCGTACGAGGGTGTCGAATGCCTGCCGCACCTCGCCGAGGGAGGTGAGCTGCACCACGCTTCCCGGTTCCAGCCGGCATTCCCGCAGCAGCTTGCGGCCGCGATCGCCGACGAAATCCAGGAAATATTTTCCGAGCGGTTCCTTGGGCGAGGTGGCGAAAAGCTGGCTGATCCCCGGGCCGTAGGTGAAAACCGTGCCGGGCTCCAGCGCGTGGCTGCGCGATCCGAGTTGAAGCTGGCCGCGCCCGGAGGCGACAAACTCCAGCGAAAGAAACGGAAAGGTTTTCCGGTCGATCATGTAGTCCGGCGCGCACTCCTCCCATCCTCCGCACACAATCGACAGCCCGCGGGTGGGCCGCGGTTTCAGATTGTGATAGAACCGCCGGGCCGCCGTGACCTGGCGGGAAACGAACGCGGGCGGGGTTGCCTCGTTTCGGGTGGGAGACGCCATCACCCCAGCTATCGGGACGGAACGCTGAAGTTCAAGAATAGTTATCCCGGGAAGCAACGATCAGCGTTTTGCCGAGGGGAGGGCGAAAATCGGCTGAAACTTCCGTGACAAGGATCGTGGTGCCGGCCTGCAAGAGGGGCGGGGCCGGACGCGGCGCCGAAGCTACATCCCTTTTTTCACGAATGTGACGCCCGGATCGTTCTCCTTCATCTTCACGGTCGTTTCCACTTTCGTGTCCTTGCCGATGTAGTCAGCCGATGCCGAGGCGAGCAGCGGGAGATATTTTCGCAGGTCCTTGCTCTCGTCCTCGCTCTTCACGTGAACGCTCCACAGCTCGGTGGGCGCCTTTCCCTCCGCGGGCGTGCGGTTTTCATGCGCCGAGATCCGGAGGAATTTTTCGTAGATGTGAACCGGTATGACCACCTCCTGGTAGCCCACCATTTCGGTTCGCGGCGGCTCATAGATCGCGACGGTGCGGGAAGTGGCGTTGCCCTTGCTGTCGACGAGGGGGATTTGTTCATAGCGAACCCCGCCGCCGGTTTGGGCGTACACGGGCACGGTTGAACGTTCCAAGCGGATTTTCGGAGGCTCGATGCCGTAGTCGACGTTCACGACCACATCAGCGGTCTCCGGGTTGGGCGCTTCATAGAGCCCTTTGCCGGAAAGGGCCGTCTTGATGAAGATCGCGGCTTCCTGCACCCGCAGGGTGTCTGCTTCCGCCGCGGGAATCTTGGTTTTGATCTGGTATGAGGCGACGTCCTTGGCAGCCGGCTGGCTGATGGAATCGACCTTCATCTCATACTTTGTTGCGCATCCCGTGGTGAAAACTCCGCCGACGACTGCCGACCCGGTCATGGCCATGGCGAACAGACGGCGGCAGGGATGCGAGATCATGGCCACAGTGAAACGTCAGTTCATCGCGGCCGCATTTTGCTTCGCGCTCATCGGGAAACTAGATTCCCGGCTTCCCCCGGCTGGCGTCGGAACCGTTCGTGGAGTTGGTCGCGGCCGACTTGGTCGAATCAGCCGGAGCCGAATCGCCCTTCAGGCGGGTGAGTTCTTCTTCCATCCGGGCAATTTCCGCCTCGGTCGAGAGCAAGCGTTCCTGGGCCTCTTCAAGGGATTTCTTTTTGTTCAGGGCGGCGGCGCGCTCGTCCTTGAGCCGCTTGAGCCGGTTGCTGGCGTCGTCGAGTTTCCGCTGTGCGTCGGACAACTCCATCTCGGAAATCCGGAAACCTTGGGCGACGGCGAGCTCCTCTTCGTTTGCGGCGCGGCGGGTCGCTTCCTCTTTTCGCTTGCGAGCGAGGTCCTGCTGGTAGGCTCGCTCCTGCGCGAGGCGGTCCTGCTCTTTTTTTTCCTTCGCATCCTGCACCATTCCGACGATGCCACCGACAATGGCTCCGGCGGCGACACCGCCGAGCACTCCCGTGGTCGTGCCCAGCGAACTATTGTTGCCGACGACTGCGCCGGTCACGCCGCCCACCACGGCGCCGGTTCCGGCAGCCTTCGCGGCGGGAGACGGGGCAACGGAGGAGCAGCCAGCGGCGAACAAAACGGCGCAGGCGGTCCCGATGCACACGAGATTTTTGAATGCGGGAAGACGGGCTGGGGTAACGGCGGGCTCCATAACGAGAATTTCGAGAGTTGGCGTTGCGAATGAATTAGTCTCGCTCAAGATTTGCCGAATTCGCTTTTTTAGCAAACGAGTATGTGGCGCTGCTCGACTCCCCGCTTCTTCGCACCGGTTGTTTCCGGAATGGCTTTTGCCGCGATCAAACAGGGAGCTTACGCGTCGCGAAAAAAATTAGTGCTATGATCTCACGAAACAAGGGAATTCTCTCACTCGACTTTCTCGTCCCGACGATCGCCTTTATCGTCTCCCTTGTCTTGGTGGAGTTCTATTTCTCCCGGGTGGTCCGTCCTGCGGCGACAGCGCTGGAAATCCGCGCGCGGCTCATGGCAGCACAGGCCACCGACAAACCCTACGTGCAGGAACGTTCAATTTACCTTATTATTAAGGACTACGAGCAGGAGGCGGAAATCATCTTCTTCTTCTGGTCGATGGCCGTCCTCATCTACAAACTCCGGATCATCGTCCAGGAACGGAAGCTGTTGAAATACGATTTCGTGCGCATCAATTCAGGGGAACGGATCATCCCCGAAGACGCTTTGGACCGTTACAAGGATTTGAAATCGTCGGTCGAACGCCAGCCGCTCTGGCGCGAGCGGCTCCTGCCCGATTTCATTCTTACCGCGCTCCACCGGTTTCAAATGACCCGCTCCATTCCTGACGCCTCGGCGGCGGTCAAGGAGCGAGCGGAACTCGCGGCCGACAACCTCGATTCCGCGCTGTCGCTGGTGCGTTATATTGCATGGGCGATTCCCGCGCTGGGTTTCATCGGCACGGTGCGCGGTATCGGTGATGCGCTTGCTCACGCCGAGGAGGCGATCAAAGGCGACCTCAGCGGCGTCATCTCGGCGCTGGGCCTGGCCTTCAATTCCACGCTGGTGGCGTTGCTCCTGAGCATGGTCCTGATGTTCGCGATGCACCTGCTCCAGTCCCGCCAGGAAAGTTTGATCATCGAGCTGCAGACCTATTGTCGCGACCGGTTGATCGATGTGATGAAGGTTCCTTCGCAGGAAGAGTCCCGCCCCGCCCTCACCTGAACCTGCGACGCTTTACCTCCTCATGAGCACATTCGGCTTGGAACTTTGTGATGCGGGTTGTCAGGCCGCCCGGATGCTCGCTCCCGGGGGTCCGGAAGTGATTGAGCTCCCCGGAACGCGGGCCGGCCTGGGCTGGCCCGCCGTCGTGCAGCAACGCCCGGAAGGGTACGCTTTCGGGGATGACGCCGAGCGGGCTTGGTTCGTGCATCCGCGAAATGTCAGTCATTTATTCTGGGAGAAGCTTTCGCATGAATCTTCGGACCTCGCGGTATCGCCGCGGGCACCCTCGTTCTCGCAACTCGCGTTTCATTTTCTCCAGGATTACGTGCGCCGGGTGACAGCGGTGGCAGGCCCGCCGCAGAAAGTGGTGCTGGCGGTCCCGGGTTTCTTTCTCCGCGACGAGACGACGGAGGAGGAGAAAATCGGGTTGCTTCTGGGCATGGCGGGGGAACTCAAGCTCCCGCTCGTCCGGATCGTCGACATGGCGTGTGCGGCGTTTGGCGGTCCGGCCGCCAGTTCGTTTCCGCGCGACCTGCCGTTGATCCACGTCGACGTGCATTTCCACGCCACTGAAATTTCGCTCCTCCGGCGCGAGGAGAAAATTGTGCGGCGGCATTTTCAGCACGTGCCGCAGGCCGGCTACGCGCAAATCCTGCGTCATTTAAAGAACGCGATGGGCAACCGCTTTCTCCGTCACACGGCGTTCGACATTCACGAGGACCGTCGCCTGGAGCAGGCGTTCTACGAACAGACGAAGAATTTTCTCTTCGACGGCGTGCGGCACGACCACGAGTTCCATTACCAGATCAACACCGAGCGCCGCTCCTACCAGATGACGACCACTCGCGCGCAGCTCACCGGCGATTTGCAGGCGTTCGACCAGACGCTCGCGCAGGCGGTGCTGGCGATCGCCCGCACGGGCGGTGAGCCGCCGGGACGGTGCGCGGTCTCGTTGTCCGATCGCGCCGCCCGCTTGGACGGGCTCGAGGCGAGTCTTCGCGCGGTGGGCTTCTCCCGGATTTTCCGCCTGCGACCGGGAGCCTCGGCGATGGGAGCCGCGGGTCTTGCCGAGGGGTGGCCGGTGGTCGCCGACCTCGTGGATGTGCCGGTGGAAACCGCGGTGCCGCGCTGGGCCGCGAAGGCCGGCGATGTGGGCGTGGAAACGGTTTTTCGGCGCTCGGAAAACGGCGGGACCCGGCCGCCCCCTTCCCATGTGGTGCTCGATGGGATCGGCTATGGAATCGGATTGGGTGGACTGAGCCTTGGCACGAGTCACACCCGCACCGCGGTCGATGTGGCGCTGCCCGAGTCTTTCGACGTGGTCGGCGACTACATCCTCCGCCTCGTGCGCGAGGGCCCGGAGGTCAGCATCGAGCCTCCCGCGCAGGAGGCCGCGGCGACGAAGGGCGACCGGCCCGCGCGCCTGCCGGTCGCGACGGGAGATCGGCTCACGCTGCGCGGCGGCGGCGTCACCACGGAATTGCTCTTCGTGCATTGCGGGCCGGGTGCTGGACGGGCTGAGTAGCCAAGCGGGATTTCGCCATGCTCGCGCAAAAACGTCGAGAGGTAGAGCTGTTCAGCCTGTCCTTCATGGACTGCATCTGCTGCGGGTTTGGCGCGATTCTCCTCATCTTCATCCTGACGACCGGGCAGAAGGCGACGTTCGACCGGAAGGAGCTCGTCGAGCTGCGCGAACGCGTGGGGCGGCTCACCGCCGAGACGCGCACCGAGAAGGACGAGATCGAGCGGATGGCGAAATCGCTCGCGGCAATCGACCTGAACCTCCGGGGGCTGCGGGATCAGAAAGCGCAGGAGGAGTCGCGGCTCACCGAGCGCGAAAAACAACTCCAGCTGCTCCTGCGCGAGGTCTCCACGCTGGAGGACGTGATGGCGAAACTGATGGAGCAAAAGAAGGCGTTGCCGACGCAGGAGGAGCCGGTCCCCCTCCCGATTCCAAATGTGGACCGGCGCCAATATCTCACCGGATTCAAGCTCGAGGGAGAATTCGTGCTTTTCCTCATCCGTGCTTCCGGAAGCATGCTGGGTGAGACGATCGACGACGCGGCCTCGCGTTTGCAGGATCCGGATTTCAAGAAACGCGAAGCCCCGAAGTGGCGTCGCGTGATCAGTTCGCTGGAGTGGATGCTGGCAAACCTCGGCCCGGAGACCCGTTTCCAAATCGTGTTCTTCAACGAGGAAACGATTCCGGCCCTTCCCGCGAGGGCGGACGAGTGGTTCAGCACGCGCGACAAGCAGGCGATGACGGAAATTCTCAACGCGATCCACCAGGTCGTTCCGCAGGGCGCCGCGAACATGGAACGCGCTTTTTCCGGCGTGCGCGTGATGCAGCGGATCCCCGACAGCGTCGTGCTTTTCACCGACGGGCTTCCGACGGCGAGCGACTCGCTGGTCAGCGGCGGCTCGATCGACGACGAGACGCGCATCCGCTTTTTTCATGCCGCGCGCAAACAACTGCCCGCGCGGGTCCCGCTGAGCACCCTGCTGTTTCCGCTGAACGGGGACCCCGCCGCCCCGGCGCTTTTCTGGGAGCTGGCCAACGCCACGCGCGGCGCGCTGGTGAGCCCCTCCAAAACCTGGCCTGACCTATGAGCTTCCGCCGCCGGCCCATCGTTTTGTTCAGCCTGTCGTTCCTCGACTGCATTTGCTGCGGGTTCGGCGCGATCATTCTGCTGTTCGTGCTCACGATCGGTTCGCAGACGGAAAACATCCGCGACACCCGCGAAAAACTTTTGAAGGTCATCCAGCAGCAGCTCGCCGAGCTCGCGCAATTCCGCTCGGACAAGGACGAATTGCTCCGGACCATGAGTTCGCGCGGATCGATTGTGGACGAGACGAAAAAGCTCGAAACGCTCAAGGGTCTCATCGCCGACTTCGAACGGCAGATTCAAAACCAAAAGGCCGGCAAGGAGTCGCTGATCGTCGATCTGGACAAGATCAAGGCCGAGCTGGCGGTCATGCAGAAAAAGCCTGAGGTGGTCTTAAAGGATGTGAAGCCTCTGCCGGTGGGGCTTCCCGTCGGGAGCAATTACCTGGCCTTCGTGATCGACACGTCCGGGTCGATGCGCGACCCGAACACCGCGCAGATCTGGTCGATCGTGCTTCGCAAGATCGAGGAGGTGCTCGATGTCTATCCCACCGTGGACGGCATCCAGGTGCTCGACGCCGACGGGCGCTTCATTTTCGGCGAGCGCAGCGGGGCGCAGTGGCTCACCGACAGCCCGGAGGTCCGGGAAGGCATCAAGCGCACGATGCGTCGCTACGACATCTACAGCGAAAGCAATCCGGTGCCCGGCATCTTGCGCGCACTGCGGACGCTCCACGATCCCAAGAATGAAAAAATGAAAATGGGCATCTATATTTTTGGTGACGAATTCAGCGGCACGGCCGACGCGGTGATCCGCCGCCTCGACGAACTCAATCCGGCGGACGAGAACGGCAACCGGAAGGTCGTGATCAACGCGATCGCTTTTCCGACGACCATCCGCTTCGACTTCTCGATGGGCAACACCGGCCTCAAGATGTCGAATTTAATGCGCGAAATCTGCTACCAGCACGGCGGCGCGTTCATCGCACTGCAGGATCTTTAACCGGCCCCCCGCGCGGCGTGTCGATCCGGGGGCTGACGGGAAGAGACGGTGGCAGGCTGCCGCCGACGCCTCAGAGCCCCAGAATTTTTTTAAACAGGACCGCGATCAAATCGAGCGGGTTGCCGCTTCCGCCCTGTTGTCCGGGCTGACCGGGTTGCCCGGGCTGGCCGCCTTGTCCGGATTGACCGCCCTGGCTGGATGATTGCTGGCCCTGTTGTCCGCTTTGCTGACCTTGCTGGCCACTCTGCTGGCCCTGTTGTCCTTGCTGGCCTCCTTGTTGCCCGCGCTGGTTTCCTTGCTGACCGGATTGGTTGCCGTTGAGGGAAGCGACTTGCTGCCCTTGCTGATCTCCCTGGCCATCGTTCGAACTGGACTGGTTGCCGGATTTGGATCCGCGCTGTCCTTTTTGCCGGCCGCTCTGCCCGGCCGCGCCATCGGAGCCGCTCGTGTTGCCATCGGCACCGGCCATCTGGCCGCTTTTGCCGTCTTTACCGCCGGTTTTAGCCGACTGGCCTTTCCCGTCTCCTGTGCCGAAGCCGTCCTTGTCCTGCGCGTTGGGAATGCCATCGCCGTCAGCATCGCCATCCTGGCCGTTCGGGATGCCGTCGCCGTCCATGTCCCCATCGTCCTTGTTGGCGATGCCATCGCCATCGAGGTCGCCGTCCGGGCCGTTGCCATCGCCATTCCCTTCTCCGGGAGTTTTGCCGAAACGATTATTATCGGCGCCATTGGGAATGCCATCGCCGTCCTCGTCGCCGTCCTGCGCGTTGGGGATGCCGTCGCCGTCGATATCGTCATCGTCCTTGTTGGCGATGCCGTCGCCATCGAGGTCGCCGTTGGGCCCGTTTTTTTCGTCGGAATCGCCTTCGCCGGCGTAAGGCGTGTTTCCGCCGCGACCATAGGCGCCGGAGTAGTTGAAGCGGACAAAATCAACGAGGCTGCTGCTCAGTTTCGGGTCGTTGCGAATCGCGGCGTCCCGAACGGCCTCGAGCTCCCACATTTTTTTCTGCGCGGCGTCCCGATCGGGCAGCGGGCCGAAGAAATAGGTGAGATTTTCGTGGCGGTACCGAACGTACCAGCCTTCGTCGCTCACGCCGAGGCCGGTGATGTTGATGCCCCCATATCTCTGGCGGAAGGCTTCCGCATCCAGCTTCCAGAGGTCTTCGATGCCTTCGACCGGATAAATCAAAGTCTTGGCTTGGATCGCGCCGGCGAATGCGGCGAGCGAAACTCCGAGAAAAAAAAGACGGGCGGGGGTTTTCAAGAGGAGAGGGGCGAACGGTCTGGCTCAAATGCCGGCGGGCATCACGCGGCCTTTTTCGACGCCTTGATTGCCGCGGCCCGGCGTTTGTTTGCCGCCGGCGGGAGTGTTTTTGTCGTACTGCTGCGGGACTTCCTTGCCGGTGATCTGCTGCTGATTGCCGATCACACCCGGAACGTTGGCCTGCGGCTTGATCTGCATCGCACTGTCGCCAAGGGCGACCTGCTGTGGGCGTGACGACTCCTGGCCTGCGGCACCGCCGGAGTTTTCTCCCTTCAACTGGCCCACCTGCTGACCCTCAGCTTTGCCGCCGGACTCGTTTTGCCCGGCTGCTTCGCTGCCGGCACCCGCTTGCTGCTCCTGGCCGCCGCCCTGATTTTGTCCTCCCGCGCCCGCTGATCCGCTATCGGCGCCGTTTTGCGCCTGCCCGTCCATGGGCTTCTCATTTTGTCCGCCGCCGACCTTCTCGCTTTTGGAGTTCTCGTCACCGGCCATTTCAAATTCGCCGAGCATCCCGTATTCCGGCCGCTTTTCCGCCTCGAGAGCGGAGCCGTCGAGCAGGACGGGATCGGGCAGGGGGCCTTTGGCGGTCCTGGCGGTCCGGGCTGCAGCGGAACTGGAATTGGAACTGGAGCCGATTTTGGCGCCCGACGTGCCGCCGGGAGTGCTTCGCGGAGTGCCCTGCGAAGCGGTTTGCGCAACCGCGAAGGGAAGCGCGATCGTCAAGAGGGTGAGGACGAGTCCGCCGCGGACCGGGTGGGATGGCATAAGAGGACGGTCAGCTGTCTTTGGTCAGCCGGCAAGCAACGGCGATTTTTGGCGGCGGGGTACCATAACGCACCTGCACCAGAAGCAGCACGTCCTGATAACCTTTGCGGCGCCCCACGATCTCATAGTCGCCGGGAAGGATTTTTACCGTGGTGCTCGTGAACTGACCGAGCATCCGGAAGTTTGAGATCTGGACGTAGGTTTTGCCGTCCGACTCGAAAGTGATTTCCACGGGCTTGCTCTGCGCCATAAGGAGCTCGTGCATCTGCTGCACCTTGTCCGAATTCACCAGGTACGCCGGCTTCACGGCCATCGCCTTGTTGAACTCGCTGATCGCGGCTTGGAACTCCGCGCGTTTCGCGCGTTCGTCGGCCAGCTCAAGGTGTTTGTGGTATTGAAGGAGGGCACGAATCATCGTGCCGGTGCGGATGTACCCTTCTTTCGCATCCGCCATCTCGGGCTCAAGCTGCAGGGTGTCGTAGTAGGCGGTCCGGGCGTTCTCCCACTCGTGCTTGTTCTCGTAGGCGAAGCCCTTTGCCAGCGTTTTTTGAACCGCCTCGGTGTGGGCGTTTTCCCGCGCTGATTTCACCATGGCGACGACCTCCGCCTTTTGCGGATAAACTTTGAGCGCATTCTGACCTTCGGCGATCGCCTTGTCCCATTCCTTGTTTTTGAAGGCTTCCTGGGCGGCGTTGTACGCGGTGTTGAAACGGGTTTCGGTGTCCAGCCGGCTGGCCCGCGACTGGCCCTGCTGCGCGGAGGCGGAGAATGCATCGAGTGCAAAGGCCTTCCCATAGGCCTCCGCCGCCTCGGCATACTGCTGCTTTTTCTCGAGGGCGTCGCCTTGCAGCAGCAGCGCATGGACGCGATCGATGTTGGCGGCGCGTTTTAATCCCTGGAGGGCAATCTCGTTGCCGGGGGATTTTTCCAGCACGGTATTAAAGGCCGCGATGGCCGCGTCCTTCTGTCCCTTGCCCAAGGCGTCGTTGCCGCGGAGGAGGTTTTCCTCGACGTAACGGACGAGCGCGGCCTCCACCTTTTTCAACGCGACCATGGCGCGGTCGAGCGTCTGCTTCGCGACCAGGAAGCTGCCCTCGGTGAGAAATTTCCGGCCCGTGGCTGCATCGACCGTGGCGGCGTCGAGCGACTCCGTGGCAATGCTCCGGGCAATCTCCAGGTCTTTGATTTTAACGAGCAGGGTGTTGTAAATCTGCTGGGCGTCCTGTTTCGCCTTCACCGATCGCGCGAATTCGTCGATCTCTTTGTTCAGCTCGGTGAAATGCCGGAAGGCCTGGGCGTACTGGTGATTCGCGATGAGCGGCTCCCCCGCGATAAACGCCTTCTCGATCAGCACGAATTTCTCCGTCTGAACCGGATGGTCCTGCGGCATGCGCCGCAGTTCGGCGAGCGCTTTCCGCGCTCCTTCAAACGTAAACTCGGCCTTCGACTGCGTGACAAAAGTGTCGTTCGGATCGTCGACCTCGGCTCCGGCGACCGCGGTGCGGGGCGAGAAAACATCCGGGCCGGCCACCAGCTTGATCACGCGGATGACGATGCCGGCGGAAAACAAAAGGGCGAAAAAGCCGCCGACACCCCACAGCACGATCCGTTTCCACGTCCAGCGGCTGCGATCAGGCGCGGCGCCGGCATCGGGATTCCAGTGAATGACGCGGTGTTTCTTACCAGGAGTGGACTCGGGTTCCTCAGACATGGGCGTATTTGGATTGGAGATCGGCGGCAGTGGGGGAGGGCCGCAAGTGAGACGAGAAAAACGCTGAACGCGTTCACCTCGGAAAGCAGAAACCGAACCATGGCGGCCTTGGACGAAAATGCAACGGCAAGCACGGCAAATTCTGCGTGAAAACGTAACGAAACCGACAGTGAGAGTGGTCCGCTTGCGAATCGGTAAATCCGACTTCAGCTTTCGCGCGTAGTTGTCACGAGAATCCCTCCCCGACGAATGAAACCGCTTTCAAAACTGATCTTCGTCCTCCTCCTGGTCTCCCAGCTTTCAGGCTGCTATGAAGTTCCGGTTACCGGTCGAAAGGCGATGAACCTGGTCGACGACAAGGAGGTGACCAAGCTCAGCATCGCCGCGTTCGAGCAAATGAAGAAGCAGTACCGGCCTTCCCGCGACCGGGCCCGGATCGAACAGCTCAACCGCGTCGGCGAACGGATCTCCAAGGTCGTGTTCTGGGACATGCCTGACGCCGACTGGGAGTTTGTGGTGTTTGATGTGCCGCAACAGATCAACGCCTTCGCGATGGCGGGCGGAAAGGTCGGCGTGTTTTCCGGACTCTTTAAAATCATCGAGAACGACGACCAGCTCGCCTCGGTGATTGCCCACGAGATTTCACACGTCACGGCCAAGCACATCCACCAGCGTCTCTCGCAGGAGATGCTGGTCGATACCGGTGCCGCCATCGGCGGCGTCGCCTTGCTCGGGTCGGGAGCGAATCTTCTGACGGTTGAAGCCATGCAGCAGGTTTACGGTCTCTCGACCGGCGTCACCGGACTCGCCTTCGACCGGGCGAAGGAAAAGGAGGCCGACTATATCGGTCTGATCTACATGGCACGCGCCGGTTACAACCCGGAGGAGTCGGTGAAAGTGCTGGAGAAGCTCGACGCTGCGGTCGGCGAAAGTGGCAAGAACCTGCCACCGGCATTTCTTTCGACGCACCCGTCGAACCCCGAGCGAATTCTGCAGTTGCTGGACGAGATGCCCAAGGCGCTCGAAGCCCGAAGCAACAGCGGCCGCGTCGCCGAGCCGGTGTTGGTCAAGTGATCCCCGTCCCCCGGAAACGCGGTCGGTCCGTGTGCACCCGCACGCGTGAGGGTAAGCAAAATGCCCTCTAATCGATGACACCTTCGAAAGACCTCTCCCGCGCCTGCGTCGGGTTTGTCATCTATCAGATGACGAACCGAGGTGACACCCGCGGGCGGGAGCCCGCGCACAATGTCACTTATTAAGTGACATTGGATTTTTTTGGAGTGGCGGGAGCGGTGGCGGGAAGGGGAGAGTGGAAAACACCCTTGAGCCTCCGTGCGTGAACCCGTAGCGCATACGGACCCTTTCACTTCCCCCTTTATTTATGTCCGCACTTCCTGTCATTGGATTCATCGGCACGGGCGTCATGGGACGCAGCATGGCGGGTCACCTGCTTCGCGCGGGACATGTCGTCCATGTTTTCAACCGCACGAAGGAAAAAGCGCAGGCGCTGCTCGACGCCGGTGCACACTGGCAGAACTCAGCCGGCGATGTCGCCGCCGGGGCCGACGTCGTGATCACGATCCTCGGGTTCCCGCAGGACGTGGAGGAAACCTATCTTTCTCCCGCCGGAATCGTGGCGCGGGCGAAACCCGGGGCCCTGCTCATCGACATGACGACCTCGAGTCCGGTGCTCGCGCGCCGGATCGCGGAGGCGGCGGGAAAACGCGGCCTCGCCGCCCTCGATGCGCCCGTGTCGGGTGGCGACATCGGGGCAAAGGAAGCGCGGCTCGTGATCATGGTCGGAGGCGACGGCGCGGCCTTCGCCCGTGCGAAGCCGCTTTTTGAGTTGATGGGAAAAAACATCGCGCTGCTCGGCGGGCCCGGCGCGGGGCAGCATTGCAAGATGGCCAACCAGATCGCCGTTGCGGTCGCGATGGTTGCCTGGGTGGAAGCCCTGGCGTACGCGAAACGCGCGGGCCTCGATCCCGCCGCGGTCCACGCGAGCATCAGCGGCGGTGCGGCCGGCGGCTGGGCGATGACGAATCTCGCGCCCCGCGCGCTCGCGGAAAATTTCGCGCCCGGCTTTTACGTGAAGCACATCTTGAAAGACATGCGCATCGCGCTCGAAAGCGCGGCGGAGTTGAAACTCGATCTTCCCGGACTCGCCGTGGCGAAGAAACTTTACGACCAGGTCGCCGCGCGCGGCTGGGAAGACTGCGGCACGCAGGCGCTGTACCGACTCTACACGTCGCTCTGATTTATGATTAAGCGCAAAGACGCAAAGACGCTAAGGCCAAGGCCGGGAAATTCTCTGCTCCGAGTTCCGAGCGCGGAGCTTCGCGCTTTCGCGTCGTTGCGCTTAGTCCGACGACTGTCTTCCCATGAAAATCACCGGTGATTTCCGCGCGCGGGTGCTGGCGCGCGAATGGCTCGCGGGCACCTGGCTCAACCTCGGTTCGCCGCTCACCGCCGAAATGGCGGGGCTCATGGGCTTCGACTGGGTCCTGCTCGACCACGAGCACGGTCCGGGCACCGACAACACGATTCTCGCCCAGCTCCAGGCGGTCGCGGCCACGCCCGCGGCCTGTCTCGTGCGGATCGCCGCCAACGATCCGGCGCGCTTCAAGCGGGTGCTCGATTTCGGTGCGCACGGTGTGATGGTGCCGTATGTCGGCACGGCGGACGAAGCGCGCGCCGCGGTGAATTCCATGCGCTATCCGCCGCGCGGTGTGCGCGGCGTCGCGAAGCTCACGCGGGCGACCGCCTTCGGCGCGGACTTCGACGATTACTTTGCGCACGCGCACGAACGGCTGGTCGCGATTCCGCAGATCGAAACCGCCGAGGCGGTGAACAACGCCGCCGACATCGCGGCGGTCGACGGAGTCGACGTGGTGTTTGTCGGGCCGATGGATCTCTCCACGAGCCTCGGCATCCCCGGCAACTACGAGCACCCCCTCTGCATGGACGCCTTCAAACGCGTCTCGGCCGCCGCGCGCAACGCCGGCAAGGCCGCCGGCATCCTGCTGCTCAACCCCGCGCACGTGCCGATGTGCCGCGAGCTCGGCTACACGTTTATCGCGCTGGGCTCCGACGGCGGCTCGGCGAGCGCGGGGATGCGGGCGGCGGCAACCACGCTGCGCAGCGCGGCTGGCAAGAGCTAGTTGCGCGCGTGGCTCGGAGGCGGGGGAGATCCTTCCCCGACCCAGCTTGGTTACTGAGCGGGCCCGACTCTTCGCCGGCAAGTCGCCGGCCTCCAAGGGGACGACTGCCCGGGATTTTCCCGGGGCGTAAAGCATCGGGTTTCTCGGAAGAAAAACGGGTTCCTTTTCCCGTTTCAGCTGTCCAGCGCTCTCCCGGTTTTCGCATCCGACAAACGGGCATCTCTTTTTTCTTTCCCTTTTTCCTCCTGATGAAATCAGCGCCCTCTCTTCTGGAAAACGATCCCACCGAGTCGCGACGCCGTCCTGCAAATAAAGAACACGGGATATTCGTCGTCGAAGATCATCCGATCACGCAGGCCGGCCTGGCGGCTCTGGTAAACCGCGAACCGGATTTGTATATCTGCGGGGACTCGGACAGCGCCACGGGCGCGCTCGATCTGATTGCGAAATCGAAACCGTCAGGGGTGATTTCCGACATTTCCCTGAAGACGAGCAACGGACTCGAGCTGTTGAAAAACCTCTCCACGCTGTGTCCCAACATCCCGGTTCTCGTGATCTCGATGCACGACGAGATGCTGTATGCGGAGCGGGCCATTCGCGCGGGTTCGAGAGGCTATCTCATGAAACACGAGGCGGCGGACAAAATTATCCCGGCAATTCGCACCATTCTGGCCGGCGACATTTACCTGAGCGAACCGATGAAAGGTAAGTTGCTCAGCGGGCTGGTTCGCAACCGCAAGAGTGGGGGCGAGGAAAAGTCCGCCTTGCCGCTGGAGACCTTGAGCGACCGGGAACTCGAAGTTTTCCAATTGATCGGAAATGGTTTTACGACCCGTGAAATCGCTCAGCGGCTGCACCTCAGCACGAAGACAATCGATTCCTACCGCGAGCACTTGAAAACCAAGCTCGCCGTGGAAAACGGCGCCGAACTGGCCCGCCGGGCGATTTGCTGGACGAGGGTGGAGAACATCGTCGAGACCTGAACGGCCCCGGCCCGTTTCAGATTGTTTCCGTCGGGTGAGGCACCGGAGGCGGATTCGCGAGTCGGTTGCGAGGCATCCGACTCCATTCTCATGACGACTTCCCGCAGTTCTTCCTCCCCGAAACACGCCCCGGCGAAAAAATTCAAGGCCGGCTCCGGCAAGGGTGGATCGCGCGATCCCTTCTCCCCGCGTGCGACCAAGAAAGCCCGCCGCGGCAAACCGCCTTCGGCCGAGCGCCCTCCCAAACCGGAGAATTCCTGACGAGCGGGCGCGCACGCATGGCGTCAGATCGAAAGCCCGCCTTCGAACCATGAAAGTTTCGCGGTCGCAGTCGTCGCCGCGTTCCGTCCGTTTCAGTTCCCGTTCTTCCCCGGAGCCGGCGGCCGAGGCCGTCAATGCCGCGAAGAAAGTAGGCCTGCGTTATGTGAGCGATGAATCACCCGGAATCTCGCGGGAGAAATCACGGAGCGGTTTCCGTTATCGTTCGCCGGCGGGGACGCTGTTGCGAGATGCCGCGACGCTCGGGCGCATCAAGTCCCTTGTCATCCCGCCGGCGTGGACGGAGGTGTGGATCTGCCCGGCGGCGAACGGACACATCCAGGCGACGGGACGCGATGCGCGCGGACGGAAACAATATCGTTATCACCCGGACTGGCGCACCGCGCGCGACGAGACGAAATACGAACGCATGATCGCGTTCGGCCAGGCGCTGCCCGCAATCCGCCGCCGGGTGGCGCGCGATTTGAACCAGCGGGGGCTCGGTCGCACGAAGGTGCTCGCCGCGATGGTGCGCTTGCTCGAGACCACGCTGATCCGGATCGGCAACGAGGAGTACGCGAAGCAGAACCAGTCGTTTGGCCTGAGCACGATGCGGGACCGCCATGTGTCGGTCGGGAAGGGGAGATTGCGTTTCGAATTTCGCGGCAAGAGTGGAAAAAACCACGAGATCGATCTCCACGAGCCGCGACTCGCCGCGATCGTGCGCCAGACGCAGGACCTGCCCGGCCAGGAGCTGTTTCAATACCTCGATGAAAACGGCGGGCGACGCTCGATCAGCTCGGAGGACGTAAACGGATATCTGCGGGAGATCGCGGGCGAGGAATTTTCCGCGAAGGATTTTCGGACGTGGGCGGGCACGGTGCTCGCGGCCGTGGCGCTGCGTGAGTTCGAGAAATTCGACAGCCAGGCGCAGGCGAAGAAAAACCTCGTCGCGGCGATCGAGAAAGTCGCCGAACGCCTCGGCAACACCCCTTCAATCTGCCGGAAATGCTACATTCATCCGGTCGTGCTCGAATCGTATCTGGCTGGCGAGACGGTGGAGGTGATCCGGAGCAAGACGCGGCGCGCGCTCAAGGAAGACCTCGCGAAACTCGGTGGCCGGGAGGCGGCCGTGCTGGCGTTTCTCGAGCAGAAATTGCGTCAGCCGAAACCGTCGACCGCCGATCTGCTGAAGAAGTCCGTCGCCCAGACCGCATCCCGCCGCTCCCGCTCGAAAAAGCGGTGAGGTGGTTTTCTAGGCTGTCGGAGCTGGCGACGCCGGCTGCGGTGCGAGTGCCGGCCGCGCGAGGATGGCCGCGCCCTTGGTGGCGTCGAATTCGCGCTCCCAGCGTGCGACCACGAGCGTCGCCACGGCGTTGCCGATGAAGTTCGTGACGGCGCGCGCCTCGGAAAGAAAACGGTCGACGCCGAGAATCAGCGCGAGCCCGGCGATCGGAATTTTTCCCGTGGCCGCGAGCGTGGCGGCGAGGGTGATGAACCCGCTGCCCGTGATGCCGGCGGCGCCTTTTGAAGTCAGCAGCAGCACGCCAATCAGTCCGAGCTGTTCCGCGAGACTCAGCGGCGTGTTCGTTGCCTGCGCGATGAAAAGCGCGGCCAGGGTCAGGTAAATGCAGGTGCCGTCGAGGTTGAACGAATAGCCCGAAGGGACCACGAGCCCGACGACGGAGCGCGTGCATCCCACGCGCTCCAATTTTTCCATCAGGCCGGGCAGGGCCGTTTCCGACGACGAGGTGCCCGCGACGATCAGGATTTCCTCGCGGATGTAGAAAAGGATTTTCCAGATGCTGAACCCCGCGAGGCGCGCCGTGACGCCGAGCACGACGGCGATGAAGAGGCCGCACGTGAGGTACACGCACAGCATGAGCGAGCCGAGTTGCACGAGTGATCCGACGCCGAATTTTCCCAGCGTGAAGGCGATCGCCGCGCCGGCCGCGAGCGGGGCGAGTTTGGTGACAATTGAAACGATGCCGAAAAACACCCGCGCGACTTCGTGCAGGAGATTGAGCACGGGCCGGCCGTGCTCCCCCAGGCGGCCGAGTGCCAACCCGAAAAGCACGGCGAGCAGCAGCACCTGCAGCAAATCGCCGTCCACAAACGCGGAGACAAAGGTGTTCGGGATGATGTGCAGGAGGAACTGCACCGTCGTCAGGCCCTGGGCCGCCTTCGTGTACTGCGTGATCGCGCTGGTATCGAGCGTGGCGGGGTTCGCGTTGAAACCTTCGCCCGGGCGAAACACGTTCGCGACGACCAGCCCGATCACGAGGGCGAGGGTCGTGAGAATTTCAAAGTAGACCAGCGCCTTGAACCCGACGCGCCCGACCTTTTTCAGTTCGCCCATTCCCGCCAGGCCCACGACGACCGTCGCGAAAATCAGCGGACCGATCAGCATCCGGATCAGTTTGATGAACCCATCCGCGATCGGCTTCAGCTCCACGCCGGCTTCCGGCCACCCATATCCGATCACGCCGCCGATGAGGATCCCGATCAGAACCTGCACGTAGAGGTGGCGGAGGATTTTCATGCGCGGGGTGGCGGGCGGGTGGGGCGGGCCCCGTTTTCGCCCAGACGAATTCCCCGGAACTCCAACACTTCGCAACCCCTTAAACGAAATGGCGCCGGCGGTGGGGCGGGCGCCGGACGAGGTTCACTTAACGTTAGAGTAGCGCGGCGACGCGATCCGCGTCCGGTGGTTTGACGGGGCGTGCGCGGGTGTGAAACGTCCGACGTCTATGCCGCCCCTGCGTGTCTTCGCTGTTTTAAGCCTCGTTGCGATCTCGCTGGCGGGTGGCCCGGGCTGCGGTCGCTCGGATAACAGCCCCAAGGAAACCGGGATTTCCCGGCCGTCGGTTTTCTCAACGGAGTATCTCAAACCCACCCCGGTCGGCGCGCTGGTGGAAGGCAAGCCGTGGATCGCGCAGGTGAGCGCAGTCGATTTGGACCGCGACGGTCACGTGGACATCCTCGCGTGCGAGGCGCAGAAAAATCAGATAGTGTGGATTCGCCAGGTCGCGGCGGGAAAATTCGAGGAGCAGGTATTGTGCGACTCCGCCGCCGGCCCGGTGCGCGTCGAGCCCGTCGACTTCGATGGCGACGGCGATCTGGATTTGCTGGTCGCGAGCATGGGACTGGTTTTTCCCACGAACGATCGCATCGGCTCCGTGATCGTTCTCGAGAACGACGGCTCCCAGCATTTCACGAAGCATGTCGTCGCCGACCGCGTGGCGCGGGTCACCGACGTGCGCGCCGGCGATTTCAACCGCGACGGAAAACCCGACCTCGCCGTCGCGCAGTTCGGTTACGACCAAGGTGAGATCCAGTGGCTGGAAAATCTCGGTGGCTGGCAGTTCCGCGGTCACAACCTCCTCAGTCTCTCCGGCGCGATCAACGTGCTTGTCGCCGATTTCAACGGCGACGGCACCCCCGACATCGCGGCCGTGGTCGCGCAGCAGTGGGAGGAGATTCACCTCTTCCAGAACGACGGACGCGGCAACTTCACCGACAAGGTGATTTTCGGATCCACGAACGAGGATTTTGGCAGCAGCGGGATCAGCCTGTGCGATCTCAACCGCGACGGCCGGCCCGACGTGCTCTACACCAACGGCGATGGTTTCGACTACGCCGAGCCCGGCGCGCGGCCGTGGCACGGGGTGCAGTGGCTCGAAAATCTCGGGCAGGGCTTTTTTAAGTATCACCGCCTCGGCGATCTGTCGGGGGCCTATAGCGCCGTCGGGGTCGATCTCGACGGCGACGGCGCGCTCGAGGTGGTCGCGGCGAGCAGTTTCAACGACTGGAAAAATCCCGCGGCGGCATCGCTCATGGTTTTCCAGAACGATGGGCAGATGAACTTCACTCCGCACGTGCTCGCGCATGCGCCGACGCACCTCATGACTCTCGCCGCCGGTGAACTCGACGGTCCGGGCCGCCCCGTCCTCATCACGGGGGGATTTCACGCGTACGGTCCGTGGGACCGCCTCAGCCGGATCAGCGTGTGGCGAACCGGTCCGCTGAAAAAATGAAACGCGGCCGCCAGCTTTTGTGGGGTGCCGCCGGCGTGGTCGCTTTGGTGGGACTCGGGTTTGCCGGGCAGGCCTGGCATCGCGCCGCGACCACCCGCGCCGCCTGGGTTGCGGCGCGTCCCGCACGGCCCGATCTCGCGAAATGGCCGGAGGCATTCCGGGTGCGGCTCGCCGCGGCGGAGTCGCGGCTGGCGGCGGCGAAGATCGATCCCGCCGCGCTCGGCGAAATCGCGCGGCTCTATCACGCCAACGGATTTTTGCGCGAGGCCGGCCAGGCTTACCGCGCCCTGCTGGTTTTCGATTCCACCGAACCCCGCTGGCCGCATCTGCTGGCTTCGCTCCTGGCCGACTACGGCCGACTCGACGAAGCGCTGCCGCTGCTCGAGAAAACCGTCGCGCTGGCGCCCGGCTACGTTCCGGCGCGGCTGCGGCTCGCCGACGCGCTGGTGAAGATGAACCGCTCGGCCGAAGCCGCGGCGGCTTATCGCGCGACGCTGCTGGTCGCGCCAAAAAATTCCCATGCGCTCCTCGGGCTTGCGCGCCTCGAACTTGATGCGGGCCATCTTCCGCTGGCGCGGGCGAAATTGCAGGAGATCACGGCGGCGACCCCGGATTTCTCCGCCGCGCACAGTTTGCTCGCGACCGTGCACGAGCGCGCGGGCGACGCAGTGGCGGCGGATGCCGAACGAGCCCTGGCCTCGGACGGCGGCCGCTTCCGCGCGGCGCCGGATGAGTGGACCGAGGCGCTGGTGCAGGATTGCTATGAGGTTTACCGGCTGCAGGTCACGGCCGCCGGGCGGGTGGGGCGCGAGGCGCTGCCGGTGCTGGAGCGCGCGCTCACGCTTGCCCCGGACAACACGGGGACGCACCGCCAGCTCGGGAAGATCTCGCTCGGGCTGGGCGATGTTGCCCGTGCGCGCGCGCATTTGGAAAAAGCCGTCGCGCTCGATCCGCGCGAACCGGCCGGTTACCTCGACCTCGTCGCGGTGCATCGTGCGACCAAGGATCTGCCGGCGGGAATGCGCAGCCTGGAGGCGGGCCTCGCTTTATGTCCGCCTGACGCCGGGCTGCATTACGAATATGGGCTCACGCTGCTTGCGACGCGCCGGGTGGAGGAAGCCGTGTCGCACCTTGAAGCCGCGCGGCGTTTGAGTCCGGAGAAGCCCCTCGCCGCACGCGATCTGGTTTCGACGTATTTCCGGATGAACCGGGAACGCGAGGCGGCCCAGGTGCTGGAGGAATCGCTCGCCCGCCACCCGGAGTTCCCCCCGTTTCTCGTGATGGCCGCGCGCTACCGGATCACAAAAAACGACGCGGCGGCGGCGGAGGCGCTGATTGTCCGGGCGCAAAGAGCGGGCGCGCTGGCGAGCGATCTCGCTGCGGTCGCGGCGGATTTCCAGCGCCGCTTCGGCCGTCCGTCACCCTGAGAGCAGAGACCGGTGGCGCGGTCCGGCTCAGTCAGTTGCTGGTGACAAGATCCTCGTGGTCCCAGATTTCGCGTTCGGCTTGCCACCAATGGTCGAGAGGAAGGGAGGAGGGATTGGGGAAGCGGGAAAGTTCGTCCGCGCGCCGCGCGATCTTTCGTTCGATGTGAAACAGGAGGTCGTTGGGGAGTATCTCGGATTCCAGGGAGTTCATGGGAAACGGCGCGCAGGATACCGGTGCGCGCCGTTTCGCGGTATGAGAAAATATCCCGGAAATTCCTCGGCGCTGATTATTTCAGCCTTTCATCAGGTCGCGCCCGACGGGCGTGTGCGTTTCGCCGGATTAACCCGACACCGGTGGCGAATCATCGCTGGAATGCTGCAGCGCCGGTTCAAGTTCCTGCACGATGCGTTTGACGAGAGGGAGGTCCGCACCGCGGGCTTTCGCGAAGCCGAGGAGTTCGCCCGCGCGTTGTTTGCGACCGAGCTTCAGGGCGGCTTTCGCGAGATACGCGTTGGCGATCGCGATATCGTGATCGGCGATGCTTCCGGCGAGGCAACGGTTCAGCTGCTCCACGCCTGCGACGGTGTCATCGAGTTCGATCATGATGGAGCCAAGGGTTCCGCGCACCGTCGGCTGCGCATCGATTTGCAGCGCTTCCTCGACGAGCGGACGCAGGCGAACGAGTTCGTCGCGGTTTCCCAGTTGCAAGGCAAAGGTGGCCGCATGGTCGATCGCGTGGACGCGTTGCAGGGACTTCGGCTCCGAGTGCTGGATGATGTCATGATGGACGAGCATGGCGCGGTCCCAGTTTTTCGCCGCGGCGTGGATCGAGGCCAGGGATCTCATCAGCTCCGCGTTTCGGGGATCCGACAGGAGCATGCGTTCGACGGCTGCCGCGGCTTCGACGTATTTTCCGGCGCGGCACAACGCGTTGGCCTCGGCGGCCGACTCCTGCTGCTGCCAGATGGCGTCGGCCTTTCCGCGGTTTTGCCAGGCGAGTTGAATGAGCAACGCGTCGTTTGGAGTGCGGTGGCCGTCGAGCGTGGCCATCCGCGGCCACACGCTGGCCCACAGGCCGAGGACGCCGGAAATCAACGCGTATCGTCTCAGGATGGTGAAGGCCTGCCCGAAGGAATCGTGGTCCCAGGTCGGCGCAAAAAAGAGTACCAGCAAGAAGAGGACTTCGGCCACGACGCCGCCGGCCATGTAGATCAGTTGCCGGCGAAACTGCAGATTCGTGCGGGCGGGAATCGCGCGAACGTAGCCGGAGCTTAGCCAGGGCCGGAAAGAAAACCGGATGCCGCGCCAGGTGAACTGGAGGCCATGGACGCCCGCGCCGACCACGAACTCGTTGATCCGGATGCCGACGAGCCTTCCAAAAAACCAGTGGCCGCCTTCGTGCACAAAAATGACGAGAAAGACCGCGGCATAGACCAGCCCCGAGATCTCGAGGACGCCGGCGGCGAGCGTGAGGAAAAACTGACTGGTGAAGCGGCTCTCCAGCGGCACGAACACATAGCACCAGGGGAAAATCATCAGAACGATTGGGCCGATCGTGGCCAACCGGTCGACCCACGGACGTCCCCGTGCGGGAGTAGAAGACACCCCGTCATCACACGGACCGCGCGCGCGGTCGCAAGTGATCAAAACGCCGATCGCTCTGGGGATGGAGCTGAGCGTCCGATTCCCAAGCGATGGGCTTTGCCCTCAGCTTTTAGCTCTCGGCTTTTAGCGCGGAGCGATCGCCCCGGGTTACCCGTTCGGAATTTCGGGTTCGACGAGTGACGCCAGCTGCGAGAGCGATTCCTGCCAGCCGAGGTAGCACATTTCGGCGGGAATCACGGCGGGCACGCCCTCCTGCACGACCGTCAGCTCGGTGCCGCAGAGTACCTTTTTCAAGGTGACGGTGACATTCATTTCCCCGGGCAGATTTGGATCGTCGAATTTGTCGGTGTAGCGAAGGCGTTCGCCCGGGACCAACTCCAGGTATTTTCCGCCGAAGGAATGACTCTGGCCGGTCGTGAAGTTCGTGAACGACATCTTGTAGGTGCCGCCGACCTTGGCGTCGATGTGGTGGACCTTGCCGGTGAATCCGGCGGGCGGCAGCCATTTCGCCTTGGCATCGGCGTCGAGGAACGCGCGGTAGAGTTTTTCGGGCGAGGTGCGGAGAACGCGGTGGAGACGGATGGTATTGGTGGCGGAGGACATGATTTTATTTCCTTTCGATGGGAGGGGTGGGGTGAGGGTGGTTTTGATAACGCTGGATTCAACCTCTCAACGAACGACCCCGGGATCGGCAGACACCTTCCCGAATATTGAAATCGCCGCGCGGTGGCCGTTCTGGTGGAGGTTGCGACGAACTTCTTTCCTTCGCGCCTGTCGTCGTCGAATTCATTTATGAGCAAACCGACCCCGAAAAATACGATCTGCCTTTGGTACAACAAGGACGCTCTGGACGCGGCGCGTTTTTATGCGGCGACCTTCCCCGACAGCAAAGTGACCGCGGTGCACAACGCACCGAGCGACTACCCGTCGGGCAAGGAAGGCGACGTCCTCACGGTGGAATTCACCGTCCTCGGCATTCCCTGTCTCGGCCTCAATGGCGGGACGACCTTCTCGCACAGCGAGGCCTTCTCCTTCCAGGTCGCGACCGACACGCAGGAGGAAACCGACCGCTACTGGAACGCCATCGTCGGCAACGGTGGCCAGGAAAGCGCCTGCGGTTGGTGCAAGGATCGCTGGGGATTGTCGTGGCAAATCACGCCCCGCACCCTCACCGAAGCGATGGCCGCAGGCGGGGCGGAGGCCAAGCGGGCGTTTGAAGCGATGATGGAAATGGGGAAAATCGACGTCGCGAAAATCGAAGCCGCGCGGCGGGGATGACCCGGACCCCTCCGCTACCCGTCGCGTAAAGCGTTCAGCTGGCTTGACCAATTGGCCGAAGGCCATGAGCAGGACGGGCCTGTGCGGCACGTCGAATGGCTGCCCGGGCTGGGATCGAACCTTTCATCGGTTTTCTAGAGGCATGTGCCGAGACGCTACGTTCCGAAACCGCGAAAACCGTGGACACACAACTGCGCGCACAGGAACTCTCCAGCCTCACAAAAATCGTAACCGCGTGGCCGAAGTTGTCAGGAGAATTTCGCGCAGCGGTGCTGGCGGTGACGTTAAGCGTCAAGAAATGACAGCTGGACAGGCGCGTGATGCCACCCTTGCCCTATGAAGTAGTCTGCGGCTTTGCCGGCCGCTCCGGAACGGTGGTGGTGCGCGTGCGCTTCCGCAACTCAAGGACCAGTGGCCAAAGCCCTACTGCAACGGCGGGAGACAGTCGCGCAGTTAGCCCCCGAAGTGTCGGCCAGAACTCGTCGATGGCATTGGGCCAAACTTCAAGGATCCTAATCATTAGCGCTGAAAACTCATCAGATGCGCGTTGGGGTACAGGCTCGCCGGTAGCGGTGACGTGGGCGCACTCAACAATCAAAGTGATAAGTTCGTCTAGTTCAGCCCGGCTTGGTTGCGACCTCGCGAGCTCGCGTGCGATTCTCACTAGTTGGTCGGAGAATTGTGTCCTAGTCTCTGGCAAATCCGCGCACTGGTGGGCCAAGAACCATAGAGCCGGCTTTCTCACCTCCGGTTCGTGCGCCACGAAGCCAACGAACCGGTCGTCAGCAGCGAGTTCGATGGCCTTCTGATGAAGCGCTTCCGGCAGGCGATTCACTCCGACTATTGATTGGAGAATAGCCCAACTTGTCAGCTCAGACGATTTCCATTCGCCCGCCCGACGAAGGTGATCGCTAAAAAAATTGGTAGCAAATTCGGTGGAAAATAGCACCGCCTCGTCTTTGAACCAATCCCTCAGGACTTCAGAACGGTCACCTGCGATGAAGCTACCAAATGAGTTTTGCAGCCAACTCGCCGGCAGCAACAGGTCCGGATGTGGCGTCTGCTTCTCCGGATCGATGAAACAGAGTTTGCGAAGAATTCCCTGAAAACGGTCCGCGTTCCCGACGCCCGTCGGCCAGATCGTGAGAAGAGCGTGCACATAGAACGAGCGGAAACGTAGCTGGCGAGGGTGAACCGCCTCTGTCTCGAAGTCCCGATCGGAGTTGAAGACGTCGCGGATAGTAGGCCGGATTGCTTCGGCAAAATATTCACTGATGATTTCGTGAGTGCTGGCGCGGATCAGAATGTCGAAGAGACGCGAAGCGTGCAGCCAAGCGAGGGCTAGTTTGGTTTTGCCCGCCCAGCGATTTACTTCTGGCCGAAGCTCCAGCTGTGACAAAGTCCAGAAGTGGATCAATTGAAACGCCTCGAATTCGCTCTGCGCGTTGCCTTGAATCTTTTCCTCGAGCATTTCCAGTGCAAGGTCAGGTTCCACGCGCGCGAGCAGACACACGAAATGAAGGAAAGCGGGGGGTGACCGGAATTCCTCTTTCCCCGTGGCAACCCAATCTGCGCGACTCGCAGAGTCCATTCGCGCCAGCGAATCTCCTACAGTCGCGGGCATGGTGATCGGCAGTGTGGCGAGCCTCCGAAACGTGTGAGCAACTCCGACGTCCTCCAAAAGCTCGGTTGCACTCCTCTGCATCAATTCGGCGATGGTGCGCGGGCCAGTAGATTCACTGAGTCGCAGGTGCGAAAGTAGCCCGTGCGCTGGCGACGGTTTGAAATCCGCTAGGGTCACCTTGCGCTGGGCAACGCGTGTCTCGCTCAATGTCCGATAATAATTTTCGGCCGACCTCGCCTTCCATCGCTCCAATTTGCGGAAGCGTTCGTTCGGGTCAGAATCATTCGCGATCCGTTTCGTCTCCTGCTCGAACAGAGCTCGTTCGCAGTCGAGCCATTCCCAATGCATACGAAGCACCTGCCGTCGCTTCAACCGATCTTGGTCGAGAAGCAGAAACGAGGGGCTGCTCAACGCCAACTGGGCGTCCCCGCCTTCTTGTGCAAGAAGAAGTGTCGGCCCGTTGCGCGTCTGGGCGTATGATAACGCGA
>DATAKE010000042.1:0-86938 GCA_036261745.1 Opitutaceae bacterium
ATTGCAGGGTGTAGCCGCCCGGAATCTTGAAGGCGAACGTGAGCAACAGCGTCGTCAGCATCGCGCCCATGATCGCGATCGCGTGCTGGCTCGTGTAGTCGAGGCTCAGCATGTCGGTGCGCGCCTTGTAGCCTTCGATGAGATAGATCGCGACGATCAGGGCGACGACCGGCGCGACCAGCGGGAGCAGGACGAGGCTGCTGACGGTGCTGATTCCGCGCAGCACGCCGACGGCATTGAACACCGTCACCGCCGCCAGGAGATCGAGCACCAACAGGGCGATGGCGGTCTTGCGCGTGGTAGTCATTAAGCGGTGAACTTCTAGGAGCGGTCGCCGGTCGCGGCAAGCCCGCCGGCCGGTGCCGTCAAAAGACGATGCCACTGCTCCGCCGCGTTTTCGAGTGCCCCGGCGGTTTGCGCAAAGCGCGCGGCGGCCCCGCCGAGTTGCGCGACCGTGCTCGCGTCGGCGTGGAGCGAGCGAATCGCCTGGGCAATCGCGGCGGTTTCCGGCGCGGAAAAGGCGAAGCCGAAACCGCCGGCCGCGATCTGTTGCGAGATATCGCTGCCGTGCGGCCCGATGAAAATCACCGGACGCGCCACGGCGGCGATGCCGTAGAGTTTGCTCGGGAAAACGTAGCGTTCGCATCCGGGACGCAGCGTCACCAGATGGACGTCGCCGACGCCGAGGGTTTCAGCGAGCCGAGCGCGCGGTTGGGCGGGCTTGAAGACCACGTTGCCGAGTCCGCGCCGTCCGGCTTCCTGCTGCAAAGCATCGCGCTGCGCGCCACCGCCGATCATGACAAACACAATGGCCGGATCGTTTTTCAACGCCTCGGCGACCGCCAGCACCGGCACGAGATCGTGCACGCGTCCGAAGTTTCCCGAGTAAGCGACGACGAATTTTCCCGCGAGGCCCCATTCGGTCCGCAGGGAATCGGTGGCGCCGGCCGCCGGCGGGACCAAACCCCGCGGACCCCAATTCGGGACGATGGAAATTTTTTCCGCCGTCACGCCCGCTGCGGAAAGGACTTCAGCCATGTCGTGACCGAGGGTGATATTCCGGTCGGCCCCGCGCCACGCGGCATTGCGGAGCGGCCGGGAGACGCGCAGCCACCGCTGGCCGGCCAGCTCCATCGCCAGCTCCGGATAGATGTCCTGCACCCAGTGAAAAAGCCGTGCCCCGCGGAGTCGGGCCGCGAGCCAGGCTCCAACTCCGATCAACGGGGGATCGGTCAGCGCCACGAGCACGTCGCCGCTTCCGGCCGTGCGAACCATCCAAAAAAATGCCGCGAAAAAAAACGTGGCGAAATCCACCGCCTTGCCGGCGAGGCCGAGGCGCGTGAGCCGGGAGCTGCGCACGCGGAGGATCGTGACGCCCTCGCGGATTTCCCGGCGCGGCGTTCCGGCGTCCCCGGGATGCCGCGCGATGACGACCACCTCGTGTCCGAGCGCCGCGAGCCTCGTCGCAAGATCGGTGAGGAGCTGCGCGGTCGCCGGTTCGTCGGGCCAGTAGAATCGATTGACGAAAATGACGCGCGTGGTCCGCGGGGAAGCGTCAGGCATGGCGTTAGTTTTTGCGGACGAGCCGAAGCTCGCTGGCCTTCGCGACGCTGAGGAATTCGTAGGCCGCCATCAGCCGGCAGAAAATATAACCGCGGTAGCCGTCGAGAAAACCCGCGCGCACCACGTAGTGATAAAAAAACCGCAGCGCCGGCCGGAAGGGGAGCCGGCCCGCGAGATGCTTGAGCCGGCGTTTGCGCGCGAGCGCGGGATCGAGCGAGGCGCTGGCGGCGGCGGCGCTGCCGTCCTGCGACGAGAGCAGGCGGGCCTCCCAGTTGGAATAGCGGTTATGTTTCTCGACCCAGATGTCGATGGTGGGAAACGCGTGGTGCTCCATCTCGCCGCGCAGGTGGCCGGCCCTGCCCTGGAGGATCACGTGTTCGTGGACCTCGTTGTCCCCCGAACGCGTGTCGCTCACGCCTTCCAGCTGTTCGTAGCGGCCGAGGCGGTGGCGGAAGAAGCGCAAATTCCAACTGGGATAGTAGCCGCAGTGGAGCAGCCAGCCGTCGAGAAACCAGAAGCGCCGGTTGACGTAGTAGCCTTCCAGCGCCGCGGCCGGCTGGGCGACGATCGCCGCAAGCTCCGCGGCCAGCTCGGGGGTGATGCGTTCGTCGGCATCGAGGATGAAAACCCATTCGTGCCGCCAGGGCACGTTGGCGAGCGCCCAGTTTTTCTTTTTGGGAAACCGGCCGTCCCACTTGAAATCGACGACGGTGGCACCGAACTGCGCGGCGATTGCGGGAGTGCCGTCGGTGCTGGCGGAGTCGATCACCACCACTTCGTCGGCGAACCGGCACGACTCCAGGCAGGCCGCGAGATTCGCCCGCTCGTTCTTCGCCGGGATGAGAATCGAGATCGGGCAGCGCGCGGTCATGCGGTCGCGGGTCGGATCGAGGAGGACGAGCGCGATGGCTTTGGCGGGGGCGGAGCCTGCAGGCGCGCGTGTTGCACCGCGCAGAAAAAACACATCCACCACGCGAACACGACCGCGGGATTCGCGAACGGAAACTCAATGGTCGCGTAGACCAAAACCAGCCCGCAGCCAAAGAGAGCGTAGGAGCTGACCGTGCTTTGGAGCTGACGCTTCCGCAGCGAAAGCAGCGGGAGGGCTCCGCTCAACCCGAGCAGGAGGGTGCCGACAAAACCCACCTCGGCCACGGCCTGCAGCCAGTCCGAATGGGCGTCCATGTAACTGCGCTCATACTGGCGGTTCGTTTCGAGCGGGCGGGGGCGGATGAGCATGAACGCCTTGCCGTAGTTGCCCAAACCCCAGCCGAAAACGGGTTCGTCCTTCGCGAGCCGCCACGTGTCACGATAAAGTGCGGCGCGTCCGCTCACGGGGCCGGCGCGCCATTGGTCCTGCGTGTCGATCCAGCGTTCGCGCAAGGCGGAGCGTCCGAGCCAGACCGAACTTCCGACCCCCACCACCGCGCAGAGGAGGAGCCCGGCCAGGGGGAGAAACGCGAGTTCGCCCATGGCGCGGCGCTTGTTCCAAATCCGCCAGAGTGTCCGCACGCCGTAGGTCACGAAAAGCGCCAGCATGAGCAGCGTGCCCGCGCGCGAACCCGCGATCAGGGGCGTGATCCCGATCAGCAGCAAACTCGCCACGCCCCACAAAATCCGGGCCCGCGAAGCCGGGGTGCCGTCGTCACGTTTCGAATAATGAAAAACCAAACCGCCCGCCCCGGCCACGAGCAGCACGGTCAGCGCCGCCCAATGGTTGGCGTAGACGAATGAAGCGAAAAACCGTGGATTGGGCGACTTGACCGCCCCGAAAAACAACCCGTCCGACATGAGCTTCTGCAACGTGCCGAAGACCGCGAGCACCACGCCGTTGGCCGCCGCGAAAAGCAGCAGGCCGCGCAGGATCCGGCGCTGCCGGACCACCAGCACGAGGTTCAATGCGGAGAAATACAGCGCATCGAACAGCCAGAGGTGTTGCAGCGAGGTCCGGGCGTGCACGGTGCTCGGCAGCTTCGACGACGCGGCCCCCGTGTGGGCGAGCAGCGATTCGCCGGCCAGAAACTTCTCGGAGAAACTTGGATTCAGGCAGCTCGCGAGCACGAGGACGTTGAACGCCGCGACCGGCCAGGCCCAGCGAAGCGGACGGAGCGAGCCGTCGTTCGCCCGGCGCTGGGTGACCCAGGCGGTGAGGGTGATCGCGATCCCCAGGCTGCCCCAGAGCGAAATCCACCAGCGCGCCGCGTCCGAGCCCCCGCCGAAAAACCAGGTGGTGAGCACCAGGAGTCCGGCGATGTGCGCAAAGGTGGCGGTCTCGAGCGGCCGGCGCGAACCGGAGCGTCCTTCCCGCGAGTGTCGCCGGCCCGATGCACTCGAATCGGAGCGGCTTTGACCGGAGCGGGGATCGGAACTGCTGGACGGGTTCATCAGGAGGACTCCTTTAACTGGCCATAAAACCCCGCGAGATCACGCGCCGATTTTTCCCAGGAATATTCCGCGACGACCCAATCGCGGGCGCGGGCCCCGCGGGCCCGAAGCTGGTCGTGCGTTTCCGCGGTCGCCGCGCGGAGCGCTTCGCCGTAGGACTCCCACGGCACGCACCAGCCGCGGCCGTCGTCGTTGATGCCGGCCCACGGCGTGCCGTCGGTGACGAGTGCCGGAACGCCGTGCGCCATCGCCTCGGCGATCACGAGGCCGAAATTTTCGCTGTGCGACGGCAGCAGGAACACCGAAGCCACGCCATAGGGCGGGGGCCGGTCTTCGCCAGAAAACGTCATCACGCGCCCCGCGCCCGAAGCGTGCAGCACGTACTGGTCGATCATCTCCGGCGTGTATTCCTGGGGGATGCCCACGAGGAGAAGCAGCCAGTCCCGCGGCGCCTCCTTGAGCCAGAGATCGACGAGTTCGAGCACGCGTTTCTTCTGGTGAAAGCGGGAATAGAAAAGCGCGACCGGCCGCGTGCCGACCGCGGGGCAGGTCGCGAGCCAGTACTCGGCGTCGCGCACTTTTTTGGAAAGCTCGGGAGCGACGACCCCGTTGGGGGCCACGCAGACCGGCTGTTTGAATCCCAGCGCCTTGATGTCCGCGGCCTCTTCGTCGCTGGTGGCATGCCAGCCGTCGACGGCGCCAAGCGCCCCAGGATGAACCAGGGCCCGCGCGATCTGTTTTCGCCACTGGTGATGATTCCAGGCCCAGCGGTTCATCATGCCGCGGGGAGACAACACCAGCTTTGCCCCGCTGGCCGAGGTGCGCTGGTGGGCGTAGTGCAGGGTGCGAAGCCAGAGCGAGTGATGATGAATAATCTCGGCGTCGCTTTGCCCGAGCCGGGCGCGCAGTCCCGCGGAAGGGCAAAGGCGCTGGGGCCAGTCGCGGCGAAACGTTTCCACGCGCATGGCGCCTTCGGTTTTCGCGGTGCCGGGCCCCGGCTCGGTGGCAAGCAGTTCCACGTCGTGACCGAGCCCGGCGAGCGCGGCAGCGAGATTGGGCACCGAGACGCTCGGTCCGCCCTGCCGTAGCTCCATGCTGGGGACGATCTGCGCGATTTTCATGAGGGTGTTCAACCCGCCGCCACTTGGGCGGAGCGAATGAACGTTTGATAGTGCGCCGTCGCGAAGGTGACGAGCAATTGCGCCGCGGTGAGCAGGTGCAGGCGTTTGGTTTGCAGTGCGGAGTCTGGTTTTGCCCGCAGCATGAGCAGAATCCAGAAGATGAGAAAAACGAGCGTCATCGGCTCGAAGTACCGTTGAAAAACCAGCCGGTTGGGCAGGAAGGTGGCCGCCCACGCGAGATACGAGACAGACCACAACGCCGCCACATCCCGGCCAGCCTGGTGGGCCAGGCGCATGATCATCGCGCCAAGCAACGCGCCGCCGAGTGGAGCCAGCAGGATAAAAAACAACGAGCGCCCACCGATGGCCGGCAGTTGTCCGGCGACCGCCCACAGATATCCGCCCCACCGTCCGCTCGCCATGCTGTAGGTGGTCGGGCCGGACAGCGCGATGACGAGCCCGGCCAGTCCTCCGATCAGCGCCGGCCGCGCGCGAAAATCCTCCCGGAGGTTTTTTGCGGCGATCGCACTGTAATAGAAAATTCCGAAGACCAAAAAAATCGTCAGGAGATAACAGTACGATGCCGTGGGACCCGAGCCCGGCGGACTGACGATCGTCTGCCATTTCGGCGGCACCAAGCCGTGCCATTTCCAGACGAGCAGACCCATCACCGCGGTCGGAAGCAGCACCGGGAGCAGGGCCGCCATCCGGGACAGCCGGCGGTCGGGCCCGCGATGGCTGACAATTTCCTCCAGCCCGCGCCAGCCCACGGGAACCAGGGTCCATACATGCAATTGCCGGAGGAATGTGGTCGCGGCTGAAGCAGCCCCTGCGTACCACCGGCCGCGGGTCCCGGGCGTGAGAAAACTGGTGGCCAGCACGGCGACCACACCGAGCAGTCCCGCATTGTCGGTCGTGGTCCACGACGCGGCCTTGATGAAGAAATTCGAGCACGCGAGCGGCAGAATCACCGCCGCCGCGCCAAAACGAAACGTCGGGTTGAACGAACGCCATAGGAGACCGAGCAGCGCGAGGCTGAGAACCCAAGTGGTGAGCCGCATCGGCATTCGTCCGCTTCCCGTGATCATCGAAACGGTCGCCAGCACGTAGTGATAACCGGGCGAGATCGCCGAGAGCGCATCGCGGTTGAGATCGAGCGCCGGCCAGTTCGCGTGGATCTGCCGGATGGCGGGCAGATGAAAATTAACCTCGTCGTCGGCATAGCTGCCTTCATGTCGCGAGAGCATCAGCGGCGCGCAGAGAACGGCGAACAGCAGGGCGACGAATCCAAACGAGCGGGTGAAGCGGGTCATCGCGCGTTTCGCTGCTTTCCGGGTCCAGTCAGGCGCGTGAAATCCGCGAGGACCGTGCGCGCGCTGGCCGCGTAGTCGTAGTGGCGCGCGTGGTCCTGGGCCCGTTGCGCGAGTTTTCGCCGGAGGCCCTCGTCGGCGAGCAGGCGCGCGAGCGCGTCGGCCAGCCGGTCCTCGGCTCCCGGTCGGCGGTGGTCGAAGACGAGCCCGGTTTCACCGTCGCGCACCAACTCCTGAAAACAAGCGAGCCCCGACACGACCGGCACGGCTCCCGCCGCCATGGCCTCGGCCACCGAGACACCGAACGTCTCGCCCTGCTCGGCGATGCTGGGATAACAAAAAACCGCCATGCGGCCATAGCGCCGCGCGAGCGACACGGGGTTGAAATCGGGACCGGTGAAAGCCACGCGATCGCCGAGCGCCGGGCCGAAGTCGGAGAGCAGGGCTTCGCGGAAAATCGAGCCGCCGCCGCCTTGGGCGACTTCGGAGGGCCCAATGAGCTCGAGCCGCCACGCGGGCAGATTGGTGCGCTGCGCAAGCCGTTCCGCCGCGGCCAGCAGGAGCCGCAGCCCCTTTTCCGGATGAATGCGACCCACGAAACCGATCGTGAGCCGGCCTTTCGCGTCGGGCGGGAATGGATGTGCACTTTCCTGCATCGAGGCGCGCGCGTGCAGTTCCCAGTCGATGGGGTAGGGAAAGGGCACGATGCGATTCCCGAGCCGCGGATTTTCGGCGCGCAGCTTCGCGGTCACCGCCGCACTGAGTGAAAGCAGCAGGTCGACGCCGCCATAAAACCGTCCGTGCCCTTTCGGCATCCGGGCGAGCACGGCGGCGACGCGACCGGCGGAAGGCTTCAGCCAGCGCAGCCAGACCGGCAGCGTGACGGTGTTGCAGATCACGATATCGGCCGCGGGCAGCGCGAATCCCACGCGCAGCCCCCACCAGAAATCGAGCACGAGGTTGACCGGCAGCCAGCGCCGGTGATCGGCACCCATCAGCCGGAGGTGCGTGACGCCTTCCACCGTTTCCTTCCGGGCGAGCCCCGGCCAGGCGCGCGAAATAAAAGTCACCTCGTGCCCGGCGCGCGCGAATTCCCGCGAAAGCCGGTGCCAGATTTTTTCGGTCGAGCCGCCCTGCACCGGGGGCACCGGCAGAAAAAATCCCGTGACGATCGTAATCTTCATGCAGCGAAAAGTGTCATCTATTAGATGACATGTGCCGGGGTGGAGGAAGGCTGGCGAGGGCTTCGAGCAGGCCGGCGGAGGTTTGCGCGTAGGTGTAGCCGGCGATGCGCGTGGCGACGTTTTGGCGGATGCGACTGCGTTCCGCCGGACGGGCGAGAGCGCCGAGGGCGGCGGCGAGTTTTTGCTTTAATGCGTCCGGCCGGCCGGTCTGAAACACCCAGCCGGTTTCGCCGTCGGTGACGAGATCGCGCTGACAGCCGACGAGATCGCTGACGAGCGCGGGCGTTCCCATGTGCATCGCCTCGTTCACGGCGAGTCCCCACGTCTCGTAATGCCCGCGGGCCGGCAGCACGAAAAGATCCGCGAGGAGGTAGGTCGCGGGCATTTCGCTCTGGTTGGCGAACGGCAGGAAGTGGACCGCGCCGGCGGGAGCGGTGCGCGCGATTTCCTGCAGGGCGGTTTTTTCCGGACCTTCCCCGACAATGACGAGCGTGGTGTCTGCCGGCTGCAGCGAAAGGAAAGCCTGGAGCAGCTCGCGGGGCTGCTTGTCGGGAACGAGCTTTCCCGCGAACAAAACCACGCGGGTTTCCGGCGCGAGACCCAGCCGCCGGCGCAGTGCCTCCGCGGCGTCGCGATGCGAGGGCTCATCCGGATCGAACAGCGCGGCGTTCACCGAATGCGGTGAGAAAAACAGTTTCCGCTCGGGCACACCGAGGCCGCGGTAGTAGTCGCGATTGGCCGCTCCGACGCTCGGGAACGCGGCGAATTGCGCGTAGAGGATCCGCAGCGCCAGCGCGACCCAGGGCCGCGGTGCGCCGCGTCCCATGAGGTGGGAGTCGCCGCGGAAAATCAGCGGGATGCCGCGCCGGCGCGCCCAGGCGATCGCGCGGAGATGGGCGGCGAAATTGTACCCGAACATCAGCACGGCCGCCGGCCGCCAGGCCGCGAGGCGCGCGGTGAGCGTTGGGTTGCGCAGTCCGCCGAAGCGATGCGTGCCGGGGTCCCGCGCGGTGTTGGGCACGAATTCATGTTCGTAGCCGGAGAGCAGGTCCACGTCCCACTTGAACGTCGTTTGGAATTTCGGATCGCGCTGGGCCGTGACGCCGAATTCCCAGAGGTAAAACACGCGGAACTCCAGCGGCGTGTTCGCGCGCAGCCAGCGGAACCACGGGCTGTAATATTGCGTCGGGTGGGAGAGGACCACCGCGAGGCGCGTGGAATTCGCAGGGGCGGCGGTCACGCGGCGGGGGCGGGTCGGGTGATGCTCATGCGCCGCACAAACGGGATGCTCATGATGATCAGGGGGACGATCGCCTGGAACATCGAGGTGACGAGGATGCTGGCGACCATTTCGTAGGAGCTCGCGATCCCGAGCAGAATGGTAAACGCGATAAATCCCTCCAGCGACAGGAGGAGCTTTCGGGCGGTGGCATTTTCCAGCCAGGCGCAGAAGATCCCCAGGACAACGCCAAGAAAGAGCGCGCCCCAAAACGAACCGAAGTTGCCGTACGCTTCGGCCAGGAGTCCCCACGCGATATAAGTTTCGAACGTCGACTCCAGGGCCTGGCGTCCAAAATGCACATTGAGCATCACCTGGCCCGCGTGGGTGCGCGGCTTGTCCGGCCAGAAAATGCGCGGCAGCAGGAGGGGCGGAATCAAGCTGTAGGTTTTTCCACCGAGCGGGGCGATCTTCCACGTTTCCGTGGCATTGATGACGTAGAGCAGGTTTTGGAGATTGTTGATGCGCTCAAAAAGACTGACGCCTTTCTTGGTCGATTTCTCGATCGTGGAACCGGGATTTTTTTCCTCCTTGCCGGTCACGGCCTGGTAGCTGACCTCGATCCATTCCGCGTAGCTGGCCGGCATCTGGAAAAGCGTGATCGTCGGCATCGGATCGTTCTCCGTTTTGTGCCAGTAGCGGTCGCGCATCGTGTATTTTCCCAGGTTGAGGAACGCCAGGATGGACAGGACGACCATGAGGTATTGCCAGGGGATGCGGCCTCGCGCCCAAAACAAGCCGATCAACACCGCGGCAACAATCGTGGTGGCGGGTGAGAGCAGATAAGCCGCCGCGCCCATCAGACAGTTCAGCACCATCAGGAACCAGAAAATCCCCCGGGAGCCCGAGGACAGTTCCTTTCCGCCCACGAACATCGCGACGATGAAAAAGCCGCACGCCGCCGCGGCGCTCATGAGCGCGACGAGAAGCGACGCGGTCCCGCTGGGGAGCAGGGCAAACACGAGGCCCAGCCCGTTCATGGCCTGCAGGAGTTGATAGACCGTCGAAACGAAGATCAGCGAAAAGCCCCAGCGTCGGAGCTTGCCGGTGCCCTCCCGGTTGAGTCCCTGCAGCGCGTAGGAGACGGCGGGTGCCGGCCGGAATATTTGCATCCCGAACTTCCACGCCCCGGCCAGAACACAGCAGAAGACGAAGACTTCGATTCCCGCCGAGAACAGAAACTCACTCGGATAATCCTGCACAACGCTGTGACCGATCGCGATCGGGAGGCCGTAGGCAACGAGGTGTTGCAACGCGAGAACCGGCAGGAGTGGCAGTCCGATTCCCCGGCTCCGCCAAACCCAGAACACCACGAGTGTGCCGATCGAGATGAGTCCGAGTGCCGCGGCCCCGGGTTTTCCGTGCAGCGCGAGATAAGTCACGGTGGCGCCAAGCAGGACACCGAGCAGGCCCAGGGTGCGCTGGAGAATCTGCCGGACGTTTTCCGCCAACTCGCCGAGTTGCGTGTACCGGTCGAGGGTCGTCGGTGCCCCGGGCTTGTTCATAGTGGCAGCCTTTGGGTTACAGCCGCGGGTGCGGTTCGGGGAGCAAGGCGGAATCTAAACCGCAAAAACGGTCGTTCGATAAGCGAGTACGACAAACCTGCGGCGATTATTGAGGCGATTACCGGCAGGACGATTTCGCCCCGACCCAACGGTCCGGTGGGGGAAAGGAAAATTTGTTGCCAGAGATACCAGCTGTAGGAGACCACGCCGATGAGAGGCAGCAGCCCACGGCCCAACAGCGATTCCGCCCAGGCGGGCGGAGAATGATGGAGCCACGCAATCAAACCGGCCGCCGCCAGGGCGTCGAGCGTGAGGCCGAGCACGATCGGAAACCCCCGCAGCAGTTCTCCTGCGAGCGGCGACAGCACGAGCATCCACATGAGTGCGACACCGGCAAACAGGGGGCCACGCGATCGAAGCGCCGCGCGGACCGCGTCGGCCTGCACGAGCAGCGCGGCGGCGCAGCCCATCATCAGGCTGTCGACTCCCGTGTGAAACATCATCACGACCAGACCGCGCTGCTCCGGAAAACAAAAATAGGTTCCAATCCGCGCCAGCGGACACCACGCGATCAGCGCAACTGCCAGCCAGAGGGACCGGCGGATTCCACAGAGCAAAAGCAGCAGAGGCCACAGGAGGTAAAATTGCTGTTCGAGGGCGAGGGTCCAGAGATGCCCGAGATTCCAGTAGCCTTGCGGAGGGACATCGATCCAGAGCAGGGCGTAGTTCCAGGTGAACGTGCTGGCGGCGATCCACATTTCGTTCGTGAGACCACTGGGATCGCGCAGCTGCCAGAGTCCCACCAGGAGCAGATAGGCGTAAAACGCCGGGAAAATTCGCAGCGCGCGCCGGCCGTAGAACCCGAGCAGGGAAATCGTTCCGCTGGCGGTCCGTTCCCGGAGAAGGAGATGAGTGATGAGGTAGCCGCTCAGGACAAAAAAAAGCCGGACTCCCGCACCCGGGTTGGCAAAGGCGAGGAGCCAGCGGCGCATTTCTTCGCCCAACGGCCGGTAGTTCTGGGCGCAATGTCCCGCCACCACCATGAGGATCGCGATGCCTCTGATGCCATCGAGCGTGCGAATCCGGTTGGGGATCATGGCGTCGGAGGCCTCCGGTTCATGAGCGGAGTTCGCAATGCCGCGTGCCACAGTTCCGCGGCCTGGGCGAGGCCCGCCTCATTGAAGTGAATGCCATCGCCGCGGTACGCGGAACCCAGTTGGTCCAAATCAGGACCGGCAACCATCCCGGCCGGCAGAGCGAGCTGTGCCAGGCGGACCTGTTCATTTCTGGGGGCACCCCGGATGTAGCTGGCCTGTGCCACCACCAAGGAGATGTCGGGAAAAACCGCGCGCGCGCCGGCCTGCACCGCCTCGAGAGAAAGCAGGTAGTCGCGTCCTGGTGCCGCCGCCTGACCCGCTTCCGTTTCGCCCTGCTGCCACAAAATAAAATCCGGGCGAAGGTTCGCACGGGCGAGCTGGTGGAGCGTATCGACCAACAAGAAATGATGGCGTCCGTGCGGAGCCCAGTCCTGCGCGGTGCTGGAACCCTGGGCGACCACCGCAAAAATGACCGCATCATAATCGCCAGCCATCGCGAGGCGCGCCCCCAATCGCGTCCAGATCGAGCCGCCGTCGCCGTCGCCGCCCGGCAACGGGTCAACCGCCTCGAACAACTGGCCGTTCGAAAACGCGTACACGCTGGCACCCGCCATCGCACGAGTAGCGCCGTAGTTGGCTGCGTTCGACTGGCCGGCGACCACCAACACGAGGCGACGCTCCGGCGGAATGCTGGCGATCGACTGAAGCGTGGCTGTCGTGGGTGACGGCCGGCGGTTCAACTCCGCACGGAGCCGGCCCAATGGCCATCGATGTTGGATGAAAACTCCGAGCGCGATCCCGATGCCCACCAGGGTGAAACTGAGCACGATTCGACGCGAAAGTTTCATGAGGCGGGGCCGAGCGCGCGTTCAAACAGGTCGCATTGCTGGCGCGTTCTCGCCCGGGCCGTGTGCGTCGCGGCAAACAGCGCGGTGGCGCGTGTCGCCGGCAGCGGTCGCGGCGGGGTGGCCAGCAGCGCCCGCAGAAACTCGGCCACAGCCGCGTCGCCCTCCGGCGCATCGGAGCGGGCCATCGTGGCGAATCCCAGCTCGCCCACCATGCGCTCCAGCGAGGATCCCGCCGGCGCGAGCGCGAGCACGGGTTTTTCCGCGAGGAAGCAGGGCGCGATCTTCGAGGGATTGTAGCCGGCGTCGTCGGACCCGGGGATGACGATGGCGTCGGCGGCGAGCAGGGTTTTGATCGCGACGAAATAGCCGACGCGGTCGACTTGTTCGCGCACGAGATCGCTCACGCCAAAAGCCGCGGCGATCGGAGCGACGGAGGATTCGGCGCCTTCACCCGCAACATAGCTGGTGCCGATAAAATGAAAGCGCAGCCGTCCCGCTCCGTGGGGATCGCTCGTCCGCAGGGCGCGGATCCCCGCGCAGAGCCGTTCGATCGCCGCCCGCATGATCGGTCCCACCGCGCCCACGCTTACGCAATGCACCGCACCCGGCACGCGTTCGAAGGCGGGCCGCAGCCCGGTGTGTCCGCGCGCGAGGGAAAAATCGGCCTCGGATGCGCCGAAGGGAATCAGGGCGGAGGGTTTGCCCGCGAACCACGGGTAACGCGCGCGCAGCTGGGCGAGGTAGGTTTCGCTGACGGTGATAAAGCCGGCGGCCCCGCGCCATGAGGCTTCCTCGAGCCGGTTTGCCTGCCAGCGGGCGAAACGAAATTTCCAGCCGCCGGGCGGGGGCGGAGCGCCGGGACGGTCATAGTAGTCGGTGCGCCACGGATCCTGCAGATCGACCACAAACGGAACCCCGAATTTGCGCTGCCACTTCGCCCCAAGCGCGGTCGCGACGAACTGCGTGGTGGAAAAATAAACGAGATCGAATTTCCCCGCGCGCAAGAGCCGCTCGCCCTCGGCGCGAAGGTGAAACCACGCGCGGTAGGCGATGTTGCCGAATCCCACGAGACGCGTGAGCCGCGCCGGCAGCGTTCCGACGCGATGCACCGGGACGGCAGGAGGAAGCGCTGCCGCGAGGAGAGCATCTTTCGCTCCGTCCACCCGATCCGCATCGACGGCCAGCACGGTGGGCTCCCAGCCGCACTCGCGGAAATACGGCAGGCTCATGCGCACGCGCTGGTGATCGGGCGCGTTTACCGGGGGAAAATGCGGACTGACGATGAGGACGCGTTTCATCCCGTGCGCGGCCGGAGCAGCTTGATGTCCCAGGTTTGGCCACGGGTGTTCGTGACCGTGGTGCTGTCGAAGACCGCGAGGTCGCGTTCAACGCGGCGCCAGTGCGCCTCCCAATGCCCGAAACGAAAATGCGAGATCACGACGATCCCTTGGGGCGCGAGATGCGGGATGAACGCCGCCGTCGTCGCTCCCGGATCCGCGGCATAGCCGATGCACTCGCTGAACAGGATCACGTCGAATTGCTCGGCCGGTCTCCACGTTTCAAAATTTCCCTCGATGAATTCGCAGCGGGCGAGACCCAGGTCGCGCGCCAGCCGCAGGCCTTCGGTGGAAATATCCACGCCGAGGTAACGCCGGAAGGAATGCGGCTGAAACAGCTGGGCGAGGCGTCCGCTGCCGCAGCCGAGGTCGAGAATCGCGGGATTGGGAAACAACGCGGTCACGGCGCCGACCACCACACTTTGCCGCGCGAGTTCGGGCAGCTCGCGAAAATGCGCCCACGCGCCGCTGCTGTACTCGTGGTCGAGGGCGTCCTTCGGAATCGGCCGGCCGTAGCCGGCGGGACCGAGCAGAAACTTGCGCCGCACCTTCTGCAGGAAACTGAGGAGCGGGGCGTTCATTTCAGGAGCGGACGGGCGGGATCCAAATCCGGTGTCCCGGTGGAAAGGTTGAAACGAAAGAAATATTCCACGTCGGAATTGAACATCTTCACGAGTTCGCGCGGAAGCGATGCCTGGCTTTGCGGTGGCAGCGGTTCGGTTTGCGAACGATAGCAGGCGACGGCGCGATGTTTGATCAACTGGTAGTCTTCCGTCGGAGCCTGGCAGCGGCCGTGACTGGAAAAAATCCGGCGGAAGAGCAGGAGGGGATTCCACCAACTCCAGACGGGGTACTGCCAGACGGCCGGACGCAGGTGCGAATGATGCAGCGCCTCGATGATGAACGAGAAGGCGGCGTCGTGTTCGGAGCTTCCATCCGGACAACACGGCAGGAACACCTCGTCGGGCTTCAGCTGGCGGAGAAGCTCGGCGATGCGCGCGATCAGATCGGAGCGTTGCGTCGAATTCAGCTGGTGCAGCGTTCCGTCGGGCGCGTCGAGAAAGTGGATGGCCCCCGATTCGACGCCGAGGATGGCCAGGGCGGCCCGCGCCTCGCGGCGCCGGAGCGCGGCGATCGCCGCGGGAGAAAACTGCGAATGTCCCGGGTGGGAGGCGCTGCCGTCGGTGATAAAGACGACATGAACCGGAAAGCCCTCGTTGCGCTTGCGGGCGATCAGTCCGCCGCAGCCGAAGGTTTCGTCGTCTTGATGCGGGGCGAACACCACGGCGGTTTGCGGGCGCAGTACATAGGGCGGGCTGATCTGCCGCAGAACCAGCCGGGAAAACGCGATCGCGAGGCGTCGCAACCGGTTTTTGATCCGCCGACGGTCGAGGATTCCCAGCGAAAGAAAGATGAGCGTAAGCAGGATTGCGCGGCGCATCAGAGGGACGGAGATGAGGTTGAGGCCGGATGGAGGGCTCCGGCCACGGCGGCGAGCAGTTGCTGCGCATCCTTCTCCCAGCAGAATTTTTCGACCGCTGCCGCCCGCGACGCGTTTTGGCAGGCCCGCAGGCGCGCAGGATCTCCGAGCAGCGCGTCGAGCGCCGCGGCGTTGCGCGTGGTTTCGTGCGCCTGCAGGAGCAGGCCGCTCTCGGGCGCCGCGCGCATCACCTCCGACTGGCCCGCCGTGTCCGTCGCGACGAGGGCGAGCCCCGCATTCATGTACTGGAAGATTTTGTTGGAAATCGTGACATCGCGATTCCGGGGCCAGTGCGGTTCGAGGGCGAGCCCGAGATCGTACTCGGCGAGCTTCAGGGGCAGCGCCTCGGGCGTCACGAGCGGGTGGAACGTGACGTCGCCCCGCCGGTGCTCGGGAATGCGCTCGAGGAGCCGCTGGCGGTAACCGGGACGCTCGTCGCCGACCAGGCAGACGCGGCTGCGCTGCGTGGTGCGCGCCCACGCGGCGAAAAACAGTTCGAGGCCGCGACCGGGTCCGATCGTCTGGGAGAACCAGATGAAAGCGGGGGCATCGCCGCCCGGCGGCCGGTCCGTGCGCGGCTGTGACTGCAGCGGGAACGTGTTGTGAATCACGAGCGGCGCGCGGCAACGGTAGGTCTCGGCCAGGGCGGACGCCATGCTCTGCGAGGTCGTCGAGGAATAAACCGCGTGGTGAAGCACGAAATTTTCCGCGCGACGGAGCAGTCGCAGCGGACGGCTGCGACGGTCCGCGAACATCAGGTCCTCCGAATACCAGTCCTCGATATCGACCGCCACGCGCCGGCCGTCGCCGACGAGATGTTCCGCCGCCCAGATCGGAATCTCGGTGTGCACGATCGTGAGATCGGCGGGGTGCGAGCGGGCGAACCGGAGCAACGCTCCCGCGGGTCCGAGCGATTGCGCGAGCTCGATCCGGAGCCGGACGCAGAGCAGCCGCGCGCCCCAGGTGCCGCAGCGTTGGAGAAAATTCGCCAGCCGTGCGCTCTTCGTCGGAGCGCTGTAGTCGATCGTTTTCCGCTGGAACGGCAGCCCCTTCATCAGCTCCCGGTCCATGTCTTCGAAACGGGCATGGGATGAAACCGACATCACCGTTACGTCGTAGCCGGCATGGCCGAGCGTGGTGGCCTCTTTCAGGACGCGGGGATTCCGGCAGAGATGCGACGCGGAGAGGATCAATATGCGACCGGACTTCATGCTTTGAGCATTTTGTGTCGCCAGCGTTCGGAGGGCAGTTCGACGAGCTTGTGGAAACACCAGGATGCTCCCAGGGCCAGAACGATGGCCGCGCACCAGCCGAGCGGATAAAACGGCGAATCAGGGCGGACAAACCGGGCGAGGAAATTGGTCACTTTGCTGAGCACAGGAAGGTGGATCAGGTAGATCGAATATGAAAACACCCCGGCTGCCGCCAGCCACTTAACGGGTTTCCTGCCGGCGAGAGAGGCATCGTAGGGTGCCAGTGCGACTATTCCTCCGGCAAATGCGACCGCGACGATATCGGTCAGCTTGGCTTGCAGCAGCGCAACAAGACCGATGAGCACGAGAGGCGCGATTGTCGCCCATGCCCGACGGCCGTTCCGGTGTTGCAGAATCGCCCAGTAGGCGAGCATCCCCGAAAAAAAATGCGGCCAGAAATTCAGAAATCCCAGCGGTTGGGGAAGGGGGGGGAGAAAAACGCCTGCGGCCAGGGAAAAGCCGAGGATTCGAAAATAGCGCGACGGCAGGAGAAGTCCCAATCCGCAGACGAGATAAAATCCGACTTCCACGGCCAGCGACCAGGAAACAGTCAGGTGGATCGGAAGATCGAAGGGGAAGTGCAGCAGGGTCAGGTCGCCCAGCCACGCCTTCGCGCCGGATGGAAACGCCAACGCAAGCGGCAAGTGGTTGAACGGCGTCGTCACCACGTTGAGCGCGATCGCAAACGCGAGGGCCGCGAGATAGGGCGGATAGATGCGCAGAAGACGATTGAGCCAAAACCGGGAGACGGGACCGCCCCTGGCGGTCATGCGTTCCAGTTGGTCGGCTATGCAGTAGCCGCTGATCACGAAGAAAAGAGTTACGCCAAGCCATCCGTATTGGCTCACCCTCCGAAGCGGTTCGAACCATGCGGTCACCTGTTCGTTCGCGGCCAGGCGTCCGAAACTGTGAAACAAGACGACGGCAAGCGCCGCGATGCCCCGCCAGGCGTCCAGTGTCCGGTAGCGGGGTGAAGGGGTGTGCACGGATGTCATCCGCGCAGCAGGTTTTTCAGGCGCCGGACATTTTTCCATCCGACAAGGCGGGCGAGGGCGGCGGTCTTTGCTCCCATGGGCGGCGCGGCGAGGGTCGATCCGCCGAGGGAGGCAACCCGCTTCTCCGCCTGCCGGATGAGATCGGCCGGGGCCGGATAGAAATCGTGGATGAAACGCTGGTAGAGATTTGCCGCCGCGCTTTTCGTGCGCGGCGAATCTTCCGCGGCGCGCAGATGCTGGCCGATCAATTCGACGGAGCGAAACTGCGATCGCCGCGCGCGGTCGCCGCGCTGCTGGCTGAGGCTGCCCGGCAGACCGGAGCGATAAAAACTGCGGGCGCGCTCATCGGCACAGAACGCGACGCCGCTGCTCGCCAGCAGGACGCGGCAGAAATATTCGCCATCGTCATTGAGCGAAAGCGTCTCGTCCCACGGACCGGCGCGTTCGGCAATGGCGCGGGAGACGAGCCACGCCGAGGGATGCATCATCGCGCCGGTGTTTCCCGCCAGCACCAGGAAATCCAAAGGCGCGAAGTCGCGGAAAACCGCGGTGTCCACGAATTGCGCCGCGGCGGGATCGTCGGTGAAACGCCCCCACGCGCACGAGGCGAGGGTGCCGGCCGGACGCGAGGCCAGGAGTTCGGTTTGCGCAGCGATTTTTCCGGGGGAGAGCAGGTCGTCGGCATCGAGGAACTGGAAAAAATCCCCCCTCGCTTCGCGCACCGCCCGGTTGCGTGCGGCGCTGGCGCCCGAGTTCGCCTGGCTGAACACCCGAACTCCCCGGGCTTCGAACGAGCGGGCGACAGCGAGGCTGTCGTCTTTCGAACCGTCGTCGACGACGATGATCTCGGTCTGCCGCCACGTCTGCGCGAGCGCGGACTCCAGCGTCGCCGGCAGCCAGCGCGCGGCGTTGAAGCAGGGAATCAAGATCGAGACGAGCGGCTGGCTCATGCGATGGCGCGCGATGCCGGCGATGGGCGCGTCGAGAGGAAGGGCCGTTCGAACAGCCGGTGGAATCCGTAGGCCACGATCACCATGAGAACGGTCGCGGCGAGACAGCCAAGGAGCCAGAGCGCGGGAGTCTGGTTCGGACGAAGCACGAGGTGTTTTCCGACGGCGAGGAGGATCGGGACGTGGATCAAATAGAGGCTGTAGGAAAATTCGCCGAGCTTTTCGAGGGGACGCCAGCGCGGCAGCGCGAATCCCGCGGCGCAGAGAGCGACGAATCCGGTGGCGACCAACGCGCTGGCGGCGAATCCGGTATATTTTCCGGCGAGCTGCAGCGGGATGAGCGCCGTGAGCGAGGTCAGCCCGATAATTGCCGCGACGATGCGAGATGGCGTGGCGAGCGCCAACGCGAGACCGAGGCCGAAGAGCGGCCAGAGGTCCGCGAAAAACAAAACACCGGGGGCCAGCGTCAACCCCGGCCAGGCCCCGACGACCGACACCCCGGCATGAACGAGACAGAGAACGGGCAGGCGCGCTCCCGCCGGCAGCAGGAGAATCACCGTCAGCACGGAATAAAAAACCACCTCATAGCTAAGCGTCCAATAGACCCACGTGAGGATCGGCGTGTGGCTCGCGGGGGTCGTCATCAAGGTGAGTGTGGCGAGGAGGTTGGGCACGGTGGCGGGTGGAACCGTGGTGATGTCGTTCACTCCCGTCACCAGCCGCACTCCCGCGGCGCAGAGCAGCACCAGCGCAAGGCTCGCGTAGTAAGCGGGAAAAATCCGCCGCCATCGCCGCCACGCAAACTGGCCGGGAGATCTGGCGCGTTGCCAGGTCTGGCCGATGCAGAATCCGCTCAAAACAAAGAAGCAAGGGACGCCGAGAACGCCCCACCGACCGACCGTCATGCAGAATTTTACCGCGGGGTTTTCCAACAGGGCCGGGCTAGTCGAATAATAGTGGAGACAAATGGCGTAGAGGTGGTGGAACACCACCGCGAGCGCCGCCAATCCTCGCAACCCATCGAGCCACGGAAGGTGATTCGCGGTTTCGCGCCTGCCCGTCTTTCCGGCGGTGCGCGCAACTGGCAGCGGAATCGACGGCGACGTGTTCAACGGATGTGCCGCCACGCGTGGCGGAAGTAGCCGCGTTTCGACGCTGCCACGTAGTGATGCATTGCGGCGTGCGGCGCGACACACTCCGCGTTGTCGGGCATCAGGAGGTAGTCCTCTTTCGGAGCGATGGCCCGCGGCTGGTTTGCCACCAGCATCGCGCAGAGGGCTTGCTCGATGTAGTAGGAGGTCCCTTCCGCCTCGACGAGGCGGCGGCACCAAAACTCCAGGCGTTCCCAGTCCAGACTCCCGCTGTTGAATCCCCAGAGGCCCACGTTGAGGCACGACGGGATCGGCGCGCCCGCGACCGCTTCCATCAGCGCGCGGGAATAGCCATACGCATCCGCGACATCGAGCATGTGCAACGGGCGGTCCGGCGCGGCGAGCCACGCGAGCAGGAAGTCAGGCCGGCGGAAGAACAACATGTCCGAGTCCAGCACGAGCCGCCAGCCGGTCGCCCCCGCGTGCACGTGGGTGATTTTCAAAAAATTCGGATGACGCTGGCGGCGTTCCGCGTGCAAAAAAGGAAAGCGCGCCGCCGGAAGCAGTGCGTCGACGCGTGCGTCATTCTCGGCGCGCCGCCGGATTTCAACCGCGGGAAAAAGCGTGCGAAGCCGGTCCGTCGTTTCCCCGTCGAAGGAACCGTCGTCGTGAAACACGGCGCGGAACACGCGGCTGCTGTGATGCTGCAGCGAATGGAGGCAGAACGCGGTTTGATACCAAAATTTCCGCCCGGTGAGGAAATGCAGCTCGGGCAGGGCAAGGTCGGCTGGCGTGCGCGCCGTGGGGAGCGACGCGGCGGCGCGCTCCATCGCGCCGCGGCCGCGCGCATCGCGCCACTGCTCCAGCGGACCACCGGCGGCGAGGGAATTTCGCACGACTGACGCGGGGGCGTGATAGAGAAGATAGGCCGCGCGACCGAACCCGAGCCGGCGCGCTTGTTTTTTAAGACTCATCGACGAATGCGCCCTTCGAAATGCCCGCACGCGCCCTGCCAGCGGATGCGGGACGCGGCGGAACTCCACGCGCGGTGGGCGAACCAGGCTTTCACCTGGCGAAATCCCGCGCCCGCGGCGGAAAGCGGCGGCCACGGGCTCGCCTCGTGGAGCGCGAGCACTTGCATCCAGGATTTCTGGATGCCGCGGTTGAGCCGCGCGAGATAATCGGGTTCGAGGCGCGTGGGAGGAATCAGGTGGATCAAGGCCAGCGACGGAAAATAACCGACTTCCCAGCCGGCGCGCAGAGCGCAGAAGACGATGTCATTGTCACCGGCCGAAGTCAGGGCGTCGCCGCGCCGGTCGCTCAACGAGCCGTTCGCGCGCTCGAGCCAGGCCGTCCACGCTTCGCGGCGCAGTGCCATCCCCGCGCCGATCGGGGAGAAGAGCGGATATTCATTCCGGATGGCGCCCGGTGGACGCAGGCCGGAGGAAATCATTGCCGTTTCCCCGAGGTCGCGCAGCGCGAGCAGCGGAAAAAATTCCCGTGTCCAGTCCGGCGGTTCGCCCGCGAATTCCGGCACCGACCTTCCCCCGGCCGCGCCCACCTTCGGATGAGCCGAGAAAATTGCGAGGACCTGGGCGAGATAGTCGGGAGCGAGCACGTTGTCGTCGTCGACGAGCACGGCCACGTTTCCCCGCGCGACTGCAAATCCCCGCCGCCGGGCCGCGGTGAGTCCGAGAGCGGGCTCCGGCACGATGGAAAAATTCTCCGGAGCGGCCGCGGCGAAAAACGCCGCGTCGGGAAACCGCGAGGAAGCGTTGTTCACCACAACGGTTTCCCAGCGGGTGGCGGGGAGTGTCTGGCCCCGGAGCCCGGCCAGCGTGCGGCGCAGGCGCCCGGGATCGGGGTTGTGCGTGGGGAGGATGACGGTCAGCTCCATCGCGATTGGGGATTTCACGAGTGGCGGCGGAAGCGCTCGATCAGGTTGGAAAACTTCCAGCGCAGGTGCGTGTGCCAGGGTTGCGCGCGGCTCCACGCCTGGGTCTCGGCGACGGCGACCTCGTGCAGGGTGCTGGTTTTTGCCGCGGCGTGCTTCCGGAAAACCCCGAGGTATTCCGGCACGTGACGCGGTTTCAGGCCGGCGGCGGCGAGGCGCTTGTAGAGATCGGCGTCCATCGTGAAACGCAGTTCTTCGTTGAACCGCTGGTGCGCCGCCCGCGGCCAGAAGGTGGCATGGCTCGGCAAATGCCGTCCGCCCACGGCGACTTGGAAGGCGAAAGCGGAGTGCTCGCGTTTCTGCATCATCTGCGCCTCCTCGCCGACCCGTTCGCACCAGTGGCCGAAAAGCAGCGAAGGACCGTGCGTGCGAAACGCGCGGGCGACCGCCGCGAATGCGCCCGGCAGATAGTAGTCGTCGGAGTTGATCCAGCCGATGAGTTCGCCGGTCGCATGGTCGCAGGCCTTGTTCAGCGCGTGCGACTGGCCGCGGTCCGGCTGCGAATCCCAGTGCGCGATCCACGGCGCATAGCGATGCAGGATGCCCACGGTCGCGTCGCGGCTTCCGCCATCCACCACGATGAATTCGAGTCGCGGGTAATTTTGCAGGAGCACGGAGCGGATGGTCTCCTCGATGAACGCCCCCTGCTGAAAAGACGGACAGACAATCGTCACGAGCGGCCATCCGCCCGGCGGCGCATCGACATAGAGGGCCGGCGCAGTTTCCTCGTTCCACGGCCAGCCGGTCCAGTTCGGCGGAACGGCAGGCAGGGTGGCGAGAAGCCCGGCGGGGTTCATAGCGTGACCGATCCTGCCGCGACGACGGCGTTGAATCGGGCGAGGAGCTCGTTGCGGAACGGTTGCAGCGGAAAATGACTTTCGGCGTGAGCCCGGGCTACGCTTCCGAGCCGGGATCGGGCCGGGGCGTCCGCGATCAGTTCGCTCAGCGCGTTTGCGGCGCGGAGCGGGTCGCCCGCGGGCGCGCATCGGCCGATCCCGTGTTTTGTCACGTAGTCGCACAACGGCGTCAGCTGGCCGGTGAGGCAGAAAATCGGCAGACCCATTGCCGCCAGTTCGGTGATGCGGGACGGTAGCGAATAGCGTTCGTAGTCCGTCGTCGGCTCGTCTTCCCGGCTGAAAGGAATCACGGCGAGATCCGCCTCGCGCAGCATCGCGAAGAGTGCGTCGCCGGAAAGAAATGGTCCCGGCTCCACTTCGGGTCCCGGGGTGAATCCCGCGGCGCGCACGCGTTCGAGTCCCGCCGGATGGCAGTGCCAGCGCACCGCCGGCAGGCCGGGCAGCCGTTGCTGGCAGAGGCGCCACGCCGCCTTGAGGTCGGCGAGCAGCGTCGGATTCCAAAAGTTGCCGAGCACGACCGCGCGGAAATCCGGCCCGAACTCGCGATGTTCGGTTTTGGCGGGACGCGGCAGTTCGAGATTGAAGAGCGGATCGACGCGCACCGGTTTCCCCGGCAGGTGCGGCGCGATCGCACGGGCGATGGAAGGCGCCACCACCCACGCTTCGGAGATTCGCGGGGCGACACGACGGACGGCGTTCCAGAAACCGAAATGAGCCCGTGGAAAGAAATCCTGGATCTGCAGAATCACCGGAATGCGCGGGCCGAGCCCGTCCAAAACCGCCGCCAGGACATCGAAACCTTCGCGGGTGAGCACGATGGCGTAGACGAGATCGAAGCGTTCGTTTTGCGCGCGCACGGTGTCGCGGATCGACGCGTGGTTGACCGGCACGCACCACTGGCGCCCGGCCGCTTTCGCAAAAAGACGATTCCAGATTTTCGCGAACAGTGTGGCCGGCGGCGAAAAATTGCCGCGCGGCCAGCGCTGCGCGTTCAGGTTGAGCGATCGCGGCAGGAGTGGATCTTCCGAGAGGCCGAAGAACCAGTTCGCGAGTTTCTCCGGCGGATAGGCGGCGAAGTTCCGCTCGAAGATCGTCCCCGTTCCGTGCGACCGCGAAATCGCGCCTTCGGAAAATACCAGCACCCGGGGCGGGGATTCAGGCGGGGGGAGATCGGCCATGAAATCAGGCGGAAACCGGCTTCGGCGTCAGCAGCCACCAGCGCATCGGGCCGCCGCGGTGCTCGGTGCCGATCGCGAGCAGGCGTTCGCGCGAGAAAAAGAGCGATGCCGGCCAGAGCGACGCAGGCAGATCGGCGGGCGTGCGGGGCCGCGTCCAGACTTCCTCCACCTGGTGCGTGCGCGCAAAACGCGGGCGCAGGATGTCGCCCAGCGGTTTCTGATCCTCGTGCAGCTCGATGATCATCGTCGTGCGGACGAGGGCGGGGACTTGCGCCGGGTCGGCGAGCACTTCCTCGTAGCCTTCCACATCCATGAGCAGCGCGGGACGGGAATACGGCGCCAGCGCGGTTTCGAGTTCGGCGGGAGAACAGAGGCCGCGGACATCGACGCGGCCGGCCACGTTGTTCTTGCGACACATGTACCGGGTCAGAATCCGGCCAAAGCGGTCGCCCTCGTAGGAAATGATTTTCGGGATCGGGCTGAAACGCGCCATGCCCGCGACGTAGTAACCCTCGGCGGCTCCGATATCGATGAACACGTCGTGTCCGCCGCGTTGCACGCGTTCCACGAACGGCCAGATTTCCATTTCATTCAGGCCGAGGAGAAATGGCGCGATCTGCGGATTGGGGCTGTCGCCGACGTAGCGGAGTCCGGTGAACGGGCCGCCGCGCACCCGGCGGAGCAGGAGATAAATCAGGAAATCCCAGTTTCGCCGCTGCAGCTGGCTGCGCGGGGTGTGCACGAAACGAAACGCGAGCCAGCCGAGCAGCGAGGGATCATCGGGATTGCGGGGCATGTGCTCAGTCCTGTTTCAGGTCGAGACGGAGGGTTTCCCGGGCGTAGTCGCGCCAGACGCGGCGGAAATTTTCCCGCGTGTGGACGCGGCGCGCGTGTTCCCAGGCGGCACGGGAGCGCTGGTTGAGCTGCCCGGTCGGCAGGGCGGCCACCTCGCGCGTGGCGTCGATGATGTCCATGATGCCTTCGCTGCGCGTTTCGAAACCGAAGTCGCCGATGTCGATGCTGGCGGAGCGGGTGACGATGGGAATCAGCCCGCAATGCATGCAGACGATCACGGAACCGGCGCCGCCCTCGGCGCACGAGGGATAGACCACGCCGACCTGGTTGCGCAGCAGGTCGAGAAATTCCGGGGAGGTCGCGGAAATCCAACCGGGCGTGTGGATGTTCGGCGTCTCATAGAGTTCCCGGCGATAGGCCGCCTTGAAATCGGGGTCGAGGTGGATGCCGCCCACGACGGTGAGTTTGAGTTCCGGCATGCGCACGAATGCCTCGAGCACGAGATCGAGACCCTTGTGGGCGAGGCCGACGCTGCCGAACCAGATGAAATTCCGCCGCAATTTATCGAGGTTCTTTTCCGCCGGCCAGTCGCAGAGCGTCGTCGTCGAGATCGGGATCCGGTGCATCGGCTTTCCCGAAAAAGCATAGGTCTGCCCAGTGAACGCGTTGCCCACCATGATGGCGCGGTCGCACACCTCGTGCGCGAGGTTGGGGGGAATCTGCCTCCGCGGCACAAGCGTCACGCCGCGGCGCTGCTGGATGGCGTGGAGCCGCGTGAGCTCCGCGAGATTCCAATGCGTCCAGTGGGTGGTCGAGGCGTGGTGGATTTTCACGCAGTCACCCGGGGCCAGGCGCGAATAACGCTCGAGGTTCTGCTCAAGATCGATGGCGAATGCCGTGTCCTCCAGCGGAACGTAGTGCGGATTGTTGTGCTCGACCACGTCGAGACGGTAGCCGGCCTCGACAAACGTGTCGCCGATCAGCCCGCATTCCCAGCGGTTCGTATGATAGTGCGTTTCGCGGCCGTCCGGGAAAAGCCAGGGATCGGTGTGATACGACAGCACGACGCTGCCTTTCGGGGTGCCCGTGGGCCGAACGGTGACAATTTCGCCATGGCGGCCGACCGCGGTCTCGCACTGGCGGGCGCTCCAGTTGAAGCAACGGCGGAAAAATTTCAGCGCATTCAGGTTGCGGCGGAATTTCATGGGGCGGGTTCGATCGAAACGGTGCCGGCGAGAATTTGATACCCGAGCGGCGTGGGGGCTTCCTCGAAAAGGCGTCCCCAGGTCGTGCCAGAGCCATCGACCGCCAGCTCGACGGCCGCGGGGAAAACGATGAACCGCCGCACGAACGGCTCCACGAGCACAAACTCGAGCTGGTAGTGTCCGCGGACGAGCTGGGGCAGCACGAGCTGGGCGCGCAGCCGGTGGCGCCCGGGCGCGAGCTGATGCACGTGGGCGTTGCTTTCGTCATGCCCCGGGGAGGCGAAGGCGAGTTTGTTGCCGTAGCGGTCGCACAGGAAACTTTCGAGGCTCACGCGGCACGAGGTCGAAACCTCCAGCAGCATTTCGACCGCGAGCGGCGTGCGGGTGTCGGGCACGGCAAGCTGGTCTTCCGCGCGGCCGTTGACGGTCAGCGCGGTGCAGCGCAACGGTCCGCCGGCAAACACCTCCGACTGGTGGTCGAGCGCGCGGCCGGTTTTGGCGGCGCCGGCGTCGAGGTAGCGCTGCAGGCCTTCGCGGACCCCGCCGTCGAAGGTGAGCTGGCCGCGCGTGAGCAGCAGCGTGCGGGTGCAGAGATTCTGCACGGCGGAGGTGTTGTGGCTGACGAAGAGCACGGTGCGCCCCTCGGTGGCCGCGACCGACTGCATTTTGCCGAGGCATTTTTTCTGAAACTGCATGTCGCCGACGGCCAGCACCTCGTCGATCACGAGGATTTCCGGCTCGAGATGCGCGGCGACGGCGAACGCGAGGCGCACATACATGCCGCTCGAATAGTGTTTCACCGGGGTGTCGAGGAAGCGCTCGACCTCCGCGAACGCGACGATCTCGTCGAACTTCCGCCGGATCTCCGCGCGCGTCATGCCGAGGATGGCGCCGTTGAGGAAAATGTTTTCCCGCCCGCTGAGCTCCGGATGAAACCCGGTCCCCACCTCGAGGAGCGACGCGACGCGTCCGCGGATGCTCACGCGCCCGCGGGAAGGCTCGGTGATGCGGGAAAGGATTTTCAGCAGGGTGGATTTTCCCGCGCCGTTGCGCCCGATGATGCCCACCACTTCGCCGCGCCCGATCGAAAAATTGATGTCGCGCAGCGCCCAGAATTCCTCGCGCTCGGAGTGGGGGGCTTTTCCGTCGCGGCGCAGCCAGCGCAAGGGCGCGCGCAAGGTGTGGGAGAGCTGCTCGCGAAACAGGCCGGACGCCGGCTGGTGGTTCAACGTGTAGCGCTTGCCGAGGTTCTCGACGGTGATGACGGCTTTGCTCATGTCAGATCACGTCGGCGAAGGATTTTTCAGTGCGGCGGAAGAACCACACCCCGGAGCCAAGCAGCACGAGCACCAGGACCACCGAGAGGGAAACGCTGGTCCAGTCGAGCGGGGCGCGGCCGCCGAGCAGCGACCAGCGAAAGCCGTCGATGACGCCGACCATCGGGTTGAGCGCGTAGAGGGTCCGCCATTGCGCCGGCACGATGTCGCTCGTGAACGCCACCGGCGAAATGTAGAACCCGAACTGCACGATGAACGGGAGCACGAACCGGAAGTCGCGATATTTCACGTTCAGCGCGGTGAGCCACAGGCCGGCGCCCAGCGCCGCGCACAGGGCGATGAGGACAAACAACGGCAGGGCGACAATGTGCCAGTCCGGCACCACCCGGTAGACGACCATCACCACGATCAGGAAAACGGCGGTGATGAGGAAATCCACGAGGCTCACGGCAATGGCGCTGACCGGAACGATCAGCCGCGGAAAATAAACCTTCGAGATCAGGTGCGCGTTGCTCACGAGGCTGTTGCTGGAACTGGAGAGCGACGCGGCGAAGAACTGCCAGGGGAGCTGCGCGGCGAGAATCAGGACCGGCCGCGGCACGCCACCGGTCGGAAGATTGAGCAGGTAGCCGAAAGCGCAGAACACCGCCGTGGTCATGGCCGGCTGGATCACCGCCCAGGCGACGCCCACGGCCGTCTGCTTGTACCGCACGAGCAGATCGCGCCACGTGAGAAACACGAAGAGCTCCCGGTAGCGCCACAGGTCGCGCCAGTAATGCGAATCGGCGCGGCCCGCTTCCAGGACGAGTTCGGGGGTTTGAGCCGGCGGGGGAGGAATGGCGGACTGGCTCATGCAGGGGACGCGAGCAGTGAGGCGAGGCGATCCTTGAAGGGCGAATACGAAAAGTGTCGCGCGCGATTCAGGATCGTCTGCTCGTTCCATTCGCGGTGCAGCGCGCCGATCGCCGCGGTGGCGATTCCGGGCACGTCGCCGTAGGTCGCGAGCACGCCGGTGTCGGCATCGATGACTTCGGGGATTCCGCCGGCGCGGGCGCCGAGACACGGGCGGCCGTGCGCCATGGCTTCAAGAAACACGAGGCCGAAGCCCTCCCGCTCGCTCGGCAGCGCGAAGAGACGGCAGGCGCGGAGCTCGGCGTCCATGCGTTTGTCGTTCACGTAGCCGAGAAATTCCACCGCGGTCGCAAGGCCGAGCTGGTTGCGGATCATCTGGAGGCGCGGAAGATCGTCCCCGCGCCCGATGATGCGGAGCGTGGCGTTGGGAATCGCGGCGCGGATCGCCGGCATCGCCTGGATCATGTGCTCCACGCCCTTGTACCGGTCGGAGTAGGTGAGGCGCGTCACCACGAGAATGACGGGCGGGCAGGCGGCGAGGGGCGCGCCGGGTGCGATTTCGAACCACGGGTCGAGGGCATTGTGCAGCACGACTGCGCGACCCTCGGGCAGCGGGCAGTGGCGCAACAATTCGCGGCGGGTGAAATCGCTGACGCAAAAAATCTTTTCCGCTCCGCGCAGCGCGATGCGTTCGGCGAGCGTGAACGGCCGCCACACCTCGATGCCGTGGGCCACGAGATAGTAGCGGAGCCGGCGGTTGAGCTGTCGCGCCGCCCACGCGACGGGCAGCTGCGCGACATGTCCGCAGATCAGCCGGTCGCAACCGCGGCTCATCCGCAGCGCGGCGCGCACGAAGCGCGGCTTGTGCCGGGTGCAGACAAACCAGTCTTCCAGGGTGTCGCTGGAGGTGCGGCGGAGGTCGATCGAATCGACGACGGCGTCGTTCAACGCCAGCAGGCGGACCGCTTGGTCGGCGCCGGCGAGATCGCACAAGGCCTTCAGATAAATCTGCAGGATGCGGGTGATGCCGCCTTCGGAGACAAAAATCTCCGGAGCGATCAGCAAGGTGCGCGAGCGAATCGTGCGCTCCGGGGTGGGCGCGGGTTGGTTCGGAAGGGGAAGCGGAGCGGGTGAGCGCGGGGCTTCGCGCAGCTTTTCGCTGCTGATCGAAGCAGGCGGGGCAATTCTTGGGGAAGGTGCGGCGAGTCGCCGGTTCGCAAAGGCGACGGCCATGGCGAGGCTCCACACGCGGGACCATTCGCGCGGATCATTGCCGCTGACGAATCCCTGCCAGGTTTTCTGCACGGCTCCCGTGTCGAAGAGATTGCTCCGCGAGAGGGTCGGGGACGAAAACGTTTCCTCCAGGAAAGGACGCAGCTCGCGTTTCATCCACCGTGCGAACGGCAGCGTGAAGCCGCGTTTCGGCCGCTCGCGGAGAAATTCCGGGGGCAGGACATCCCGCACGGCGTCGCGCAGGGCCGTTTTTGCAGAGCGGGGATCGCTTTTGAACGCGGCGGGCTGGCGCCAGAGCCATTCGATGAGCGGCCGGTCGACGAACGGCACGCGCAACTCGAGCGATTGGTGCATGCTCATCACATCGCTGTCGCGCAGCAGCACGTCCGTCATGTAGGTGCGCAGTTCCCAGGCACTGATGGTCTCGAACGAACCTGCGTCGTCCAGATCGTCGGCGAGGGCATCCACCTCGGGATGATAGGGGCTGCGATTGATGATCGCGCCGCGGGCGTCGCGATGGAGCAGGTCGATCTGCCGTCCGGTGGAGAAGACGCGTCGTTGCAGCGCGCCGAGATCGTGGAGGCTTCGCGCGTGCTGCAGGAAATCGGCGAGCTTGCGGCGGCGGGTGTCGCCGCGCCGCAGGCGGCTGAGGATCGCGTTGCGAACGCCACGCGGGAGCTTTGACCAGACCGGCAGCCAGCGTGCGAGCCGCGGCAGATCGCGAAACGAAGGATAGCTTCCGAAGAGCTCGTCTCCTCCGAGCCCCGAGAGGGCAACGGTGACACCCCCGGCGCGCGCGGCGCGGCTGGCATAATAGGTATTGATGCCGTCGCCGGTCGGCTGATCGAAGGCGGCGACAAGTTTGTCCAGATCCCGCGCGACTTCCGCGCCCGTGAGGATGTGCGTGGAATGGGCCGCCCCGAAGTGACGCGCCGCGCGCTCGGCGTCGGAAGCCTCGGAATACTCCGCTTCCTCGAACCCGATCGAGAACGTTCGCAGCTGGGACCCGGTGGCGCGGGTCATGAGCCCGACGATGGCCGTGGAGTCGAGCCCGCCGGAAAGAAAAGCGCCGACCGGCACATCGGCGACCACGTGGGCGCGAATGGAATCATCGAGCCGCCCCCGAAGTTCGCGGATGAATTCTTCGCGGGAGGTGCAAACCTTCGCTGCGCGCGGGATGCTGCGGAAACTCCAGGCCACGCGCACCTCGAGCCGCCCCGCGCGAAACGTGGCACATTCCCCGGGGCGAAGACTGAAGACGCCGCGATAAATCGTCCGCGGCGCCGGCACGGCGAACCAGGCGAGATAGTCTCCCATCGAGCGTGGATCGATCTCGGCGGAAAACGCGCTGGCGGCGCAAAGCGCATTCAGCTCCGAGGCGAAAAGGAGCCGGGTGCCGTCCTGGCGATAGTAGAGCGGCTTGATGCCAAACGGATCGCGCGCGAGGAAGAGGGTTTGTTCACGCGCGTCCCAGACGGCAAAGGCGAACATGCCGCGCAAACGCCCGAGGCAGCCTTCCCCCCAGGTGGCGTACGCGGCGAGCAGGACCTCGGTGTCGCATTGGGTGCGGAAAGCCCAGCCGCCCGCCGCGAGTTCGTCGCGCAGCGCGCGAAAATTATAGATCGCGCCGTTGAACACGAGCGTGTGCCGGCCATCCGGAGTCGACATCGGCTGGTGGCCGTTCGCGGGATCGAAAATCGCGAGCCGCCGCATGCCAAGCGTGGCGGGTCCCTGCGTTTCGATCCCGCTGTCATCCGGTCCGCGGTGAACCATGGCATCGCACATCCGCGTCACCGCTTCGCGACGAATCCCCTCCGGGGAGCTTGGATCAATATAGCCTGCGATGCCGCACATGGTTAGTCGTTTTCGGGAGACAGCTTCGCCCCGTCGCTTCCGGGGTGGAACGACGCAGGGTCACTCAAAACGGGGTCCATCAACGGGGTAGTAATCGGCACGTCCGGCCGAACAATGAGAGGCGAATCCAAGAGAAACGGAGAGGCAATCCCCTAGCTGGCTGGAACTTCACGAAGGCCGCCTGGGCGGTTTTCTGCAAAGGCGATCGATGACCGCCGGCGAAGCTGTCAGCGAGTGTGACGGTTGTCATAGACCGCCGTCAGCGGAGTGGAAGCATCGGTGAGGTTCCTTCACGCGGCGATCGCTCGCGCGATCTCCCGGGATTTATCCGTCGAAAAAAGCAGCTCGACGAGTCGGAGACCAAAATCGAGCGAAGTTCCGGCGCCGCGCGAGGTCAGCAGATGCCCGTCGAGCACCACGCGTTCTTCGCTCAGAATGGCCGGCAGTTCCTTGGCCACCGAGAAATGAGCCGTGTAGCGCCGCCCGCCCAGCAGGCCGGCGTCGTGCAGCACGGTTGGCGCCGCGCAGATCGCCGCGATCCACCGGCCGGCGGCGTGCTGCCGGAGAACTTGCGCGCGAACGCGGGGATCGGCGCGAAGTTGTTTCACGCCGGGACCGCCCGGCAAAAAGAGACAGTCGAACTCGCGCGGCGGAGTCGCGGCGTCGAGCGCCGTGAGCGTGGTGTCCGCGTGCATCGTGAGCCCGCTGCGGCCGGTGACGTGAATGCCGTCGGCGAGCGCCGCGAGCGTGACCTCGGCTCCCGCCCGGCGGAGCAGGTCGATGGGCGTGGTGGCTTCGATCTCCTCAAAGCCTTCGGCGAGGATTGCCAGAACCGTGGGCATGCGCGTGAGTGGAACACGCATGACCGCCGATGCCCACGGAAATTTTTCGGGAAAACATCTGGTGATTTTCGGCGCGGGCTATGTCGGTGCGGCGGTTGCGCGCGAGGCGGTGGGGCGCGGGATGCGCGTCACCGCGCTGACCCGCAATCCGGCGAAGGCGGCGGCGTTGCGGGCGGAGGGGATCGAAGTGGTCGAGGCGGATCTCGCGGAAACGGGCTGGCATCAATCGATCGAAGGCGGCGCAGAGTTCGTGTTGAACTGTGTGAGCTCCGGAGGCGGAGGTGTCGCCGGCTATGAGCGGAGTTACCTGCGGGGAATGGAGTCTGTCATTGCTTGGATGCGCACCCAGGGTCCGGCCGGCACGGCGATTTATACCAGCAGCACGTCGGTCTATCCCCAGGACGGTGGCGTGCGGGTCGACGAGAAGGCACCGACCGACGGAAGCGGGGACCGCGCGAAAATCCTGCTCGAGACGGAAAACCGGCTCCGGACCGCAGCCGGGACCGGGACATGCGGAAGATGCTTCGTCCTGCGACTCGCCGGAATTTATGGGCCGGGGCGCCATCACCTGCTCGAACAAGTGCGGACCGGGGAAGTCGCGGGTCGCGGCGACCATCATCTCAATGTGATTTACCGGGACGATATCGCCGCGGCGATTTGGGCGGCGTTCGGGGCGGAAAGGAAAACCGCGAATGAAATTTTCAACGTGGCGGACGATGGCGCCGCGACGAAAGCGGCGATAGCCGCATGGCTGGCCGCGAAGATTGGCGCCGCGCCCCCGCGATTCACGGGCGAGCCCGCGCAGGGCCGGCGCAGCGTGACCCCGGACCGGATCATTGCGAACACGCGGATCAAGACAGTTCTCGGGTGGAAGCCGGCCTATCCCAGTTTCCGGGAGGGATACGCGGCCATACTAAGTGCTTGAAGATTTCCCGACGTTGCGAGCCACTGAAAGGCCCTTTTATTTCAGACCCGTTTAACCCTGAACCCACACATCCACCATGGCCGGCGTAGGCACACTTTTAAAACAAGCCCAGAAAATGCAGCGCGGCATCGAAGCGCTCCAAACCCAGCTCGAAGCGAAGGAGATTGAAACGACAAGCGGTGGTGGCGCCGTGAAGGTCAGGGTGAGCGGCTCCGGAAAATTTCTCGCGCTCACGCTCGACCCGGAATTTCTCAAGGAGGACGCGAAAGTCGTGTCCGACACCATCCTCTCCGCCATCCAGGACGCCGCCAAACAGGCGAAGACCTACAACGACGCCGAGATGGAAAAAGTGACGTCGACCTTCAAAATGCCGGGAATGATGTAGGGATTTTCGATTTCGGAATCCCGATTTCGACCGGCCGGTGATCCGGCGAAGGAAGGGAATCGAAATCCGAAATCGAAAATCGAAAACCCAATGACTCCTGCGTTCGAGAAGCTGCAGAAACATCTGAAGCAGCTCCCCGGGCTGGGCTACCGGTCAGCGGAACGGATCGCGCTTAACCTGCTCGTGGAAAAGCCCGCGCGGTTGCCCGCGCTGGTGGCCGCGCTCGAGGAAGCCGCCCGGGCGGTCCACCGCTGCATCCGCTGTGGCAACCTGGCCGAGGGCGAGCTTTGTGCGATATGCGCGGACGGAAAACGCGACCGGTCGGTCGTGTGCGTGGTCGAGCACGTTCCCGACCTTGTCGCGCTGGAGCGAAGCGGCGCCTATCGTGGTTCCTATCACGTGCTGCATGGGAAACTTTCACCCATCCACGGGGTGGGGCCGGATGACCTGAATCTTGCGTCCCTGCGTGCGCGTCTCGCCGCCGGGGAAGCGGACGAGCTGATTCTCGCGCTGTCCAATGATGTGGAAGGGGAGGCGACCTGCCATTACCTGACGGAGCATCTGCCGGCGAGCGCGGGACGTGTGGTGAAAGTGACGCGCATTGGCTTCGGCCTGCCGAGCGGCGGTGGGGTGCTTTACGCGGATTCGGTGACGCTGAAGAGCGCGTTAGAGGGGCGCCGCGCGTATTCGTGATTGCGCCACATCCGGTTTGCCCTTTGGTGGGACGGTCAACTTTTGCGGGCGTAGTATAACGGCTATCACGTGTGCTTCCCAAGCATGAAACGAGGGTTCGACTCCCTCCGCCCGCACCATGCTTCACATGCCAGGCTCTTATCGCATCGATCGTAACGCGCGGGTGGTGTTTTCGGCTGCCACCGGTGTCTTCACTGCCGAGGACGCGTGGAATCAGATCAACCAGCTTCTCGCCGATCCCGAGTTCGATCCGACCTTCGGGCAGCTGCTGGATTTCAGCAACGTGGGTCCGGTGAACCTGACGCCGGCGGAAATCAAAAACCTCGCCGGGGTCGCGCTTTTCGCCCCGACGGCCCGGCGCGCATTTGTGTCACCCACACCCTTGCTCTACGGCCTGGCCCGGATGTATGCGGCGCAGCGGGAAGTGCAGGGTGATACCGGCCTCGGTGTTTTTCACACGATGGACGAAGCGCTGATCTGGCTTGGACTGAGGAACCCGCCACCGGTGGTTTAGCCCGGCCTTTTCAGCGCTGTTTCCGCAGCACGAGGAGGAGTCCGGCGATGACGAGGAAAATGGAATAGAATGTTCCCCGGCTGAGACCGAAGAAAAGACTGAGGCCGGCGTCGGGTTCGCGGAAGATTTCCCCCACGGCACGCAGTGCGGCGTAAGCGATGAAGAATTCCCCCGTGAGGCGGCCCGGTTTCTGGCGAACGACGTCGGTGCCCCAAACGCGCCATTGCATGAAGGCGAACAGGATCAGGCCTTCGAGCGCCGCCTCATAGAGCTGCGAGGGATGCCGTGGCAGGGGACCGCCATGGGTGTTTTCAAAGATGAATGCCCAGGAAACCTGCGAGTGTTTTCCCCAGAGCTCGCCATTGATGAAGTTCGCCACCCGGCCGAAGAAAAGGCCGGCGGGCGCCGTTGAGACGATGAGGTCGCTGAGGTGCAGAAGAGGGATCTTTTCGGAGCGGCTGTACCACCACAGCGCGACGGCGACTCCCAGCATGCCTCCATGGCTCGCCATGCCGCCTTCCCAAACCCGGAGGACCGCAAACGGGTCCGCGCGGAAATTGGGAGCCTGGTAGAGGAGGAAATAACCCAGCCGGCCGCCCAGGAAAACGCCGAGAACGACAAAGACCATGAGATCGCTGATCTTGGAGGCGGGAATCTCCGAGCGTTCGGCGCGCGCATATAATTTCAGCAGCCAGGCCGAGACGAGGAACCCCAGGAGGTAGGCCAGTCCGTAATAGCGGATGCCGATGTTGCCCCAGTGCGGGCCGAGAAACGGGCTGAAGTCATGGACCCGGTGGGCGAGAAAAAGTGGGAACGGCGTTAACATTCAGGAAGGTGGACGCGAGTCGCGCACATGACGCCAGTTTATGGAGCCGGCGCGCTTGGCGAATACAAACGGTGATCCGGGATTGCCCCGGGAAAACAGCCTTGCCCCACCGATGGGGGCTCCGCGTAGTCGTCGGCATGAGCGAACTCAAACGCACGCCCCTGCGGGATTTTCACGCTGCCAACGGCGCCCGGCTGGTGGACTTCGCGGGGTGGGAAATGCCGGTCCAGTACCGCAGCATCCTTGAGGAGCACAAAGCGGTGCGGCGCACGGCCGGCCTCTTCGATGTGAGTCACATGGGCGAGGTGGATGTGCGCGGGCCCGAGGCGGGGAAATTCCTGAATCATCTCGTGACGAATGACGTCGCGAAGCTTTTTCCCGGCCGCGTGCTTTATTCGCCGATGTGTTATGCGAGCGGCGGTGTGGTGGACGACCTGCTCGTCTACATGCGTGCGCCGGAGGATTATTTTCTCTGCATCAACGCGGGCAACATCGACAAGGACCTCGCTTGGATTCGCGGGCAGGCTTCGAAATTTTCCGTCACCATCACCGATCGATCCGCCGACTACGCGTTGCTCGCCGTGCAGGGGCCGCGTGCGGCTGAGATCGTGCAATCGCTCACCGGCGCGAAGCTGGGACTCGTGAAGTACTATCACTTCACCGAAGGTCCGGTCGCCGGCGTCCAGTGCCTCATCAGCCGGACGGGCTATACGGGGGAAGATGGTTTTGAGCTTTATCACGCCGCGGGCGATGCCGTCGCACTGACCGAGGCGGTTGTCGCCGCCGGCGCGTCTCGCGGGCTCGAACTCGTCGGGCTCGGCGCGCGCGACAGCCTGCGGCTCGAGGCGGGTTATCCGCTTTATGGGCACGAGATCACGCAGGATATTTCGCCGCTGACGGCGGGTCTCGGCTGGACCGTGAAACTCGAGAAGGGCGCCGATTTCATCGGCCGCGCGGCGTTGCTGGCGGAAAAGGAAAAAGGCGCGGCAAACAAAGTCGTTTTCTTCAAAACGGGTGACCGCCGCATTGTGCGCGCAGAGACGCCCGTGCTTGGCGCCGATGGCGCGGCCGTCGGCCGCGTGCTCTCCGGGACCCTGTCACCGATGCTCAATGAGGCCATCGGATCGGCCTTGGTGACGACCGCGTCGGCCAGCCAGTCGCTCGCCGTGGACATCCGCGGCACGAAACTGAATTTGCAACTGGTCAAACCTCCCTTCGTCGAACTAAAGAAACCGTGACCTGTAGGGGCGGCTTTACGCCGCGACCTCCGAACTTTCAAACGATCGCGGCGTAAGCCGCTCCCACTTTTATTTTCCATGAGCAACGTCCCCGCCGGCCTCCGCTACGCAAAATCCCACGAATGGCTGAAGCTTGAGAGCGACGGCACCGCGACCGTTGGAATCACGGACTACGCGCAAAGCGCGCTGGGCGACATCACCTACGTGCAGCTGCCGAAGGTCGGGACCGCCTATAAAACGGGGGAGACGTTTGGCGTCGTGGAATCGGTCAAGGCCGCCTCCGATCTTTATCTTCCGGTCGGCGGGACGATCACAGCGGTCAACACCGCCCTCGATAATTCGCCGGAAAAATTGAATAGCGCGCCCTACGAAGGGGCTTGGATCTTGAAGCTGAAAGTGGCCAACCCGGCCGACGCCAGCGCGCTGATGGATGCGGATGCCTATGGCAAGTTGATCGGCTGAGGCTTGCACCGGTCAGATTGATTTTTGGCGCGAGGACGCTCTCGCCCTGGGAAGGAACGTGAGCTGCAAGACGAAGTGGGAACGCGCTCCGCGTTCTTGTTAAACGGCGCCAAGCCACGAAAAAGCCCGCGTCGCTTTCGCGAACGCGGGCTGGGAGTCGGAAGAGGCGCGGGCTTACTTATTCGATTTCGCGGCCTTCTGGCGTGCGGCGTTGTTCAGGATGCGCTTGCGAAGGCGCAGGCTCTTGGGCGTGACTTCCACGAGTTCGTCGGAGGCGATGTATTCGATCGCGCGCTCGAGCGAAAGCTTGGAGGCCGGCGTGAGGCCGGTCGCGACACCCGACCCCTGCGAACGGAAGTTCGTGAGGGCTTTTGCGCGGACGGCGTTGCAGGCGATGTCCTCGTTGCGGGGATTTTCCCCAATGATCATGCCTTCGTAAACCTGTTCGCCTGGGCTGACGAAGAGCTTGCCGCGCTCCTGTACCATGACGAGGGCGTAGGAGGTGGTCTCGCCGGCTTCGGTCGCGAGGAGCGTACCGGTGATGCGGGTGAGGACTTCGCCGGCGTAAGGTCCGTATTCCTTGAAAAGATGGCTGAGCACGCCGCGGCCGCTGGTGGCGTTCACGACGTCGATTTCCATGCCGATAAGGCCGCGCGTGGTGATGGTCGCCTCGATCATCGTGGAGTGCGGGAGCTTCTCCATGTTCGTGAGCAGACCTTTGCGGTTCGCGAGATTCTGCATGATCGCACCGACACATTCGTCGGGCACTTCGATCCAGACGGTCTCGTAGGGCTCCAGGCGTTTGCCGTCTTCCGCTACTTTTTCGATCACGGTCGGGCGGGAAACGAGAAGCTCGAAACCCTCGCGGCGCATCGTCTCGACCAGCACCGCGACTTGCATCGCGCCGCGAGCCTTGACGTTGAAGATGCCGGCCTTGTCGGTGTCTTCGATTTTGATGGAGACGTTGGTTTTCAACTCGCGCATGAGCCGCTCGCGAAGCTGGCGCGAGGTGACGAGTTTTCCTTCCTGGCCGACGAGCGGGCCATCGTTGACGCAGAACTGCATCTCCAGGGTTGGCGGGTCGATCTGCGTGAAGGGAAGGGCGTGGCCCGCTTCATCGGCGGTGAGGGTGTCACCGATATCGATGTCTTCGAATCCGGAAAGACCCACGATATTGCCGGCGACCGCGGTCTCGGTTTCGCGGGTGCCAAGGCCGGTGAACTCGAAAACCTTGGTGATTTTCGCCCGGACGCGTTTGCCGTCCTCGTGGCGGACGATGAAGACCGTCTGACCCACAGTGGCGACGCCGCCGAGGATCTTGCCGACGGCGATACGACCGACGTAGTCGCTCCAATCGATGTTGGAGACGAGCATGTGAAAGGGCTCGTTGGGTTTCGCGAACGGCGGCGGAACGTGATCGAGGATCGTTTGGAAGAGCGGGGACATGTCCTTCTTCTCCTCGCCGAGGTGATACATCATGTAGCCATCGCGGCCGGAGCCATAAACGACGGGGGCATCGAACTGTTCCTCGGTCGCGTTGAGCTCCATGAGGAGCTCGAGCACCTTGTCGTACATCTTCGCGGGCTCCGCGTTCTCGCGGTCGATCTTGTTGATGACGATCACAACCTTGAGACCGTGGGCGAGAGCCTTGCGAAGCACGAAACGGGTCTGGGCTTGGGGACCGTCATAGGCATCGATCACGAGCAGCACGCCGTCGACCATGCGGAGGGCGCGCTCAACTTCGCCGCCGAAATCGGCGTGGCCGGGGGTGTCGACGATGTTGACGATCTTTTCCTTCCAGTGAACGGAAGTGTTCTTGGCCTTGATGGTGATGCCCTTTTCCTTCTCGAGGTCCATGGAGTCCATGGCGCGTTCCTCGACCTGTTGATTGGCGCGGTAAACGCCGCCTTCCTTGAGAAGCTTGTCGACGAGGGTGGTTTTGCCGTGGTCGACGTGAGCAATGATAGCGATGTTACGGATGTTCTGGTTCATGGCGCGGACGCGTTCTGGTCTTTGGAAAAGGGAAGAAAGTGCCGAGCGCCCAAACGGAACGCAAGGCCGAAGGCTAAAACCTGCCGGCTGCTTTGGCGTTTCAAAAGTGCCGGGACATTTTCCGTGATGCTGGTCCTCGAAAATCTCCTTGGGAGCAGGCGGAAATGTGTCGCCCGCGGTTCATTTGAAAGGCGATTGCCACCATCAACCCCTCCGATTGCGGACGCTGATTAATTTTTTCCGTGTCGTCCGGAAAAAGCATTGCCAAGTCTGATTTAGCGATAAAGCTCCGAATTTACCGCTAAATTTTTAGGTGCCCTGACTACCCCATGAAGTTTACCGACGGCAACTGGCTGCTCCAACCGGGCGTGCATGCGCACTACCCGGCTGGCGCCTACGATGTCAGTGTGGAGGGGGATTCCCTGGTGATTCATGCGCCCACACGACCGATCAATCATCGTGGCGATACGCTTCAGGGTCCGCTGCTCACGGTGCGACTCAGTTCTCCGATGGCGGACGTGATCAAAGTGAGCATGGCCCACTTCACCGGCGGTGCCGAACGGGGCCCGGCCATTCCTCTGCAGGCGGTCGCTCAACCTGAGGTTGCCATTGCGAATGGTTCGGACGAAGCGGTGTTTCGCACCGGGGCTCTCGCCGCCCACGTGCAGCGGAAGCAGGGCTGGAAGATTTCCTTTAAGACGGGCGATCGCGTTCTGACCTGCAGCGCGCCCAAGGGTATGGGTTACGTGCAGAAGGAGGGGGCGGGTTCATTTGTGCACGAGCAGCTTTCTCTTGGTGTCGGCGAGTGCGTCTATGGTTTGGGGGAACGGTTCACTTCGTTCGTGAAGAACGGTCAGGTGGTGGAAAACTGGAACAAGGATGGCGGCACCGGCAGCGACCAGGCTTACAAATCGGTTCCTTTCTATCTCACCAACCGCGGCTATGGCGTCCTGGTCAACGAGACCGGCCCCGTCTCCTTCGAGGTCGCGTCGGAAAAAGTCTCGCGGGTTCAGTTCAGCCTGCCGGGCGAAAGCCTGGAGTATTTTCTGATCTACGGTCCGACGCCCAAGGACATTCTGCGCAAACTCACCGCGCTCACCGGACGCCCGGCCTTGCCGCCTGCCTGGTCCTTCGGTTTGTGGCTGACGACCTCCTTCACCACGAGCTACGACGAAGCGACGGTCACCAGTTTCATCGACGGCATGAAGGAGCGCGACCTGCCGCTGCATGTTTTCCATTTCGACTGCTTTTGGATGCGTGAGTTCGACTGGTGCAGTTTCCAGTGGGACAACCGCACGTTTCCCGATCCGGCCGGCCTGTTGAAACGCCTGCATCAGCGCGGGCTGAAGATTTGCCTCTGGATCAATCCCTACATCGGGCAGCGCTCAGTGCTGTTCGCCGAGGGAAAGCAGCACGGCTATTTCTTGAAGAAGGCCGGCGGCGAGGTCTGGCAGACGGATCTCTGGCAGCCGGGCATGGCCATCGTCGATTTCACCAATCCCGCCGCCTGCGCGTGGTTCGCCTCGCACCTCCGCCGGTTGATGACGATGGGCGTCGACAGTTTCAAAACCGACTTTGGGGAGCGCATCCCGACCGACGTGGTTTATCACGACGGGTCCGATCCGGTGAAGATGCACAACTTTTATCCCATCCTCTACAACGAGGTGGTTTTCCGCCTGCTCGAAGAGGTGCGCGGAAAGGGCGACGCGATGGTGTTCGCCCGCTCGACGTACGCCTCCGGACAACGGCTGCCCGTCCATTGGGGTGGCGACTGCAATTCGACTTTCGAGTCCATGGCCGAGAGCTTGCGCGGCGGACTGTCGCTCAGCCTGTGCGGATTCGGATTCTGGAGCCACGATATCGGCGGATTCGAGGGCGTTCCCCCGCCGGCGATTTATAAACGCTGGGTCGCGTTCGGGCTCCTTTCGTCGCACAGCCGGTTGCACGGCAGTTCTTCGTATCGCGTGCCGTGGCAATATAACAGCGAGGCGTGCGACGTGCTCCGGTTCTTCACCAAGCTTAAGTGCAGCCTGATGCCGTATCTTTACGGCGCTGCGGTGGAGGCGCATCGCGCGGGCGTGCCGATGATGCGCGCGATGATGCTGGAATTTCCAGACGATCCCGGCTGCGACACCCTGGACCGCCAGTATTTCCTCGGGGATTCCTTGTTGGTCGTTCCGGTTTTATCGGAAGACGGCTCGACCGATTATTTCCTGCCGAAGGGACGCTGGACGCATTTTCTCACCGGCGAAGTTTTAACGGGTGGGGGATGGCATCGTTCGCAGCACGGCTTCCTCGACCTGCCGCTTTTTGCGCGGCCCTGTTCGGTCATCTCGGTGGGGAGCATCGACGATCGCCCCGATTACGAGCTTACCCAAAACATCACCTTCCGGGCGTTCGAGATCGCGGATGGCGCGACGGTGTCCTGCGACGTGCCGGTTTTGAACGGCGGTCCGGGCGTGCACTTCCTGTTGCGCTGCACGGGCGCGGAATACGAAGCGGAAGTTTCCGGCCCCGCGGTCGGCGCGTGGAGTCTTCAACTGGTCGGAATCACGAGTGCGGGCGATGTCGCCGGCTGCACCGCTGTCCCCGGCAAACTCGGGGTCGTGCTGACTCCGGCGGCAGGCGCGCGGCGCCTGCGTTTCACTTTGGCTAAGGCATATTCCAACGGGGCCAATGGTGCTCACACCCGACTGTCTGCACCGGCGCGCCCTTCTCCAATGATCGGAGCCCCCTCCGATCCTTGAAACCCTCCCGATCACGGATCTTCCGGCGATCAGGCAACTGACAACAAAGCAACACCCCAAACAAAATGAAAACGCATAGGATACCACGATCCACGCTGGCACTGCTCTCAGTGCTGACGCTCGTCGCGGGTCGCACGTGGGCGCAGACCGCTCCCACCAATGCCGCCGCGGACGCCAAGCAGAAAACCGAAGACGGAGCCATCGTGCTCTCGCCCTTTACCGTCTCAACCGACAAGGACAAAGGCTACAAGGCGACGAACGCCACGTCAGGCACGCGCCTCAACACGGCCATCAAGGACATCCCGATCAACATCGATGTCATCACGAACGAATTCATGCGCGACACCGGTGCGACCGATCTGCGCGGTGCGTTGCGTTATTCCGCCGGGATCGTGCTGGAATCCCAGGCTGACGCTTTTGCCGAGGACGACGGAAACAAGCAGGGCGGCGGCGCCAATGACCCGCGCGGTGTCACGCGGCAACAAGGCGACTCCACCACCAAGATGCGTGGCTTCGTGATCGAGCAGGTATTGCGCGACGGTTTCCGCCGCCAGTATTCCGCCGACTGGATCAACATCGACCGCGTTGAAGTGGTCCGCGGACCCTCGGCGCTGCTGTACGGCGTCGGCAGCTTCGGCGGTATCGTCAACTACGTGCCCAAGAAACCGGAGCACAAGGCGGGCTACACCATCGGCGCGAGCGCGGGCACGGATAATTTCTACCGCGGGGAATTCGATTTCACCGGGCCGATGGGCAACCGGGAAACGCCCATGAAGCCGGCTTACCGCGTGACGGGCGCCTACCAGGAGCGGGGCGACTACACGCAGTTCTACAAAGAGAAGCACTTCATGATTTCGCCGTCGTTCACGTTCCAGCCCTTCCCGAACACGACGATCTTTTTGGACAATGAATTCGGTCACACGAAGGAAAACGGCGTGGGCTTCCAGAATGTCCGCACGAACATCGGAACGCAGGTCAGCGACGGCGACCATTCGAGCCGCGGAGCCACCTGGCTCACCGACAAGTACAACATCGTGACCGGAGTGAAGACCGGCGAAAACGTGGACAACCGCACCTTCCGCTGGAGCGGTCCCGATACCTACCGACAGGGTCCGTATCGCAACAACATCATCGATGTCACCCAGAAGCTCACCGAGAACTGGTACGTCAAGGTTGGCTTTGCGGAATCCGAAGCGGTTTTCGACACCCGCCAGATTGATGGCAACACCCACCCGATCCGCGGCACCGGCATCTTCACCGGCACCTCGGCCAGTCGCGCCGCGAAATTGCTGGGCTTGGTCGTGGATTCGCCGATCAGCAAACAATCCGCTGCGGCCAACGCCCTCATCGTTTCTCCTCCCGGGTTTTATACGGACGGCGTCATTGCCTACGGCTGGAAGGACTACACGAAGACTGAACTCCGCGACCAGGTGCGCGCTGAAACCACCTACGCCCTGGATCTGGGCAAGTGGGGCAAGCACAACTTCCTCGCCGGTCTTCAATACATGAAGCTGAAGTCGAACGAAGCCGAGTTTGGCGCCCCGTATTCCTGGGTCGACGGCACTCACTTCGTGCCGGATGCCTCCCGCTACAATTACAAGAATCCGACCGACTACACCCCGTTCCGTTTTGGAACCCAGGGTGACGGTGTCGCCGACATCCCGATGACGCACCTCTTCAACTACAAGAAGCGCACGTGGGATTTGGGTTTCTACGGGGTTTATCAGGGCAGTTTCTTCAAGGACCGCGTGAACCTCATCGGTGGTATGCGCCGGGACCGTTCCGACGCCCGCCAGAGCAAGACCTACATCTACGAGTCGAACCGCCCGGTCGAGAGACAGGGACTCGGCGCCGCGGGTGTCGCCAGCGAGATTCCGGTGAGCGACAGCCCGCAGGTCGGTCTTAGCTTCGCCGTGACCAAGAGCCTCTCCGTCTTCGGCCTGTACTCCACGGGTACCGTTCCGAACTACTACGCCTACGACGGCAACGGCAACATGATGCCCCCGACGAAAGCCAAGAACTATGAGGCCGGCATCAAGTTCGACCTCATGCAGGGTCGCGTTTCCGGCACCATCAGCGCGTACCGCCTCGAGCGGACCGGCCAGCCGAAATTCATCTGGTGGGCGCCGAGCCCGTATGAATCCGCGAAGAAGGGCTACGATCCCTCGAAGTCCCTTTCCACCGTCGCCTGGTACACGATGCCCAGCTCGATGTGGAGCGCGATTCACAACACTCCCGGCATGAGCACCGCGCAGGGCACCGCCCTCGCCAAGCAAATCTGGCCCACCGGCTGGCATGCGCTGATCGATGAAATCTCGGTGGCTCCGAATGCGGATGCGGCCTGGGCCGGCCCGTTGGGTTCCACCTTCTGGAATTACGCGTGGATGGCGGAAGGCCCGACGGCCAATCCCGTCGCTGGCGACACCGGCACGTTCTACTTCCCCCTCGTCAACCTCGGAGATCCGAACACCGCGAAGTTCATGAGCACCATCGCCCAGCTCCCCGGCTGGAACGGCAACTATTACTATGATGCCGGCAAGCCATACCGGAATGGCAGTGGCGCCGTCGGCTTCGGCAATGCCGCCAACGGTTCCGGAGCATCGGTTCCGATGAAGGATCAGGCGCGCGGCTGGGATGCGTCCCTCATCATCACGCCCACGGACAACCTCCAGCTCATGGTGAGCTTTGCTCACGTGGACCGGAAGATCACCAGCCAGACCTACGAGTTCGTAAAGGCTCCTTACTTCCCGTTCGCGCCGTGGTTCCAATCGGACAACAACTACGGCACGCTCGACAGCCTCAAGACGGCGCCGCTCGTTTACGGCAACGTGAACGATACCACGACCTACAACCAAACGGTTCCGGACTACAATGAACCGGGCGACGACACTCCGAGAAACGCCGCCTCGATCTGGGCCCGCTACTCGCTGGCCGGCTGGGGCGACCGCTTCAAGGGCTGGACCGTCGGTGCAGGTGGAAAGTGGGACGAAGGTCGTCTGTGGTTCAGCGGCTTCAGCGGTGGTGGCAGCAACTTCACCCTCGAGGAAGGCACCCGCAAACTCGTCAAGCTCTACACCGACGATCGCTACGTCTTCAACGCGATGGTCGAGTACAAGTTCAAGGTTCGCGAACGCTACAACTGGCGCGTCGCCCTGAACGTGGACAACGTCGCGGACGACCAGGACCTCTACGGCCTCGTCTACGCGAACGGCATGTCGGCCAAGCTCTCGGCCACCGTGCGCTTCTAACGCAGTTCGCCCACCGCGACTCGGGGCTGGCGCTCGGTGCCAGCCTCACTATTGATTCGGGCCGTGATGCTTTTTTGCATCACGGCCTTTTATTTTTATGCGTTTCCCCCGGTTTATTCCGTCCTCCTCCCGATCGGTTTCCAAGGCGGCTGCACGCCGCACCTCCGCCTGGGCAGTGCTTGGCCTGCTCCTCGCGCTCGCGGGCGGCTGCGCGAGCACGGAGTTTTCCTACACGACGGCGGTTTCAGGCGGCGAACGCCTGAAATTCACCTTCGTGAAAGGCCGGCCCGCGCCGGCAAAAGCGGAGGGGATTCAAATCATCGATGCCGGGCTGCAGCCCGACCCCGAGGCGAAAAAGGTTCTCTTTCGCTTCCACATCCGGGACGAGAACGCCGCCCGGTCGTTGCGGACGATCCGCGTCGAGGACGTGACCGATGAAACGCCCGTTGTGCTGGTGGAGGAAACCGCCCCCACGCTGGTCCAGCAAAACTGGCGGGGGACGAGCCGACCTTTCGGTCCGGACGATCCCGAGGTCAAGTGGATCGCCTACATCGCGGAAACGGTGCGCGTCTTTCGGTTCACGATCACGACCTCCGACGGCCGCACCATTGTGGTGCATCAGGCCACCATGGTGCCGGCCTGGATGAAGGGCGTCATTCGTTCGCTGTTCGGGCAAAAATATTGATCGCGGCCGGGTGCCTTCGCTTGTTGTCCGGCACCTCCGCAACCGCCGTGGAATCTTAAATCACGCGCTTGCTGCGCACCGCGGGAGTGCCGCATATTTTCCCGATCTTCCTCCGGACCGCCGATGCCGAGCCCCAAAAAACATAAATCCGTCCGCGCGGCCACGCTCGCCGATGTCGGCCGCGCCGCCGGTGTCTCGGCCATGGCGGCCTCCGTGGTGCTCAATGGTGCCCGCACCTCCTCCCGCATCGCGCCGGAAACCCGCGAACGCCTCCTGCAGGCGGCGGCCCGCCTTCGCTACCGGCCGAACGCGGCCGCGCGCGCCCTGGCCAACCGGCGCATGGACACCCTCGGCGTCGCCGCGGTTATTTCCGGGGGCGAGCTCAACCACTACTTCCTCGAAATTTTCAACGGCATCCTCGAAGCGGCGTCGCGCCGGGACCAAAACACGACGGTGTTTGCGCTCCATGACTGGGGCAAGGATCCGGCGCGCCTCCACGGTTTGTGCGACGGGCGCATCGACGGGTTGATCCTCGTCGCGCCGACGCTCACGCGTGAGGCGGCCAAGCTGCTCCCCGGACACACGCCCTTCGTCGCACTGCACGCCAACACCGAACTCCCGAATGTCGTGAACATCGAGTCCGACGAGGAGCGCGGCGCGTTTGAAATGGTGCGGCACCTCATCGCCCAGGGTCACCGGCGCATCATGCACATCTCCGGTTCGCCGGCGTTGATCGGCGCCGAGCGGCGCATCCGCGGCTACAAGCGCGCCCTCGCCGCCGTGCGGATCACCTTCGAACCGGACCTGCTGATCTGCGGCCATTTCAGCGTCGACAGCGGGCGCGACGCCCTGCGCGCGTGGCTGAAGCGGCACGCGGGCCAGCCGTTGCCCCACGCAATTTTCTGTGCGAACGACGGTGTCGCGATCGGCTGCCTCGAAGCGCTGGCCGAAGTCGGGTTGCGGGTGCCCGATGATATATCGGTGGCGGGATTCGACGACACGCTCGCGGCCCGCATGACCGTGCCGCAGCTGACCACCGTCCGGCAGCCGCTGCGCGCGATGGGACATCGGGCCGTGGAAGTTTTGCTGGGGCGCATTGCCGAACAGAACGGCGAGAAGCCCCCCGCAGCGCTCGAGCCGGTGGTATTCCCGGTCGATCTGGTGCCTCGCGCTTCGGTCGGGGCTCCCCCAGTTGCCCAGCGAATCGTGCCGGCGTCGCACCGGATGCACTAAGGCCCGCACCAAGTGCGGGAGCCGCTGTCTGTTTCGACGCCCGCCAAATCGGCTGGCCTTCCCGCTCCTCCCTCTTCTCTCTCGCAGTCATCCCCATGCTTCCTCATCCGCCGCTCGCTGAGCACTATGCCAGCACCGAGGAAAAGCCCGCCTTCGTAAACCGCCTTTTCGACGCGGGAGCCAAACACTACGACGGCGTTGTGGATTGGGGCTTTCTGCGCAGCGGTTCGTTTTACCGCCGCTGGGCCCTGCAGCGCCAAGGCCTGCGCAAGGGCCACCAGCTCCTCGACGTCGCGTGCGGCACCGGCCTCGTCGCGACGGCGGCGATGAAAGTTCTCGGCAGCGCCGAAACGATCACCTGCCTCGATCCGAGCGAGGGAATGTTGTCCGTGGCCCGCACGAAACTTCCCGCGCGCTTTGTCGTCGGCCGGGCGGAAAAGCTGCCGTTCCCCGACAACTCCTTCGATTTTCTGACGATGGGTTACGCCCTGCGCCACGTGACGACGCTCGACGAGGCGTTTCGCGAGTACCACCGCGTGCTCAAGCCGGGCGGGAAACTGCTGATCATGGAGGTGACCAAACCGTCGGGCCGCTTTGGCGCGTTTTTGTTCCGGGTCTACTTCGGCAAGATCTACCCGTTCCTGACGCAGCTGTTCACCCGTAGCCGCGACGCGCGGGACATGATGGTTTATTTCTGGGAGACGATGGATGCCTGTGTGCCGCCGGCGTCGGTGCTCGAGTCGCTGAAAAACGTGGGCCTCACCGAGGTGAAGCGTGCCAGCCTGCTCGGCCTTTTCAGCGAATACACCGCGGTAAAACCCTGAGTCGCGAGCCGGCCACGGTTTTATGCGATCTACTCTCCAGTCCTCTGCTGTTGTAGGAGCGGCTTTACGCCGCGACTTTGGGCCTACGCACCCAACCAGTCGCGGCGTAAAGCCGCTCCTACAACATTCGCAATGAGTTCGCTTCCCCTCCCTGGATTGAATCTCAATCACCGCCATGCCTGACGCGCTGCGTTCCCGTCTCAAACACCTCATCGTTGAAACCCTGAAACTCGATGACGTCGTTCCCGAAAACATCGCCGATGACGAGGCGCTGATCGGCTCCGGCCTCAGCCTCGATTCCATCGATGCCCTCGAACTGGTCGTGCGCCTCGAAAAGGAATTCGGCATCAAGATCGGCACCAGCGAGGAGTCGCGCACGGCGCTGGCCAGCGTCGCGAAACTCGCGGATTTCATCCGGGCTCACGCCCCGAAGGAACGATTGCCCGGTTGAGTGGGTCTTCCTTTTTCAAACCCCCGCACCGTGACGACGACGGCCGATGTTTCGCCCGTGCGCATCGAAGCAGCCCAATGCCGCACCGCCTTCGGCGATGCGGATGCCACCTGCGCCGCGCTCGTGGCCGGTGAACGCGCGTTGCAACCGCGACCGGTCCTCGGCTCGCAGGGCGGTGATCCGGTTCCGCTGGCACTCGCACCGGGGCGTTCGCTCGACGAGACCGCTCCGCCCAATTGGATTTCCGTCGTCAAGGCACTCGCGGCCGAAATTCCACCGGCCGCGTGGGGTTCGGCCCGTTATCCGGTTTTTGTCACGAGCAGTAATTTCGGCGTGGGCAGTCTGTACGCCTTCCAGCGGACGCAGGTCACGGAACATCTCCAGTACGGCACGCCCTTTGCCACCGTGGAATTCCTCCGGCAGCAGCTCGGGTGGGGGACGAATGTGGCCGTGCTTTCGCACGCCTGCGTGTCGGCCCATCTCGGATTGATGTGTGCGACGCGTGCGCTGCAGGCCGGCTTTGCCGACCGGGCGCTGGTTTTCTCCTTCGATTTCCTGAGTCCGTTTGTGACCGGCGGGTTTCACGCGTTGAAAATTCTCAACGCCGGGTTCCCCGCGCCGTATGCTGCGCGGGAAACGGGTTCGATCGGGCTGGGCGACGGCGCCGCCTTCGCGGTGCTCGGCCGCGCCACGGGTTCGGCACCGGGCGGCGCGTTCACGATCGCCGCCCAGAGTCTTCACAACGAAATGCACCACTTCACCGCCAACCGCGCGGATGGCGCCGGGTTTTCCGCCTGTCTCGCGCCGCTCGTGACTGCCGCGGCGGGCCGGCGGCTCTGGGTGAAGGGACACGGCACCGGTACGATCGAGGCCGGCCGCCTCGAGGCCGAAACGCTCGCCTCCCTTTTCCCGAAGGCGCCGCTCGTGTCGTGGAAAGGCAGTCTCGGCCACACGCTCGGCAGCTGCGGCCTGGTTGAGCTGGCGATCGTGCTCGCGGCACTCCGAGCCGGCCGCGCGCCCGGAACCGTGGGGGCGACCGCCCCGTTTTTCGCCGACACCGTGGCGGCCGAATCGTTTTCCACCGCGGGTTTCGATTCGGTGCTGCTCACGAGCAATGCCTTTGGCGGCGCCCACGCGGCCTGCCTTCTCCGCCATGGTTGAACGCTACCTCCAGGCAATCCACTGCGAGCAACCCGGCCTCGAGGAGCCGGCGGCGACGCGCGAACGGTTGCGTGATGCGTTTCCCAAGGGAGCGACGCGGCGCATGACGCAGCTCGGCCTCCTGCTCGGAAGCGTTCTGAACAAACTCTCGCCCGGCGAGGACGACACGCTGGTCTACGCTTCCGTGTATGCGGAGAGTCGCGCGCTGGAGGAGTACCTCGTGAGTTTCCCCTCGGCCAGCCCGACGCTTTTTCAAACCTCCATTCACCCGAGCGCCGTGCAACAGGCGATGATCGCGCGCCAGCAGCCGGTGCGACATTTTTTTCCGCACACCGGCCGGGCTCAACTCGTCGCCCACGCGGTGCAAAGCGCGCTGCTCGCCTTCACCCCGCGCTCGATCCTCTGCGGCGGCGAGGAGCGCGGCACCTGGTTGCGCGAGCGCGGAGCGGCGAGCGACAGCAGCTTCGCCTTCGCTCTGGCGCTGAGCTCCGATTCCACCGGAGCGCTGGCGAAACTTTCCCTCGCGCCCACCGATCGCGACGAGGGCGAACTGACGCTGGGCGAATTTTTCGCGGCGCTGACGGAACGGCGCCCGCTCAACCAATCCGCGGCGCCGGGGCTGTGGCTGACGCTGAACTGGCAATGAGCACGACCCTCCCAAGCGACCGACGGCGCAATGCCGGACCCGATTGGGGCTACGCCTTCCTGGCGTGGGCCGACCGGGTGCTGCCTGCATGGCTGTTCAAACCGGGACTCCAGCTGGGCACCTGGATCGCGGTGGCCGGGATGCCGGCCGAACGGCGGTACTCCCGCGATTACCTGCGCGAGATTCTGCAGCGGGAGCCGACCCGCCGCGAAATCTGGCGTCACTTTTTCACGTTCACGGAGATGTTCATGCTGCGGCTGCGCGTCGCGGAAGGTCGGGCGCACCGGTGCCGGCCGCTGCCGAGCTGTGACGAATTTTCCGCGCTAATGGCGTCGGGACGCCCCGCGCTGCTCGGCACGTTTCATTTCGGCAACTCCGACCTGCTCGGATTTCTCCTCGGGGAATTCAAGCGCCACGTGCACATGGTGCGCCTGAAGGTGGAGAACTCGCGCGACACGGTCCGGCTGGGCCGCCAGTTCGGCGAGTGGGTGAAATTCATCTGGGTCAACGAGCACGAGAATCTCCTGTTCGCGCTCAAGCAGGCCGCGCAATCGGGCGGCTCAATCGCCTTGAAGTGCGACCGTCCCGACTACAGCGCCAAGCTGGAGCCGTTTCAGTTTCTCGGAGCCCGGCGCTTGTTTCCCTTCACGATTTATCACCTCGCGCTTTTGTTCGACCTGCCGCTGGTCCTCTGCGTGAGCGTGCCCGGTGCCGAGGACGAATCGCTGGTGCACAGCTCGCCGGTGTTCGAACCGGGCCGCGCCAGCAAGGAGGAGAACCTCACCCGGGCCCGCGCCCACTTTCAGGAATTCCTTTTTCACCTCGAAGCGCTCTTGCGGTCGGACCCTTATCTTTGGTTCAACTTCACGCCGCTCAACCCGATCGCTCCTCCCGCGACACCCGAACGCCCCCTGTCTGTCCCACCAGCGACGCTCTCATGCTGAAGCGATTTTATCAGGTTCCTGCCTACGCCTTGGGCTGGCTCACCTTCGGGGTCTGCGCCCTGGCGTTTAACTTTCTTTGCGCCGTCCTGCTGTTGTTGCCCGGACGGGAGACGTGGGGCCGGTTTGCGCGCGCGACGTTGCATTTGTTTTTCGCCGCCTGGCTTCGCTGGCTCCGGTTGCTGGGAGTCCTGCGCGTGCAGTGGCACGGCTTTGAATCGGTGCCCTTCAAAAAACCCGCGGTGTGGGTCGCCAATCACCCGGGGTTGCTGGACGCCACGTTCCTGCTCGCCTGCGTGCCGGATGTAATCTGCGTTTTCAAACCCGCGATGCTTCGCAATCCGTTCCTTGCGCCGGCGGCGATCGTGGCGGGTTACGCCGCGGGGGAATATGGTCCCGATTTCATCCGCGAGTCCGTCCGCAAGCTTTCCGAGGGGCGCTCGGTGCTGATCTTCCCCGAAGGCACGCGGACGTCGCTGGATCGCAGCTTGAATCCGCTTAAATCCGGGTTCGCCCTCATCGCCGAGCGCGCGCGCGTTCCGGTGCGCGTGGTCGTCATCCACGCGAGCCGCGATCTGCTGCCCCGCGGAAAACCCTGGTGGCTGGTGCCGCGCCTGCCGGCGTTCGCCGAGGTGCAGTTCGACTCGTCGATCACCGTCGATCCGGATTCCGCCCGCGAGGCCACGGCCCGGGTGGAGGCGCGGCTGCAGGAAGTTCTTCGGGCACCGGCGCAAGCGATGACGGTATGACCAGCTCGTCGACTCATCTCATCCTGATCCCGACCTACAACACCGGCCGGCGTCTCCTCTCGACCGTGCAGGAAGCGCTGGCGCAATGGAGCCCGGTGTGGGTGGTCGTGGATGGCAGCAAGGATGGAAGTGTCGCGCCGGTGGAAGCGCTCGCCGCGTCCGACCCGCGGTTGCGTGTGATCCGCCGCGATCGCAACGGCGGCAAAGGCGCCGCCGTCGCCACGGGTACCGCGGCGGCTCTGGAGGCCGGTTTCACGCACGTGCTCACGATGGATGCCGACGGCCAGCATCCGGCGGCATCCATTCGGGAGTTCATGGAAGTGTCGCAGGCCAATCCCGCGGCGCTCGTGCTGGGGCGACCCGTGTTCGGGCCTGAGGCTCCCTTGGAACGGCTGCAAGGGCGCAAGATCAGTGTCGCCTTCGCCCGTTGGGAAATCCTGGGTCCCGGCATCGACGACCCGCTGTTCGGCTTTCGCGTTTATCCGGCAGCGCCCTTGCTGGCCGCGCTTAATTCCACGCGCCGGGCGCGGGGTTTCGATTTCGATCCCGAGGTGGCGGTGCGGATGTTTTGGGCGGGCGTCCCGACCATCAATCTTCCGGCGCCGTGCCGCTATCTTGCCCGCAGCGATGGCGGCGTTTCCCATTACCACTATCTTCGCGACAACGTGAAAATGGTCTGGCTCCACCTCCGATTGCTCGGCCTCCTCGCGCGCGGGCGCTGGGTCGATGTCCGTCGCGTCCGCCGCGCCGCGGCGGGATGAAGGGCAAAATCATGGCTCATCTTTTCCGGGTAATTCTCTGCAGCCTCGTTTTCACGGCTCCCCTGCGCGCGGCGCCCGAGGTGATCGCCGATGCGGCGAACGCCCCGGCGTGGCGCGACCTCTTCGCCCATCTCGCAGCGCGCACGACCCGGCTGTCGGCGTTTGAGGAGCGGCGCTATTTTTCCTTTCGCAAGGAGGCCGTCGTCCTGACCGGAGAGATCCGGATCGATCCGGAGCTGGGGCTGAGCCTGCGTTATCTCACGCCGGAAACGCAGACCCTCATCATCGATTCGAAGGGCCTTTTGATGCGGGACGACCGCGGCCGCGAGCGGGCGGCGCCGGACGACCACCGCGCCGCGATGGCGACGTCCACGCTGGTCAACGTGCTGCGCTTCGACCTGCCGGCGCTGCAAAAAACCTTTGAGATTCGCGGGGAGCGCGAGGGCGATGCCTGGACCCTGGCCTTTTCGCCGCGCGACGCCGCGCTCGCCAAGACCCTCGGCAGTCTCGTGGTGCGGGGAGAAAAACTCCGGTTGCAGCGGATCGAAATGCAGCCCGCGGAGAAGCAGCGGATCGAAATCATCATCGGCGAAACGAACGAGGGCGTGATTTTCACCAGCGACACGTTAAAGCGTTTCTTTCGCTGACCTCCGAATTTTTGAACCGCGAATGGACGCGAATGAACGCAAATAGAAAAACAATCCAGTCCAACGCCCAGGGGGTTGAGGTATTCGCGTCCATTCGTGTCCATTCGCGGTTTCCTGTGCTTTTTTCCTAGGCCGTGGAGCCCCCGCGTCAAAAACGTTTCGCCCGCCTCATCCTCGGCGGCTTTGCCGCGCTGTGTGTGGTCTGGCTGGCCCGGCTGGACTACGCGCAGAAAATTTCGACGGACGTCCTCGACCTCATCCCGTCCGCCGAGCAATCGCCGGAGGCCGGAATCGTCCGCAGCCTGGCCGGCGATGCCCAGGCGAAGGTCATGCTCTTCGCCTTGCGCGACCCGCGCGCGCCTGACGTCGCGCCGACCGAGGCGGCCCGGGCCTTCGCGTCGATCCTCGCGGCCGATCTGACTTTCGCGGAAGCGGTGCCGATGGGCGATGACGCGGCGCAGAATGCAATGGCGAGGGAAGTTTTCCAGCGCCGGTTCAAACTGCTGTTTCCATCGTGGCTCACGGCCCGGCGGAACGAATATGCGAAACCCGGAATGCTCGATGAGAGCGGATGGACTGCATCGGTTGCGGAACAGGCAGCCAAAAATTTGGAGGCTTTCCTGGCGAAGCCAGAAGCCGTCGCGATGCAGGAGTTGGTCACGGCAGACCCGCTGCTGCTGGTGCCCGGTTTGATCGAACGCGTCGGCGGTCTTTCCGCTCCCTCCGGCGCTGCGGGCGGCCATGCGCTGGTCTGGGGGCGCATCAAAGCGTCACCGCTCGCGGAGGAAGGACAGAAACCCGTTTTTGCGGCGATCGACCGGGCGCTCGCCCAAGTGCGCGAAAAACATCCAGGGGTTGAACTCCAATGGTCCGGCGTGAATCGCTTTGCCGCCGCGAGCCGCGCGCGAATCGAAGCGGAACTCGGCTTGCTCAACACCATTTCGATCGTCGCCGTCCTCGGCGTCGGATGCCTGTTCATCCGGCGGCTCTGGAAAATCCTGCACCTGCTGCCGGTGATCCTGATTTCACTGCTCGGGGCCTGGACGGCTGCGACGCTCGTTTTCGACCGGATCCACGTGCTGGTTTTTGTGATCGGTTCGCTGCTGAGCGGCGTGGCGATCGACTACGGGTTCTACATTTACATGCAGCCGGCGCTGCGCCCGGACGAGCCGTATGCTGAAAAACTTCGCCGGCTGTTGAAGCCCTTGCTCGCGAGCTGCCTCACGACGGTCATCGGTTTTTCGCTGCTGCTGTTTTCCGATCTGCCATTGCTGCGTGAGGTCGGGTTGTTCGTCGGTGCGGGGCTTCTTTGTGCGCTCGGTGCGGCGATGCTTTATTTCGCGCAATTGGAGCGGCCCTTTCTCGAGACCCGCGAGTTCGGAACGAGGGAGCATCGGCCTCTGCCACGCGGGTTCGTGACGCTTTTGTTCACGGGCGTGCTCGCGATCGCGCTGATCGGGCCCTGGCGGCTCCTCTGGCGGGATGATGTCCGCCAGTTGGAAATCCCCTCGCCGGAGCTGCACGCGAATGAAGAAGCGCTTCGCCAGCTTTTCGGCGACAACCCGGACCGCCGGATTTTTCTGGTGCTGGGCGCCACGATCGCGGAGGCCCGCGAAAATTTCGACCGCATCTTCGTTCTCCCGGAAAAGCTTAATGAGAGGCCTCCTGCCGCGAGTCTGGCGTTTCTTTTTCCGACCGAAGCCGAATGGAAAATGCTGCCGCAGTGGTTGGGCGAGTTAGCGGGGTTTGAAGCCCAATTCCGCGCGGCATTGGTCCGGCATGGATTCGATCCCGAGTCGTTCGCCGACTTTTTTTCGGCGTGGCGGGAATTTCAGGCGCATCCTCCGCGGGACGACTATGAATCGCTGTACCGCGATTTGGGGCGGCAGCTCACCGGTCCGCTCGCTTTGCTTTATCGGACGGAGCGGCCTTCGCCCTGGTTTCTTGTGTCCGCCGACCGCGCGACGACCGCCAAATTCACCTCGAGCCGGACCTTGATCGCGGTGGACCAGTTGGAATCCCTGAATTCGCTCTTCACCCGCTACCGCTGGTCGGCACTGAAGCTGAGCCTTATCGGACTCGCGCTGGTGATCGGCAGCGTGTTCGCGATCTACCGCGGTCGCGGCGCGATCCGCATCGCGCTGATTCCGGCCGGCGCCTGCTTTTTTGTTTTCGGAATATTCGGGCTGCTGGGTCACACCTTGAATTTGTTTCACCTGCTCGGGGCGTTCCTCGGCGTCTGTCTTTCGCACAACTACGCGATCTTTTCCGCCGACACCGCGGAGGCGCGGAAAAATCCCCCGACTTCGATCCGGCTTTCGGCCCTCAGCACCGCGGCGTCATTTGGAGTGCTGGGATTCAGCCGCATCCCGGTGATTCACGCGCTCGGCATGACGGTGGCGCTGATTGTCGTGACGGCGCTGCTGGTGGTGGAAATCGAACCGTTCACGCGGCGGCGTCCCGCGTCATGAAAGCGAAGCCGAGGACCTTGCTCGCGGCGTGGGAGAGCACCGTGCGGGCGGCGCCGCGGGCCCGTGCGTTGATCGACGCTGCGAGCGGTCGCGCGTGGACGCGGGCGGAACTGGATGAACTCGCCGAGACCTGGCGGGCGGCGCATGGCAGCGGCATCGCCGGCCAGACGGTCATTTTTTCCGAACTGAACGGCGTGGGCTGGTTCACGGTGTTTCTTGGGCTGCTGAAATCGGACGCGGTCGCGGCGGCGATGGATCCCGGCGAGCCACTCGCGGCGCAGCGGGCCACGGCCGTCGCGATCAACGCGGCGTTTCTCTGGTGCGACGGGCGGCTGGAGCAGGTCGCACCGGCTCCGCGGAAACGTGGCGATGGGCGTCGCGTGGTGAAACTCACCTCCGGCTCGACGGGCACGCCGAAGGCGATCGCGTTTACCGACGCCCAGATGCTGGCGGACGGACGGCAGGTGTGTGCCTCGATGGGGATCGGACCGCGCGATTTGAATTTTGCCCTGATTCCGCTCGGGCATTCGTACGGGCTCGGGAATCTGGTGGTGCCGTTGCTCGCGCAAGGGACCGCGCTCGTCTGCGGTTCGGCGGCCTGGCCGCATGCGATCGCGGCGGACATCGCCCGCTGGCGTCCGACCATGTTTCCCGCGGTGCCTGCCCTGTTGCGCGGGTTGTCGGAAGCGACCGTGCCGGCCGCGCAGTTGCGGAGCCTGCGGACGGTGATTTCCGCCGGAGCCGCGCTTTCGCCGGAAATCGCCCAGACGTTTCAGGAGAAATACAGGAGGAAGATTCACAGCTTCTACGGTTCGAGTGAAACGGGCGGGATCACCTACGACCGGACCGGCGACGCGGCGGCGGAGGGGAGAAGCGTCGGAAGGACGATGAAGGGAGTGCGGCTGCTCTTCGGGCGCGGCGGGCGTTTTTTGGTCGCGAGCCAGGCGGTGTTCACGCTCGGCAACCGCCGGCGTCACGGAGCGCTCGGCGCTTTTCGCCCGGCGGACGTCGGCGCACTCAATCCGCGCGGCGAGCTCGTACTGAAGGGGAGGACGGGAAGGTTCGTGAAGATCGCGGGCCGGCGGTTGAACTTGGCCGAAGTCGAGCAGGCCCTGAAACAACTCACCGGCGTCCGCGGAGCGTTTGTTGCGATGCATGCCGGCCGCGCGGATTCAGTGGCCGCGGTGGTCGCGGGCGCGCGAACGGGTATCGAGTTGAAGCTCGCGTTGCGGGAGCGGCTGGCGGCGTGGAAAATCCCGCGGCAGTTCGTGGTTGTGCCGGAAATGCCGCTGACTGCGCGGGGCAAAACCGACACGCGCCGGTTGATTGCCCTGCTGGCGCAGGCGGTTGAAAGGTGAAGGTTGAAAGTTGAAAGACTGACACCGGGCGACTCTCGAACTTTCGCTCGAGCCAATCTTTCAACTTTCAACCTTCAACTTTCAACCGCCCGAGTCCGGCTCCGCCGGATTCAGGCGACGAGCGTCGCTTCGATTTCGATGTTCAGCGCGGCGCGGCAGATGTCGGCGTGCAGATAATTCACCCGGTCGCCGGGGCGAATCAGATCGCGCGACAGCCGCTCCTGCGCGGTGGCGAGGTCGGAGGCGTGGCGGAGGTAAACCTTGAAGTGGCGTTCGAATCCCGTGTCGGCTCCGAGACTTTCGCCGACGCCCGCGGCGCGGCCGACGATGCGCAGGTTGTCGAGCGTGCAGTCGAGTTGTTCCCGCAGCGAACCCGGTGCGATGGTGACGTGGCCTTTGATCGCCGCCGTGCCGGAAATAAAAATGAGGGGCCGGCCGAGATTGGTGGCGAGGGTCGCGCGGGAAAAGCAAGGCGGACGAAAACCATGTTCGGGCGGGTATTCGTAGGCGGGGATCTGCTCGGAATTTTCGATGTGCCGCGCTGTGGCCGGGCCGGCGGCGAAGGCGACGGCGAGTGTTTCGCCGCCGCTGCCGACCGCGGACGCCGCGGGGAGGGTGCGCTTGAACTCGCGGCCGTAAGCCGTTTCGAAAGCCTCCGAACGCCCCGCGCAAAAAGCGTGGTAGTTTTCCAGGCCCGCGACGGTGGCGTTGATCGCCGGCACATAATTCCAGATTCGATAAAGCGAACGGCCCGCGCTCGCCGCGAGCAGCCGGCTGTAGAGGTCGCGCGTTACATCGTGCAGGGAACCGTCGATCCGTTGCACCGCGCAGCCGAGCAGGAGTTGTCCCGCGCTGAGCAGGGTGAACCCGCCTGATTCGCCGGCGGCAAAGCTGCGCGGAAAAATGCACTCGCTCTTGTCGCCCGCGAGCCATGGCAGCGGAATACGCAACGCCGTGCCACCCGCATCGCGGACGATCCCGGCGTCCGGATGAGAAAATTTGACCTCAAACGGCAGTTCGTCGCCCAGACGTTTGGCAGTTACAGACATGCGGAGAGGGGTGACACACAAATCACGGACCTTGGATTTGTCGGGTTGTTGCAGGCTGGCAATCGCGATTTAACGGCCGGGAAAGCGACCTGGGCGATAGGCCTGTTTGGGTGGGGCGACGGTGCCGGATCCGGGAGATAGTTTCGTTTTAACGCAGCCGGGCCTCGTCCGGTAGCACGCACGAGAAATTCCGCGCGGTGAGCGCTTCCAGCAGCAGCTCGATCGCGCGGACGCGCACCGTGTCGTGCAGGAGGGCGCCCTCGTGCATCAGCACGATGGAGCCGGGACGCACCTCTGCCATGACGCGGGTGACGACGGCCGAGGGATCGCGGCTGCTGGTATCGTGACTGCGCACGCTCCAGTCCGCGCTGCGCAACGCGCGTTTCTCGAGTTCGGCCGCGAGGAAGAGGCTTTTGATTCCCACCGGACAGCGAAACCAGCGCGGCCGCGCGCCGGCCTTGGCGAGGGCGGCGAGCCCGGCGTCGAGTTCAGCGCGCACGCGCTGCGGACCGGCGCACCAGAACGACCGGGTCGGGTGGGTGTGCGTGTGATGGGCGACGTCGTGTCCGCGGCGCAGGATTTCCGCGATGAGGGCGGGATATTTCCCGGCCAGTTGCCCGATGACAAAAAACGTGGCGCGGGCGTGATGCCGTTCGAGGAGATCGAGGATTCGCGGAGTGTCGTGGGGGTCGGGGCCGTCGTCGATGGTGAGCCAGATTTCCGGACGCGCGGTTTCAAAGCGGGACACGGACCGGCAGACGCCCTGTGCGCGAGGCACGAAAAGGTGGTAGGCCAGCCAGAAATCGATGCCGAAGAAAACAACGACCGCCGCCGGCCGCCCATGGCCGGCCACCCAGAGGACGAGGGCGGCGATTTTGATGACCGCGAGAGAAATCAAAAACGTTCGCGGCATCGTGGGAACAGGGCGGCTTAGAGATCCGCAAGCAGGCCGCGAAGTTCCCGCTCGGGGTCCTCGTGGTTTTGTGCGATCGCGAGCTCAAGCGCGTTTTCGAGCAGCGGTTTCGCATCGGCGCGCCGGTTGAGTTGCAGGAGGAGTTTTCCGAGGAGGATCCGCGGCATCATCCAGTCGGCGCGTTTCGCCACGCAGATTTCGTAGTGAGCGCACGCGTCGGCCGGCCGGCCCTCGGCGACGAGCGCCTGGGCGAGGCTGAAGCGGAAAAGCTCGTTGTCGGGCTGCCGGTCAACGAGCGCTTGAAATTGCTCCGCGCGCGAACCCATCGCTTACACTTCGTCGACGAAAACCAGCACGGCGGTGGCGTTGTCCGGGCCGCCGCGACGCACCGCGAGCGTGATCATTTCGCGGAGGATATCCTCGGGCTCGGCCGGGCTCGCCATCAGTTCGCCCAGCTCCGCGTCGCGCAGCATGCGGGTGACGCCATCGGTGCAAAAAAGATAGCGCTCGCCGACGACGAGCGGACGGTCGATCAGGTCGACTTCGGGAGGCGTGGGCTGGCCGATGCAGCGGGTGAGCGCGTTGCGGTTGGCCTCATGATAGTAGACGAAATCACCCTTGGCGCGGCGCAGGCGGGCCTCGTTTTCCACGGAATGATCCTCGGTAATGCGGGCGAATTCGCCGTTGAACCAGACGTAGCTTCGCGAATCGCCGACGTGCGCGATCCTCAGCGTGTCTTTGCGCACGCAGCCGAACGTGAGGGTGGTTCCGATTCCCACGGCGGGGCTCACCAGCAAGCCGAGCTGGGCCACGGCTTCGTTGGCGTGAAGCACGATGCTCGTGAGATCGGGCTCGCTGTCCTGCGGCCACAAGTGAACCGCGGCCGCCACTTCATCGATCGCCTGCTGCGCCGCTTCAGCTCCGTTCGGAAGGCCGCCGACCCCATCCGCCACCCCGAAGAGCATGTCTTCCGGGCTGAGCAGGTATCGGTCTTCATTTTTTCGGCGAACTCGACCGATGTCTGTGAGCGCGGCAGCGCGGAGCGATGGCATGTGTTTGGCCGAAAAAGTAGCGGTCGCGGGCGTCAGGCGAAAGGACGAAATTCCCGAATACGTGTTTCCTTCGAAATTCGGGTGAATTCCTGCTTCGGCAGGCTGTCGAGAAAGAGCCGTCCATAGCTTTTCGCGAGCACGCGCGAGTCGAGAATCGTAACAAGTCCGCGGTCAGTCTGGGTCCGGATGAGCCGACCGACGCCCTGGCGGAACTTGATCAACGCATCCGGGAGCGTCAGGTCGTTGAAGGGATTGCCGCCCTGGTCGCGGATGTGATCGCATTTCGCCTCGGTAATCGGATGCGTCGGGGGATCGAAAGGCAGTCGCGTGATAATCACTTGGGAAAGCGCCGCGCCCGGCACATCGACGCCGGTCCAGAAACTGTCGGTGCCGAAAAGCACCGCATTCTTCAGCTCGCGCATCTGCTGGGCGAGTTCGGTGCGCGACAGGTCAGCGCCCTGCATGAGAAACGGCCGGCCGGCGTCGCGGAAAACCGGCTCGAGCGTCGCCGCCACTGCGCGCATGTCGGTGTAACTGGTGAAAAGCACCAGCGAACCGCCACTCACCAGGCCGGTGCAAAAACCGACGTAGTCCGCGAGAACATCGAGGGCCAGTTTCGCCTCTTGCGGAGACGGCAGGGGAACGTCGGCCGCGATGTAGACGCGCATGTTGCGCTCGAAATCGAAAGGCGATTTCACGACGACCGCCCGCGCGTCGTCCGCGCCAATCCGCGCGGCGAACGGTTCGATCGCGCCGCCCATCGCGAGCGTTGCACTGGTGCAAACGACGCTTGTGCCGCAGCCGAAGAGGTGTTTGCGCAGTTGCGGAGCGACATCGATCGGCGCGCTGCGGAGCGTCACGATGGTTTGTTTCCGTCCACCGCGCTCGGCCCAGTAGACGTGTCCTTTGTCCGCGAGCGTGAGCCATTCGGCCACGCTGGACTGGAGGGACTTCACCCGCTGCTTGTGGTCGAGGAGTTCGTCGCGCTCGCGGCCGTCTTCGAGTTTGTCGGCGAGCTTGGCGAGGATGCGGTGCAGGCCCCCCAGCGGGCCGTCGAGGGTCGACTCGGCGGCGCCGGCTTCGCGCACGCGCACGATCGGGCGCTGCGCGAGGATCGTGTCGGCGAGGAAATCGAAAAACTGCCGCGAGGATTCCAGGGCATCGATCACGAGCTGCTGGGCCTCGGCGCCGCCGTGCTTGCGGAAAAGGCCGCGCTTGGTGCGGGGGTTGAACAGATATTTCAGCGCGCGATCCATGCCGTAGCTGCTGAGCGAAAGGCCGAAGTTGTCCGTGGCGACTTCGGGCACGGTGTGCGCTTCGTCGAGCACCACGAAATCGTCGGGGAAAAGCACGCCGCGCGTCTCGGTCGTGGCGCCGTTGGCTTTTGCTCCGCCCGCGCTGATGAGCGCGAAAAGCAGGGCGTGGTTGACGATGATGACATTTGCCGAGCGCATGCGGGCGCGGGCGCGCTGGTAGAAACATCTTTCGCAGTCGCAGTGTTTGCGCGAGCAGGAGGAGGAGTCGGCGTTGACGGCGTCCCAGATTTCCGGGCGCGGTGGCGGACGGAGATCGTGGCGGATGCCGGTGTCGGTCGTGTCGGCCCACGCGGCGATGCGTTGGAGTTCCTCGTAGTCGGCGTCGGCAAACAGGCTCGCGCGATCCGCCAGTGCGTGCCCGAGGCGGGTCGTGCAGAGGTAATTCGCTTTTCCGACGAGGACGGCGGATTTGAAATCGGCGTAGCGCGCGAGGTCGGGCGCGGCCTTGAACAGCCGGCGGCAGAGCGGAAGGTCCTTGGTCTCGATTTGTTCCTGCAGCGAGATCGTGTGCGTTGAGACGATCAGCTGGCGCGACTGGTCAACGGCCTGGATGATGCCCGGGACGAGGTAGGCGAGGGATTTGCCGACTCCTGTGCCGGCCTCGAAGAGCAGGGGCTCGTCGTCGCGCATGGCGGCGGCGACGGCGCGGGCCATCTGGTCTTGTTGCGGGCGGTGATCGAGGTGGAGTTTTTCCTCCAGCCAGCCGCCCTCGGCAAAGATCTTCGGGGCAAGTTCCGGCGCGCGACTTGGCGGAGGAGCGGGGGGCGCAGAGTCGGTGTCATCGCGAAGGCCGATCATTTTGCAGAGTGGGTTGGCCAACGAATCGCCGGATGAAGGCAGGCGCAAATGAATTTGCGACCTGGGAGGAGCGGGGCTTGGTTGGCGGCGTGTCCAGCACCAACACTGACAGCAATTGGGTCGAGGAACTTGTGCGTTTTCTGCGCACCCAGCCGGGGGTGAGCGCGGTGCGGATCGATCCGCAGGCGCACAAGGTCGCCGTGGCGACGGTTGGCAATGTCGATCTGAGTGTTCTGGAGGAAAAGCTCGCGGGGACGATTGCGGCGATCGAGGAGCGGCTGGCGGCGAATGCGACGGTGCGGGCGCCGGTGGGGTATCGGGTGCGCCAGGAGGGCGGGGCGACGGTCGTTGGCCGGGAGACCTGCGTGACGGCGGAGAGGATGTGGCATTGGCGCGAGATGGACTGGCCGGAAATCAAGGCCGAGCCGACGCACGCGGAGCAGGAGTGGCGGAGCTTGGCGAGTTTGGCGGCCACCTGCGCGGCGATGGGTCTCGCCGGAATGCTGGCAGAACATTTTTTTCCCGGCTCGCCCTGGCTCGCCAAACTTTGCTTCTCCCTCGGCATCTTCGCGGGTGGGCTGGATGCGGCGGTTGACACCTGGGCGAATCTGAAAAAGCGGGAGATCGACATCCATTTCCTGATGGTCGTGGTGGCGGTCGGCGCGGTGTTCATCGGCGCGTGGGGTGAGGCGGTGTTGCTGCTGTTTTTGTTTTCGGCTTCCGGGGCGATGGAGGAGTTCGCGCTCGACCGCACGCAACGCGAGGTGAGCGCGCTGCTGAAGTCGGCGCCCAAACACGCGACCGTCGTGCTGGCGGATGGCGGCGAAAGAGAAATCGCGGTCGAAGATTTGCAGCTGAGGCAACGCGTGCGCGTGAAACCCGGCGAGGGATTCCCCGCGGACGGCGTGGTGATGAGCGGCAAAAGCGCGAGCGACGAATCCGCCCTCACGGGAGAAGCGAACCCCGTCGAGAAAGCGAAGGGGGACCAGGTGTTCAGCGGAACGATCAACCTGTGGGGCCTCGTGGAATTCGAGGTCGCGCGGCTGCCCTCGGAGAGCACGCTGCAAAAAATCATCCGGCTGATCCAGACGGCGCAGAAACTGAAGGCGCCGAGCGAGCGGTTCACCGACAAGTTCGGGACCGGTTACACCTACCTCGTGATCGGCGGGTCGTTCGCGATGTTTCTCCTCTGGTGGCTGGGATTTCATTTGCCGGCTTTCACGAACACGCCGGAGACGCGCTCGGCGTTTTATCGCGCGATGACGCTCATGGTCGTGGCGAGCCCGTGCGCGCTGGTGCTGTCGATTCCCTCGGCGATTCTGGCGGCGATCGCCTGGGGCGCGCGTCATGGCGTGCTGTTTCGCGGCGGGGCGGCGATCGAGAAGCTGGCGGAAATTTCGACGGTCGCCCTCGACAAAACCGGCACGCTCACGACGGGAGAACTCACGGTCGTCGGCTGCGAAAGCCTGCCGGCCGGCCGCGAACGCGAAGTGCTCGAACTCGCCTACGCGCTCGAGGCAAAGTCGCAGCACCCGATTGCGCGGGCCGTGGTGCGCTACGCGAAGGCGCAGGGGGTGCGATTGCTCGACGCCGAGGAATTTCAGTCGCTCACCGGGCAGGGGCTGCGCGGTCGCGTGGGTGGTGCGACCCTGTTGCTGGGAAGGCGCGAACTTTTGGAAAATGGGCCGCTGGCCGGCTGGGCGAAGGGCCTGCCGCCGGCGTCCGCGGAATTGAGCGAGGTGTGGGTGATCGGCCGCGACCTGGTGGGCCGGGTTTTGCTGAAGGACCAGATCCGCGCCGAGTCGCGACGCGTGCTGGCCGATCTCAAACGGATGGGAATAAAAACCGTGATGCTGACGGGCGACCGCCGGCATGCGGCCGAACTGGTCGCGAAGGAGCTGGGCCTCGACGAGGTCCGCGCCGGACTTTCGCCCCAGGACAAGGTGGACGCGATCATCGCGCTGCGAGCCGAAGGGCGGAAAGTCGCGATGGTTGGCGATGGGGTGAATGATGCGCCCAGTCTCGCGGCCGCCGATGTGAGCGTGGCGATGGGCGCGCGGGGCAGCGACGCCGCGCTCGAGCAGGCCGAGGTGATTTTGATGCACGATCGCATCGAGAACTTCATTTCCGCCCAGCGGCTGAGCCGGCGGGCGCGCACCATCATCCGGCAGAATCTGACGATCTCGCTGGGGGTGGTGATCGTGATGGTGGTGGCGACGGCGTTCGGGGCCGTGCCGCTGGCGATCGGCGTGGCGGCCCACGAAGGCAGCACCCTGGTGGTGTGTTTGAACTCGCTGCGGCTGCTTTTCGGTCAAAACCGGTAGGCGCAAGGTTGACCGCGGCGCCGTTTTCAAGAACTTATCCGCGAAACCCAAGTCCCACCGGGACGTCTCATTCCCCTATGAAAACAGCAGCGTTTGGCGCGGCGGTGTGTTTGATAGTGGTAAGTGCCGGTTGCACGTTTCCCTCGAGCAAGAGGGTCGTCAGCCGTGATCAGGCGGGGCATCTGGCGCGGATCGAGTACGGCACCATCGAGAAAGTTAACGAGGTCGTCATCTCGGGTCAGCGGGGAGCGATCGGTCTGTACGGTGGCGGCGCCGCGGGCGGAGCCGCCATGGGTGGAACCGGCCAGGGTGTGGGGCGCGATCTCGCGCAAGTGGGCGGTGCCGTGGTGGGCGCGATCGGAGGTCAGGCCGTGGAAGAAGCGGTGACCCGCAAGGATGGGCGGGAAATGATCATCAAGCTGGATAGCGGCGCGATGGTCGTCGTCACCCAGGCTTCTCCGCCGGACTTCGGCGTCGGGGAACGGGTCGCGGTTGCGAACGGACCGGGCGGTGCCCGCGTCTTCGCGCCCTGAACCGCGATATGACGCGATAAGACGATACGATGCTTGAGGAGCGGAAGTATTTTATTACGGTGCGTGAACCCCTTCGCTTCATGTCCTCGAAACTCGTTTTGATTTCGTTGGTGGCAGCCGCCGGTGCCGCGCTTTCTGGCTGCGCCACGGCTTCAAGAACGCCGGTCTACGAGAGTAATCAGGTCGGGCAGGTGATCACGGATCAGCGTGGCGAAATCGTCGGCGTGCAGGACGTCGTCATCAAGGCGCAGTCCTCGGCGCGCGGCTCGGCGGGGGCGGGCTCGCGAATTGGCGGAGCAGCGGTGGTCGGGGCCGTACTCGGATCGCCGATCTATGCCGCCCAAGTCGCGGGCGATGTGGTCGGAGGCATCGTGGGCGCGGGCGCGGACAATCAACGCGGCGAGGAACTCCAGATTTTGCTGAAGGACGGACGCATGATCACGGTCGTACAGGAACGCGGAACCGTTCCCTTCTCGATCGGCGACCGCGTGAGGGTGATGACGGGGAGCAACAGTTCGATCTATGGCGGGCCGACCACGAAGGTCGTGCGCGACGATGCGGTGATCGGGGCGTATTGATCGGCCTCAGTCGGCGATGAAAACCAGGTCGCCGACGCGGACCTGTTCGTAGAGTTCGACGATATCCAGGTTGCGCATCAGGACACAGCCGGCGCTCATCGCTTCGCCGATCCGGTCCTCGTGGTTTGTGCCGTGAAGATAGATGTAGCGTTCGTGGGTATCGACCTCGCCCCCGCGGTTAACCGCCGGTTCCAAGCCGTTCAGCCAAAGAATCCGGCTCGTGATGAGGTTGGTCTCGGTGCTGGCTTCGGGCATCTCGGAGTAGTGCCGGCCGGTGGGGATCCGGGACTTAAAAACCATGCCCGGCGGCTGGCCGGCGCCGATTCGCTCGGCGATTTCGTGCAGGCCCCGCGGGGTGCCGAGCGAATGCTTCACGTTGGACGGCGGGCGTTTCGACGTGGAGACGGCGTAGCTTTTGACGAGCGAGCCGTGCTGGAAAAATTGCAGGGTCGCTGTGCTGATCCGCACGAAGAGAAGGCGGTCTGCGGGCTTGATGCCGAGACGCGAACAGGTTTTGTTAACCAGTTCCCAAGGAGAATCTATGGACAAGCAACCATCCTTCACGGTCGGTATCGTCGGTGCCACGGGCGCCGTCGGTCAAGAGCTGCTGCAGCTTTTGCACGAGCGTAACTTCCCAATTTCAACGCTGCGGCTCTTCGCCTCGGCCCGTTCCGTGGGCAAGGTCATCACCTGCGCCGGGAAAAAGTACATGGTGGAAGAGGCAAAGCCCGGCGTGTTCGCCGACGTCGATGTGGCCTTCTTCGCCACCGAAGGCGCGATCACCAAGGCCCTCGCGCCCGATGCGGTCAAAGCCGGTTGCCTCGTGATCGACAAGAGCTCGGCTTTCCGGATGGACCCGGATGTGCCGCTCGTGATTCCGGAGATCAATCCGGAGGGCTTGCGCTCCCACAAGGGCATCATTGCGAATCCCAATTGTTCGACGGCCGTGACGCTGATGGCGCTCTGGCCGCTCCACCAGAAGTTCGGTTTGAAGCGTTATTTCGCCGCCACCTACCAATCGGTGTCCGGCACCGGCGCGGACGCGGTCGATGAACTCGAAGCGCAGGTGCAAGCCCATGCGAAGGGCGATCAGATCACGCGCAAAGTTTATCCCTACCAGATCGCGTTCAACGTGATTCCCCAGGTGGATTCATTCGGGCCGAATGGCTACACCGGCGAAGAGACCAAGATGATGCAGGAGAGCCGCAAGATCATGGGCCTTCCCGCACTCAAAGTCTCCTCGACCTGCGTGCGGGTCCCGGTAGTGCGGGCGCATTCCGTTGCCATCAACGCCGAGTTCGAACGGCCGGTCAGCGTCGAAGAGGCGCGGGCGGCGATCGCGGCGTTTGCGGGTGCGCAACTTGTCGACGAGCCGGCCAAGCAGGCCTACCCGACGCCGCTGGATTTCTCGCGCAAGGCAAAGTGTGGCGTGGGCCGCATCCGTCTCGATACCGCGCTGGACAACGGCCTGGCCCTTTGGGTCAGCGGCGACAATCTCTGGAAGGGCGCCGCGCTCAATGCGCTTCAAAACGCCGAACTCATGGCCCGCGAGGGTCTGCTCAAGCCCAAGGCGGCGCTTGCCGGCGTCTGAGGGTAAGGCGCAATTCCGTTAACCTGCCACCTCAGCGCACCCCTCCTCATCCCGAATAATTCCTTGTCATCGCCACGCCCCGCCCGCTTTCATCGCCCCTCGGCTCGGACGCCTAGCTCAGTTGGTTAGAGCACCTCGCTTACACCGAGGGTGTCGGGGGTTCGAGTCCCTCGGCGTCCACCATTCAACATCCCTTTTCCTCCAGCCCTTCATGCGACACACGATCTCCGTCCTCGTTGAGAACAAGTTTGGCGTTTTGGCGCGCGTGTCCGGGATGTTCTCCGGCCGCGGCTTCAACATCGACTCCCTCAATGTCGCGCCGACCCATGATGCCACGCTCTCGCGGATCACGGCGGTGCTCAAGGGCGACGACGCCTCGCTCGATCTCTGCATCAAGCAGCTCCGGAAACTGGTCAATGTGGTCGACGTTGTGGACTTCAAGGAAGGGCAGGCCGTCACGCGTGAACTCGTCCTCGTCAAAGTCCGCGCCGACGCGAAGAGCCGCCCGGAGATCGTCCAGATCGCCGACATCTTCCGCGCCAAGATCGTGAACCTTGCGCCCGACAACCTGATCATCGAGCTCACCGGTCATGACGACAAAGTGAGCGCCTTCCTCGGGCTCCTCGAACCCTTCGGCATCATCGAGCTCGCCCGCACCGGCCGCCTCGCCCTGAAACGCTAACGTTTCAGGGAGTTGAAAGTTGAAGGTTGAAAGTTGAAAGACTGACGCCCCTCGACTCCCGACTTCCCCTTCCGATCTTTCAACTTTCAACCCTCAACTTTCAACTCACACACCATGCCCGCCAAAGTCTACACCGACAAAGACGCCGATCTCGGCGTGTTCTCCAACAAAACGCTCGCCGTCCTCGGCTACGGTTCGCAGGGCCACGCCCATGCGCTCAATCTCAAGGACAGCGGCTGCAAGGTCATCATCGGGCTCTACCCGGGCTCGAAGTCGAAGGTCGTCGCCGAGCAGCATGGCTTTGAGGTGTTCGACGCGGCCGAGGCCGTGCGTCGCGCCGATGTGATCATGGTCGCCCTGCCCGACATGAAGCAGGCGGACGTCTACGAGACGGACATCCTTCCGAATCTCGCGAAGGGCAAAACGCTCCTCTTCTCGCACGGTCTCTCCGTTCACTTCGGCCTGATCAAGCTGCACAAGGACATCGACTGCATCATGGTCGCCCCGAAGGGTCCCGGCCACATGGTCCGCCGCCTCTACGCCGAGGGCAAAGGCATGCCGGCGCTCATCGCCGTCGCGCAGGACAAGTCCAAGACCGCCAAGAAAACCGCGCTCGCCTGGGCCAAGGGCATCGGCTCCACCCGCGCCGGCGTGCTCCAGACTTCCTTCAAGGAAGAGACCGAGACCGATCTTTTCGGCGAACAGGCCGTCCTCTGCGGTGGCGCCAGCGCGCTCGTGCAGGCGGGCTTCGAGACGCTCGTCGAGGCGGGTTATCAGCCCGAGATGGCTTACTTCGAGTGTCTCCACGAGCTGAAGCTTATTTGTGACCTCATGTACGAGAGCGGCATCGCCGGCATGCGTTTCTCGATTTCCGAGACCGCGAAATACGGCGACATCACCCGCGGCCCGCGCGTCGTGAACAAGCAGACGAAGGCCGAGATGAAGAAGATCTTGAAAGAGATCCAGTCCGGCCAGTTCACCAAGGAATGGGTCAAGGAGCACAAGGGCGGCCTCAAGAAGTACAAGGCGCTCCTCAAGCAGGGCGAAAAGCACAAGATCGAGAAGACCGGTGCCTATCTCCGCAGCATGATGCCCTGGATGACCAAGAAGAACATCAAGGGCGTGCAGGCGTCGTATTCCTGACGATCCTGGTTTGCCAATCACTTGGAGGCGCAGAGATTCCTCTCTGCGCCTTTTTTATTTCCCATGACCAAACTCGTTCTCGCGACCCGCAAAAGCCCCCTCGCGCTGGCGCAGACCCAGATGGTCGCGGCGCGCCTGACGGAAGCTTCCGGCGCCGAAACCGAGCTGCTCAAGATCGTCACGACCGGCGATCGCCAGACGGAATGGTCCCTCGAGAACAAAGGCGGCAAAGGCCTTTTCACCGGCGAACTCGAAGCGGCGCTGCTGCGCGGCGAAGCGGATGTGGCGGTGCACAGTACGAAGGATCTGCCCGGGGAAATGGCCGCGGGTCTGACGATCGCGGGTTATCTTCCGCGCGCCGACGTGCGTGATGTCCTCGTCGTTCGCACCGACACGCCAGCGCCAAAAACAATCGCCACCGGCAGTCCGCGGCGGCGGCTGCAGCTCAAGCTGCTTTATCCGGACGTCGAGTTCTCGGAGATCCGCGGCAACGTCGACACGCGCCTGAAAAAAATTGCGGAGCAACACGTCGCCGATGGCACCGTGCTCGCGGCCGCGGGGTTGAGCCGTCTCGGAATCAAGGGCTGGCCGGGCTTGGAGTTTCGTCCGCTGGCCTTCACCGAGATGGTGCCGGCAGTGGGGCAGGGCGCCATCGCGATTCAGTGCCGGACGGCGGATGCGGGTAAGTTTGCCACGGCTTTCGATGCACCGACTGCGCTCGCTGTCGCCGTCGAGCGTGCATTGCAGACGGCCCTCGGCGGCGGTTGTCACACGGCGTTTGGCGCCCACGTGGCGGATCGCACGCTCTATTTTTTTCACGAAGCCGTCGGCCTGCGGACGTTTCCGCTGCGCACGGAGGATTTTTCCGCGCCGGTCGCTGCGGCGGCCCGGATCCTCGGCGGGATGAAATTACGCTGACGCATTACTGGAGTGGGGCTTAGTAGCAAGAATTCCGCCAGCGTCAGGGCGCGACAAAAGCAAACCGTCGAAGAGGAGAAAATAGTCATCGGTTGACCGGGGAAAGCCGCTGCGCCTCGTGTGCGATCCCGCGGAATTTGCGTCGAGAAATGAATCCGCCGAACCGCGCGCGTCCTCAGTCAGGGCGAATCGCCGATCACCTTCAGGTCGCCCACCTTCACCGTGCCGGTGCGGTCCTTCGTGCGTTGCAAGCTGAGCGAGGGCTGCGAGGTGCCGAAAAATTTGCCGCCGATCGAACTCATGCGGTCGAGCGCGATCCCGAAATTTACCCCGGCGGAGCGGATGCTGAACCGTGACGTCCAGAGCCGGCGCTTTTTCCCCTGCCGCATGCTCGGTCCGTCATAGGCCATGACGATGATGAAGTAACGTTCCTCCTCGACCATCGTTCGCAGTGTGTGCGTGAGATCCGACTCGAACAGTTCCTCATCCGCGTTCGCCAGCGCGGCCTTGAAGCCGAGCAACTCGGCGTTCGAGGCGGCATGGGCACTGTTGCCGCTGTGCATGCTGGCAAGCTCCATCGCGGTGGAGTGAAAACTGGCCTCGGCTGCCGCCACCAGTCCCAGCGCACTGGACACGCCGGACACGTCTTGGAGTTCCGCCTGCCGTGCGGTTTCAATCGCCTCGAAGCCCTGGCGCACGCCGTCGGTTTCCGTGATGAACAACTGGGCCGCTTTCTCATGTTTGATCGTCACTCCCCAGTGGACAACCAGGACGAGATCCGCCGAGCCGATCTCCTTCGCCGGCTCAAAACGCTGTTCCTTCAGGTCGGCCGCCAGCGTCTGCGCGATCCTGCTGAAAGTCATGCGCTCGAGGCTCGTGTCGAACGTCATCCCGCGAAAATGCTGCCCTTTCACGAAGACGTAGGTTTCCGGCTTTCCGGAATTGTCGGCCCGCCGGCGGACATAGCCCGAGTCCGCAACGGCACGCACGGTGACAAGTTTTTCGGCGCGCAGCGACGTTCCGGCGGCGAGTACCGCCATCAAAAATAAAAAAGCCGGGCACCGGCTGAAACGGTCGGAAAAACCAGGAGCATCGGAGCGGTTCGCAGCCATGGGGACGGGGCGCGAAATGAAATGCGCATCCCCGCAAGGCCGTCAACGCCTCGCGCCATCGGCACGTCCGGCTTTGGCGTCCTGAGAAAAAAGGGTGACGTGCCGCGAGACCGCCGGCTACTTTCGCCGGATGTCCCGAGTCGTTGCGTCTCCTCTATCCGGCCGCCGTGTCGCCATCACGCGTGCGCGCGAACAAGCCTCCGAACTGGCGGCGAAACTGGCCGGTCTCGGCGCCGAGGTGGTCGAGCTGCCGCTGATCCGGGTTTCGAAGCACATCGAGAAGGACGTCCTCGCCGACATCATGCAGGAGCTCGGCAGCTATGACTGGATCGTGTTCACGAGTGCGAACGGCGTGCGGTTTTTCTTCGAGGAGTTTTTCCGGCTCTTCGACGAGATCCGCACCCTCGGCCTGTTGCGGTTCGCGTGCATCGGCGACGCCACGGCCAGGGCGATTCGCGAGTTTTACCTGCGCATCGAATGCCAGCCGGAGACGGCCACGGCCGAGGCGCTCGCGGATGCGCTTATCGCCACGGGCAGCCTCGACAACGTGAAGCTTCTCATCATCACCGGGAATTTGAACCGGGAGGTGTTGGTGAAAAAACTCGAGGAGGAACGCGCGATCGTGGACCAGCTCCAGGTTTACCGGACCGAGAAGACCGACCTCACCTCCGATCCGGCCGCGGCGGATTTTCGGAATCGCGGCGCCGACGCACTGCTTTTTGCCAGTTCCTCCGCCGTGCAGTCGTTCGTCGATCAGGCGGCGTCACTGAGGCTCGCGAAGGATGCGAAGCGTCCGCTGGCGGGAAGCATCGGCCCGCAAACCAGCGAAACGATGAAAAAAACGGGCATGCCCATCGACTTCGAAGCAAAGACGCCGAGCCTCGACGCGCTCGTGGAGGCGCTGGTGAAAAAGCTCGGCAAATAATCCGTTCCTCTCATGAAAGTCCCCTTTCTCGATCTCAGTCTCCAACACCGTGCGCTGCGCGAGCCGGCACTGGCCGCGTTGGCGGCCACCTACGACGCGACGCGTTTCTGCCTCGGGAAAGACGTCGAGGATTTCGAGAAGGGGTTTGCCTCCACGCTCGGTTATCCCCGCGCGCTCGGTATGAACAGCGGCACCGCTCCGCTGCACGTCGCGTGCATGATCGCCGGCTTCGGCCCCGGTGACGAAGTGATCACCACTCCGTTCACCTTCATTTCCTCGGCGTGGGGCATCAACTATGTGGGCGCGACGCCGGTCTTCGCCGATATCGAGGAAGACACATTAAATCTGGATCCGGCAAAGTTCGCCGCGGCCGTCACGCCGCGCACGAAAGGCATCATCATTGTGCATCTCTTTGGCCAGCCCGCGCGGATGGACGAAATCATGGCGGTCGCACGGAAGCACAATCTCTTCGTGATCGAGGACTGCGCCCAGGCCGTGGGAGCGCGTTACCACGGCACGCCTGTCGGCACCATCGGCGACGCGGGGACGTTTAGTTTTTATCCGACGAAAAATCTCGGCGGTTGCGGCGAGGGCGGCGCATTTGTCTCGCGCCGCGAGGAAGTGCACACGAAGGCACGCCACATCCGCGTCCACGGTTCGGACCGGCGTTACTATCACGACATCGTCGGCGGAAATTTCCGCATGGATGGTTTCCAGGGCGCGCTGCTCAACGTGAAGTTGCCGCACCTCGCCGGCTGGACCGCACGCCGGCAGGCGATCGCAGCGCGATACCTCGCGGAACTGAAGCTCGCCGAACTGCGGCTGCCTGGGCAGCCGGCGTATGGAAAATCGGTCTTTCACCAATTCACGGTCCGCCACCCGCGACGCGATGCGTTGCGGGAGCATCTCACGAAACTCGAAGTCGGCACCGACCTGATCTATCCGGTCCCGCTGCATCTCCAGAAATGCTATGCGAATCTAGGCAAAGGCCTGGGGTCGTTTCCGATTGCGGAGAAAGTCGCGGCGACCTGTGTCAGCCTCCCGATTTTCCCGGAGCTCACCGACGCGCAGGTCGATCACGTGATCAAGGCGGTTAACGCGTTTTGAACCACGGAGGCACGGAGGACACGGAGGAAACCAGCTTGGGTTGATCGACAGTAGCGGCGGTCCAGGACCGCCAGGAACACCCTTGGTCTTCGTACGCTCCCCGGCGACGATCATAGTCCGCCGCTAGAGTTTTCAAACCAACCATTCCCAGAAGGCGCCAGAGCTTGAACTCTGTGTCCTCTGTGCCTCTGTGGTTGCACGAACATGATCGACGGCATCCGCCTCAAAGTCTGCGGTCTCACCTCCATCGTCGATGCGGAGTTCGCCGACCGTTGTGGGGCGGATTACCTCGGGTTCATTCTCTATCCGAAATCGCCGCGCTATCTGCCACTCGCGAGCTTCGACGCGATGGGGCCCCGTTTACCGGACCGCAAGAAAGTCGCCGTGTCAGTCGAACCCACCATGAAGGACCTGTCCGCCATGGTGGCGGCGGGCTTCGATTTTTTTCAGATCCATTTCCGGCACGATCTCCCCGTGGCCACGGTCGCCGAATGGTCAAAGCTGGTCGGCGCCGATCGTCTCTGGCTCGCACCGAAGTTGCCGCCCGCCGCGGATGTCCCCGCTGGCCTGCTGCCGCTCGCGAAGTTTTTCCTGCTCGATACTTTTCACGCCGATAAATTCGGCGGCACCGGCGAGACGGGCGATTGGGAGAAATTCTCCCGCCATCAAAATGCCCACGCCGGCCAGACGTGGATTCTTTCCGGCGGCCTTAATCCCGGGAATATCGGCGATGCGTTGCGGCGGAGCGGCGCGCGCTTTGTGGATGTGAACAGCGGGGTGGAGTCAGCGCCCGGCGTGAAGGACGAGGCGAAACTCAAACGCTTCGTCGTCCGCCTACACGAGAGCCGGATTTGAAACGCCCTCGTGCGCGAGGAGCCAGCGCTTGATTTCCTCGCCGAAGGCGAAGCCGGTGAGGCCGCCGTCGGCGCCGATGACGCGGTGGCAGGGCACGATGACGCAGACCGGATTCGTCCCGTTCGCGCGGCCGATGGCGCGGGCGGCGCCAGGATTGCCCAGCTCGGCGGCAAGTTCGCCGTAGCTGCGGGTCGCGCCGAATGGAATTTTCCGGAGCGCGGCCCAGACGCTCAGCTGGAACGGGGTGCCGCTCGGGGAAATTTTCACCGTGAACTGCTGGCGGGTGCTTTCGAAGTACTCGGTCAACTCGCGCCGGACGGGCGCGACGCGTACGGGATCATGCACCACTTCATCGGCGGCGAAGCGTTCGCGCAGTTCAGGGAGTCCTCCGAACGCGGTGGCGAGCACGGCGCCGTTGGCGTCGAGGGCGACGGAAAAATCCCCCGCGGGAGTGGAAAAGGTGTCGTAGAATTGTCTCATGTCGGAATGGGTTTATCGAACTGCCACAAATGCGCCGTGGCGAGGCTGCGGTATGGGGAAAACATGGCTATCAATCTCCGCGTGGCGTCGACATCGGGGCGCTCCTCGAGTTTGAGCAGGGATTGCAGCCCGCTCGTGACACCGGTGTCGCCCAACGGAACGCAGTCGGCAAACCCGAGTGACCGCATCATCAGGTAGTTCACCGACCAAGGGCCGAGACCGTGAATCGAAAGCAGCGTCCGCTCGGCGCGGGTGGCCGACAACCTGTTCAAAGTGAACAGATCGAGCTTTCCTTCCACGATCATGCGCGCCGTCGCGATGACGTAGCTGGCCTTTTGCCGTGAAAATTGCAGGGGCAGCAAATCCGCCGGTTCGAGCGCGGCGATCGCTGCCGGCGTGGGAGGCGCGTAGAGCCCGGCGGCGAGCGGGGAACTGACGCGCTCGATCAGTCGGCGTTTCAGCAGACAGGCGAAGGGAAAATTTATTTGTTGTCCGATGATCGACCACAAAAGTCCGTCAAACACGGAGGACGTCCGGCTGATGCGCAGCTCGCGACGCCCCGCCACAAGGCGCGCGAGTCCCAGCCGGGTCGCGAGCCGCGCGAAGGACGCAGCGTCTTCGTCGAGTCCCAGCAGTCCGATCACGATGAGGTGGGCTTCGGCGGCCGAGCCGTGGGAAATTTCCACGTCGACCGTCGCCGGGGAAAGTTTCAGCGAAAGCAACGCCGGTTCGGCGGAGAGCGCAATCGTCGCCGTGTAGGCATCGCCGTCCAATTTTTCCGTCACACTCTGGGCGTCGCGACTGAACGCGCGGCGAAGATAGGCGAGGGGATAGCCCTCAGGCAGATCGATTGTGAAGTGGCGGGCGTTTCGCAACCCGCGGTAGGCGGCCGGGGTGAGTCCGTTGAAGCGGCGGAATTGCTCGTGGAACGTCGACAACGACTCGAAGCCGGCATCGCTGGAGATCGCGAGGAGAGCTGCAGCGGAGGACAGCAAAGTTGTTTTCGCCACGTCGAGCCGGGCGCGCAGCAATACGTCGGCCGGCGTGGCGTGGTAGTGTTGTCGGAAAAGTTCGAAGAGCCGGGTCGCGCCGAATCCCGACCGCCGGACCACGGCGCGGACATCGGGAAACGCGGCGGGATTTCTCCTGATCTCGGCGACGACGGTCTCGATGTCCTCGAGCACCGGATCGGCGCCGCGGGCAAAATCGTCGGGGTGGCATTTCTTGCAGGGGCGAAGGCCGGCGGCGCGCGCGGCTTCGCACGACGGAAAAAACTGCACGTTTTCGCGTTTCGGTTTGCGCGCTTTGCAGGCGGGCAGGCAGTAGATTCCGGTCGACGTCACACCGAAGAAAAACCGGCCGTTGCATGTGGCGTCACTCGCGAGCACGCGCGCATACATGGAGGCATTGGTCATTCGCATGCGGTGAAGGTAGCACACAATCCCGCGATGTGTCGTCCGGATTGCTCCGGTGCAATTATTCCCCGGATTGGCTCGAGCTGTAGGAGCGGGTTTACCCCGCGACGGATCGATGACCGCTGAAAGGTCGCGGGGTAAACCCGCTCCTACAGACAGGCCAGCCGGGCGCGGAGGCGTCGCCCTACTGCTGCAACGATTTGAAAACGCTCTCGACCGCAGCCGCATCGTGCAAGGCGTGCGCCGGCAGCGGAAATTCCTGGTTAAACACATGGACCGGACCGGCGCGCTCGACGGCCACCCAGGATTCGTCGAAGCCCGCTCCTTTGGCGGGCAGCGCGGAGAGATCGAGTCCGAGGTGGGCCGCCATGAAGCGATACATCGCCGCGCGTTTCGACGGACCGTAGTCGTGTCCTTCGTCGGGGAGGTGGACGTTGGCGACGCGATCGTCCGCCCCGTAGTAGCCGTAGATCGCTTTGAGAAACGGGAACTCCACTTTGGGAACGTTGAGCGTCCAGTCCTTGCCGTCCGAGACCACGAGCATCGGGCGCGGGGCGGCGAGCGCGGCGATCATGGCATTGCTCGCGAAATGATCGGTGCTGCGGTGGATCGGCCGGCCGCTCTCGCAGGGACAACCGCCGAAAAAATGCGCAGACACCATCACGACGGGCACCGTCACCGCCACGCGTTGGTCGAGGGCCGAGAGGAGAAAAAGCTGCGTGGCGCCGCCGGACTCGCCGGTCGCGCCGACGCGCTTCGGATCAACGCCCTCAAGGGAGAGGAGAAAATCGACAGCGCGGATCGCGTTCCAAGCCTGGATCGTCATGGCGAACGGCTGGCGGTGCGCGTCCTGGCCGACCTGGAGAATGGAGTCCCCGTTGCCGAACATATCGATCGAGAAAACAACGGCGCCCATCCGCGCGAGCGCGGCACAACGCGTCTGCATCCCCGGGCTGAACCGCGCGTGTTGATCGTAGTCCTCGGGTTTTTCGATCCGCCGTGCGTGTCCGTGCGTGGAAAGCACCGCGGCGTAGGGCGGCTTGGCCTTGAGGGGACGGTAGAGATTTCCGGTCACGAAATAGCCCGGTACGGACTCGAATGCGACGTTCTCCACTGAGTAGCCATCATGGACGCGGCGTGAGCGGATGATCGGGTTGAGCGGGGTGCGGCGCGGCAAAGGTGCGAGGGCGGCGCCCTGTTGAATGCGCTCCCGCACATGCTGCGCGTAGTCGTCCCATGCGGCGCGGTCGGGAAATTTCGCGAGGGTGGCATCGAGAACGGCCTTGCCCTGTTCCTGGGTTAAGTAATCGCGCGTGCAGAGCACGGGTCCCTCGGCTGGCACGGGAGGAAGGCCGGGGGGCGACCAGTTGGCCGCCGCCATCATACGGGTCGCCATGGCGGCAAGTCCGAGCAGTAAAAGTGATTTTGTAGCAAAGCGCATGATTCGGGGGAAGCCGGGGTGGGGAAACGGTGGGAGCAAGGAAGATCGCGTCAACGCGAAGCCGCGGAAAGCGCGGAAGAGTGCAGCTTCCCGCTGGCGTCCGTGCGGATCTCGCATATCAAGTGCCGGGTGCCCCGAAAGAATCTCCTCACCCGCTGGCTGCCGCTGATCCTAATTGCGGGTCTAGCGTGTGCTTTCTCGATCGCCGGGGGGAACGACACGTCCTGCGGGGGCGCTTGTTTCATTCCTGAAAAGACCGCGGTTCCCGCTCCCCACCGCTGAGTGGCCGCCGGTCACTCTGATTTTTCCTCCATGCCGACCCTCTACGAAACTCTCCGTGCGGACATTGTCACCGCCATGAAAACCCGTGATGCCGCGACCGCCCTCGCGCTGCGCACCGCCGATGCCGCGGTCCAGCGGGCGTCGATGGATTCATCGAAGCCGATCGACGACGCCTTGGTCACAGCGACGATCCGCAAAGGGGTCAAAAATCTGAGCGACGCGAAAACCGAATTCGAAAAAGGTGGCCGTGCCGATCTCGTGGCGGCGAACGAAGCGGAGATCCGCATCCTGGAAAAATATCTCCCGAAGGGACTCGACGCGGCGCGGGTTGACGCCCTCATCGCCGAGGCGATCCAGGAAACGGGTGCGCAGAGCAAAAAGGAAATGGGCAAGGTCATCGGGGCGCTGAAGAAACGCCCCGAGGCCGGCCTGATCGATTTCGGAGCCGTCAGCAAAATTTTGCAGACGAAGCTGCCGTAGTTCGTGGCGCGCGAAGCAGCCCGGCACATGACGCTCATTTCCGGGTTTCGCGTTTGGGTTTGGTTCGTGCTGGCCGGCATCGGTGGCGCGCCAGGCACGGCCGCGGCGCAGGCCGATTTGAATCCCGTCGCGACGACCCGCGCCGGCAAGGTTCGCGGTTACGTCGATCAGGGAATCAAGGCCTTCAAAGGAATTCCTTACGGGGAAGACACCGCCCGACATCGTTTTCAACCGCCGGTGCCGCGGGCGGCTTGGAACGGCGTGCGCGACGCGTTGGCATTTGCGCCGACCGCACCCCAACCGGCGGGCCGGGCAAACGGCGAAAACGCGGCCATGAGCGAAGACTGCCTCTACCTCAATGTCTGGACGCCGGCTCTGCGCGATGGGGCGAGACGACCGGTCCTCGTTTATTTTCACGGCGGTGGTTACAGCGGTGGGTCGGTGACAGAGAATCTTTACGACGGAACGCGTCTGTCGCGGCGCGGAGACGCGGTCGTTGTCACCGTCAATCATCGACTCAATGGATTCGGGTATCTCTACCTCGCGGAGCTCGGTGGCCCGGAGTTCGCGGATTCGGGCAACGCCGGGATGCTCGATCTCGTGCTCGCGCTCAAATGGGTGCGCGACAACAGCGCGGAGTTCGGCGGGGATCCGGGCAATGTCACGATTTTCGGGCAGTCGGGAGGCGGCGCGAAATGCGCCACGCTGATGGCGATGCCGGCCGCGCAGGGGTTGTTTCACCGCGTCTGGACCATGAGCGGCCAGCAGCTGACCGGGCGCACGCGCGAACACGGGACCCAAACGGCGCGCGACGTCCTGCGCGCACTCGAGCTCAGCCCGGAAAAAATCAGCGAGATCAAAACCATGCCGGTGGGAAAACTCATCGCGGCGATGCGGGGCGGCTCATGGACACCTGTCACCGATGGTGGAGCGCTGCCGCGCGATCCCTTTTCGCCGGAGGCGTCGCCGCTGTCCGCGGATATTCCGATGGTGATGGGCAACACACACGATGAGACCACCAACCTCATCGGCGGCGGGGATCCGGCGGCGTTCACGCTGACCTGGGAAACGCTGCCCGGGAAACTCACGCAGCACGTGAAGCAATTCATGGGTGAAATCAGCGCGGAAGCGGTCGTCGCGGAATATCGGCAGCTCTATCCCGGCTATTCGGCGAGCGACGTGTTCTTCGCCGCAACCACCGCAGCGCGTTCGTGGAAAGGGATGGTGTTGCAATCCGAGCGTCGGGCGCGACAGGGCGGGGCGCCGACGTTTGTTTACTGCGTCAACTGGCCGTCACCCGCCGATGGCGGAAAGTGGAAGGCTCCGCACACCGTCGATATTCCGCTGGTGTTCGATAACGTGGCGCACAGCCAGTACACCGTGGGCGCGGCCGACGCCCAGAAAGTAGCCGACGCGATGAGCGAGGCATTGCTCGCGTTTGCGCGCACGGGAAATCCGAACACCAGGGAAATTCCCGCGTGGCCGCGGTTTGAGACCGGCCGGCGGGCCACGATGCTTTTCGAGCGTGAGACGCGGGTGGAAAACGATCCGCGAGGCGCGGAGCGAAAACTTTTTGCGCCCGCCTTGTACGTGCAACCCGGCACCTGAAACGGCCGCTATTTTTTCGCGAGGCCTGCGATCGGTGGATCCCACGCGGCGCCCGGAGCGAGATCGGGAGCGGGGCGTCCCCAGACATCGCCATAGGCGTAGTCCTTGAAGTGGCTGACCACGAGTCGCTGCACGAGATTCATGCCCGGCATGCTCGCATGAAAACCCGTTTTCTCGAGTAACCGGTCTTTGAACTCCCAGAAACCGAAGTCGTCGGGCGAGACACAGACGACCTGCTCGGTGGGAATGAATTTCGTCCGCGCCCCGAGGTAGGGGACGGTGTTGTCGCCGGTGTAGATGTCTTTTTTCGAATCGCCCTTGTGCCACTCGTCGCGGACGTCGCCGTCGGCGAGTTCGAAGCGCGGTTTTCCCTGCGGGTCCTTGCTGATGCGCATGCTGACGCGCGTTTTTTCCCCGACGCCGACGATGGAGAGCCACGACTTCGAATTCTTCAGAGTCAATTTTTCGATGCGGGTCCGGTGACGCCACGCGGCGTTGAGCATCGTTTTTAGAAGTTCATTCGCCGCGATGTCCGGGGTCTTCGGGTTCAAACCGTACATCCGGATGAACGAGGCCAGCGTCTGCACGATGCCGGGCTGCCACGCATCGGGGAGATAAAGATCGGCGATGAGGCCGGGATCGGCGTCGATCGCGCCCTTGAAGGAGGGCAGCAAGTGATAGAGGGCGGGCGTGACGCGCGCGGCTTCGCGTTCGCGGGAACTGCCGGGCGAACTTCCGAGCGTGCCAACCCCGGTGGCGGTTTTGGAAACGGCCTCGAGCGAGCCGCGCAACGGCGAGGCGATGGACACCACTTTCGCGACGCGTTCCTCGCCGTGTTTCTGGAGATAACCCGCGATGATCAATCCTCCCATCGAATGCGCGACGAGGTGAACCTTCGCGGGAAATTTCGGCGTTCCATAGCCCGCGTCGTGGTAGTGACGGAGCAGCTTGGTCCGGTCGATCACCTCGAGGATGAAGCCGGCAAGAAGCGTTTCGATGTTCTCGAGCGGCTGGCGCCAGTCGTACGCGAACGGAAACACCGGCACGGGCTGATCCGCTTGCGGGCTGAGATTGTGCCGCAGTTCCTCGATCAGTTCGGAATACACCAGGCCGAAAACTTGATCGGCGGCAACGCGCGACGGCTCGAGCAGTTCGTAGCGCGTGTCCGACGGATGCAACGTCACGCGCTCGTAGGCTTTCACGAGGAGTTTGACCGGCGACCAGACCGCTTCCGGGTTGATGGGATATTCATCGCGCAGCGCGCTTCCCATGATGCCAGGAAGGAAAATAACCGGGTGAGAAAACGGAGGGGACATGGCGGGGTTTGAGAGGAGCCGAGGCAAACGGACTGACGTCGAGGGAAGGTATTTCGACAAAAATGCAAACGAGCAGGGAGGCGAGTGACAAGTGGTCACGGAACTGCCGATACCTGCGGGTTGAGGGATGCGGTCGCCAGGCTTTTGCGTTCGTCCCCGGCGATTTTCAGAGGAGAAACAAACCTTTTGGCAATAACCCGGGCGGGGAACTGGCCGGGGATCGTCTGGTCTGTCGGCCCGCTATGAAAAACAAAACTCCTTTCTCCGGCCGTCGTCTCCGACGCGCCGTTGTCAGCGTTCTCAGCGCGGCAGCCTTGTGCACCGCGGCTTCTCTTTCCGCTCAAAGCTCGTCGTCCGATACCTCCTCCAGTTCCACGCGGACCGGAGCAGATCGGTCCCGCACGAGCACCGGCGCGTCGACCACGGGCGCGTCGAGCGCGAGCTCCGGTTATGGCTCGGGAAATCCGAGCACCGGCACCACGTCTCCGGCGGGAAATTCGTCGATGGACAGCAGCAGCACTGTGGGCGGTTCGAGCACGGGCAGCCTGCGCTCGAGTCAGGCCACGGAGGGAATGGAACTCCCGCGCGCCGACCGGCGTTTCCTGACGAAGGCCGCCGAGTTGAACACGGAAGAACTCCGTCTCTCCGAACTTGCCGCACAGCAGGCGACCAATGCCGAGGTGCGCAGCTTTGCCCAGCAGCTCGTGACCGAACACACCCAGGCGAGCACCGAGCTGAGCGGCCTTGCGAGCCGCAAGGGATTGAGCGCGATCGCGCGTGACGATTACGACCAGCGCGGGGTCAACCGGCTGGCGAAGAAAACCGGGAAAGATTTCGACCAGGCGTACATCGACAAGATGGTCGACGCCCACGACGACGCCGTGGACCTCTTCGAAAAAGCCTCGCGGAACTCGAAGGATCCCGAAGTGCAGGCGCTGGCGGCCAAGATGCTCCCCACGCTGCAGCAGCATCACCAGCACGCCAAAAGCCTGGAGAAAAGTATCAAGTAAGCAGCAACTCGGCGCGGGCTGAGCCTCGCGTTTCACCGAACCGCATCTCCCTTTTGCGAGGGGATGCGGTTTGTCATTGGGCGGCAGGGTTTGGAACTTTCCATCGGGAAAACGCACCATGATGCCATGGCTGTTTCCTCCACCGATCTTCGCGCTCTGGATGGAAAAATTGTCCTCGTGAAATCCGCGGGCGACTTTCGCAATCCGCCGACGGCGGTGCGGGGGACAATCGCCGTCCGGGAACTGGGGGAAAGCTTCGAATCCCGCCAGCGTCCCGAGGTCCACCTCGTGCTGAGCTTTCCCGATATGTTCAACCGCGGTGCGCACCAACACATCGTCGCGTTGGACGATCGGGAAATCGAACGGCTTGTGGCCTCCGGGCGGGAGGGGACTTACGAGTTCGCGCTGGATCGCGAGCTGGAGTAGGGAACTCGCTTCTTGACGACGACGCTGCGGGCGGAGGAAATCGGAAATGGCAGCAACACCGGGAATGCAGATCGAGAAATTGAAAACGGGCACGGGCGCGACCCCGAAAAAGGGCGATGCCGTGACGGTGCACTACACGGGGCGTTTCGTTGACGGCGCCAAGTTCGACAGCTCGGTCGATCGCAACTCCCCGTTCACCTTCACGCTGGGTGAAGGCGAGGTGATTGCCGGATGGGATCTCGGGGTCGCGACGATGAAAGTCGGCGACAAGGTGAAACTCACGCTCGCGCCCGAACTCGCCTACGGAGCCGGAGGATATCCCGGTGCGATCCCGCCGAATGCAACGCTGGTGTTTGAGGTCGAGCTCCTCGCCGTCGGTTAAAAAAAGTCGGGCCCAGTCCCGCGGCGTCCTCCGTTTCCCTGATTACGGAAACATGACGCGGACGAAGCGACGTGGCGGGCCGTGGCCGGGGAAGGGTTCTCGTGAGCGTTTCTCTGGGGACGTCGTCACGATCTAGTCGAGTCATAGGGGATGCGCGCATCGTTTTTCCGGTTACGGAAATATTACGATAAACCGGTTGGCGGATTTCGGCGGGGCGGGAGAGTCGGCGCCCGCTCAATCCAGGTTTCGCTCCTGCGGCACTTGGACGAGCTCAGTCCCTCACAACCCTCGTCCAGACGGCTTCGCGCCGAATTCAACGTCATGATTAAAAATCCCCGATACCTGCTCTGCCTGTCGCTCGTTGCGCTCCTTGTTCTTCCGCTCACGCGATCCAAGGCGGCCGAAAAAATGCACAGTGAAACTGCCGCCGCCGCGGATGCGAAAGGCGATGCCGCATGGAAACAATTGCGCGCGGCGGCTTCCCCCGCCTCGGACAAATCCGAGCCGAACAAAAAGGGTCCGTCCTCCAAGGCGGAGCGCGAGGCCAAGGCCAAAGCCCTCGTCGAGGTCGCGAACCAAGCCAGGGGCTTCTACGCCGCGTTTCCCTCTCACTCGAAAGCTTCGGCCGCGAAGAAACTGGAGGTCACTTCACTGCTCGATGCGGTCGACCTGGGCGCGGTGTCCGAGGAGGCCAGGGCGACCCAGCTGGGCACCGCTTATCGAAATGACCATTCGCATTCCGAAACGGACCGCTTTCACGTCGCCCGCCAGATGATGGAGCTCGAGGTGGAAAAGAAAAAGCTGCGGGCGGAAGCGCGGATGGACGAAATCGACCGGCAGGCAGATGCGCTCTTACCCGAGTTCCCGGGCAACGCCGGCGTGTTTCGGCTCTACCTCGAAGTGGTGGAGAATGGTTCGGAGGCCACGGCACGTCAGGTCGCCAGCAAAATTCTCTCCTCCTCGTCCGCGCCCGCCACCGTGAAAGATCAGGCTAGAACGGTCATCGAGCGGTACGACCTCGTCGGGAAATCCGTCGCGCTGGACTTCGTCTCGGAAAGCGGGACGGCGTTCAAGCTGGCCGACAAACGCGGTAAGATTGTGATCGCGTATGTGTGGTCCGGAGCGACGCGGGCGTCGGAGGCGGCATTCGCCTCCATCACGAAGGCGATCAAGCCCGAGCACGAGGTGGTCGGAATCAATGTCGACAAGGACGTCGCTAAAGCGAAAGCGACCATCGCCCAGGAAAAACCGCCCGGCCTCCAATACGTCGATGAACGCGGCCTCGGCAGTCCAGTTGCGACGCAACTGAAGGTCGTCGATGTGCCCTGCGTTTATGTTTTCAAAGCAAATGGTGAGCTCGCCGGATTTGGCTCGACCGGGCAGCTCTCCAAGCTGCTGAAATCCGCGGCGATGAACTGATTGGCAGCTGCGCTTGAAAACTGCAGCGGCGGTCTAATGAGCGCCAGGACGGTGACACTGGCCGCAGCTTCGAACGCCGAGTGTCTTCGAACTCGGTCGGACGGCGGTCCCAGACGGTCGGCTACGTCAAGCCGACCCACGATCCTCTGATTTTTATCTGCCGGCTGGCCAGGCCGGTCTGGTGAACTCGGCCCAACGCCCGATTGCAAGTTCCCGAACAGGGGAGCGGCAGTCGGGCGTTTGAGGTTGTGGGCCCTTGGAAGGTTTTTTTGATTCGGGCGCGTCCCCCGATGTTTCCGCGCCGTCCCCAACTCCTCCGCTGCCTGCCGGTCGGCTTGGTGGCGGTGCTTGGTTTGCTCTCGGCGTGTAAGTCGCCGCCTTCTGTTCGGACGGCGGCAGCAACGTCCCCGGTAGCGGCAGCAAAAAAATCCACCGGCGGGCCGCCGCCGTTTGCCGTCAGTTTATTGCCGAAATCTTTTCAGCCTAATCCTGTGCTCGATATGACGGTCTTCACGGAGCTGACGTCGGAAGGACGCACGCAGGAACCGGCCTCACCGGAAAATCCTGTCTACTACGTCGCCCAGCCGGACGGTTTTCGACAGAGGGGGCAATCGGTCGCTGGGGAAGAGGCCCCGCCGCTCGCACACATCGATTATTTTGTGCGCAAGGCGCTCGCGACCGCCGGTTATTTTTCCGTGCCGTCGGTCGAAGTGCGACCCTCGCTCTTCATTCTCTACCGGTGGGGAACGCACAACACGATGAACGAACTCTTCAGCGAAGAATTCCAGCGGTTCGCCGATGCCGAAGTGCTCGAACGCGCCCGGCTCGTAGGCGGAAAAGACCTCGTCAAGGAGATGGCCCGCCAGATGGCCTGGGGGGAAAGCATTTTGGACCGCAACGAGAAGCTCGATTACCTGAAGGACCAGGCTTTCAACAGCTGCTACTTTGTCGTTCTGCTCGCGTTCGACTACGATGCGATGGTTCGCGGTGAACGCCGGCTCCTTTGGCGCACGAACATGACGGTAAATTCCGTGGGGGTGTCGCTGCGCGAAACCTTGCCGCCTCTCATTGCCAGCGCGGCGCCGTTTCTTGGCCGGGAAACGGCTGAACCCGAAATTACGACCCGAACGCTGCGGGACCGCGCCCGGGTGGAAGTAGGGCCCGCCATCTTGGTTGGCTATGACGAAGGAACTCGTTCGGGCGCGAAGCAGCCGCTTCCGAGAAGAAGCCCGGACAAAGCGCAGCCCGAGGGAGGCCGCAATTGAACGGTCGGTGCAGCCACCTCCGGTCCCGCACGATATTGCGTCCATGCATGTCGTGAAAAAATTGATCCTGTGTGTGCTGGCCTCCGCGCTCACTGCGGATGCAGGGGAGGCCGAAAAACCCGGAACAGTGAAAACCGGGAGGCCGCCGGCGCTCCGGTTTTCGGTGCTGCCGAAATCGCTGCAGGAAAATCCCCGGGTCGATTGCAACATTCTCACTGAGATCACGCCCGCGGGAAAAAAACTGCGTCCACCGACGCGGCAGAATCCGTCCTATTATGTTCTGCAGCCGGGCTACTATCAAAATCTCGGGGAAGCGGCGCCGGCCAATGCCAGGCCCCCGCCCATGGCGCTCCTGCAGCAGGCGATGAAGACGGCCCTCGCCACCGGCGGTTATCTCGAGGCCGATCCCCCTGCACATCAACCGACGCTCGTGATCGTTTTCAACTACGGAGACCACTCCGCCACCAACGCCGAAGTGGAGGCGGCGGCGGAAGCTGAGGCGGTGCAGATGGCGTTCGAGCAGGCGACGCAGGAACGCCTGACCCAAGAGGCGATTTTGGAAACGACGGCCGGCGGCATCAGTGATGAGGACCGCGAAAAATTGCCGCCGATGCCGGAAAGGCCGGACACGGCGCACAGCGGTTTTAACAATGCCGAGGAGCTTTTGCCGTTCGTACTCGCCGATCCGCGCAAGCACCGGCAGGTCATCGACCGCGCGGGCATCATCGGCGGGACGGCTTTTGCCCAGGAGCTGGCCAAAATCCTGAAGGACGAAGTGCAGGTGCGCCGCTCGAGCAACGCGTTTTCGCGCGGCCTGAACCGGCTCGCTGACGAGGGGGAACGCCAAAAGGTCGTCAATGCTGCGAATGGCGTGGACGTCGATCCGGCGCCGAGGGGTATCCCGACATTCGAACTTGGAATGGCCGGTCCGTTTCTCCGCTACTATCGCCGCGATCCGAAGACGACCTACCTCGTGGATGAGGCGTTTGGCAGCTGCTATTTTGTCATCGCATCCGCTTTCGACGGAGCCGCGATCGCGAAAGGGGAGAAGCGGTTGCTCTGGCGGACAAAAATGACCGTGAACTCGGAGGGCGTGGCGCTCGCCGACACGTTGCCCGTCTTGATTAGTTCGGCCGGCGGGTATTTCGGTCGCGAAACGAACGGCACGGTGACCGTGGAGAAAAACGTGCTGCGCAATGCTGCCGTCAAAGTCGGAACACCCACCATTGTCGCGGAACCGGCTGGCGAACTCCTTCCGCCGCCGAAATCAAAGCAGGACGACTCAAAATAGGAGACGTCGAAACCGGGTCGAAACAGGCCAGGCTCGAAGCCATCGGCGGGAACTCATCTCGAGCGAAGGCCGATGGCGGAGAGGGGGGGATTCGAACCGCCTCTTCCCAACAACTGAAAAGCGTAGCAAGACGTGCTTTAGGTTGTTTATGTGTTAGTTAGACAGGCAGGAAGATGAATCTGAGGGCAGGCAAAACAAGCTAGAAACAGTTTCGCTGACAAATCTTTGGCAAATCCCATCGCGGGTTCGAGTCCCGTTGGCCGCACCAATTTTCACGAAGTTCTAATCGGTGCAGGCTGAAGGACTATCTTCGAACCCATTTTTGAAGCACAGGAAGAGCGTGAGTAGGTAACAGCTGGATCAGCTTCGGTGCGCGGTCGAAGTACGTTGTATGCGACCGCCCAATCATTTGGTCGCAAATCGATCGGGACAATGGGTCGGCCAATTTTATGCCAAGCGAGCCACTGGATGAAGCTATCGTTAAAGGGAGCCGTGCGGGTCGAGGACCAGGAACTCGCACTTACTCTTACGCCAAGGGAGAATGTCCTGACGAATTAATGATTCTAGGAACTTACTTTTCCCCGTGCCTGTGCGGCCGCAAACGTAGAGGTGTGTATCACGTTCAGTCCGCGCAAGTGTAAGCGATTCCCTTGCGCCGGCTAGCTGTCCTAACATGAGGTCATTGCCGGGCATGGTGACGATAATCTTGATGTCGGTTTGCGGCCCCGACGACTGCTGTCTGAGCATCAATCGGAATTATCCCACATGACACAGATGATTTGAGCGGCTCCCGTGTTAACTAAACCCCCATTTGATCATAGAACG
>DATAKE010000044.1:0-5523 GCA_036261745.1 Opitutaceae bacterium
ACCGCGCCGACGCCCAAGCCCTCGAGTTTACTTTCCTTATTGGTACGGGCGGTGATGAAGATGATCGGGATCGAGCGCGTGTCCTCTTGCGCCTGCAAACGCTGGCAAACTTCGATGCCGTCCATGTCGGGCATCATCACATCGAGCAGGATCAGATCGGGCTTTTCCTTCGCGGTCGCGGCGAGGGCCTCGGCTCCATTGGTCGCGGTCATAACGCGAATACCTTCGCGCTCCAATTTGCGTTTCAGCAACTGGACATTGATGGGTTGGTCATCAACGACCAGGATACACGGGGTTGCCATTTTTCGACGGAGGAAAGCCCAATCCATCGGCTCCGGCAAGCCAAGGTACACTGCAACTCAACGCAGGGAGCGGAGTTGATGCGCTTTAACGGTATTTTTCATCAACATCGCGACCGTCATGGGTCCGACGCCCCCTGGAACGGGGGTAATGAGGCTGGTGAGTGGCGAGACCGTGGGGAAATGCACGTCGCCGGTGAGGCGGTAACCGGTCTTCTTGGTGGCGTCCGGGACGCGGTTGATTCCGACGTCGATCACGACCGCTCCGGGTTTGACCATGCTCGCCGTGACGAACTCCGCGCGACCGATGGCGGCGATGAGCACGTCGGCCTGTCGCGTAATCGCCGGAAGATCGACGGTGCCGGAATGGCAGATGGTGACGGTGGCGTTGGCCCCTGCCTTTTTCTGCAGCGCCAGCAAAGCGATGGGTTTTCCGACGATCAGCGAGCGGCCCAGCACGACGACGTGTTTGCCTTTCAAGTCCACGCCGCTGCGCGCGAGCATCTCCATGATTCCTGCCGGCGTGCAGGCGACGAAGCCCGTCTCGTCCTCCTGCGCAACTTTGCCGAGGTTGATGGTGTTGAAGCCGTCGACGTCCTTCTCCGGCGCGACGCGTCGGAAGGTGGCCACCTCGTCGATATGCTTGGGCAACGGCGACTGGACGAGAATGCCGTCGACGCTCGCGTCGGCATTGAGATCGTCGAGGAGTTTGAAGAGCTCGGCCTGGGTGGTGGTGACCGGGGGCAGAATGATCCGGCTCTCAATGCCGATCTCGGCGGACGTCTTTTCTTTTTTTCGCACGTAGGAAACGGATGCCGGATCATCTCCGACCCGCACCAGGGCGATGCAAGGTTTGCGGCCTTGGATCGCTGCGACCTGCGCCTTGAGTTCCGCGATGATGGTCTCCGCGATTTTATTCCCGTCGATCAATCCCATGGCGTGTTACTTCAGCTGGAGGCTCTCGACTTGGATCAAAATATCCCGGCCATTCGGGGAGGGCTTTGCCGTTCCGTAGACGACGACCATGCGATCCGTGTATTTTTCGATCTGTTCGGTCTGGAGCAATTTTGAGACATCCAGCAGGGCGTAGCGTTTGCCACCTTCGTCGTTGAGCGCCCAGTCGTAAGGATGCCGCGGCGCCAGCGGACGGCGCGTGGAAACGAATTTTCCCTGGAACGAGCGGGGGAGGGTCGCCGAGCTGCCATCGCTGGCCATCGGCGCCGCGCGGCCCGGTGCGACGGGCGTGCGGGTGTCGGCGGATGTGGCGCTTGCCGCGACCGCCGGGGCCGTGGCAATCGCCGGTAATTCGTCAGCCACCGGAGCCGGCGCGGGTTTGGGCGAAGGCGTCGGAGCCGGGGTGGAGGTGACGACCGGCGCGGAGCGAACGGGTGCCGTTATGACCGGTGCCGAGGAAATGACCGGCGCCGGCGTCACCACCGGGGAAGGCGTTGGCTCGGGGGCCGCCTGAATCATCGGCGCGGGCGATGTCGCGGACGATGGGTAGATTACGGGAGCACCCGGGACTTTGATGTAGCCGACCAATTTCCGCTCGAGACTGATTCGGGACCATTTTCCGAGCACGCCGTCGATGACGGAGCGATCATCCTTTTCCGCGATCGTGAGCACGTTCGTGTCGGCTTTCGGGGTGAGATAGATCGGCGCGCCGGCTGCGACGTCGAGGCTCTTGGTCAGATCCTTGTTCTGGACGTAGCCCGTGTGCGGCCCGGAAAGCTCGACCGCCATCCACCCGGAGGGTGCGGCATAGGAGATTCCGGACGGCGTGACCGGCTCCGTGCCGGCTTTCAGCACCGTGAGCGTGGGCGATTTTTCATCGGGCTTCGAATGCACGGCGGTCGTGGCCGCGAGCGGCGCGGCGTCAGCCGCGATGACGCCGGTGAAAAAAGCGGCGAGCGCGAGGAGTTTAGTCTTCATGGGTTAAAGAGACCGGCGTTTTCGCGGCGCGTGCGGCGGCGACGGTGGCAACCGTGGCCTGCACGTCGGCGTTGGGCGTGAGCGGGGTGTGGAAGAGGGTGGAGATTTCGGCGGGCGTGAGTTTTTTCATCGCGCGCAGCGGAATGCCTTTGAGGCGGAAACCGCCGATCTGATAGCGGCGCAGCCGTTTCACATCGTAGCCGAGCGTGGTGAAGAGCAGCCGGATCTCGCGTTTTTTTCCGTGATGCATGTGCACGTCGAGGTTGGTGGCGTCGTTGGCCGGACCCGGATGGATCAGCGAGGCGCGTTCCACTTTCAAGCGCTCGCCGTCGAAGATGATCCCCTTGATGAGCAGCGGCAGGCGTTTGGCGGGAAACGGTTTTTCCAGAATGACGTGGTAGCGTTTCACCACGACGTTCGAGGGATGCATCAGGCGATGGGCGAGGTCTCCATCCGTCGTCAGAATCACGAGACCTTCGCTGTCCTTGTCGAGCCGGCCGGCGCAGAAAAAACGAAACTTCGCGAATTCGCGGGGGAGGACGGTGAAAATTGTGTCGGGGTTGTGCGGGTCCTCGTTGGAACACACGAGACCGCGCGGCTTGTGCATCGCCAGCGTGATCCGGGGCTGCGGCGTCGCGCGCACTGATTTTCCCTCGGTGGTGACGCGGTCCTCGCCCGGGATGACCTTCTGTCCGAGCTTCGCCACGGAGCCGTTCACCCAGACCTGCCCCTGCGCAATCAGCGCCTCGGCGGAACGCCGCGAACAGATGCCGGCGTCAGCGAGATATTTTTGCAGGCGGATGGGTTCGGCGGATGACATGAACAAAGGCAGTGGGCGGGAAATCCCAGAGCGCTGCAAGCCTGCGTGCGGCCGCGAAACCGGCTTGCCAGCCTGCGGCGCCAATATCTGCATAGCCCTTCATGTCTGCTCCCGCTGTCTCTTCCGTTTACTCGAAAGACCACCCGTTTCCCGCCCGCATCACGGAGAATCGGATATTGAGCAAGCCGGGTTCCGCGAAGGAAACGCGGCACTTCCTCGTGGATCTGACGGGCAGCGGACTGCACTACAAGGCGGGCGATTCCCTCGGCGTGTTTCCCATGAATCGGGCGAGTGACGTGGAAGAACTGCTGCGGTTGCTCGGCGCCACGGGCAGCGAACCGGTGTCGCCGGCCATGTTGAAACTGCCGGCGCCGATTTCCCTGCGCGAAGCGCTTTCGACCAGACTGGCGCTGGCCGGCCCCACGCCCAAAATTGTCGGCACGCTCGCGGCGAAGGCGGGCAACCCGGACGAAAAGGCGAAACTGACCGGACTGCTCGCCCCTGCGTCGAAAGAGGTGCTCACGACTTTTTTGGACACACGGGAATACGTGGATCTGCTCGCGGAGTTTCCCAGCGCGAAGCTGACGCCGCAGGAATTTGTCGATCACCTCCGGAAGCTGATGCCCCGGCTTTACTCGATCGCGTCCTCTCCCCGGCTTTACCCGACGGAAATCCATCTCACGGTCGCGGTGGTGCGCTACCAAACCAACCATCGCGATCGTTTCGGCGTGGCCTCGACGTTCATGGCTGACCGCGTGCAAGTGGGCACGACGCCGACCCTGGTGTTTGTGTCGCATTCGCATTTTGGTCCCCCGGAAGACACCGCGAAAGATGCGATCATGGTGGGACCGGGCACGGGCATCGCGCCGTTTCGCGCGTTCGTCCAGGATCGTGTCGCGGTCAACGCCACCGGCCGCAATTGGGTTTTCTTCGGCGACCAGAAGCATGCAACGGATTTCCTCTACGAGGAGGAATGGCGGCACTATGTGGCGAAACGCCAGGTGCGCCTCGACCTTGCCTGGTCGCGCGACCAGGAGCGAAAAATCTACGTGCAGGACCGGATGCGCGAAAATGCCGCCGATCTCTGGGCGTGGATTGAGGGTGGGGCCTGTTTTTATGTCTGCGGAGACGCCAAACGGATGGCGAAGGATGTCGACGTGGCGTTGCACGAGATTGTCGCCGAGCAGGGAAAAATGTCGCCCACGGCGGCGGTCGACTTCGTCAAACAGCTCAAGAAAGAGAAACGGTATCAGCGAGACGTCTATTGACGCTGGATTTTCGATTGCGACGGCGCGCGGGTCTCTGTCCGCTCACCCCTCGAAAATCGAGTTACCGGGCGAACCGGTCGTTCAGCATCCAAAATCGAAAATCCCTTCATGCTTACATTCACCAATAAAACCGCCCTCGTTACAGGAGCCGGCCGCGGCATCGGCAAAGCCATCGCCGAGACCCTTGCGCGTCACGGCGTGACGGTTATCTGCGTTTCCAAATCCGCGGATTCCTGCGGCGCCGCGGCCGCGGCGATTACTGCGAGTGGCGGCAAGGCGAAGGCTCTTGCCGTGGACGTCGCGGACGGTGCGGCGGTCGCCAGGGCCACCGAGCAGCTTCTCGCCGAGTTTCCCGTCATCGACATCCTCGTTAATAACGCGGGAATCACCCGTGACGGTTTGCTTTTTCGGATGAGCGAAGCCGATTGGAACGACGTGATCGGCACCAATCTCACCAGCTGCTTCCACTGGACCAAATTGCTGGGCCGCCCGATGACCCGCGCGCGCTGGGGTCGCATCGTTAACATCACTTCCGTCAGCGGAATCCTCGGCAATGCCGGCCAGGCGAACTATTCCGCGGCAAAAGCCGGCATGATTGGACTGACCAAGACGCTCGCCCGCGAATTTGCGGGGCGAAATGTGACAGTGAACGCGGTCGCTCCCGGATTCATCAAGACCGATATGACGACGGAATTCGTGAACAACCCCGAGGTTTCGGCGAAGATTCTCGAAGCGGTGCCGCTGAAACGCTTCGGCGAAGCAGCCGACATCGCGAATCTCGTCGCATATCTTTGCTCCGAAGAAGCCGGATACATCACCGGACAAGTTTTTGCCGTTGACGGCGGCATGGCGATGTGAACCCTCCGGCTACCCGCAATTTCCCGAAAATGGCTGACCAAAAAACTATCGAACAACGCGTCAAAGAGATCATCGTCAATCAGCTCAACGTGAACGAAGAGCAGATTACGCCGACCGCCTCTTTCCTCGATGATCTCGGCGCTGACTCGCTCGACACCGTTGAGCTTATCATGGCTTTTGAAGAGGAATTTAAGGACGAGATTAAAGGTGAAATTCCGGAGTCCGACGCCGAGAAACTCCAAACGGTCGGTCAGGTGATCGATTACATCAAGGCCAAGGCTGGCGCGTCCTGATTCCTCCCCGGTAAAGACTTTGGCGTTCTGTCCGGAATCTATCTGGCAGGACG